>DUZW01000004.1 GCA_013349295.1 Deltaproteobacteria bacterium
TTGCGGCAAATGCTGGCACGGTTTAAACTGAAAATGGCTGCCGAGCGTCAACAGTTCGCCTCGCTGCCGCAGCAGCAAGCCCCCAGGCCGCAGCTTGAATACGGCGAAGGCGATTGGGGCGGGGGACCAAGTCGCGGTGCGGCCCAGGTAAAGCCGAGCAGCATCATTGCCTTGGATGATAAAGAGTTCGGCCGATATTAAGCAAGAAGTCCGGGCGGGTTGTTTTTTTCACAGCCCGCCTGGTTGTCCAAGAGTTCCATTGTCTCCGTATTGAAATAGCGCTTGGTGTAGTCCATACAACTCAGCAATTTCATTCCCGAGGATCTGGGCGTCACAGGGAATTGGCCTCGGTTTCCTTAATGAATTGAAAGAATTGCATTACGCGCTGAGAAGCAAAGGCCTGCTCAGTGAATATCGGTATAAGCCGGATACCCGGTGCTTTTTCATTGAACTGGCAGGAGAACTTAGGAGCCGTTTAGAAACAACATGGCCAGTTATGTTGCCTTACTGTACGGTTCCTTATGCCATCCGGCTCCCTGAAACAGCCATGTTGTTTTTTGACGATGGCTTATCGCGTTTACGATTCTCTTCAAAACCGGAGCGGCTGAGGCCGACTTTCGTGTCGTTCTCCGGTCCGATAGAGCCGGACAAGGCTTGGACTGCGCTATCACGACAATGATCCTGGCAAAGGGAGTTGCAGATATTGGACTCTCCCGAATCCATCTTATCGTGAGAATAAACAAACCAAGGCCAAGGGTATCAATACCCTTGCCATCTGCGGATATTTGACCCAAATATTTTGCGATACCACCGGGCGGCGGAAGAACTTCACCGGACAATCTTGGTGACGTTGGGCCGCTTTGACAAGGTGATAAAACCGAGGCATGGAACAGCCGGATTCGGAGTGCATAAGCCAAGGGTGTGTCCCTACCGCTCTAACCAGGCGTCAAAAGCGGGGCTGTAGTTAGCTCGACATCTTGTGCGCGTTGCTATGCTTCAGCCAAATTTTCAAAATTCAGACCAGTAATTATTGGTGGGAAACTATTGTGCATGTGAAAAATAAACCCCAGACGCTATTCATCTCTCCACAACAAGTATTGCGGGATGTGCTTTTGATTTCCATTGGCAGTGTTCTTTGCGCCGTTGCTATAAACGGGATCTTGGCCCGACAGAATTTTGTTGCCGGCGGCATTACCGGGATTTCTCTGGTTATTCATAAATTCATCCCAACGGTTCCCCTGGGATGGATTTATTTAATTCTTAATGTGCCGTTGTTTTCCCTGGCTTGGATGGCGGTTGGACGACGTTTCTTTTTTTACAGCATGTTCGGCGCCTTTACTTTAACGCTCTCTCTTGCAGTTGTTCATGTCAGCATCAACCTGGAAGACAAAATGCTCAATGCCCTCCTGGCCGGTTTGATTCTTGGGGCAGGGGCGGGACTTTGCTTAAGATCTTCCGGGTCGCAAGGTGGTACGGATATTCTCTCGGTCATGCTGCTGAAGAGATTTTCAGTAAGTATCGGCAATACAATTTTGGCGGTTAATGCCCTGGTCTTACTTTTGGTGTCAATATATTATTCAATAGAAGCAGTCCTTTACACTTTGATTGTCCTTTTTGTCGGCTCCAAGGTGGTAAATCTCGTTGTTACCGGTCTCAGCCAGCGGAAGGCGGTATTCATCATTTCGTCCAAATGGGAACAAATATCGGAAGAAATTTTGAAGGACATAAGGCGTGGGGTTACTATTATCCAAGGGAAAGGGGGGTATGCCAGAAACGATGAGCATATTTTGTACGCCGTAATTGCGTTTACCGAAATTGGTCCATTGAAAAGACTCGTCGAAGATATTGATCCTGCTGCTTTTGTCGTAATAAGCGACACGTTGGAAGTGGTAAACTACAGGATAGGAAACCAGCCCCACTGGTAATAAGCGATGAGCAAGAAAAGGACTCCGGGCCGGAAAAGTCGATTCAGCAAAGGGAATAGGGCTGATCTCTCCGTTTTTCTTCCCGGTCAATGAGGCACCCCAGAGAGGCAACCCATGAACAAGAAACGCAAGGATGCGCTGGTGGGAGGAATTGAAGCCGGCGGCACCAAATTCGTGTGCGCTGTCGGAACGTGTCCGCAAGATCTGCATCGAACGGAGTTTTCTTCGGGAGATAACCCCGAGCAAGTTCTGGCCGAGGTCACGAATTGGCTCGTTGAGCAACAGCGTGAGCGTGGGACGCTCCAGGCCATCGGGATCGGGTCGTTCGGCCCGGTAGATCTCCACAAGGATTCGCCGACCTACGGATATATCACCTCGACGCCAAAATCCGGTTGGAGGAATACCGACATCCATGGCGCAGTAAAAAAGATATTCGCGGACATTCCCGTGGCCTTTGACACGGATGTGAATGCCGCCGCACTCGGTGAGTATTACTGGGGTAACGGCGCCGGCTTGCAAGACTTTGTCTATGTGACAATCGGGACAGGCATCGGAGCGGGTGGGATGGTGGGGGGGCGGCTTTTGCACGGCCTTGTCCACCCCGAGATGGGCCACATGCTCCTCCCCCGCATCCCTGGTGACAGGTTTGCCGGAGTGTGTCCATTTCATGGTGCCTGCTGGGAAGGATTGTGTTCCGGTCCGGCACTCTCGGCGCGGTCGGGGATACCGGCGGAGCTTCTGCCGCCGGAGCATGAATCCTGGGCAATGGAGACGCACTATATTGCCTCAGCGATTGCCAACATAGTCTGCGTATTATCCCCTCGTCGGGTGATCATCGGAGGGAGCGTCAGGAAGGCCGGGCGGCTTGGGTCGGAGCGGTTTTTTCAGATGATCCGCGAGAAGGTGCAGCTGGCATTGCATGAATACATCGTTTCTCCGGCCCTGAAAGAGGAGGTCGGAAGTTTTATCGTGCCGCCGCTCCTTGGGGATGACGCCGGGATTTGTGGAGCCATGGCCTTGGCTCAACAGGAATTATAATTTTTTGTCTCGGGGAAATGGGCCCCGTTTCAAGTGGGGTCCGTCAACCGAGGACTACCTTATCATTCGGAATCAAGAAGGATGCTTCCTGGGTTTACGGGGAGGGCTTTTTGTTTCTGCGGCGTTTTTTGTGCGAATCTTTTTCCATTCTGCCAAATGATGTTTGTTCAGCTGCTGAATATCTGAGTTGCAGATTCTTTCGAGGGCTGCCAGCTTTTGGCGCTCGGTTGCCAGGATATCGAGAAGTCTGAAGCGATGTTCAAACGGTATGGATGGAGGCAGGTTTCTCCAGTATTCTTTTTCCGACTCATCCATGGTTTTCGTATGGGTTATTAGTATGTTGACGAGTTGCATTAAGCGCATATCGTCTTTATTGTCCAAGATCTCGGCCATTATGGCATTTTTCGCTGGTTCCGATGTTTCAATGGCGATAATGTCGCGCTGGGGAACGGGTTGTTTTCCAAGTTCTTTTCCTTGTGCATGGATACCGGCGAGAGAACCGAATTTCGGCTGATACTCTTTTAGGGTGGCGGCTAATATCTTTTTGTCGCGTTTTATTGATTTCAGCACTGCTTCCAGCGTTTTCAGCCTGTTTTTCAGTTTCTCTCGAGTTGTCCGGGCAGACTTCTTTTTTTGGGGGGAAAGGCGGGCAATTTTTTTCTCGGTTGCTTTCTTCTCAAGTTCGATTGCCTGCTGGTGTTCTTGTAAGGTAGCTTCGAGCTGACGGATAGTCTGGACTGTTCCTTTGGTCTCTGCGCTTACTGGGGGGCTGCTCTTGGTTTGAGCCTGTGCCTGCGAGAATGCGGGGAACACATAGATCAAACTCATAATTACCAGCAACGCTCTCATCGTTTCGTCCTGTTTTTCTTACGCTTGATTTTCATGGAAATATTTGCAGTGTTATTGTGCGTTGCCGAGGATTGGCGAGCCGCCGTGGTTCTTGGCGGATCCAGTGGCGGGATTGCGCAATCAGCCTTCATTGTTTTCCAGCTTGCTGTGCCGGATTGAGTAGGAGAAATAGACGATCACCCCGATCGCCAGCCAGATTGCGAAGCGAACCCAGGTGAGCCAAGGGAGAAAAGCCATGAGAACGCTGCAGGAGAAGGCGCCGAGCAGGGGGAACACCGGGTTGAGCGGATTCTTGAAAGGACGATGCAGCGTTGGTTGTTTGATGCGCAGGACGACCACCCCCAGGCAGACCAGAACAAAGGCGGCCAGGGTGCCGATGTTGACCAGCTCGGCCAGTTCGCCCAAGGGTATGAAGCCGGCGATCAGGGAGATGATCAGGCCGCAGATTCCGATGACCCGCACCGGGGTGTGGGTTTTGGGATGAATCTTCGCGAAGAACGGCGAGAGCAACCCGTCCCGGGACATGGCAAAGAAGACCCTGGTCAGTCCGTAATAGAGGACGAGCATGACCGTGGTTAATCCGGCGATGACGCCGGTGGCCACCAGGGCCGAGGCCCAGTTGACTCCGATCAGCTGGAGGGAGTGGGCCACGGGCGAAGGCACGTTCAACTGGGTGTACGGGACCATTCCGGTGAGCAGGCCGGAGACCATGATGTAGATGACGGTGCAAAAGGCCAGGGAAAAGATGATGCCGAAGGGCACATCCCGTTGCGGATTTTTTGCCTCTTCGGCGGCGGTGGAAACGGCGTCGAAGCCTATATAGGCGAAGAAGACTATGGCCGCACCGGCCAGCACCCCGACGGGTTTGCCGTCCGGGCTCTGGCTGCTCCAGCCGAACGGCATGAACGGGCTCCAGTTTTCCGGATTAACGTGAAACACCGCCACTCCGATGAAGACCGCGATGGTCAAGAGTTTGACAAAGACCATCACCATGTTGGTGCGGGCGCTCTCCCGCATGCCCAGCATCAGCAGGACCATCAGGATGAGGACGATACCGGCGGCCGGCAGATTGATGATGCCGCCCAGGGAAGGGGCCTTGGTCAGAGCTTCCGGCAAGGCGAGGCCGACGGCGGTGAGGGCGTTGTTGAAATATCCGGCCCAGCCGGTGGCTACGGCGGCGGTGGCCACCCCGTATTCGAGAATCAGGTCCCAGCCGATGATCCAGGCGATCAGTTCGCCGAAGGCTACATAACTGTAACCGTAGGCGCTGCCGCAGCCGCCCACGGCGGCGGCCAGTTCGGCATAGGCCAGGGCCGCGAAGGCGCAGGCGATTCCGGCGATGACAAAGGAGAGCACCACGGCTGGGCCTGCCTGGGTGGCGGCGGCGATGCCGGTGAGCACGAAGATTCCGGTGCCGATGATGGCGCCGATCCCGAGAAAGGTGAGATCAAAGGCGGTGAGGCATTTTTTGAGGCCGGTATGCTCGCAATCCTCGGAGGCGGTGGTCTTGGTGCGAAAGATCTTCATGTTCATCCCTTTGTGAACGGGTGGAGTTGCCCCGGCCGCAGGCCGGAGATGTCGAAGTTTCAAGCTGGGTTACCAGCCCCAGAGCGCGTCGCGTTGGAGCCAGCCGGAGAGGCCGGATTCATGCCGGACCTGAACCCAATCCTTCTTATGTTTGATGGTCCGCAGGACCACGCCCCGGGTGGCGTTGCCCACGATGCGCTGGTTTTCTCCCGGGCCCTTTCGGATAATGGCTTTTTCAGACTTGACAATCATGTAAGGGGTTTTGGCAACCAGTTTTTTGTATATCCAGCCTGTGTCCGATTCATAGTCGGTCACCTCGATCCAGTTGCCTTTGCGGCTGACCACCTGCAGGGGGTATCCTACGCCCAATTCCCACTTGATTGGGTATGTGGTTCCAGGTCCGGAACGCATCGTTGCCTTGGCGCGATTGATGCTCACCATTTCCGCGTGGGCAACTGTAGTGAAAATTAAAAGAAAAACGAGTCCGAAACAGAGTCGCCGGATCATGAAAAACCTCCTTGCGCTGTGTGGGGTTACGATTTACTGGCTGGGGACAGATCCTTGCTCGGAACGGTCAAGGGAATGCCGCCGATTTCCAGAGAGATGGCGTCGAACTGGCAGGCCTTGTTCATGCAGGCCAGGCAGGTGATGCACTCCGGGTCGTCCGGAGATTCATTGAATTTGACTCCCATTGGGCAGACATGGTGGCAGGCTTTGCAATTGGTGCATCTGGCTTCGTCAAGGTGCAGTTTGATCAGTCGGACCCTGCTGAAGAGTGCGTAAAAAGCGCCCAAGGGGCAAACTGTCCGGCAGAAGGGCCGACTGGCAAAGACAGCCCAGGTCAAAAAAAGGATCATGATTACGAATTTATTCAGGAAAAGCAGGCCGATGGTGTTGCGGAGATTGGGTTGCAGAAAGAGCATGGGCAACCCCGCTTCCAGGGTTCCGGCCGGGCAGATGAACTTGCAGAACCAGGGACTTCCCGTGCCGAAATCATCAACAAGCACCAGCGGCAGAACAACGACAAAGAGGAGCAGGAACATGAACTTGCCATAGGAGAGCAGGCGCGGGATTCGGAATTTTCGGGAGGGAATCTTGTGCAGGAGTTCCTGGATAAAGCCGAAGGGGCAGGCCCAGCCGCAGATCATCCTGCCGAACAGGCCCCCGAGGACGCCGATGCTGCCGATTACCGAAAAGCCGAAATAATACTGGCCGTTTTCCAGGGAGAAGCGCAGGCCGGCCAGCAGCTGCTGGATCGAGCCCAATGGGCAGTAAGTGGTTGCCGCCGGGCAGGAATAGCAGTTCAGGCCGGGGGCGCAAATCACCTTGAGCGGCCCCTGGTAGATGGATTTGGTAAAGGGGAAGGACCATGAGCTGTTCGTGAGGACTCCGACGATCACCTGGACCCATTTGCGTACGGTTTCCATCTCAGCCTATTCCTATGCAGCTCAGGCAGACCTGTATCGCCTGTTCCAAGACACGGGAAGGTTCACCGGTGGCGACGCCGATCAGCCAAAGGAGAAGAAAGGCGGGGATCACCACGAAAGGTGGTTTGCGGAGTGGTCTTTTTTTACGGAAATCGCGGGTGGTCAGGGTCATTGCTCTTGTTGTCCGAGATTGATTCAGGTGAGGCGGGCGTGGACCGCAGCGGTTTTATCGCCCAGATTCACATCCTTGTCGCGTCGTTCGTCAAGCACCATCTGGGTTACGACTCGCTGCACCCCATGGGAAAAAGGCAGGGCATGCAGCCGGGCGGCCAGGGCAAAAAGCTCCGGGGGGTCGCCCTCGATGAGCGTTCCCATGTCGGTCAGTTCATGACGGACGCCTTCCCTGCGCAACGTCTGTTGGATTTCCGCCACGTATTGACCCACACTGGGTGTTTGGGTGCCCAGGGGGATGATGGTCAGCTGCATGATCGCCATGGCTCTTTCCTTGACAAGGGGGTGCAAGTGTAAAGAAGGGAAGATAACACAGAGATGCGCTGGGTGCAAATAAAGGGGGCTCGCCTTCCCTGTAGGGTGAAGGCTCATTCAGGTCCGGTGAGGCGAAACGTGCCTACAGCGAGCGGTTTGGAGTCACGCTCCGCTTGTTTTCCTTTAAATTTTTCCCCAATGGTGGCAGATGCACGGAAAAGGACTCTGTTGCGGATCACTCCTGGTCATGGAACTTCTCGATTTGCGCCGAGAATTCCTCGTCCAGCGCGTCCGGGTCTTCGGAATTGTAGTACAGGATGTTTTTCAGATGAAAAAAACTGTCCAGGTCCATCTCGTAAAAGTGCAGGGCCAGTCCATCCTCTTCCACCCGGACAACGGTGCCCTTCATTTTCAAGGTCAGATGGCTGGTTGAGCCCACCAGCCGCAGGGAGACCAAACACTTCTCGCCGATTTTGTGTCCGGTGACGCCAAGCACGAAGACCCCCTTGAGACTCAGGTCGGCGGTTTTGCACTCAGCATGGCTCTGATCCGGGAAGTCCAGACCGATGATGATCTGAAACGGCACCCTGCTGTTCTTGCGCTTGTTTTTCATGGTTGCACCCTCTTGTTCGGTGATCTGGTTGCCTGCTTTACGCAGCGATCCTATTCCGGCATGAAAAGAAAGCCCTCGCGTTCAAGCAGCTGACTGATGTTCAGCAGTTGCAACTCCTGCTCTTCCTCGATTCGGGCGGGGCCGACAATGTCGCCGTTTTTTGCCCGAGAGAGGGAGAGCACCGGGACCGCTTCCTGCTCAAGGCGGCGGCAGAAAATTACTCCGTGCCATTGTCCGTTGCTGACCACCACAAGCATGGTGGCCTCTTCATCGGGGATGTCCGAGAGTCCCATGCCGCGGGGGATCAGGAGGGGCAGGGTCAGTTTTTTCAGTTTTCCGTTTTTGAGCAGGGCAAGGGGGCCTTTCATCTGGCCGGAGAGGCGGCGAAACCAGCTTCCCAGGTCCTTGAGGGGAATCTGGCAGCCTTGGATATATTTTTTTCTCTTTTTGGGAGAAAGCGGTTTGATGAGGGCGATGTTTTCTTCGCTTATCGCCAAGGACATCTTGCCGATGGTGACGGGGCGGATCATGGCGCCCGGCTGGATCGGCAGGGGGGGGGCTTCTGCGGCCTTGACGGCTGTCTGTCTGGGATGGGCGGGCAAAGGTTTTTGCTCGGTTTTTGTTTGGGTATCTTCCAGAGCAACCGGCTCTGGCCAAGGGTCCACGTCGGCGGCTGAGGTTGCCGCATGGTCCACTTGTCCGGAAGGATCGCCCTTTTCCATGGCTACCTTTTCCTTGAGTTTGGCAAATTTCCCATATACCCGTTTAAACAGCTCCGCATCCCTGTCCGGATCGAGCTTGCCGTCCTCATACATGTTGACCACATGGGCCATCGTTTCCTTGAGGAAATCGATAAACTCAGGGGGAACTTGACCTTGCCGTTTCTGGGCGTAGAGCAGAATGCTGTCAGCCATGGTGAGTATGGCCAGGGCGTTTTTTCTCGTACTGAAGCGGTTTTTCAGGCAAGTAAAGGCTGCCTGCAAGGGCTCGATTTTTTTCTGGGCCAGACTCCAATCCTGGGAAAGGATCTCCGTTTTCAGTTTCTGGATGGATTCGTCGAGGGAAAGAATCACCGGTAGTATACTCCACAGCCATTGGCTTTATAAGGGGACAAGAGAAGACCTCGCGCAGACTGTGAGGCGTCGGTCTTGCTCGTACAATTGTCTCACTCCCTGTCGGGGCGGGATCATCTATTCAGGCAAAGCTTGGCCAATGGCCTATTGTGACTGGATATTTTGTAGAGTACTATAGCAGAAATTTTTGCGCTTTGGCAACAGACAGTTGCGAGACAGCCGATCCGTGGCGCTCCGATTACGGCGTGGCTGCGGGATAATATCGTCCGGATGGCCGGGCAGCCACTCTGCGGCAATGTTGACGGCTCCTGAAAAAGCCCGGGAAGGGGCAAGGAAATACGACGCATGGTTGAAGATTTGCTTTCTTTTTTCGTGGTCCTGTTCGGGGCTCTGGTCGGCAGCTTTCTCAATGTGGTCATTGTGCGACTGCCCGAGGAAGGCGCCTCCGTTGTTTTTCCGGCCTCCCATTGCCCTGCCTGCAAAAAAAACATCGCCTGGTACGATAACATCCCCCTGGTGAGTTTTCTTTTTCTGCGCGGCAGGTGTCGGCAGTGCGGGCAAGGGATATCCTGGCGGTATCCTCTGGTCGAGGGAGCCATGGCGCTTCTTACCCTGGCCTTGTATCAGCACTTTGGTCTGACTATTCTCTTTCCCATCTATTTTGTGTTCTGCGCGGCCCTGCTCGCTGTCATCTGCATTGATTTTCAGCACCAGATCATTCCCGATGTGATCAGTCTGCCCGGCATCGTCCTCGGCCTTGGCCTTTCCTTTGTGAATCCGTTTGTCACCTGGCAGGATGCCGGGTTGGGGGTTCTCTTCGGGGGTGGCAGCTTTTATCTGGTCGCCCTGGTCTATTACCTGCTCACCAAGCGGGAAGGCATGGGCGGCGGCGACATCAAGCTGCTGGCCATGATCGGCGCCTTTCTGGGCTGGCAGTCCCTGCCCTTTGTAGTGTTCGGCAGCTCGCTGATGGGTACGGTGGTGGGTATCTGGGCGATGATCAAACAGCGCAAGGGAGGAAAGGCAGTCATCCCCTACGGGCCATTCCTCGCCATCGCGGCCCTGCTCTATCTTTTTTTCCGCTGGCAGATCCTGTCTCTTTTTGTCCGTTTTGTGCTCCACGGTTGACGAGTGACCGCCGAGGGCTACAACAGGTTCTCTTTTTTGAGATACACTTGAAGAATGGAGATGGCGGCCGGAGTGATTCCGGAAATCCTCGCTGCCTGGCCCAGGGTTCTCGGCTGAATCTTGGTGAGCTTTTCCACCACCTCGCGGGAAAGGCCCGGCAGAGTGTGGTAGGGTGGATCCTCGGGCAGGAGCACTGATTCCATCCGCTTGAAGCGCTTCACCTGCTCGCTTTGTCGCTCAATGTAGCCATGGTATTTGATGGCCAGTTCGACTTCCCGGGTAACCTCTTCTTCGGGACGTGGCAAGGAGATGCCGATGAGCCGGGCCACTGTCTCGAGATCCATCTCCGGCCTCCGGAGGAGGTCGGCGGCGCTGCCTGCGGTTTTGAGGGTGGCGCTGCCCATGGCAACGAGGCGGTCGTTCACTTCCTGCTTGGGCCGGATGGTGGTGCGGTTGAACAGGGCCAGGGTTTCCTCGATGGCCTGTTTTTTGGCAAGAAACAATCTGTAGGTCTCGTCCGGCACCAACCCGAGGTTGCGGCCAATCTCCCCCAAACGCAGGTCGGCGTTGTCTTCCCGCAGGAGCAGGCGGTATTCCGCCCTGGAGGTGAAGAGCCTGTACGGTTCCTTGGTGCCCATGGTGACCAGATCGTCGATCAGCACCCCGGTATATGCCTGGGAGCGGTCCAGAATGAGCGGTTCTTCCTCGCGGACATACTTGACCGCGTTGATTCCGGCGATCAGCCCTTGGGCCGCTGCCTCCTCGTAGCCGGAGGTGCCGTTGATCTGCCCGGCGAGAAAGAGCCCCTTCACCCGTTTTGTTTCAAGGGAGGGGTGCAGTTCCAGCGGATCGACATAATCGTATTCAATGGCGTAACCGGGGCGGATGACGGCGACATTTTCCAAGCCCTTGATGCTGCGGAGCATGGCTGTCTGCACATCCATGGGCAGGCTGGTGGGCAGGCCGTTGGGGTAGATCTCCACCGTGTCCAGCCCTTCCGGTTCGAGAAAGATCTGGTGCCGCTCTTTTTCCGGAAAGCGCATGACCTTGTCTTCCACTGATGGGCAATAGCGAGCCCCCACCCCTTCGATGATCCCGGTATACATGGGAGAGCGGTCGGTGCCCGCCCGGATGATCGCATGGGTTGTTGGATTGGTATAGGTTATATGGCAGGGGCGCTGCGGCAACACCGGTTGTTTGCCCCTGTTGGAAAAGGAAAAAAGGTTGGGCGGGTCGTCGCTGTACTGGGCTTCGAGTTCGGAATAATCAATGGTGGTGGAGTCGAGGCGCGGGGTGGTCCCGGTTTTCATTCTCCCCATGGAAAATCCCAGCTCTTTGAGATGCAGGGGCAGCTGGAGCGAAGGAACATCGCCCATGCGACCGGCGGGAAAATTTTTCAGGCCGATATGGATCAGGCCGTTTAGAAAGGTGCCGGTCACGATCACCACGGCCCGGGCGGTGATCTCTTCCTCCAGGGAAGTAACCACCCCGCCGACCTCGCCGTTTTTTATGAGAAGTCGGTCGGCGGTGCCCTGCCGGATATGGAGATTCTCCTGCTGTTCCAGCACCGATTTCATCCGCAGCCGATAGAGAAGCCGGTCGGCCTGGGCCCGGGAAGACCAGACCGCCGGGCCTTTGCGGGTGTTGAGGCGGCGGAATTGGATGCCGGTGGCGTCGATGTTTTTTGCCATCTCCCCGCCGAGGGCGTCGATTTCCTTGACCAGATGTCCCTTGGCCAAGCCGCCGATGGCAGGGTTACAGCTCATGGCGCCGATGGTGTCGACGTTGACCACGAGAACCGCGGTGCGGCAGCCCATCCGGGCCGAGGCCAGGGCGGCTTCGCAGCCGGCATGGCCCGCGCCGATCACAATGATGTCGTACTGATAGGATGTTGGCATGGTTGTCGGTGGTTTGGGAGTAATTATGGGTTTTCTCTCAGGAGCAGCCCCTGGCTACCCCCTGAAAAATTCGTGTCCTAGGGACGCAGAACATACTGAAATGCCGGCACGCTTCCCGGTCTTGGAGCCATCTTTGGCCGCGCCACAATCGCAAAACCAAATCCGCCCCCCGGCCAGGCGCGATCCAGGTATATTTGTATGTTCTGAGCCCCTGATGCCTTTTTGTCTTTCAATGCAGCCATGTCTCAACGCGTCTGCCACCAGATCAAGGCCCATTGCGGAGCAGTCTGCCGGGTGAATTGCCAGGTTTTTGGGCCGAGTTCGTTGAGCTGGGCATCCACATAGCTGGTCAGTTGCTCTTCTTCTAAAGCCGTAAGGTCATCCACCATCCAACGATACGATTGCAAGGCTTCTTCCCGTGAACCGTAGATCCTCTTGTTGTTCAGGGTGATGAAGTCGACATGGGCGTGAATGCCGAGGGTGTAGAGAATATTGACCGTGAAGATATAATCCGGGCCGGGCTGAAAATTTCGGCCGATGGCTCTAAAGAGATCCGGGTCAAAAGGTCCGGCTCCGACCCGGTCCACGACATAGACAGCCTTGTCGGCCCAAGCGTTCAGTTTGGTCAACGCACCTTTCAGATCCTCCACGGACAGGGAGCGGGAAGCAATGGCCACATCGTGCCGTCCAATGCCCAGTGCCTGCCAGTCATCGTCCCAGGAGGTCTGGATGGTCTGGATGTTGTTTCGGCCCGCACCCTTGGCCAGCTTGTCAAGCTCCGAAAGCATGGAGGCGGAATAGTCGAGGGCTGTTACCTTGCGCATCTGGCCGGCCAAGGGAATGGCCAGGGTGCCGGGGCCGCAGCCCACGTCCAGTACGGTCCAGTCATGCTCGATCCGGATGCGGGACATGAATTGAGCGACAAAAGGCGAGTCGATGTTGCGCTCGGCAAAGGAGGCGGCCCGCCGGTCCCAGTCGCTGTTTTTCTTTTTCTTCCAGGATTTTTGGGATCGGGACTCCCGCCACATGTCGTCCCAGTCGATGTCCTGATAGCGCATCGGTAGTTCTTCAGGCCCGGCGGGTGAGCCGGTTGACGATGATGGTCAGTTCCTTGTCCGCGCTCCGCATCTTGCGGGTGCTCACCGCTATTTCGTATTCCTTTTCCGCGAGCAGAAGAAATTTAGGCAGGCTTTTGCGGCGAACATCGTGGGCCAGGTAGATCACCCCGTTTTCCGCCAGCAGGGAGCGGAAGATGTTCAAAAGCGGCGCGAAAAAATCTTCCCGAAAGAGGATTTCCGCGCCGATGATGGTGTCGAAGCGCGGCAGGGTGGTTGGTTTCAGCCAGTCGAGCAGGCGGCATTCCACCCCTTTGAGGCCGGTGGCTGCGGCGCTGACCCGTTGGAAATCAAGAATGTGGGGCTCGTAATCGGTCAGGGTTACACGATAGCCTGCCAGGGCGGCGGCAAGACCTGGTGCGCCGAGGCCGGCACCGAGCTCGAGCAGGGTGTGATCCTCTTTGGTCGGTGGGGTGGTGAGCATGATGTCCGCAAGGACCATGGCGGCTTCCCAGAGCTTTACCCAAAAGGGAAACTCTTCCACGTCCTTGAAGGGATCTTTTCCGGCCATGAGCGGTTCAAGATCGGTGACTTGCAGAAGCTGGATTTCCTTGCCGCGCAGGCGCAGCGGATCGAAGTCAACCTTGTATGTTTTTCGAATTTCCCGGAGGCGGGCATATTGTTTTTCAGGAAGCTGCGCAGGATCCATCAGAGGTCTCCCATGGCGACACATGACGCCGTTGATGTTTATCGTTGCAGAAAAAGGGCGACAAAGACAAGGGCCGCTAACAGGAATCGGTAGTAGGCGAAGATGGCAAAGCTTCTGGCCCGGATGTATTGCATGAGAAAGGAAATGAACAGGTAGCCGGAAACGGCGGCGGCAAGAAAGCCGGCAACATAGAGAGTGGTTTGTCCCTCCACCATGCCATTTTTGATGATCTTGGGAATTTCGTGCACCCCTGCCCCGAAGATGATGGGGGCGGAAAGCAGAAAGGAAAAACGGATTGCTGCCTGCCGGGTGAGTCCCATGGCAAGTCCGCAGGTGATGGTGCTGCCGCTCCGCGACACCCCGGGGATGATGGCGCAAGCTTGGGAAAGGCCGATGAGCAGGGCATCAATCAGGGTTATCGTCTCAAAATTACGGACGCGTTTGCCTGCACGGTCCGCAAGGAGCAGGAGCAGGCCGGCAACAGCCAGTGCTGTCGCCACCATGGCTGGATGCCGAAAATAGATTTCCGCGGCTTTTCCCAGCAGGAGACCGGCCAAGGCTCCTGGGATGGTGGCAATGGCAATGAAAATCGTCATCTTGCGCAGGCGGGCTGTTTCGCTTGCTTCTTGGTGGAGACCCAAAACAGCCTTGCCCATCTGCCAAAAATCATCCCGGAAATAAGCGAGGATTGCCAACAAGGTGCCGAGGTGCAGGGCCACGTCAAAGGCCAGATCGGATTCCTGGGCTCCGAGAAAATAATGGGCCAGGGCCAGATGTCCGGAGCTGGAGACGGGGAGAAATTCGGTGGCACCTTGGATGATGCCGAATAGTATTGCTTCAATAAAGGTCATGGCTTGGCACTATACGAAAGGAAGGCGGAAAAGTAAAGCTGAGTTGAGCAGCTTGCCTGCTCAAACGAAACTTATACCCGAAGGGTGTAAATACCGATGGGGCGGGATGTGGCTCAATAAAAAAAGCCCGGCCAAAGGCCGGGCTTTTTAAAGAACCTGTGGAAGGTTCTCAAGAGGGATTAGCAACCCTCGATAGCTTTCTTCTTCTTGGCTGCAACGATCTTTCCGTCTTTTACCGCAACTTTGTCGCCAACTTTGGCGGTACCTTCTACGGTGGAAACGGTGCCTGCGCAATCCACGGTTACCTTGGTGCCGGCAACCGCGGTTACGGTGCAATCGCTAGCGAAAGAAACCGCTGCGCCGCTCACTACGAATGCCAATGCCATTGCCAGGGAAATCATTTTCTTGCTCATCTTCAATATCCTCCTAAGTGGTATGTGGGGAAATATTTCCTGTTATCCGGAACAGGAAAATAATGAATGACTATTCAGTAAGTATACGACAGGAGCACAGGATGTCAACCGGAAAGTTCCCCCTTCTATTTCAGGATGGCGTTGAGGTCGTTCACCAGGGTCTGATGATCGACGTAGCCGTCATAGCGTTTGACCACATTGCCCTCCTTGTTTACCAGAAACGAGGTGGGAATGCCGAGGATGCCGCCGAAGGCCGCAGGGGCATCCGAATCGCTCAACAGAACCGGGTAGTTGATCTCCATTTTCTGGGCGAATTTGTCAACCAGGGACGCACCGCCCTGGTCGGTGGAGATGCCGATCACGGTAAAGCCTTTTGGTCCGAACTCTTTCTGGAGCAGGATAAGCGAAGGGATTTCCTTGCGGCAGGGAGGGCACCAAGTGGCGAAGAAGTTGATGAGCATAGCCTGGCCCTGGTAAGCGGCTGCCTTGACCATGGTGCCATCTTTCACTGAAGGCAGGGTAAAGGGCGGCATCTTGGTGGCACCCTGGGCTCCGCCGGCCATCAGGGCGAAAAAGGCAAGGGTGATGGTGAGAAGGCGGGCTTTCGCTGCCATGGATTTCATGATCTGCATGTGTTTCTCCTGAATAAATGTATGCCACCGGCACGAATTGTAATATTTAGCCAAAATAATCTTTGTACCCTCTTTTTCAGGGAAACAAAAGGGTAAATATCGGGCCGGTGGCTCACTGAATTCAGGAGGGCATGCTCCCCTGGCGAAGAAGTTCACCGCGGGCCGAGATCACCACTTCCTGTACTGGAATGGCCTGTCCGGAGCGGGAAAGCGCCTGGGAAACAATATGGCGCATGTTGCCGCAGCAGGGCACCTCCATGATGGCCAAGGTGATGCTTTTGATCCCGGAGGAGGCGAAGATTTCCGTGAACTTTTGAATAGCGCCTTCCACATCGTCAAACTTCGGGCAGCCAAGCATGACGGCCTTGCCGCTCAAGAGGTCGCGGTGAAAATCCGGGTAGGCCACCGGTACGCAGTCGGCCGCGATCAGGAGGTCCGCGCCTTTGAGAAAGGGAGCACTGGGCGGCACCAAGCGGATCTGCACCGGCCAGTGACTCAGGGCGGAACCGCCGGCATTGCCGAGGGAAATCGGGGCATTGGCAGACTGGCATGGAGTGGCAGGGGCAAAGGTCTGCAGTTTTGCCGAGGGACAGCCGGTAACGGGTGGGACGGGGTGAGCCTGTGCCGCGTCTCTGTGCTTGAGCAGTTCTTCCACCGCCTCTTCGTCAAAATCATCGGCCTCGCGCTCAATGATGCGCAGAGCCCCGGTTGGGCAATGGCCCAGGCAGGCGCCCAGGCCGTCGCAATATTTTTCCGCAAGCATCCTGGCCTTGCCGTCCACGATCTGCAGAGCACCTTCCGCGCAGTTGATGATGCACTCGCCGCAGCCGTTACACAATGCTTCGTCTATTTCTATGATCTTTCTCTTTATTTTCATGGCGGTGTCTCCGTTATCCTTTCAGCAGCACCTTGGCGGCCAGAGTGGCTCCTGCCTGGGTGAGGAAGGAGCGGTCGATGATTTTTTGCAGATGGGCCGCAGGTGAGGGCGCATCTTTCTGTTTTTCTTCCAGGTTGGTGATCAGGTCGGCGTCGTACAGCACCTTGAAGTTCATGCTCTCTTCCGGCCTCGGCAGATGGTGGTGGCCGATGATGTCGCAGACCTCGTCGATGAGGGACAGTGGCGCGCCTAGGGCGGTGAGCAGCTCCCTGGCCACAGGCGGACCCTCGACATGCTGGTATTTGGGGGAGGCGCTGTTGTATTTGCGCTCCGATTCCTTGATGCCGATGTCGTGGAGATAGGCGGTAATCTCCACCACCGCCGGATTACATTCTTCTTTTTCCGCTATCTCTGCGGCATGGCGGGCCACCCGGCCGGCGTGGCCGATGCGGCGAAAGTCGTCGGCAAAGTAGCGTTTCATTTCCACGGCCACCCGTTCCCTGAGCAGCTCCTGTTTTTTGGCCAGCAATTCCGGGGGCAGAGAGCCAAGGCACTGCGAGGCATACGGGCAATAAGAAGCGCAGCCGAAGTCGTTTTTGGGGTTCAGCATCCTGGTCCCGCACCGGCTGCATTTGCGACTCACGTCGTCTTTGAAAAACTCCACACTGTTGCCGCATTTCGGGCAGGTTGCCTCGAAGACGGCATTGGCATCCCAGTAGCGGCTATCCTGGCCAGGGCACTGCATGGTTATCTCCTTGCATGGGCAGGAAAGTGCGGCGGAGGGAGGGCCGCCGCACTTTCCTTTTTTTTATCCGAGGATGGCTTTCAGGTCCTCGGCCGGGGTGGTGACCGGCTTGATGGAGAAGTTTTTCACCAGCACGTCCAGCACGTTGGGGGTGATGAAGGCGGGCAGGCTGGGTCCGATCCGGATGTTCTGGATGCCCAGGTTCAACAGGGTCAGAAGGATAACCACCGCCTTCTGCTCGTACCAGGAGAGGACCAGGGAGAGCGGCAGGTCGTTGACCCCGCACTCAAAGGCGCCGGCCAAGGCCACGGCGATCTGGATGGCCGAGTAGGCATCGTTGCACTGGCCCACGTCAAGCAGACGCGGGATGCCGCCGATGTCGCCCAGTTTTTTGTCAAAGAAGCGGAACTTGCCGCAGGCCAGGGTCAGCACCATGCAGTCGCTCGGGATCTGTTCCACGATCTCGGTGTAGTAGTTGCGGCCGGGTTTGGCGCCGTCGCAGCCGCCCACCAGGAAGAAGTGGCGGATGGCCTTGGCCTTGACCGCGGCGATGACCTTGTCGGCCACACCCAGCACGGTGTTTCTGGCAAAGCCCACCAAAACCGAATCCTTGTCCTGAGTATCGGTGAATCCGGGCAGGGCCAGGGCGCGGTTGATGACCGGGCTGAAATCCTTGTTCTCGCCGATGTGCGTTACTCCGGGCCAGCCGACCAGGCCGGTGGTGAAGACATTATCCTTGTAGGAGTCAAGGGGCTTCTGGATGCAGTTGGTGGTAAAGAGGATCGCCCCGGGGAATTCGGGCATCTCTTTATGCTGGTTCTGCCAGGCGGTGCCGAAGTGTCCATAGAAATGGGGGTACTTCTTCAACTCGGGATAGCCGTGGCAAGGCAGCATCTCGCCATGGGTGTAAATGTTGATCCCCTTGCCCTTGGTCTGCTCAAGCAGCATAGCCAGGTCCTTGAGATCATGGCCGGTGACCAGGATGCACTTGCCGGGGATATGCCCGAGCGGCACCGGGGTCGGCACCGGATGTCCGTAGGTGCCGGTGTTGCCGGCATCAAGCAGCTCCATGGCCTTGAGATTCATCTCGCCGCATTTCAGGGCAAGGGCCACCAACTGCTCAAGCCCCAGATCCTTGCGGGTCAGGTCAGCCATGGCCTCATGGATGTAGGCATAGACTGCTTCGTCTTCCTTGCCGAGAATGGCGGCATGGTCGGTATAGGCGGCCAGGCCGCGTATGCCGTACATGGTGATCTGCTTTAAGGATTGCAGGTCAGCATTGGCGTCCAGGGTGTTGATGAAATTCAGGGCCGCACCCTGCGCTTCCAGGCCGCTCAGAGAGTCGGCCGGGGCAAAGGTGGCTGCCGGAGCGGTGGTGTCAACCTTGCCGCCCGCTGCTGTGACCTTTGCCTTTAAAGCATCCCGCAGGGTTACGGTCTTGCGGATCAGGGCTTCAAAGCGGCTGGGGTCGAAATCCACGTTGGTCAAGCAGGAGAAAATCGCCTCGCAGGTGAAGCGGTCCACTGCGTTATCTGTAACCCCGACTTTGCGGCCGGCGCTGGCAACGAGGCATAATCCCTGCACCGCATGGGTCAGCAGGTCTTCGAGGCCGGCTACGGCTTCATTTTTCCCGCAGACACCGATGGTGGTGCAGCCGGTTCCTTTGGCGGTCTGTTCACATTGGTTGCAAAACATGGCGATTCTCCTTGTGTGATGGAAAGGTTGATGTAACCCGTATTGGTGCATTTGTTGATCAGACTATAGCGGTAATTATCTCCCCGGGCGTTGACTTAAATCAAGAAGAAAGATATTTTTTGTCCGGTTTTATTTTTTACAATGAGGCGCTGCGAAAGTGGAAGCTGACTGTGTAAAAAAAATAAACATGAAAAAGGGAGGCGTGCGGTTTAGAGTGACGGGCGTATGAACCATGATATCCGGTGGAAATAGGTGCGGTGAAAGGAGGGGGGCAAAGAAAAAACAGCCCGTTGTCGCGTCAGTCGATGCAGGCCGAGTGTTGTCAGGTCCGATAGAATCAGGAGAAGTAATCTGGTTATGGCTAACTTTAAAATGCTTCTTTCTAGTCGTCTGATTTGTATCGTCATGGTTGTGGGTACCGTTTTGACATTGGGTCTATCGTCCCCGGCGGTGGCGGAGGACGCCCCGGTTGTCGAGAACGAGGCCCTGTGGTTGGGGGGATTGCCGGCAAGTCTCAGCGCCTGCGGCACCATCACCTGGATGCCGGAGATCGGAGCCCTGCTGGATTATCTGGTTAAGGAACGTGGTTTTCCCAGCACCGAAAAAATAATGCAAAAGACGCTCAGTTCCCTCTTACCCGGCCTGGACAAACGCCTGACACTCGAAACCCTGCCTGGTCAGCGTGGCGATACACTCCGATGGAGGGCAAGATGGGAAAAGCAGCTTCCCCAGGATTTTCCTCTGGACGACCAGCACCCGCAGACCGATCTGGCCAGCCGGGTCCATCTCACCCTGGCCGAGGCCTGTGCGCTTATGCGGGCGCATGAGCCAGACAAAAAAATATTCACGGATTTTCGCGGCGTTGCGGGAGAATTTGAAGCGGCCTTCTTGCAAGTCATGCAGGATCCGGCGGCCGAGTTTGGTTTTGATCCGATCTCGCTGTCGGTTCAATCAAAAGGCAATGTTCCGCCTTCTGAGAGTTTTTCCGCGCATTGGATGGATAAGAAGATGGGCATTGCCCGTATCTATCTGCCCGATCTGTTTGTGGGTCGTGACTTGCACTTCGACGAGGGACTGAAATCCTTGCAGGACGAAGCGCCGGTAAAATCTTTGCTTCTTGATTTGCGTGCTTCCGGTGGCGGCAGCATTGATATGTTGCATTCCATCCTTGGCCGCTTCTTGCCTCAGGAAACACCGATCTATGAGGCAATCGACCAGCAGAGGCAAGGCCGGGAGGTACGGCTCAACTCCCCGACATTGCCTGCCAGGGTGCTGGATATTCCCATTCTGGTCCTGGTTTCGAGTAAAACGCGCGGCGGCGCGGAGATTATTGCCGGGGTGTTGCAGGGGGCCGGGCATGTCGAAGTGTATGGCGAACCTACTGCCGGATTGGCGAGCCACAAAACCATCATCAAGCTCGGCAAGAGTCGGGCGATATTGCTGACCCATGAATTGCTTAAGTTTCCAGGTAAGTCGCAAACCCAAGACCGAATTCTTCCCGACATTTCCGTGCCTGCCGATAAAGCGTTGGAAACTGCCCTCGCCACACTTGCTGTCGATGGGCGGCTGCCTGAGAATCCTTTTCTTCGCAAAGATGAAAAAATTTCCCCACTGATTAGTGCCATTTTGGCAGAGCAGCAGGATGATGCTGTACGCCTGATCGAAGCCGGTGCCGATTTGGACGTCGAAGCCAGTCCGAATGCGCTGGACCGCTTGCTGCCATACCGTCGTGTGATGGAACGCGACGGTCGCACCCCGCTGGTCGGTTATCCTCTTGCCATAGCAGCCGCAGCCGTCGGCATGCCCAAAGTATTGAAGGCCATCGGTCAGCGCGATTCCAAACATCTGCACGCGACCGATATCAATGGCCGGACCGCTTTAGCCTATGCCGCCCGCAGCGGCTTCTTGGAAAGCACACGCTATCTTCTCAGTCAGGGGCTTGATCCTATTAAGCGCGCCAACAAGTATCCAGCCAACAATACCCCACTGGCCCTGGCGGTACAAGAAAAACAAAGCGAGGCGGTTGCCCTGTTGATCGCGGCGATCCCCAAGGAAAAATATACGACGGTGGAAGTAGCCGAACAGGTTTGGGTAGCGGCATACAGCAATGACACCCCGACCCTGCGCGCGTTATTGGCCGCTGGGGTGTCGCCGGATTGCATTGCCCCCCAGGGAAACACGGCTCTGATGAGCTCGGTTCAGGATGCGAATCTTGCCCAGGTTCAACTTTTGCTTGAGCACGGCGCCACGATTGATGATCATCCCTATCGGGGGAAGAACATTTTCGAGTATGCCGAAGCCAAACGACAACACGGGGGCGCGGACGCCGAAAAGATTTATTCCTTGATCCAAAACGCTCTACGTCAGGATAGCCATTGGCAAAAAAACCGGCAAACCGAAACCATGGAAATGCTGCAACGGATGATCGAGCATCCGGATGATTCCCAGTCCACGGGAAAATGAGGAAATAGCCATGAAGCGCCGTCAATTTCTCCCTGGGGTGGGGCATTGCTCCCGCGCCATATTTTTCATGCTCGGGTTATTGGTGTTTTACGGCTTTTGGCTTGGGCTGTTGCTTTGGACCGGGATTGTTGCAAGTGCTACGCCAAAGGTCTTCGTTGCAACCTTGTTGCTCCTTCCTTTGTTGCCGGTCGGAGCCTTCGACCTTTGGTTGCGCCTTACATGGGAAGCGGATATTATTACGATTCACCCGCCGCCACCTCGGCTTTTAGGCCGTTTGCTGCAACGGAAATACGGCTTGTACTGGTTTCCGGTGGGGATCTGTCTACCATTATGGCTGTTGGCCACCTGCTTGATTGGGATGTTTATTTTTGTCTAAACCTTTCTGTCGAACATTTGCTGTTAAGGATTATGGATAATCTTGAAAATCCAGATCGAGCATGACTGCAAACCTCACGTATTTTGTATGTCGGGAGAATGGCTGCGGGATTTGAATTTTGTTTGACCTGTTTCACAAGGCCGGAATGGATGGCTCCGGAAACAGCGGGAATCTTGGCCGGGCTCCTTTCCCCGGGTCATCTGGAACCAGCCGCATGCGGGGCACGGATATTTTCACCTCGTCCTGGTTCCTTCTAGGAAATGGATGGCGGTAAGCGCGAGGTGCGCCGTCCAATAACTGTTGCTTTTTCTCCCGCGCCCGAATTATTTAAGGGAAAATATTTCATGTCCCAATGAGGATTGTCGAGCCGGATATGCCGGTAAGATCTGTTTGCGAGGTGTCACTGGTGTCTCGTCCCGTGCTCAGGCAAAAATTGCGATTCTATTCCCTCGTGTTCGTCATCTTGTGGACCATTTTGCTGGCCATCTCCTGCGTGTCGGAGTTGTTGGCGCAAAAAAGGAAGGTCGCCGAACTGGCCAAAATCGAGGCAAGGAGTATTATCGCCCGGGATATGCTCTATCGTCGCTGGGCAACCATGCACGGCGGGGTTTACGCGCCGGTCACCGAGAAGAGTCAGCCCAACCCGTATCTGGCGCAGATCCCGGAGCGGGATCTCACCACCCCCTCCGGTCGTGCGCTTACGTTGATCAACCCCTCTTACATGACTCGCCAGGTGTATGAGATGGGCAGGGAGTATGGGATCAATGGGCACATCACCAGCCTCAAGCTGCTCAACCCCGGCAATGCCGCCGATCCGTGGGAGCGCCAGGCGCTTATCCGCATCGCCGCAGGCGAGACCGAAGTGACCGGGCTGGAGACTCTGGATGGTGAACCCTACCTTCGTTTCATGCGGCGGTTGGAGGTGGAGAAAGACTGCCTCGAGTGCCACGCGGCCCAAGGGTACTCGGAGGGCGATGTCCGGGGCGGCCTCAGCGCCTCAATCCCCATGGCCCCCTATCTGCAGCATTTCCAGGAGCGCCAAAGGAAAACGGTGCTGATCCATTTCGTTTTCTGGCTGATCGGGGGGTTGGGGTTTGGGATGGGAGTCTGGCGACTGCATATCCAGGCCAAGGAGCAAGAAAAAGTGGAAAGGGAGTTGAGGAATGCGGCGCTGGAGTGGTCTGCCGCAATGGATTCCTCGGATGATGCTACTTATCTGCTTGATTGCCAGCGCCGGATCGTCCGGGCCAATCAGGCTTTTTACCGGCTGAGCGGCTCCTCGCCCCAGGAGGTCGTCGGCCGCCACATCGTCGAGGTGGTCCATCCCCAAGGGGAACTGATTCCTTGTCCGGTTTGCCGGGCCCAGGATGAGTTGCGTGACCTCAAGATCATCATGGAGGCGGAGCATCCGGACAACCCGGCCGGTCGGCCCATTGAGGTCACGGTGAAGATCGTGCGTGACAGCGGAGGAGAGCCGCTCAGCATTCTGATGAGCCTGCACGATCTGACCGATGCCAGAAAGGAGGAGGAAGAACGGTGCCGTCTCGAGGCGCGACTCAGGCAATCCCAGAAAATGGAGGCAATCGGTACCCTGGCCGGCGGGATTGCCCATGACTTCAACAATATCCTTTCGGTGATTTTCGGTTATACTGAATTGGCCATTATCGAGGATGGAGATCCGGAAAAACGAAGAGAAGATCTTAAGGAGGTTCTGGAAGGGGCACGTCGGGCAAAGGATCTTGTTCAACAGATCCTAGCCTTCAGCCGTAAAACCGAGCAGCGGAAGCAGCCCTTGCAGATCTCGCTGATCGTCAAAGATGCGCTGAAGATGCTGCGCTCCTCCATTCCCGCCACCATTGAGATCAAGCAGAATATCACCTCCGAAGGGACAATACTGGCTGACTCCAGCCAGATCCATCAAGTCGTCATGAATCTCTGCGTCAATGCCTACCACGCCATGCGCGAAACCGGCGGAACCCTTGCCGTTTCCTTGGAGGAAGTTGAAATCAGCGGAGAAGATGAGGGCTATGGTGCCTTGATTCCGGGAAGACATCTGAAGCTGGAGGTCAGCGACTCGGGATGTGGCATGAGTCCGGAAATCCGGGAGAAGATTTTCGAACCTTATTTTACCACGAAAAAAACCGGGGAAGGCACTGGCCTTGGTTTAGCGGTGGTGCATGGTATTGTCAAAAGTCACAACGGTCATATCACGGTTTACAGTGAGCCCGGTACAGGAACTACCTTTCATATCTATTTGCCATTGGTTGAAGAGCAGGCAGCCGGGTTGCCAGTCAAGGAAGTTGTTGCGGATCTCAGCGGCAAGGGTGAACATATCTTGTTTGTCGACGATGAACCCCAGATTCGTGATTTTGTCGAGATGCTATTTTTAAGGTACGGCTACCGGATCACTACCTTCACCAATGGGATGCAGGCCTTGGAGGAATTCCAAGACCATCCCGGGCAATTCGATCTGGTCATAACCGATATGACCATGCCGTATATGACCGGCGCGGAACTCGCCCAGAAGATGCTCGGCATCCGGCCGGATATCCCGATCATTCTCTGTACGGGACAAAGTGAGCTTATCAATAGAGAAAAAGCGTTAGCCATGGGTGTTTGCGATTATCTGAACAAACCTGTTTTGCAGTACGATTTTCTCTCTGCTGTCCGCAAGGCCCTGGCAAAGGATAATTCCAAACATCCGGCAGGTTAACTTGAATTGTTGTCAGCCTTGTTCGTCCCGCGCCCACGGCGAAGAACCCGAAAAAATGGGCGCGGAAAAAAGGCCGAGATGCTACTATGCCCTTCGTGTCCATATCGTTTGCAAAAGAGGTTTAGTTAAGACAACAAGGCATGATGATGGAATATTTTTTAGTGATCGGTGCGTACCTCATCGGCTCAATACCCTTTGGCCTGGTTTTGGGGAGAGTGGCCGGCGTTGACGTGCGCGCTGCGGGCAGCGGCAATATCGGTGCCACCAATGTCGCCCGCTTGGTCGGCAAGAAATTAGGGGGGCTCACCCTTGTCTGCGATGCGCTCAAGGGCATTGTGCCGATGCTGGTTGCAGGCTGGCTTCTGGAGAATGGCAGTCGGAGGGAACTTTGGGTGGCGCTATGTGGCGGTGCTGCTTTTCTTGGGCATCTCTACCCCCTGTATCTGAGGTTCCGGGGCGGCAAGGGCGTGGCCACGGCGCTGGGGATTTTTCTCTATCTGAGTCCGGTGGCCGCCCTCATTGATGTGCTGATTTTTGTCGGGGTGGTCTGCAACTGGGGCTATGTTTCCCTGGGTTCGCTCACTGCGGCCCTGTTGATGCCGGGGTTGGTCTGGCTGATGTCCGGCTCAGTGAACAATTCCCTGCTGGCCTTTGGGATAGGGGTGTTGATCTGGGTCAAGCACAGGGAGAACATCGAGCGGCTCATGAAACACGAGGAAAAGAGCTGGAGAAAAGAAAAGTCGGATCAGTAAGCCCATGACCAACGATGAATGGAAAAAGATCGTGGCTGCCAAGGATCTCTTGGGCTTGCCGGATCAGGCGACCCTGGCGGAGATAAAAAAGGCCTATCGCCGGCTCTCCAAGGAACATCATCCCGATCGTGTCCGGCAAAGGGAGGAGGGGCTGGGCGGGGCAGCAGGACCGCGGCTGGAAATGCACCGACTCACCGAGGCCTGCCAGATTCTCCTGGAATATGGAAAAAAGTACAGAATTCCCCTGGTGCCGGGGGAGGATCAGCCCCTTGAAGGAGAAGATTGGTGGATGGAGCGCTTTGGCGATGATCCCCTTTGGGGGCCGGGCCGCACTACCTAATTCGTAATCGAGCAGAGGCGAACTTTTTTTCGCGGTCTTGTTCAGCTATCCCGACCTGCTCGCGGTTGGGATAGCGAACAGGTCTCCTGGCAGCGATTGCTGCCGCCTCCCTTGCTTACTCCATAAATTTTTTGTCGATGGTGATTTTGGCCCGGCCTTGCAGATACGCGAGCCAGGCGCCCATGATCTGCATCTGTTTTTCCTGGGTCAACATTTTGCGGAGCGCTTCTTTTTGGCCGGCGAATGCTTCCTCGCTTGCCGGTTTGCCTTCCTTGAAATGGAGCACATAATAAGTGGTGCCGTTTTCCGCGATCTCGTCGACATAGGGGGCGGCGGCGCTGAGTTTCAACCCTTGCGCGGCAACGGGGGCGGGCAAACCGCTGGTCGCCTGCTGGTTTCTCGTGAAAAAAGAGGTTTCCAGAACGTTGCTCTTTGTCTTTTCCGCCGCCGCGACAAGGGAGCCTTCTTTCTTTGCTTGGGCCAACAGGGCTACGGCTGCATCCTTGGCCTTGGCATGGGCCTGATCGTCAAGGAAATCCTTTTCCACCTTGGCGCGAACCTCTGTGAGCTGCGGAACCTGGGGTTCCTTCATCTCGTCAAGGTAGGCAATGGCGTAGCCGCCTTTGATCTCAAGTAATGAACTCAATTCTCCCTTTTTCAGGCTGAAGATGGTTTTGAGCAGGGCGGGCTGTCCCTCCATGGCCTTGGGGGGATTTGCTTGGGCAAAGTAATCGGTGGTCTGCACCGGCGTCGCCGCGTTGGTCGCATATTTGTCCAGGCTGCCGGCTTGGATGATCCCCTCGTAGGCCTGATTTGCCAGCTGGAACGTCAGATCCTTGCCGCGCTGGGCCTTGAGCTCAGTGATGATTTGTTCCCGCGCCGCAGCCAGGGTGGTTACGTGTGCCGGTTTGATTTTTTCAAGCTTGATGAGGTGGAGTCCGAATTGTGTTTCCACGATGGTGCTTACTTCCCCCTCCTTGAGGGTAAAGGCTGCCTCGGCAAAGGGCTGGACCATCTGTCCCTTGGCGAAGAAACCAAGGTCGCCGCCGTTTTTTCCGCTTGAATCTTGGGAATATTCCTTGGCCAGCTGGCTGAAGTCCTTGCCTGCCTTGATCTGCGTCAAAATGGAATCCATCTTTTGGCGGGTGGCATCTTTCAGCTCGGGGCTGTCCTTGGCGTCCGACCGGAGCAGGATATGCCGGGCCTGGCGCAGTTCTGGGGCGGAAAACCGGTCGGGATTCATGGTGTAGTACTGTTCAATCTCCTGGTCGCTTATCTGGGTGGTGGCCGCAGCCTGCTCATAAAGAAAGGTGATGTATCGGAGCTTGACCTGCGGTTCGGTCAGGTAGCCTTGTTTGCGGCCTTCAAAAAAAAGATTCAGCTCCTGATCTCCAACCGGACCTGAATTCCGGAAACCATCCGCGGTAAAGGCGACATATTCGAGCTTGAGCTGATCGTTGTCAAAGGAGAAACGGTCTTTGAGCTCGCTGTCTGATATCCGGGTGAATCGGGAAAGATGGGCGAGAATCTTGGTGCGAAGGAGGTCACTGCGCACACTGTTTTCAAAATCGGTCGTGGTCATCTTTGAGGAGGCCAGCAACTTTTTGTAGCGGTCGAGTTTGAAGATCCCGCCTTCCCGGAAGGCGTCCATGCCCTGAATAACCTTGCGTACCTCGTCGCTGCCGACAATAAGGCCGGCTTCCTTGGCGCCCTGCTGCATGACCAGTTCCTGGATCATCTGGTTCAGCACCTGCTGTTTCAGGTTCAGCGCTTCAAGAAGTCCAGCCGGCAGGGTGCCACCGAACTGTTCTTGGTAGCGGCTGAGGGTCTGGTTATAGGTCTGCTGGTACTGCTGCGAGGAAATATTCTGATCATTTACCGTGGCAATGGCGTTGGGGCCGCCTTTTTGGCTTGTTCCCACCCCCCAGAAGATAAAAACCAGGACGATCATGAGGATGGCGGCCTGGATATAAGTCGATTGGGCCTTGCGGCGCATGAAGTCGAGCATGTGTCACCTGTGATGGTAACTGTCCCGCAGCACCACATCTGCTTTGTCATCGGCCTGCTCATGTGCGATAGCACACTTCGCCGACCTCTTCCGCGCATCTGCGGTATTGCTGAACAGTTACGTTTTGTTGTTTACGATCCTTTCCGGTTTCGGAATGGATGGTTGTTTATGATGAGGATACGGTTTTGTTTGAAATTCAGGGCGTTATCCTAATTTTTTTCGTGAAGACCGTCAACCGATTTAACCAGAAGGGGAGGAAGGTGGTTTGAGCCCTTACACCTTGGCCAGATTTTCCCCCACCACCGTGTTCACCACCAGGGGAACGTCAAGGCGCATGACCGCTTCCATGGCCTCCTTGACAACCTCTCCGGTGGCCTTGATTTCCTGAGCCGGAACCTCAAAGACCAGCTCGTCATGGATCTGGAGCAGGAGCTTGGCGCCAAGGCCTTGCTCGCTGAGGTGTCGGGTGGCAACGATGGTGGCCAGTTTGATGATGTCGGCGGCCGTGCCCTGGATGGGGGTGTTGATCGCGGTGCGCTCGGCAAATTCGCGGCTGGCCTTGTTTGAGCTGTTGATGTCGGGCAACAGACGCCGCCGGTTGAGCAGAGTGGTGACAAAGCCGTCCTGTCGGGCCTTTTCGACAATCTCTTCCATGAAGCGCTTGACCCCGGCATAGTGGGCGAAATAGCGCTCGATGAAGGTGGCTGCCTCCTTTCGACTCAGGTTGAGCTGGGCGGCAAGGCCAAAGGCGCTTATCCCGTAAATGATGCCGAAGTTGATGGTTTTTGCCACCCTCCGCATCTCCGGCGAGATAAAGGCCGGGTTGACCCGGAAGATTTCGGCCGCAGTTTGGTTGTGGACGTCCTGGCCCGCGCGGAAGGCGGAGAGCAGGGCAGGATCCTGTGCATAATGGGCCATGACCCGCAGGTCGATCTGTGAATAATCCGCCGACAAGAAGAGCTGGCCCGGGGCGGCCACGAAAGCGGCCCGGATTTTCTGGCCCTCGGGCGTGCGGATCGGGATGTTTTGCAGGTTGGGGTTGCTGCTGCTCAACCGGCCGGTGGCGGTAACGGTCTGGTTGAAAGAGGTGTGGACCCGCCCGGTTTTGGGATGGATGAGTTCCGGAAGTTTGTCCACATAAGTGTTTTTGAGCTTGCTCAGATTTCGGTGGGCCATGATCGCCGCGGGCAGATCGTGCTGTCTGGCCAAGCTTTCCAGCACCTTGACATCGGTTGAATAGCCGGTCTTGGTTTTGCGGCCCTGGGGCAACCCTAGTTTGGCAAAGAGAATCTCCCCGAGCTGGCGGGTGGAATTGATATTGAATTCCTCCCCGGCCAGACCATAGATGGTCTTTTCCAGCTCTGCCAGCTGTTGGCCGAAATCATCGGACAACAGCTGCAGCTGGGCCTGATCCACGGTGATGCCGTTTTGTTCCATCCGGACCAAAATGGGGACCAGCTCCATTTCCAGGCCGGAGAAAAGTTCCCAGAGGCCAAACTGTTCGAGTTGGGGCCGGAACTGTTGCCAGAGCAGATAGGCGCCCACCACATCCTCGCAGGAATAGTTCTTGGCCGGTTCCGGGGCAACATAGGCAAAGCTGTCGGCGCGTTTGTCGCCGGAGGTGACTTCGCCGAAGCTGGTCAGCCGTTTGCCGAGCATCTCCAGGCACAGGTCGTCGAGTTTCTGGGAGCGGCGGGAGGGATCAAGGAGGTACGAGGCGATCATGGTGTCCCACAGGGGACCGGTCAGGCGCAGGTCGTGGTTCTCCAGGATGGGGAGATCGAACTTGAGGTTATGGCCGAGCTTGGGCTGCTTGGGGTCGGAAAAAAGCGGGGCCAGATGTTCCTGAACCAGGGCCAAGGGTAGCTGGTCGGCCAGCTGGTTTCCCTCGCTGTCCCGATGGCCGATGGGCAGGTAATAGGCCTCCTCGGCTGTACCGCAAAGAGAGATGCCCACGAGTTCCGCCACCAGCGGGTCAAGGGAGGTGGTCTCCGTGTCCAGCACCAGAAGCGGGGCCTTGGCCAGCTGATGGCAGGCCTCCTCAAGCTGTTTTTCCGTGGTGATCAAGCGGAAGCCCGTCGTCTCCAGGGCAACGGCGGTAGAGGTCTGGGGTTTCAGGAGACGAGTGAAGTCGAGAAATGAATAGAGCTCTTGGAGTTTTTCCCCGTTGGCTTCGGGAATCTCGTATTCTTTCAGCTCCGGTGTGGTTAGATCTTTCTTGAGGGTGATAAGTCGGCGGGAGAGGAAGGCGTTTTCCCTGTTGGTCAGAAGTTTTTCCCTGAGCTTAGCCTGGGAGATGGTCTCAATATTCTGGTAGAGCCCATCCAGGGAGCCGTATTGCGTAATCAACTTTTCCGCTGTTTTCGGACCGATGCCAGCCACCCCCGGCACGTTGTCCGAGCTGTCGCCCATCAGGGCGAAAAAATCGAGGAGCTGTTCCGGCCCGATATTGTATTTCTTCCGCACCGCGGCAGGGTTCATGAATACGTCCCGCATGGGATCCCAGACGGTGATGGCGTCTGAAACCAGTTGCAGAAGATCCTTGTCCCCGGAAACAATGATCACCGGGTATCCTTGGGCCGCAAGCTTTTTGGCGGCGGAGGCGAGCAGATCATCTGCCTCAACGCCCTGCTGTTCCAAGCAGGCGATGTTGTGGGCGGCGACGATCTCCTTGATGTAGGGAATCTGGCAGGCAAGGTCGTCTGGCATGGAGGGCCGATTTGCCTTGTAGGCCTGGTACATCTCGTGGCGGAAATTCGGGCCCCGCACATCAAAGGCGATGCCGAGATATTTGGGTGTCTTTTCCCTGAGAACCCGGAGCAAGATGTTGGTGAATCCATACACGGCATGGGTGGGCAGGCCGCTCTTGTTGGTGAGCGGAGCAATGGCATGGTAGGCCCGATAAATGTAGGCGCTGCCGTCGATGAGGTAAACAGGTTCTTGCTGGATCATGGGGCAAGATACTACCAGTCGCGCGGTGGTTTGGCAATGTGCAACATGCGTGTCGGAAATCGTCGCTCGTCGGGAAATGCGAGGTTGGGAGTCGGGTGGCGGATGATTTGTTTCCGCCTGAATTACGGCGTTTTTTTGGTGGAGGTATTTTTTATTTTAAGTTTGTAATTAAAAGGCCGATATGATAAATACAAAGGCATGGATGAGTGAGGGACAGGGTGTCCAGTGAATCCAATTCCATGAGTGGCTGTAAACAACCTGCAGGGAAGCAAGGATCTGGTCATGAAACTAACAGGTGTTTTTCCTCCGATCAAAACAGAGAAGGTTCAGGTCAGGAAATCTGAAGGCTCTGCCGTTGCCAGGGCTGAAAAGTCTGCTGTGCCGACGGATCGCGTGGTGCTGTCGGCCGGTTCCCTGGAGGTGCAGAAGGCAAAGGATATCCTTGAGCAGACCCCTGAAGTTCGTGCGGATAGGGTGCAGGCGCTCAAGGAAGAAATTGCCCGTGGTGGATATAAGGTCGATCCTTTCCGTCTTGCTGATAAAATGATGAGCAGCCTGCTCTCCGAGACGTTGGTGGAGTAAGGCCCAGTCGTTCTTTCTTCCGTTTATCTCTTTGTTTTTCCTCAAGGCAGTTCTCTCTTTTTCTCGCACTTTCTTGTTATTCCGATTTGTCATCAACATGGCATTTCCGCGCCCTTCGACAGGCCCCGGGGCGAACGTCCAACCGGCTGGTTGTTCGTGTCGCCCCGCAGGCTGTTTTTCGTGCTTTTGCAAAGCACTTGGCGTTGTCCTGCTAATCCGCATGTTCCATGGTGAAAACCGGCCAGCAGGCATCAAAGCGCGTGGGGTCCTGTAATACCTGTTTGGCCAGGCGCTTTTTGGAGTTGATCGCCACCGGTCCGAGCAGGTTGGCCGTCATTGCCTCGGGGTTATCCTTGGGGATGGTCAGAATGAGCATGATATCCAGCGGTTCTTCCGGCGAGGCTTGCAGTCCTGTCGGATCAGGCCGGGAATTTCCGCCTGGTATTGCGGGATCAGGAGGGTGGCCTGAGTAACCACAAAGGCGAGCTTGGGGTCGTCCAGGGACTGCAGCCAGAGAAACGGCGACTCATCCCCGTGTGGCCTGACGATGAACCGTTTTGAATCAGGGAATCCCAGAAAAGGGGAGGTCATGGTGATGATTTTTTCCGGGTTGACTGACAGTTCGCCAAAACGGCTGGTGAGCACTGTAATTTCTCCATGTTTCTTCGAACAGGTTGTTGTGGCCATGGCTTGTTGCATCATCCTTTCCTCCTTTGGGGCTGAAGAGTCGTGTGGTAATGTGCGGCTGTTGTTTTCATATGGTTCTTCTCCGAGATGAACTTAGGGGGGTACGAAATAACCATTACATTTTACCCTTTCGTTAAGGCCTCTTGCTGTGTCCTTGCCGGTTACATGGCAGGATTATTTTTTGTTGCACCGGCTTCTTTGCCGCCCGTTGCCGGCGGGTTGCTTCGTGTCTTGTCGCCGCCAAAAACAGAGGCAAGGGAAGAAAGATCCGCCGGAGCCTCCCTTGCCGCTCTGGTGTTTTCCTCCACGATGCGGAGGAAGATTTCTTCCCGGTGGACCATGATTTCGGTCGGGGCCTCGACCCCGATCTTCACCTGTCCCCCCTTTATCTCAAGAACCCGGATCTTTATGCCATCGCCGATGGCAATGGCTTCCCCTGGTTTTCTGGCAAGTATCAGCATGGTCTTCGCCCTCCCTGGCTTTGTTGGCGCGGTTATCGCGCATTACGTTCTTCCTGAACGTATCTTCCATTTTTTTTGTAGATAAAACAATGGCTACTTGAGGAAATCGACCAGGCTCAACTGCATGGTCTTTGCCGCCGCCGAGAGGGCGGCCTCGTAGGCAATTTCTTTCGCCTTCATTTCCATCAATGCCTTGGTCAGATCGGTGTCCTCCTGCTCCGAAAGATTTGCCTTGGTGGACAGTTCGAGATTCTGATAGATCTGCTGCTGGACAATGATCCGGTTCGCCCTGGCGCCAAAGTCGGAGACCTGGGTGGTCAGATTCTGCATGAGGTTATCCAAATCGCCAATGGACTTGTTGATATTGCTAACTTGAGCGTTATCTGTTTCGCTGCCCGTGACCCGCAGAAAATTGCTGGTGTCGTTGGAGAGAGCAAAGGTGTAACGTTCGGGGTCATTGCTGTTGATCTGGAGATGTCCATCGTCGGACCAGGACGCGGAGATGCCGGGCACCCCGTTGATGCGGTTGGCGATGTCGGTCAGGGAATCCTTGGCGAGGTCAATATTGATGCTCACCGCACTGAGGATTCTGCTTGGACTGGTGTCGTGACTGTTCACCACGATGGTGAATGAGCCATTCTGCAATTCGTCTTCAAGCGGGAGTCCGGTTTTACCGCTGTCCAGGAGAGCGCTGGTATCGAGCGCCTTGGCTCCGCCGGTCAGGGTTGTGTAGTTCTGGCCGCGCAAGGCGTCCTGCAGGCCTTTGAGTACCGTGAAGAGCCCGGTGTCCATGATTGCGGACATGCCGTTTTTTGCCACCTCTATGGTGCTTTGCTGGCCGATCTTGACGGCGAAATCATTATCCCTGTCTCCGGCATAGCGGACATAGCCGTTTTCGTAGGTGATTGTGTTGACGAAGATTTTGCCGTCATCGGCGACGTCTGCCGGTTGTCCGCTGGCGCTGGCTCCTCCGGCAAGCCCAATGGCGTTAAAGCCGGTTTCGTAATTGGTAATCGCTCCCACCGTGGTGGTGTCGCTGTTTATGAAGAATTCATTGGCGCCCCAGAGACGCAGCTCACCGAAGTAGACCTGGTCTTGGGGAGCACTGCCGCCGTTGAGCTGGGTGACCTTCTCGCCAATGGCGCTGGTCTGGATGTGCAGGTTCCGTCCGTCCACGGTGGAGAGAATAATCTGTCCAGCATTGTTTCTTCCTGCCTTGACCCCTGTTTGCTCTGTTTTGGCGTTGATCCCGTCGATTAGGGCGTTGCTGCTGTCACCAGAGGTTATGGCGGTTGCCTTGGAAAATATATTTATCCCGTTGATGGTGAGATCTCCGCTGTTCAGTGAAATCGGGGTTGAACCATATTCTAGGATGCCGTCGGCGGCTAGGTCACCGGGTATGCCGGTGTTTGATTCCCCGCCTCCCAAGCCCAGTTCGGCAAGAATGGAGTCGTCGGTCAGGTTGTTTGGGCTTGAGAGTTGGAAAGCAGTAGCCGAGGACAAGGTGATGGCGCCGGTGTTGTGGTTTGCATCGGCAATTTGTCCTCCTGCCGGGGTGTCTGCAAGGCCGATACGGGCTGTTTCGGTGGCGGCCAAGCCACTCAGGGTAATCGGGGTTTCGTCGCCCGCCAAGGTATTGCGGAGAACAATGGCGCCTGATGGCCCGCCGTTAGAGCCGTTGCCCACCACGGCGATGACCCCGGTCAGCTCTTTCTTGGTGTTGATGGCGGCCACCGTCTTTTGTGCAATTTCAGTGGCTGTGGTGCCTGTGGCATTGACGCTCACGGTGGTGCCGTTGAGCTCAAAGGAGATGGCGGTGGTGGCGGCGCCAGGATCTGCGGCTGCCCCGGCATAGAGGGTGGTGAGGCTGGCGCTGACGCCGGTGGTCGCCGAGATCACATTGATGGCTTCTTTGGCGTTATATGTTTTTTCGGTATTCAGGCCAGAGGTAACCACACCTGTGTTTATTGCTGCGACATCTATGCCGTTGATGTGCAGATCGTTGGCTGCGATGGTGTTATTAGTCACGACACCGGTAAGCTTTGTCTCCTCCGTGCCTGCCTGCACAGGGCGGGTGGCGGTGATGATTACCGGGACAATCGTGGCGGAAACCCCGCTCTGGCTGGTGGCATTGTTGATAGCCGCCGCCTTGGCCGCCGCCGAGATATCCTGGTAGATGTCGGAGAGGGTGTCGGCCGAGGTGGTGATAGCTACGCCGTTGATGTCAAGGATTCCCGAGGTGAGCGCGGAACCATAGCGCAAGACGCCGTCCCCGGTGTCATCGGCAAAGCCCTTAAGCCCCCCGCCCAAGCCGAGGAGGTTGAGGATGGTGTCGTCCGCCGCGCTGGTGTTGATCTCAAAGGATGCGGTGGAGGAGAGGGAGATCGTGCCGGTATTGTTGTTGTTGCCAATCGCTTGGTCAATATCGGCCAGACCGGTTGTGGAGGCTCCGGTCTCTGTATATCCGGTAATGGTGATGTTTGCCTCATTTCCTGCCAAGGTATTGTATAAAACTACGGAGTCCGCTACCCCGCCATTGGCATCGGTGCCACGCACTGCAGTGACCCCTGTACGATCACTGATTTTGTTGATGGCGGTTACGGTGGCGTTGGCGGCGTCGGTTGTGGTGCCGTTGTCGTCTATGCTGAAGTTGACCGGTACTCCATTGAGGTAGAAGAAGACGCTGGTGGTGTCTCCAGGGGCTGGGAGGGCAGGGACAGTTGCTGCTGCTCCTGCGTACAGGGTGGTCAGTTTTGCGGTTACCCCCTCGGTGGCTTTGTTGTTGGTAAGGCCGGAGATAGTTTTTTCCGTGGCGTTGAGACCGGAAATTTCGATGGGAGACGTGTTTCCGGAGGTGGAGTTCCTGATGATAATGGAGTTTAAGGCGCCACCGTTATTGCCGGTGCCCACTTCCGCCGTAATGCCGGTAGCTGGGGGCAGCGCTTGGATGGCGGCGACGATTTTAGCGGCCACCTGGGCTGCACTGTCTCCGGAGAGCAGGGGATCTGTCGCGTCGGTATCGACAAATTGGCCATTAATATAAAAAGCAATCCTTGAGTCGGTGGCAGTACCTGTTGCCGCCACGCCGGCGTACGGCGAGGCGAGGTTGTCGCTGACCCCGGTCTGGGAGATAACCTTTTGGTCGTTGATGGCTTGGGCGGTGTTCCAGGCACCGGTCATGTTCAGGCCGCTGACTCCGGCGTTGGTGAGATCAATGTCTGCACCCAGAACGTCAACCACATCCACCCCGTTGATCAACAGATTGCCGGTGGTGATGTCCCCAGCTGCGCCATTGGGTATCGTGCCGGTCAACTGGGTGGAGCTGCTGTCCGGCATACGACCGCCATTGACAAAGTAACCATCCCGGGCATCTTGGATAAAGGGGGTGGGTTCTGTATCGGTGTAGCCGGTGGTGCGGAAGCCGCCGAAGATGTACTTGCCATTCACCGCAGTGTTGCTCAGGGTGATTGTCGACTCGAAGAGGTGTTGTATTTCTTCTGCGGCACTCAATCGGTTTTCCGGAGTCATGGTGCCATTGGCCAGTTGGATGGCCAGGACCTTTGCCCGGGAGGCGATGTCCTTCATCTGGGTGAGGGAGTTTTCTGCGGCGGTGATCGTTTTGTCGCCAAAGGAAAGATTGCTTTGGTACTGGGTGATCTGGGTGATGCTGCTTCTGAGCCCCAGGGAGGTCACCAGGCCGACGGGGTTCTCGGAGATCTTCGAGATCTGTTTGCCCGAGGAGATCTGGGAGTTGATCCGGTTCATATCCGTGTTGATCTTATTGAGGTTCCCCAGGATATTATTATGGATGGACTGCATGGTGATCCGCATGGCTATCTCCTATCGTACCGAATCGAGCAGGGTCTGCAGCATTTCATCGGACATGGTGATGAGGCGGGCTGCCGCGGTATAGGCGTGCTGGTATTTTATAAGGTTGGCCATCTCCTCATCCAGGGAGACGCCGGATACCGAATCGCGCATTTCATTCATCTGGTTGTTGACCAGCACATTGTATTCGTATGAATTGTTGATGGTGCGGGTGCTGTTGGCCACCTCGCCCACCAGGGAATTGTAAAATCCGTCCAGGGTGTTTTGGCTGCCGCTGGTATAGCTTATATACTCATCGTGCTGAATGGCGGTAATCTTGAGCACATTGCTGTTGTCGCCGCGATATACCTCGCCTTGCGAGTTGACGGCGCCTGCGGCAATGAGGTTGAGATCTCCGGTAACCACGTTGTTCATGCCGATACTTGCCGCATCGTGGCCGGTGAAAAAGGTGTTGAGCCCCGCAAGCTGGAGAAAGTTTGAGGTGTCGTTGGCAAAGGCGAACTGGTGGCTTGCGTCCGGGGTGAGGCGCAGGCTGTTTCCTGAATTTGAGGCGGTCACCCAGTTGCTGCTGTTGGTGGCCGCGGCAACGGTTCTGTTGATGATTCCCACCACATCGTCAAGGCTGTACGCCCGCTCCAGGGAGATGGTTACCGGCTGGGGCAGGGCCAGGGTTCCATCGTTTTTATTGTAGATCCAAAGGTCGAAGCTGCCGGAGGTATCGAGTTCGTCAAAATAATCGTACCCGGAGAGTAGAGGACCTTCGTTGCTGTTTTCGTAACTGAAGGTGAATTTTCCGTCGTTGGCCTGCTGGTCGCCGTCCACCCCTCCCGCTGTTGCGGTGAAGTTGGTGAAACCAAAAATGGCGCCGTTGCCGGCAACCGTTGTAAAGCTGTCTACCACGATGGGGGTGTTGTCGCCGGTGGTGGAGTTTTCGAAATGGATCTTGCCGTTGACAAGGCTCACCGCAACAGGCTCGCCTGTTGCGTTTATGGCGGCTTGAAGTTTGGTGACAATGGTGGTGGCGCTGTCCGCAGCCAGCACAGTCACGGGAATGTTTGTGCCGTTGAGATTGAAGGTGATGTCGGTGGCTATGCCCGCAGGGTTGGTTACCGTCCCGCCATCATAAAAGGTTGTGAGCTGGTCGCCGCCGCCCATGCCGAGCTGGGCCAGGGTAAAGTCGTTGGAGCCCGCATCGACATAGATGGTGCTGCTGGAGAAGAGGGTGATCTCCCCGGTGTTGTGGGTGGCGTCGGCGGTGTAAGTGCCGACGGTGAGCCCGGTGTTGGCCTCCAGTCCGGCTATTGATGAGGTGAGATTGGAAATGATGATGTTTGATTCATCTCCGGGGTTGGTGTTTTTTAGAACGATGGAGTTCGTTTCTCCCCCATTGGTGCCATCTCCGACCACGGCTTCGATGGTAACAAAGTTGGTGGTGGTCGAAGCCGTGTTATGGGCGGCGATGGCTGAGTTGATTTGCGAAACAAGTCGTGCGGCAAAGGTTGCGGCAGTACTGTCGTCGGGGGAGACGCCATCGTTGTCAATGGTGTAGTTGACTGTAACCCCGTTGATGTCAAGTGAGATAGTCTCGTTATCATTGGCCGGTGCCGCTCCTATAGCTGTCATCGCGCTGCCTGCCACCAGAGTGGTGAGCCGCGCCTCAACCCCGGTCTCGGCCGCGTTGATGGCGGTAACGGCGTTGAAAGCCTTGCCCATGGCCAGGCCTTTCACTGCGGAGACCCCGACGATTTCACCCACTGACCGGTCGTTGATCGTCATGGTTCCGGCAGGAATGGTCGTTGCGGCAGTGGTCGCGTCCACCGGCGTAGTCAAGCGCGCCACGTTCTTGGCCACTTCCGCACCGGTCAGGGTCTTGTCGAAGAGGAGCATGCCGACGCCCTGGGTATGCTGCTGGTTGATTTCCCGGATCAGAGAGTTGGCAAAGGCGTCCAGGCGGCCAAGGAAGTTGCCGGGGTCGCCCTCGATCAGATTGCCACGCACCTCGAGCCAGCCGCCGATCTTACCCCCCAGTTCCGCACCGCTGCCCACCGGCTTGCTGGTCAGATTACCCTTGCCGTCCTGGCTTATCCAGAGGAGCTGGTTGTTGGCCCAGTCTACCCGCCAGGATTCGTTGCTTTCCACCAGGGCATGGCCGTCGGCCATGAGCACGCTGTATCCGCCATTTTTATCTTCAAAATAGGTGAGGTCGAGCAGGGTGGAAAGATCCTTGAGCACCGCATCCCGTTTGTCACGCAGGTCGTTGGCCTGTCCCTTGGAAGACTCGGCTGTGGAGATCTGTACATTGAGGCCGGCAATCTGGCTGGCTAAGGAGTTGACGTCTTTGATGGCCGTGTCAAGGCTGACCCCGAGGTCGAATTTGGCCTGCGACATCTCTGCGGTCATGCTGTGCAGCTGGTCGATGATCGACTGGGACGACTGCACCACGGATTGGCGGGTTGCCGAGAGCTCCGGGTTGTCGGCCATATCCTGCCAGGAGTTCCAGAACTGGCTCATCAGGTCGTTGATGCCCATGCCCGGTGCTTCGTTGAACACGGTTTCCACCAGCCGCATGGATTCCTGTTGTGCCTGGAGATTGCCCAGGGTCGATTGCTGGCTGGCAAGCCGCTGGACCATGAACTGGTCATAGTTCCTGAGGATCGTCACCCCCTTGACGCCGCCGCCCAGCATTCCCGCATTGATGGGGGTTGCCTGCGCGGCTTGCAGTTCCAGGGATTGCCGGGTGTAGCCGGGGGTGTCGACATTGGCGATATTGTTCGACGCCACCTGCAACGAGAGCTGGTGGGTGAGCAATGCCTCCTTGGCGACACTCAGAACATGGGAGACCCCGGCCATGGTCTTACACCTCCCTGCTGATGAAAGAGGGCTGGTTCAGTGAGGCTTTCCGGCTCATCCCGGTGGCGCCGTACATGGGGCGGTCCGCAATCCCGCTGGTGATCATGGAAAGAGCGTCGTTCAGGTATTTTTTTACGTCCGCGGCAAAGAGCTTGTTTGTTTGGTTGCGGCTGAGGATATCTTCCCGGAGGGCCGCAAGCTTCTGGCGATAGAGCGTCAGTTTTTCGCCCTCTTCCGGAGGGACGGCCGGGATGAGTTCGGAGAGCCGCGCCGACTGGCCTGCCGCCCTGGAAAGAAATTGTCCGGCCATATCCTGAAGGAGGGTGTCCATGGCCTGGATGCGGCCCAGTCGGTTTTCCTTCCGGCCGTTCAGGAGCATCAGGGCCTGCATGTCCATGGCCAGCATGGCTTGCTGTTCCTCGCTCAGGATGGCGAGCATGTCTTCGGAGAGATGGACTTCCTGCTCAAGGGCTTCAAAGAATCTGCTGGGCAGGGAGCGGTGTTCCGTTGTCTGTGTGTGTGACATGATCATTTCTCCTTGTTCGGTGGAACATGGGCTTGCGAGAGTTGCCGGTAAAGCATTTCGCCAAAGCCGAGAGCGTTGCTGCCCGCCATTTTTTGGGTCATCTGGTCGTCCTGGATGGACTGAAACATTTCCTCGCCATAGCCGCCGTCGAGCAGGCCGCTTTTTTCGATGCCCTGGCGGGCCTGGCTGAGAATCTGTTTGAGCATCAGGGCTTCAAACCCGGCGCAGGCCTCGCGGAGTTTCTTCTCTTTGAGCGTATCGGCCGAATTGGTGATTCCCTTAAGTCCGGTTGTTGCTTCGCTGATAATATCCATGTCGTTCCGGTCCAGTGTCTAATCCCGATAAACGGGGTAAGTGCGTTAACGAAATTATTTTCTGTCGGGAAATAATTTCTAACTCACTAAATGATTTCCAGTTCCGCCTGCAGGGCGCCCGCAGCCTTGATGGCCTGAAAGATGGCGATGAGTTCGCGGGGCGCGACACCTACCGAGTTCAAGGCCCGGACCACTTCGCCCAGGGTCACGCCGGGTTGCAGGGTTACCACCTTCTGGCCGATCTTGGCTGTGTCAACCGGGGCATTGGCCGGAGCGCCGGGCTGGGGCGGGGGCTTGACCTGCAGGCTCAGGTTGCCATGGGAAAGAGCCAGTTGATTGATGGTGACGTTGTCGCCCATGACCACCGTGCCGGTCCGTTCATTCAGGACTACCCTGGCCCGATTTTCCGGGTTGATTTCAATGTTTTCCAGGGCTGCCAGCAGGGCAATCTCCTGGGCCCGGTATTTTGCCGGGACGGTGACATCCACCGAGGCGCCGTCCCGGGCAGTGGCGTAAGCGCCGCCCAGATAGGTGTCAATGGCCGTTTTCATCAGGGAGATCGTGGTGAAATCCGGCGAGGCCAGGCTGATGGTGATGCTCTCCTTGTTGGCAAAGCTTACCGGCACTTCCCGCTCCACCGAGGCGCCGTTGGTGATCCGGGCCACGGTCAGGTGATTTGCCTGCCGGGCCGTGGCCCGACCTTCCGTGCCGCCCCCGACGCTGATGGGTCCCTGGGCCATGGCATAGACGTTATTGTCAAGCCCCTTGAGCGGGGTAACCAGCAGGGTCCCGCCTTGGAGGGAGGTGGCGTCGCCCACCGAAGAAAGGGTCACGTCGATTTTCTGCCCCACCTTGAAAAAGGGGGGGAGGGTGGCGGTTACCATGACGCTGGCGATATTTTTCACTCTGGTGCCTTCCGGGTCCACCTTGACCCCGAGGTTGTTGAGCATATTGTTGAGTCCCTGGCCGGTAAAGGCGGCCTTATTGCCGTCGCCGGTGCCGTCCAGGCCGACCACAATGCCGTAGCCCACCAACTGGTTGTTCCGTACCCCTTTCACCGAGGCCAGGTCTTTCAGGCGCACGGCATGGGCAAGTCCGGCGTCGGCGAGAAGCCCGATCAGCAGCGCGCCGGCAACGAGCAGCGTGGTGCGCCGCATCGTCTGGCCGGGATTGTTTGTGTTTTTTACTTTTGTTGACTGCATGGCGCTGTCCTCGGTCTGCGTTTTCCTGCGTCTGTATTCTGTAATCAAAGCAAACAGCGTGCCACGGGATAAGGTTGGGTTGTAATGTGCTATTTCTAAAGGGAATATTCTTTTTTTCATGGAAGCATCCTTGGGAGTGAAAGGAATATTTTGCCTAGTCAGCAGGAGCAAGGCGCAAGGTTAAAGGTCGCTTCTTTCACCTTTATCCTTGCGCTGTTATCCTCAAAACGGCCAGACGCTGTCCAAGGCCCGAGCCAGCCAGCCTGGTTGCTGCTTGTCCCCGAGCACCCCCTGGCCGCTGTATTCTATCCGGGCGTCGGCAACATGGGTCGAGAGGACCGAGTTGTCCTGGGCAACATCCTGCGGGCGGATGATGCCGGAAAGAATAATGTGCTGGGTTTCATTGTTGACCTTCACCTCCTGGTAGCCGCGGATGTTCAGGTTGCCGTCGGTGGTGATATCGACGACCCTGGCGGAGATGGTGGCGGTGACGTTGCTTTTCCTGTCGGTTTTTCCTTTTCCCTCAAAATCATTGGTCAGCTTGGCCTGAAGCTCGGTGAGCGAGGGGGAAAAGCGGCTGTTTTTGTCCGCCAGCCAGGTTTCCAGGCCGAACAAGCTTGAGATGCCGCCGGTGGTGGAGGATGTTCGTTGGGTTTTGGTGTTGGCCTCTTTGTTGGCCTTGGAGGTTTCCACGATGCGGACCAGGACGATATCGCCGATCCTTTTTGCCCGACTGTCCGCATAGAGATCGAGACCGTTGCCGGCGTTATAGATTGTTCCTTCCGGCTGAGCCTGTGCGGCGCGCGGGGGGGTGGGCAGGGTGTAGCGCTCCGGCAGCTGCTGGGCCTGTTGGCTGGCGGAGCCGGCGCAGCCGGTAAGGCCTGCCAGCAGAAGGATGACGATGGTGGAATGTAGTGTCGTGCGCATAATCTTCTCCTTTGAAGGGTGGGGCAAGTGTCTCAAAATTCGGCTTCCACGATGCCGGCGTCCAGAACTCTGGCATGGATCTCGCGGCGGCTCATGAGGTTTTTGACCCGGACCATTTCTCCGAGTGCCCCGGAATTTCTCGCCTCTCCGGGCGCGGTTATTTGGATGGCTTTCGATTTTGCCATGATGGTCACCCGGTCGCCCCGATGCACCAAGGGCGGGGCGTCAATGGCCTGGGCGTACAGGATGGACCCGGGCGGAAGCGAGATTTTGAGCTTCTGCCCGATCGCCTGTTCCGGGTCTTGGATGAGTCCGGAATCAAGCATGGAGATGTCCCGCCGCTTGGCTTTGATGTCATTGCCGCTGATGATCTCGTTGCGGTTCAGCCGTTTGGTAGTGCTGACAACCGTGCCGAAAAGTCGCAGATCGCCGCTCATCTTCACCTGACCCTGCTCCGCTCCTTCTTTCAGGATAGCGGCGGTGATATTTTTTTTGCCGGGCCGGAAGTCGTTTGGGCTCTGGGTGATCCGGTAGTCAAAGCCGCCGCCCGGCAAGGTCATGGTCAGCGGGTGGACTTTGAAGTTGTCGATTTTGACGTCTTCCCTGGGCCAGGGAGAATTTTTAAGCACAACCTCGTTGAAGATGTTTTCCAGCGCGGCAAGGTCCGAGGGGGCAATCTTCTCCGCCGTATGTCCGGGAAGAGGACAGGCAAAGAAAAATAAAAAAGCAATAATGAGCAGGCGAGTCACGCGCAAAGGCATCTTGGTTATTCCTCCTACCGGACCAGGGTATTCGCCACTTCCAGCAGCTTGTCCGCGGTCGTGACCGCCTTGGAGTTGACCTCGTAGGCGCGCTGGGTAATGATCATGTTGACCAGCTCCTCGGTGACGTCCACGTTGGAGACCTCCATGAAACGTTGCTGGATCGTGCCCAGACCATCGGAGCCGGGGTTGGCCTCGGTGGGGGCGCCGGAAGCCAGGGTCTCCTGGAAAAGATTGGCCCCGTAACTGCGCAAGCCGCCGGGATTGATGAAGCTGTGCAGGGTGATCTGGACCGTGCCGAGAACCTGCTGCTGGGCATCCTTGGCGGTGAGCAGGCCGTTGCTGTTGATGCCGATGGAGGTTGTTCCCTGGGGCACGGTAAATTCCGGCTGCAAGCGATCGCCGTTTTGGGTAACCACATTGCCGTCGCCATCAAGGCTGAAAGCGCCGGCCCGGGTAAAATAATCCTGGCCGTCGCGGATCACCTTGAAAAACCCGCTGCCCTCAATGGCCCAGTCAAGATCGTTGCCTGTTTCCGTTAGGCTGCCCTGGGTGAAGATTTTCTGCACCGAGGTGGGCTTGACACCGAGGCCGACCTGGATGCCGGACGGCACCCTGCCGCCATCGGCGGTTTCCGTGCCCATGGCCCGGATTTCCTGGTAGTAGAGATCCTCGAACTGGGCCCGGCTTTTTTTGAAGCCGGCGGTGTTGACGTTGGCCAGGTTGTTGGCGATGGTGTCCAGCTGCAACTGCTGGCCGGTCATGCCGGAGCGTCCCGAGAATAATGAGCGGATCATGCTGGTCCCCTTCTCTTAGATGTTGAGTAAATGTTCAGCCGCACTGCTGGATGGTGGCAATGTCAACGGCTATCCTGTCAGGCTGCCGACCCTGCGCACGGCAAGGTCATCCAGATCGTCCACGGCCCGGATCATTTTTTGCTGTCCTTCATAGGCGCGGTACAGATCGATCATTTCCGTCATTTCCGTGACGGTGTTTACGTTTGATTTTTCCAGATGTCCTTGCAGGAGTCGGAAATTCGGGGAGGCTTCTTCCGCCGCTCCATCCGCAAGGCGGAAAAGGTTTTCGCCTTCCTTTTTCAGCCCCTTCGGGTCTGCGGTGACCACCGCCAGGCGATCAACCCGAACGCCATCGACAAAAATGCCACCGTCTTGGGCCACATCGACCTTTTTGCCGGTGATGGCGATTGGTCCGGCTTCGCCGAGTACCGGGTAGCCATTGGCCGTGACCAGCAACCCTTCATTGTTGCGCTGGAAGTTTCCCGCTCTGGTATAGCGGACGCCGTCCGGGCCCTGGACCCGGAAAAAACCATCCCCGGAAATAGCCAGATCAAGCGGAGCGTCAGTTTTTTGAACAACGCCCTGCTGGTGAACCGTGTTGATGTTCAAGCCTTTGCCCACCCGTTTACGGTTGCGGGTGGCTTGGTAAAGCATCTCGTCAAAGGTGACGGTTTCCTTCTTGAACCCAGGTGTGTCGACATTCGCCAGGTTGTTTGTCACCTGGTTGAGTCGTTGTTCCTGGTTTTGCAGGGTTTCAACGCTTTCCAGTAATCCGAGTCTGTTGTGGATGAACATGGCATACCTCGTTGTGTGTGATGCTCTCTGGTGTTGCAAGAGGCGTGCCGGGTTTGTCCTCTGGCTGGTTGTGGGTGTTTTTGTTGAGAAAAAGATCGAGAATATAAGGGGATACGTGGATGGTGCTGGTCCGGCGGAACGTGGGGGGAGGGTGTCAAAAAAATGGATGCTTGGGTCGGCTGGCCGGTATATTTTGCCTAGCGGTGATGGGCTGGGCGTAATAGTTTGTTTTTTCTTTGCTTGCCTCAAGGAAAAGAACGAAAAAAAGGGTTGCCTGGCATTTTTCCCGCCGAAGGCGGGGGAGTGTGTGGCGCCTGGCGTTATGAGGGATTCATTTTGCTGTTGGCCCGGTAAATAAAAGCGAGGATTTCCGCCACCACCAGATAGGTGTCCGGGGGGATGTCGGCATTCAGGTTCAGCTTGGCAAGAATCTCGACCAGATCTGTATCCTCCTGAATGGGGATGCCATGCTCCTTGGCCAGGGCGATAATTTTTTCGGCAAGCTCTCCCGCGCCTTTGGCGACAACCTTGGGCGCGGGATCACGGCTTGTGTCGTAACGGAGGGCAACAGCCTTTTTTTTTGCTGGGGTATCTGGCATTATGGCCTTGCTTTATGTGGTTGGCTGCTGGTGTGCTCACGGGATGATGACCGCGCAGAAAAAAACATATCGTGCCACTCCGTCATGGAGGTTTTCATAGGGTGATGATTTTTTACGAGACCATTAAGGGCTCATTTGCGGTAATTATACCCGACAACAATCGGAGCGGATGAAAAAAATGCAATTCGGACAGACCTTGCAGGCGGGAAAACTTGTTTCGCGGTACAAACGTTTTCTCGCCGATGTGAGAATGGACGATGGCCGTATGCTCACCGTGCATTGCCCCAATTCCGGCAGCATGTCGGGTTGCCGTGAGCCTGGCAGCCCGGTGCTCATCTCCCTGGCGGACAATCCCAAGCGCAAGTATGTCCATACCCTTGAGATGGTGCGGGTCGACACAACCTGGGTGGGGGTCAATACCTCGCGTACCAATGGTCTGGTCGCCGAGGCCATCGGCGGTGGCGTGGTGGCGGAGCTGGCCGGGATTGAGACGATCCGGCCCGAGATCAAGGTCTCGGCGGAAAGCCGGCTTGATTTCCTGCTCACCCGTGGAGATGAGCGGATTTATGTGGAGGTGAAAAATTGCAGCCTGGCCAAGGACCGGGCGGCCATGTTTCCTGATGCCGTGACTGCACGGGGGGCAAAACATCTGGCTGAGTTGCTTGCCCTGCGCCAAACAGGCTATCGGGCTGTGGTTTTTTTCTGTGTTCAGCGGGAGGATGTGGATTATTTTGCTCCAGCCGCGCACATTGATCCGGGCTATGCCCTGGCCTTGCGGGAGGTGGCGTCCCATGGGGTGGAAGTACTGGCCTATGGCGCAACTTTAAGTCCGGAGGCGATCACCGTTGTCCGCCCCTTGCCGGTGCAGTTGGACTTGTAAAAAGTAAAATACAAAGGGTGCTTTTCTCAGCTTGCTTCGCAGCACCCCTTACAATAGAGTGGAGACAGAAAACGGCCGCATGGCGCGGCCAGGGAGAATATAATGCTGGAAAAACCAAAAGCCGTGGTGCTCTTGAGCGGCGGACTTGATTCGGCCACGGTTCTGGCCATGGCCATGGCCGAGGGGTATGAGTGTTGCTGTCTGAGTTTTGCTTACGGTCAGCGTCAGCAGGTGGAGCTGGAGCGGGCCAAGGCCAATGTGGCCCGGCAGGGGATCGTCAAGCATCTCGTTCTCCGTCTGGATCTTGACGCCATCGGCGGTTCGGCCCTGACCACAGACGTCGCGGTGCCCAAGGGGCGCAGCCAGGCGGAGATGAACGACTCCATCCCCATCACCTATGTGCCGGGCCGCAATACCATCTTCCTCTCATACGCCATGGCTTGGGCAGAGGTGCTGGGCGCAGGGGACGTGTTCATTGGGGTCAATGTCATGGATTACAGCGGTTATCCCGATTGTCGCCCGGAATTTCTCGAGGCCTTCGAGCGGGTGGCTAATCTTGCCACCAGGGCCGGGGTGGAAGGGGAAACCAGGTTCCGGGTTCATGCCCCGCTCCTCAAGCTTACCAAGAAGGAGATCATCGAAAAGGGGTTTGCGCTGGGGGTGGATTACAGTCTGACCCACAGCTGTTACGATCCGGACCAACAGGGGAGGGCCTGCGGGACTTGCGACAGCTGCCTCTTGCGGCTCAAGGGGTTTGCCGAGGCCGGGCAGGTTGATCCGGTGGAGTATCAGTGAGTTGTCTTTTATGCAGTTATGGCAGTTAAATCCCATTGGCACGCAGCCGAGCACCGGAGAGGCTGCTGAAAAGGGGATTTGCACTGTTTGAGCGTAGTCGAGTTTGCAAAGCCCCGGCAGCATCGAGGAGCACAGGGCATCCCCCCACACGGCGGGACAAGAGGCATTTGCTCGGGGTGCAGCGGTTGTTTGATTATCAGAAAATGTAAAGCAGAGAGGAATCCATGAAAAAAGAATTGGGCGGCCTGTTCATGGTCGGCCTTCCAGGGACGGAGCTGGACGATTCCACCCGCAACCTTATTACTTCCTACGGGATCAGCAACTTCATCCTCTTCAAGCGAAACGCCGAGAACCCGGAACAGATCCGCACCCTCTGTCGCGGACTTGCCGATGCCTGTCGCGTCGCCGGCCTGGGTGCGCCGCTGATCTCCATTGATCAGGAAGGCGGTACCGTGGCCCGGCTTAAGGCCCCCCATTTCACCGAGTTTCCCGATGCCAGGGTGCTGGCGGAAAGCGGGCGAGGGGGGGCGTTGCTTGTCGACTATGCCAAGACCTGTGCGCGCGAGCTGCTGGCGGTGGGGGTCAACATGAATCTGGCTCCGGTGTTGGATGTGAGTCCTGCCGGACTTGGCTTGTTCATGGAAAGGCGGGCTCTGGGCGGGACGCCGGAGCAGGTGGCCCGGTTGGGCGCGCTGGTGATTACGACCATGCAGGAGAACGGCTTGGCTGCCTGCGCCAAGCATTTTCCCGGCTTGGGCGGCGCAACCCTGGACCCCCACGAAGTGTTGCCCGTGGTGGATCGCTCGTTGGCAGATCTGCGCGCCTGCGATCTGGCGCCTTTCGCCGAGGCGATCCGGGTTGGGGTGGCCGGGGTGATGACCTCGCACACCGTCTATCCGCAGCTTGATCCCGACCAGCCCGCCACCCTGTCGCCGCGTATTCTCGGCGGTTTGCTCCGCTCCGAACTGGGCTACGACGGTATGGTGGTCACCGACGATCTGGAGATGGGGGCCATCGAAAATGAAGGCACGGTGGCGGATGCCGCCCTTGTCGCCTTTACGGCCGGGGCGGATATGCTGCTGATCTGCCATGAGCATCCGAAGATCATCGCGGCCTATGAGCTGTTGGCTAGGGCTATGGGTGGGGATGTTTCCGCAGAAAGGGTGCGGAAGTCGTTGGCGCGGATTGGTGAGGTGCGCCGACGGTTTGCCGGGGATTGAGGATGGATATGTTTCTGTGTGGCGTGCAACTCAAGATGGTATCCGCAACGTGGAATAGGTTATTGGAGTTTTAAGGGAAAACATGATGTCGGCTTCCGAAAAAGCAGTTGTTTTGCCCGGGAAAACAAGAAAAATCCCCTTGAAAAGGTTGTTTGTCGGCATCTTCATAAGCTGGACTGCCTGTATCCTGGTTTCTGCTCTTTGGAATGAAATTCAACACGATAAAGAGGTGCGGGGCATACTCCTGCAAGCAGGAAAGGTAACGCTCGAACGTGATGATCTTTATCGTCAGTGGGTTGCCATGCACGGCGGGGTGTATGTCCCTGTGACCAAGACAACCCAGCCCAATCCTCATCTGACTCCGGAAATGGTATCCCGTCGCGACCTGAAGATCTCGCCGGATTTGACCCTGACCATGATCAACCCGGCATATATGAGCCGCCAAGTTTATGAACTTGCCAGGGAAAAAGATATGACGATTGGACACTTGGCAAGTCTCACCCCTCTCAATCCGCAAAACATGGCGGATTCTTGGGAGAAAAGGGCTTTGATTGCCGTGGGGAAAGGTGAAAAGGAATATAGCGAAATGATTAAGAAGGATGGTCAAGAATATTTTTGTGTTCTGCGGCCATTTAGGATCAAGAAGCCTTGTCTCAAGTGTCATACTGCTCGGGGAGATAAAGAGGGAGACCTGCGAGGCGGAATCAGTGTCGCTTTGCCGGTGAAAGATTTTCATGGCAGTGCAAGCGTTGGGGTCCATGCTAATTTGCTGGGCCATTTTTTAATATGGGGCATAGGAGTGATGGGTATTTCGTTTGGGTATGTTACCTTGACTCGGGGGGAGGCTGCCCGTGAGAGAGATGAGGAGCAAATTTTCAAGATGGCTCATTTTGATAATTTGACCGGACTGGTTAATCGCAATCTTTTTCAGGACCGCGTGGTGCAAGCCATAACCGTAGCCAAGCGCCAGAAGAAAAAGGTTGCGTTGTTGTATGTTGATCTCGATCGTTTCAAGGCAATTAATGATACCCTTGGGCATGAGGCAGGGGATAGTGTTTTGCGGGAAGTTGCGAAACGCCTTATGGAATTAGTTCGAGAAACAGACACGGTCGCCAGAATTGGCGGTGATGAATTTGTCGTTGTTTTGCAGGGGATTGAAGATAGGCAAGAACTTGCACCATTAGCCCGGAAAATTTTAGCCTCGATACGACAGCCGTTTCTACTCAAGGGAAGTGAGCACACTGTGGGTGCAAGTATTGGAATCAGCTGCTATCCTGATGACGGCGAGGATCTCGATGTGCTTATGGGAAAGGCGGATGCCGCAATGTACCAGGTGAAGAATCAGCTTGGTGGAAGTTTCAGGTTTTCCTGAAAGCAAGGGTTGTCTTTCGCGGAGGGTATGAGCTTATGAAAAAGCGCAGGCAGCTGGATTTTCTTTATATCTTCGAAGGAAAGCAGGTGGCTTTTTCTCTTGATTCCCACGTAATTTTAGCAGTCATAAGGAATACGGAATCATTCTGCCGTTCTTTTTCTTTGCTGGTCTGCATGCCCTTGCGGTATTCGGTGATGCTGTCTGGAGTTTGCAAGCTCGCTGTGGTCAAGCACTGCAAACGCCTTTTTCGGAAGCCTCTTCGGCTCTGGGTTGCGTGACCATGGGAGGTATCCCGTGCCGCGAATCGTTATCGTATTCTGCGTAAGCGTTGCCGCCTCGTACCTGGGGATCTGTGTTGTCTTGTTCGTTTTTCAGCGCTCCTTGATCTATTTCCCGCAGGCGAACGCGCTTCGCAGTCCTGCCACCCTTAAGTTGTCGGTGGCGGAGGCAGAGGTCGTGGCTTCGCTCCGGCCGCACGACGGACCAAAGGCTTTGCTCTATTTCGGCGGCAACGCCGAGGACGTATCCCTCAGCCTGCCTGCGTTTTCGACGATTTTTCCGGAGCACGCCATCTACTTGCTTCACTACCGGGGCTACGGCGGCAGTTCCGGGACGCCATCGGAGGAGGCGATCCGGAAGGATGCCCTGGCCTTGTTTGATGCCGTCCACGCTAAACATCCGGAGGTCTTGGTGGTGGGGCGCAGCGTCGGTTCCGGCGTTGCCGTGCGCTTGGCCAGCCAACGGCCTGTCTCCCGTCTGGTGCTTGTTACGCCGGGTTACAGTCTCGAAGAGCTTGTCGCCCGGTTGTACCCTTACATTCCGGTGCGTTGGCTGCTGCTCGATAAATTCGAATCCTGGCGATACGCCCCCCGCGTGACAGCGCCCACCGTGCTGGTTGCGGCTGAAAACGATGAGGTTATTTCGCGCTCGAGCACGGAAAGGCTGCATGCCTGTTTCGCCAAGGGAGTAGCCACGCTCAAGGTTATCGCGGGGGCGACTCACAACACCATCTCCGAGAGCCCTCAATATCTGGAAATACTCAAGGGCACGCCGTGAATCGAAATGAGGATTGATTTATTTGTTTTCTGAATTTAAAAATATACAACCTCGAAGTCGGGCCGGTCGGTTTTTTCGGCAGCCTCTCAAGTCTTAAGCAATTAACCAAGAGTGAAAACATGGAACTTTCTCCTTTCTTTCAAGACCTTTCCCGTCATCCGATCATGCAGCGGCTGATGGTGGTCGCGGTCTATGCGGTGTTGGCCAAGGCGGCGGACATCTTTGTCAACCGCATCCTCAAGCGGCTGGCTGCCGCCTATACCACCACCGAACTCGATGACAAGGCCATCGATATCCTCCACACCCCCATTGTTTTCAGTGTGTTCTTTTTCGGTATACTCCATGCCGTGACCATGCCGCCGGGCCTTGCCCAGCCCTGGGAGAGGTTCGTGCCCGCGGCGGCGCAAAGCATTGCTCTCGTCGTCTGGACCCTTGCCGCGCTGCGCCTCTTTATGGTCTTGGGCGAGCATTATCTGGAATCCATCTCCGATCGCGGCAAGATCGGGGCCGACCTTTTTCTCCTGCTGAAAAACGTGGTTCGGGTGATCATCATCGTTTCCGCCCTGATCTGGCTTCTTTCCATCTGGAACGTCAACCTGGCCCCCCTCTTCGCGTCCGCCGGTATCGCCGGTATCGCCGTGGCCCTGGCCGCCAAGGACAGTCTTTCCAATTTTTTCGGCGGGATCAGTATCTTTGCCGACAAAACCTTCAAGGTGGGCGACTACATCATCATCGACAACACCCAGCGGGGCGAGGTGGTGGAGATCGGGGTACGTTCAACCCGGATCAAGACCAGGGACGATGTTTTGATCACTATCCCCAATTCCATTCTGGCCAACAGCAAGATCATCAACGAAAGCGCGCCGATCCCCCGCTTTCGGATCAGGGTGCCGGTGGGGGTTGCCTACGGCAGCGACCTGGATCAGGTCGAGGCGGTGCTCTTGGCGGTGGCCGGCAGCAATCCGGCGGTGGTCAAGGATCCCGAGGCCAGGGTGCGGATGCGCTCCTTCGGCACCTCGTCGGTGGATTTTGAGCTGCTGTGCTGGGTTGAGGACCCCCGGCTCAAGGGTCTGGAAATCCACCATCTTTTGAAGAGTATCTATAAGGCCTTCCAGGAAAACGGGATCTCCATCCCTTTTCCGCAGCAGGATGTACACATTAAAGAACTGCCGGAGAGGGGTGAGAAATAGAGCCGAGGAAGTATGGGTACGGGTTTATTTTTTCTCTGAATCCCTGCTTTTTTGTCCTGGTTTTTTTCTTGCATCGCGCATGAAGAGAAGCTGTTTTTCGCTCGCTGGTTATGGTAGAATAAAATCGAAAGCTCTCCGATCGGCTGCCCCTTGCGGGCGGCAATTTAAATCACTGTGATGGAGGAAATGCATGGAACTACAAGTTGAAGGACGGAACCTGGAAATTCGTAAAGCGTGGCAGGAAAAGATCGAAGAGGAGAAAGGACGCCTTGATCGCCATCACCCCGGCCTTGTTCATCATTTGCGCATCTCTATAGAGGAGACAGCCGGACATAAAGCGGGCGGTCATGAGGTTCGCATGGTGGCTTCGATTCCCAATGACACCGTGGTTGTGAAGAGAAAGGGGGAGACGGTGCGGCCCCTGCTGGTGGACGCATTTGACACCCTCGGTCTTCAGTTGAAGGAGTTGCAGCGCAAGCGTCGGCAGACCGTCAAGGAGCCGGAGGGCGCGGCGGTCGGTCCGGCCATGGGTACCATCAAGAGTCTGTTCCCCTATGAATCCTACGGATTTCTCATGACCATGGACGGCCAGGAGGTGTATTTTCATGAGAATGCTCTCAAGGATGTGACCATGGCCCAGTTGACCGAAGGGGACGAGGTCCGTTTCGGTGTGGGTGAAGGGGACAAGGGGCCGACGGCGGCCTGGGTAAAGCTGGTTAAATAAAAAGGGCGAACGCTGAGTTCGCAACGGGCGCAAGGATGTCATAAAAGAGATCTTTGCGCCTTGACGTCTCTGCGTCACAAGAAATTTCCGGGAGAGAAGGACTGACTGATGACCGTGTTGCAGCAGGTTGAGCTTGGCTCGGAATACCTGCAGGAAAATGAAGAAGTAATCTGCCAAAAGATTGCCGTCCGCAAGAAAGAGTTGGGCGGCAATCTTTTAATTTTGGGACATCACTACCAGCAGGAGGCGACCTTCAGGTTCGCCGACCTGACCGGTGATTCCCTCAAGCTTGCCCGCAATGCCGCCGAGGCCAGGGACCGGAAGTACATCGTCTTCTGCGGCGTCCATTTCATGGCGGAATCCGCAGATATCCTGACCGCCCCGGAGCAAGTGGTTGTCCTGCCCGATCTGCGGGCAGGTTGCCCCATGGCCGATATGGCCACCAGCGAAGATGTGGCCTGGGCCTGGGAGGATCTGGCCAAGGTGACCACCGGGCGGGTGATCCCCGTGACCTATGTGAATTCTTCCGCCCTGCTTAAAGCCTTTGTCGGCAGGAATGGCGGGTCGGTCTGCACCTCTTCCAATGCCGAGCGGGTTTTGACCTGGGCTCTGGCCCAAGGCGACAAGGTTTTCTTTTTCCCGGACGAGCATCTGGGTCGTAATTCCGCCGCTGCTCTGGGGATTGCCGAGGACGAGGTGGTGCTGTGGCGGCGCGACAAGCCGCTGGGCGGTAATACCCCGGCCCAGTTGCAGAAGGCAAAGGTGATTCTCTGGGACGGTTACTGCACGGTGCATATGCAGTTCACCGCCGCCCATGTGGCCGCCTGGCGGGAGCGCGACCCCGAGGTGCGGATCATCGTACATCCGGAATGCCGCAACGAGGTGGTGAGCCGCGCGGACCAGTACGGCTCCACCGAGGCGATCATCACGGCGGTGCGCGATTCCCCGGTGGGCAGCAAGTGGGCCATCGGCACCGAGGTCAATCTGGTGAACCGGCTCAAGCAGTTGTATCCGGATCGGGAGGTCCATTCCCTTTCGCCCTTCCAGTGCCTTTGTTCCACCATGTACCGGATCAAGCCCGCATACCTGTTGTGGGTGCTTGACAACCTGGCCCAGGGTCGGGTGGTCAACCGGATCACCGTGTCGCCCGAGGTGGCGGCCGAGGCCAAACTTTCCCTGGATCGAATGCTGCGGATCTAAGCCCATGCAAAACATCTACTTTGACAACAACGCGACCACCCCGGTGGACCCGGCGGTGCGGGCGGCCATGGAGCCTTATCTGGGCGAATGCTTCGGCAATCCGGCCAGCGGCCATCGTTTCGGCGAGGCGGCTCGCCAGGGCCTGGATCTGGCCCGCGAACAGGTGGCCGGATTGCTCGGCTGTCATCCGGCCCGGATTGTATTGAACAGCGGCGGCACCGAAGGCAACAACACCGCAATCCTGAGTGCGGTCTGGGCCAATCCCACCAAGAAACACATCATTTCCTCGCAGGTTGAGCACGGCTCTGTCCTGGCGCCGTTGGAGTTTCTGGCCGCCCTGGGCTACGAGGTGGAGTTGCTGGGGGTGGACAGAAACGGCGGGCTTGACTTGGGTGCATTGCGGGACGCGATTCGGCCCGATACCGCCCTGGTCTCCCTTATGGGGGCGAACAACGAAACCGGGGTGATCTGGCCCATTGCCGAGATCGCCGCCATCTGCCGGGCGCGGGGTGTGCTGTTTCACTGTGACGCCATCCAGCTGGCGGGCAAGGCGGTGTTCTCGGCGGAAGAGCTGGGGGTGGACTATCTCACCATTGCCGGGCATAAGCTGCATGGGCCAAAAGGGACGGGCGCGCTCTATGTCCGTCGGACCGTGCCGGTCACGCCGCTGATCATGGGTTCCGGCCAGGAAAATGGCCGGAGGTCCGGAACCGAAAACGTGCCCGGTCTCGTTGGTCTCGGCAAGGCCTGCGCCCTGGCCATGAATATGGACGCAGCTGCGCATCAACGGCTGGCCGGGCTGCGCGACCGCCTCGAAGCAGGCATTGTCGAAGCAATTTCCGAGGCGCGGATCAATGGTGCATCCTTACCCAGGCTGGTCAACACCACAAACGTGAGTTTCCGGCATGCGGCTTCGGCCGGGCTTATCCAGGATCTCGATGCGGGCGGTATCGCCGTTTCGGCCCATGCCGCCTGCCAGAGCGGTGATCTTGACCCTTCGCATGTGCTGCGGGCCATGGGGGTGGAGGAACCTTTTCTGCACGGGACGTTGCGTATCAGTCTCAGTCGGTACAATACCGCGGAAGAGGTTGAAGCCCTGTTGGCCATTTTGCCGGAAGCGGTTGCCGGATCCAGGCAGGGTTTCGCCCTATAGTAAACGTTCAGCAGCACCGCATCTGCTTTGTCATCGGCCTGCTCATGTGCAATAGCACACTTCGCAGACCTCTTCCGCGCATCTGCGGCCCTGCCGAGCGTTTACAGTTTAGAGATTGAGCCACGTTTTTTCGTTCCAGATGAACGACACGTTGCTCCCCAGAAAAAAGAAAACGGAGCGGGATATGTGCGGAATAGTCGGCTATATCGGGCAGAGGCATGTGGTGCCCATTCTCCTGGAAGGGCTGAAGCGTCTGGAGTACCGGGGCTATGATTCGGCCGGGGTGGTGTATGTCCACGGGGGAAAGCTCCAGAAGCACCGGGCCGCCGGTAAGCTCAGCAAACTCGAAGAGCTGCTGGAAACGGTGCGGGAGCGCGATAGCCATATCGGCCTGGGCCATACCCGGTGGGCAACCCACGGCGCGCCTTCCGAGCTCAATGCCCACCCGCACTGCGATTGCAGCGGTGATCTGGTCGTGGTTCATAACGGGATCATCGAAAATTACCATACTCTCAGGGAAGAGTTGCAGGCCAAGGGGCATGTTTTTCGTTCGGAAACAGACACCGAGGTCTTGGCCCATCTCATTGAAGAACAGCTTGCCGACGATCTGGTCAAGGCGGTGCGCCAAGCCCTGAAAAAGGTCCAAGGTTCATACGCCATCGGGGTTTTGTGGGCCGGTCAGCCGGACAGGCTGGTGGCGGTGAGGAATCAAAGCCCTCTGGTCCTGGGGATTGCCGAGGGAGGCGGCTGCCTGATGGCCTCGGATATTCCGGCCTTGCTTCCCTACACCAACCAAGTGGTTTTTCTGGAGGATGGGGAACTTGCCGTCCTGAAAATGGGAGAATGGCAGGTGATGAGCCTTGCCAATGGCCGAAAGCAGACCAAGGAGATCAAGATCATCCAGTGGAATGCGGCCATGGCCGAGAAGGGTGGCTTCAGGCATTTCATGCTCAAGGAGATCTTCGAGCAGCCCCAGGCCATCCTCAATACCTTCCGGGGTCGGCTTGATCCGCAAAGCGGCAAGGTACAGCTGCCGGAAATCGGCTTGAGCGCGACGGAGTTGAAAAAAATCAGCCGCATCTCCCTGGTGGCCTGCGGTACCTCCTGGCATGCGGCCCTGGTGGCCAAATACTGGCTGGAAAAATGGGTGGGTATCCCGGTGGAGGTAGACATTGCCTCGGAATTTCGCTATCGCCGGTTGCTGCTTGACGAAACCGTGATGGTGGTGCCCATTTCCCAGTCCGGAGAAACCGCGGATACCCTGGCGGGCCTCCGGCTGGCAAAGAAGATGGGGGCCAAGGTCATCGCCATCTGTAATGTGCTGGGCAGCACCATTACCCGGGAAGCCCACGGAACGATTTACACCCATGCCGGGCCGGAGATCGGGGTGGCCTCCACCAAGGCCTTCACCTGTCAGCTCACGGCCCTGTTATTGCTCACCCTTTTTCTGGGTGAGATCCGCAAGACTATTGCCGCCAAGGATCGCAAGTCAATCGGCCATGCTCTTCTCGATCTGCCCGCACTTATGGAGCAGGAGCTGCCCCGGTTGCAGGAGGAAACGGCCCGCATTGCCGAGGGTTTTGTGCAGAGCCGGGATTTCCTTTACCTGGGGAGGGGGAGCAATTTCCCCATTGCCCTGGAAGGGGCCTTGAAGCTCAAGGAGATCTCTTATATCCATGCCGAAGGCTATGCGGCAGGGGAACTGAAACACGGCCCCATTGCCCTCATCGACCGGGATATGCCGGTTCTCGCCCTGGCTCCCAGGGACAGTGTCTACGAAAAGGTCATTTCCAATGTGGAAGAGGTCAAGGCCCGCAACGGCAGGATCATTCTCGTGGTCAATGCCGATGATCAAAACTGCCGGCGCATCGCCGAGCAGGTGATCACGGTGCCGGTGTGCCACGAGGAGTTGAGTCCGATTCTCTTTGTTCTGCCCCTGCAGCTCTTGGCCTATGAGATTGCCAATCTGCGCGGCTGTGATGTGGATCAGCCCCGGAACCTGGCCAAGAGCGTCACGGTGGAATAGATCTGTCCCGGTTCCTTACTCGCACCCACCCCCCCTGAAGCCGAAAAAGAACCTGAGTCCCTTGCGGACGGGTGCAGAAAACAGCTTTTTGGAAAAAACCGCGCCGGCCACCCTTTTGTTGATTTCGCCCAGGGTGGGGTAGGGGTGGATCGCCGAGGCAATCTTTGATAATCCCACCCCGCCGTTCATCACCGCCACCCACTCGTTCAAGAGTTCTCCGGCTTGGGGACCAAGAATCTGAACGCCAAGAGGTTTTCCCCTGCTCCCGAGCAGCAGCTTGATCATCCCGATACTTTCTCCCTCGGCCAACCCCCGGTCGTTATCCCTGAACTCCTCGCGCCAGACCGTATAGTCGATCCCTGCTTTTTGAGCGCCTTTTTCGTTCAGGCCGATGGAGGCCAGGCCAGGATGGGTATAGGTGCACCAGGGCACCAGGGAGTAGTCGGCTTTTTTCGGTAAATGGAAAACTGCATTGCTCAACACCACCCCGCCCTCATAACCGGCGACATGGGTGAAGCGATAGCCGCCGATGACGTCGCCTGCTCCATAGATATGGCGGTGCGAGGTTCGAAGATAGTTGCTTACCGTGATCCCGTTATGATCGAAAGGGATATCGATTTTTTCAAGGCCGAGTCCCGACGTGTTGGGCGCGCGGCCAAGGGCGACCAGGATCGCCTCACCCTTGAGGCTTATGGTTTCGCCGGCCGCATTTTTCACCACCACCTCCCGCTCGGACCCCAGATTCCGGACCCGGAGCACAGCAGTGTTGAGAAGAAAAGTTACACCTTCCTCCTCCAACGCCTGCTGAACGATATCGGCCATCTCCCGGTCTTCCTTGCTCAGGATCTGGCCGCTGCGCTGGATCACCGTAACCCGGGTGCCGAGGCGGCGGAAGGCCTGCGCCATTTCAACGGCAATGGGGCCTCCGCCGAAAATGATCATCGAGGCAGGGAGCGTCTCCAAAGAGAAGATGTCGCGGTTGGTGAGATAGGGTGTGGTCTTAAGCCCCTCAATCGGTGGAATATCGGGGGATGAGCCGGTGGCGATGACCCAGGCTCGGGCGGAAATTATCTTGCCGCCCATGGCAATGGCGTGTTCGTCGGTGAACGTCGGGCTGCCGAATTCGACCTTGACGCCGAGTTTGCAAAACCGCGCCACCGAGTCGTGCTTCTGGATGGCGTTGATCACCGAATGAATCCGGGCGGCTACCTGACGGAAATCCACGGGAGGCGGGGTAATGGCCGGAAGACCGAATTTCGGCCCGTTTTTCATGAGATGAAAGACATGGGCGCTCTTGATCAGGGTTTTACTCGGCACGCAGCCGTAATGGAGGCAATCGCCGCCCAGCATTTCTTCTTTTTCCACCAGCAAGGTTTTGGCGCCAAGCTGCGCCGCGCCTGAAGCGACGGTGAGTCCGGCGGCTCCGCCGCCGATAATGCCGAGGTCATAATCATAGTTGGCCATGCTGTTTCACCTGTGCCTGAATGGTCTGCTTTACTCTGTCTCGACGGGTTGCTGGCAGCGTTGGCTTGAGAATTTGCTGCTTCCATAGTAGGATGTGCCGCAGAAATGGATGGGGCTACCCTCTGGTTATCAGGCCAACGCGCTCCAAGTAAGTTTTTTATGAGTATACAGCATTATTCCGCGGAACAGACCAAGGCAACACCAGGGAGCTTTGTCTTTTTTTTGCATGGCGCCGGTTTGAGCCGGTATTTTTTTAACATGGTTATGCTTGAACAGTGATGGCGCAGAGTTGGATTGACAATACGGCGGGAAGCAGACTCTTGCCGCACCCTCCTGTCCTTTTTCTACCCGGATGGGGGTTTTCCGGGCAGATCCTTGATCTGGCGGAGAAGCGGTACTCCTGGCTAAGACCGGCTGCCCCGCTTGATCCGGCCACCGCCTTGTCGGAGATTTTGGCTTATCTTGGTGAACACGATATCGATACCATCCAGTTGGTCGGCTGGTCCATGGGTGCTTTCCTGGCTTTGGATTTCGCCTGTGCCTTTCCCGGAAAGGTTGCGGCTCTCACCCTGCTGGGCATGCGGGCTTCCTGGCCCCCCTCGGAAATCGGCGCCATCCGTCTGGCCCTTGAGGCTGACCCATCGGCCTTTTTGCCTGATTTTTATAGAAAAAGCCTTCTGGGGTATAAAAAAGAATCTCGGCGTTTTGTGGCAGAGCAGCAGGAGGCGTTGATGAAATCCTTAGACATGCAGGTTCTCGGTCGGGGGCTCGACTATCTGGCCCAATGGCGTCAGCCTGCGCAAGGAGTGCAATGTCAGGTTTTTTGCTGGCACGGGCGGCGGGATATCATCGCGCCGGCGGCCGAGCTTGCCATGATACCCGGTGCCCGCCTTACGATCATCGAGCATGGCGGACATGCGATTTTCCTCGACCGGGAGTTTTCTCCAGGTGACTGATTTCCGGAAGCAAAAAATCCGGCAACGGTTTTCCCGCGCCGCCGGAACCTATGACGCCCATGCCGAAACGCAGAAGGATCTCGCGGCCCGTCTGCTCCGGGAGCTCCCCGTCGGTCACGGGCCGAAGCGCATTCTGGAGATCGGCTGCGGCACCGGGCATTTCACCGCGCTGCTTGCCGCACGCTACCCGGAGGCTCGGATCATTGCCCTTGATTTTGCCGAAGGCATGCTGCGTTTGGCCGGAAAGCGATTGGGGGGGCAAGGCAATGTTTCCCTGCTCTGCGAGGACGGGGAACGGTTCCTTGCCGCCTGCACCGAGACCTTTGATCTGATCTGCGCCAATTCCACCCTGCAATGGTTTGATGACCTGGGGGGGGCACTGGCGCAGATAGGACGGCTGCTCTCCGATAAGGGCTGCTTTGCCGGGGTACTCTTCGGTCCCCGGACCTTCATCGAGCTGGCCCAGGGTTTGAGCCGGGTTTTCGACCAGGAGGTGCATTTGCCGCCCCATGGCTTTCCCGCCGCGGATAATCTGGAGGAGATGCTGGGTGAGATCTTTCCGCGCTTTTCCGTGCAGGAAGAAAGCAGAGTCAAAAACTATCATACACTTCTTGAGTTGTTGGATCACATCCGCAAGACCGGAACCGGCGGCGGCAATCTGCCGTCCACTTTGACCCGGGGCCGCTTGCACCAGCTCGATTCCTGGTTCCGGGCCACCTATTTTGGGTATCCTGCCACCTATCAGGCCTTTGTCGTCAGGGGTGAGAAATGAGCGCTATCTTTGTCGCCGGCACGGACACCAATGTGGGCAAGACCCATGTCTGTGGGTTGCTCCTTGGTTTTTTGAGGGAAAAAAATGTTGCGGCCGGCTACCAGAAATGGGCGGCCACCGGGCCGGAATTCCCGCCTGCCGATCTGGAGGAATGTCTGAGCCTGGCGCAACTTCCGCTGGTCCCGGAGCTGGTCGGCAGCCAGGTGGTCTATCATTTCCCCATGCCCGCCTCCCCCCATCTTGCCGCCGAGCAGGTCGGGGCGATTGTTGATCCGGCGCTGATCCGCGCCCGGTATCGGGAGATGCTGGCCTGCCATGAGCTGCTCATTGTCGAGGGGGTCGGCGGTCTGATGGTGCCGCTGAACCGGGAGCTGCTGCTGGTGGATTTGCTGCGGGAGCTGAAGATTCCCACCCTGCTGGTGGCGAAGAGCGGCCTTGGCACCATCAATCATACCCTTTTGAGTCTTGAGTCCCTGCGCCACAGGGATATCCCGGTTCTTGGGGTGGTGTTTTCCGATGGTGTGGTCGAAGAAGAGGCGGTGCTGGTTGAGGACAATATGCGGACCATCGCCGAAATAGGGCGGGCGCAAGTCTTTGGCCGATTGCGGCGGTGTCTTGATCCGGTGGAGGCTCGCTCGGATTTTGTCCCGGTGGGCGCGGCGATTGCAGATGCCTTGGGGGCTGCCCGTATTTTGTAAAGAGGCCGGGTTTTAGGCTCCCGCTGTTTCCGAAGTCTTGACGCGTGTCGCTTCCAGGACACCGGTGAGCTTATCCGGGGTGATGGGCTTTTCGATCAGAATGATGCCCGGGTCAAGAACCCCATGGTGGGCGAGGGCGCTATCCGTATACCCGGACATATAGATAACCCGGGTTTCAGGTCGCCGGGTCGTGATTGCTTCTGCCAGTTCCCTGCCGTTCATGCCGGGCATGATCACATCGGTGAGCAGGATGTCGATCCGTCCTGGAAAGGCGTTGCTCACCTGTATGGCCTCCGTCCCGCTGCCCGCCTGAAGCATCGTGTAGCCAAGGGGGCTCAGGATGTCCGTCACCAGGGATTTGAGCGAGGGCTCATCATCCACCACCAGAATGGTGTCGGTGCCTGTTGGCAGGGAGAGAGTGGGTGATGCTGGAGTTTTTTCGATCATCCCCTGGGCAACGGGCAGGAAGATTTTAAAGGTGGTGCCCTGTTCCGGCACGCTGTACACGAAGATGTGGCCGCCCAGCTGTTTAACGATGCCATAGACCATGGCCAGCCCCAGGCCGGTCCCCCTGCCTCGTTCCTTGGTGGTGAAGAAGGGATCAAAGATATTTGCCTGGATTTCCCTGCTCATGCCCTGGCCGGTATCCCTCACCGAAAGCACAACATACTGGCCCGGCTTTACCCCTTCGTGCGGTCTGGCATGCTCCGCATCCAGTTTCCCGTTTTCCGTCTCGATTATCAGGCTGCCGCCCGTGGGCATGGCATCCCTGGCATTGACCGCCATATTCAGAAGTACCTGTTCCATCTGGCCGGGATCGATGAGTACGGTGTCGTCCTTGGCTGTGGCGCGGATTTCCATGGAGATATCTTCACCGATCATCCTGGTCAGCATCTTGATCAGATCGAGGATGATCTGGTTCAGGCTGCAAGGCAGCAGCTGTATGGTTTGCTTACGGCTGAAGGCCAGGAGTTGCCTGGTCAGGGTGGATGCTCTTTGCCCGGCATCGGCGATGACCTGGACTTTTTCCCTGGCGGGCGAAGTTTCGTCCAGCTCCAGCAGCAAGAGTTCGCTGTAGCCCAGGATGATGGAGAGGATGTTGTTGAAGTCGTGGGCAACCCCACCGGCCAGAATCCCGATGGACTCCATCTTCTGAGCCTGGGCAAGCAGATTTCTCAGTTTTTCCTGTTCCTCCGCCGCTTGTTTCAGGTTGGAGATATCGGCAAGGTTTCCCCGCAAGCCCAGAAAACGACCCCTGGCATCGTGGATCTTGGTGCAGACATGACTGACCCAGCGTACCTGGCCCGCCTTGGTGGTGATGCGGAATTCCAGGGGTGTTTCCTTACCGCTCCTGTCCGTGGGATGCACATGGGTGGCCCATCTCTGCCGGTCTTCCGGGTGAAATATCTGGTCCAGGAGACCTGGGTCGGCGAGGAACTCGTCCTCGGAATAGCCGGTGAGCTGGGCGCAGTTTTGGGAGACGAAGATCATTTTTTTGTCCGGGCTACGCCAGAAGATGAAGTCGGTGGCGAACTCGGTAACGGTGCGGTAGAGTTCCTCGCTCTGCCGCAGCTCGTCTTGCTGCCGGTCGAGTTTTTTAAGCATGGTGTTGAAGGCCTGGGCCAGGGTGCCGCTCTCGTCCTGCGCCGTGGTGCGGAAGAGGCGTGCTTCTCCTTGTTTATTTTCCAGTTCCGCCACATGCTGGGTAAAGGCCAGGAGGGGCTTGGTCAGGTATTGGCTGAAATGCCGGATAACCGCGAAGGCAGCCAGAGTGATGACCAGCATCCCGGCCAGGAGAATCTGCCCGGCGCGGGTGATCGGAGCAAAGAGCTCGGCCTGGGGATAATTAGCAAGCAAAAGCCAGTTGTTTACCCGTGACCGTTTGACGGAGGTGAGCATGGGTACCCCCTCGCGGCTGCGGTTTTCGGCGGTACCCTCAAAGCCCGCAACTGCCCGATCGAGCAGCGGGTTTTTCCCTTCGGGAATTTTTTTGAAGATTCTGCCCTTGTCCGGATGCATGATCATGGTTCTGTCCGAGGTGGTCAGATACAGGTAGCCGGTTTTCCCGATCTTCTTTTCCGAGAGCTTGCCCAGGATATTGGGCCTCATGAGGTCAATGCTGCCGGCGAGGATGGCGATGATCTTGCCCTCCCGGCCAAAGACGGGCGCGGTCATCATGATCACCGGGTGCTTGTGCGGCTGGGAGGAGATATAAGGATCGCAGATGACTGGGGCTGAGGTGGCCAGGGTGTCTTTTATATAGGCCCGGAAGGAAAGATCAAGCCCTCGCCGGTTGGGGAGAAAGGGGGATTCGGCGATGATTTTGCCTTCCGGGGAAAAGAGAAAGATATGGTTGTCAAAACTTTTTTGCAGGCCGGTGCGGTTGTCAAGAAATTGCTGGGCCATGTCTGCCGAGGCGAGGGTTTCCTGGGTGACTTTGGGGGCAACGGCGACAAGCTGGCTTTGTGCTTGCAGAAGCATGTCATCCAGTGAACCCGTGATTTCGGAAAGGATGGAAAACTGTTCGGTGGAGATAATTCCCTTGATTTGCTGCTTGAAGAGGGTGAGGACCAGGAAAGAGGTGGCGCCCATCAGGCACAGAAAGAGCAGGGAGATGGCCAGGGTCAACCGGGTTTTCATGGTCAGCTTCATAGGGAGCGGGGTCCGTGATGGTGTGGGGAGAGGTAAACCCGTATTCGGCAGTACGGGGTCCATCGGTGGAAAACTGTATCATGCTTGGTCGCAATCCATCAAGAACCAATTGCGCGGGACGGAGAGGGCTGTGATGTCTTGCCGCGGTCGGCTGGGGACTCACTTGAGGGCTTGCCGATTTTCTGCCTTAAAAATAGTGCCAGATGGTTTCGTAGTCGGAAACGCTTTCCCCGTCCTTGCTCAACCGTTCCAGATAATGGAGGATCGGCACATCCGTGGTGATGAAGGTGGAGGTGTCCTGGGAGACCTTTTTTTCCCAGGAATGGAATTCATATACCCGCGCCCCGTCCGGGAGAATGGTAAGGAAATTGCGATACTCCCTGGCGCGCAGGTAGCTTTTTCCCTGTCTGGGCACATTGAAGACCGCTTCGTCGGTCCTGGCCAAGCCCGGCAGGAGCCGCGCCTCTTCCTGCTGCTCTTGAAGAAGCCTGGCAATGGGGGTGCGGTAGGCAAGAGTCTCGTCCTTGCCCTTGGTGTTGAAGGTGTAATACGGGTCAATGCCGATCAACCGCAGGAGTCGGCGCAGGGCGGCGGCCTCGAAGCGTTTTGAAGCGTAATAGGTGTAGACCAGCTGGTTATACACCGGGATGCCGCGCAGCCGGAACTTGTTGACCGCGGCAACCGTGTCCGGGGTCACCTCGTAGGGATGCTGCACATGGGTCATGATCGCCACCTCCCTCTTTCCCGGTTCGCGGTACTGGCTGATCAGCGCGGCCAGCCCTTCCGTGATCCGCATGGGCATGGTGACCAGGGTTCTGCTGCCGATGCGGATTCGTTCCACGGTGGGGATTGCCGCCACCCTTTCCAGGATGGCGGCCAGGGCCTCATTGCCCATGGCCAGGGGGTCGCCGCCGGTGATCAGCACCTCGTGGATCGCCGGATGATCGGATATCCACTGGATGGCGGCGTCGATTTTTTCCATCCCGGCAAAGGCGCCGCTGGCCATGACATCGTCGATTTCCCAGTTGCGCTGGCAGTAAACGCAGATCTGGGGACAGGTGTTGTAGGGCTTGAGGATGCAGATGGCCGGATAGCGCCTGGTAACGAGATCAAAGGGCGAGGTGTCCTCCTCGCCCATGAAATCGAGGCAGGAAACATCCTCCACCGCAGCGATTTCCTTCACATAGCTCATGGGAGGCAGCACCTGGGCGCGGATGGCCGCATCCCGCTTGCTGCCGATTTCGTCATCCATCAGGGAGAGGTAATGGGGGGTGATCCCGAAGGGCAGTCGGTTTTCCTTGGCCGCCTTTAAAGCGCTGCGCTGTGAAGCGCTGAGTTTCACCATCTTTTCCAGGGTGGCAAGATCGCGGACGATGTGGCTGATCTGCCAGCGCCAGTCGTGCCAATTTTCCAGGCTGCCGCCCAATACAGAGAGAATCTTTTCCTTCCGTCCTTGCCGCCGCCGCACCGCCTGCTCATCAAGGCCGGAAGGGTAAGCGGACATGCGGCGATCCACCTCGGTCCAGAGATTGTCCAGCTGACGGGAACGCTTGACCGCCGCTTTTCTCCCGCTTGATTCCACGGCGGTGAGGTGGATGGCGTCCGGGGCCTTGCGGATGCCTTGGCCCTGCATGCCCAGCAGCATATAAAGGAGATCGGCAAAGAAAGCAGGGGAGAGTTCCGGCCGCGGGATATCGTGGCCGATATCCCAGAGAACCTGGAGGATGCTGAAGCCAGCAGCCTGCTCGGACCCTTTTTTGAGGATGGTTCGAAAGGAAAAGCCGCAATCGCGGATGCGGGCCAGCAAACTGGCATCGTCGCTGCCGGCCTCTTCCACGGCCTGCTGCTCCACGGCAAAGGTGAAATCGATAAGCAGGCTGCGCAGCTCTTCGATATCCTGGGATCGGGCGATGATCTTGAAGATCAGCGGATTGTTTTTTTTGAGGTATTTCGCGGTAAAGATCGAGACATCCATTGTTACTCCTGAAACAGACAGCGCAGCCCGATAAAAAGGTTTCCGCAGGCGGAAAGAGGGCGAAACGACAATTGTTGAAGATTTTGTGCAACGAAAAGAAAACACGTGATTGCAGCGAGCAATCACGGTGTTGCGTCATGCTTAGGAGCCGTTCAGAAACAACATGGACATTTATGCTGCCTTACTGTACGCCTCCTTATTCCATCCGGCTCCCTGCAACGGCCATGTTGTTTTTTGACGATGGCTAACCGGTGAGACCATGTTTTTTCAACGCTTCGCGTCGGGTTGCTTCCCTGGAATTCCAACAAGTGATGAAGAGGAAAATGTGCAGACCTGAAAGCGAACCGAGAGGGCCGGCAAGGTCAAGGCATGGGGTGGGGAAGAAAAAAGGAGGGAGAGGTACGCGCGCTCCCTCCTTGTGAGTGCTTGCTTTGGGGGCTTATTTGCTGCAGCAACCTTGGCCGGAACGGGTTTCCGGTACTCCGAGTTTTTTGAGGATGGTGGCCAGCGGGCAGAATTTGGTGAAGCCGTACTGGAAGAGGTTTGCCCCGACAAAGGCGGTGAAAAAGTACCAGTTGGGATGAACCCAGGTTCCCAGGGCCAGGCTGAGCAGGATGAAAGCCCCGGCAAAAACATGAACCCAGTCGGTGATGATCATGGTGAAGTCTCCTTGGTAATAGTGTCCGGTAACGGTTGCATCGTTTGAAATCAGGAAATCTGGCAGAAGAGTTCCCGCATGGTTTTGATCAACTCGGTAACCCGCCCCTCGGCGATTCGGTTGTAAATGAAATTCGCATCCTTGCGAAAGGCGATTATTCCTTGGTTGCGGAGGATGGAGAGGTGCTGGGAGACATTGGCATTGGTGGTGTGCACCTCTTTGTGGATATCGCCCACGGTCATTTCCTTGTCCTGCAACAGGCAAAGAATCTTCAGGCGGATGGGGTGCGACATGGTCTTGAGGAGTTGGGCGATATCCTCGATATGGTTGTCGTGCATGGAGCTGTTTCCTTACCTGAAGTTGAGCTGAAAGCCGTCGCTGCTAATGCTGCGGGAACAAACTGAAATTGCCATGGAAATGGCAAAAACGGTAACGGCGCTGAAACGGAATGGGTAAAAGAACAATGGGAGTTAGTAACGGTTTATAAGCCGTTACGCAAAAAAAATAACTTGAATATCAAGTCCTGCCAAGACGGCATAGGGAGCCGTAAAAGCGAGGCAGAATAGTATTAAGTTATTTTTGCACGGTTCCTAAACAGAAAAGGTTACCCTTTCATTCCGAGTGTCACCCGCACGGGATCATCCATCTTCGCCCCAAGAGTCTGAGCGGCATTGCCATTGGTTACTGCCAGTTCAAGATAACCGCGGCTGCCGATGATGGCCAGAACTTGCCCGTCCGGCCGCGAGGCGTAAGCGCTTGCCAGACCTGTCACTTGGTGGTTCCCATGGACAATCTGGAGGGAGGCCGGGTCAGTTGCCAACTCGGCAAGATCACTTTGGTGGATATTTGTGGTCAGGTTGCCGAAATGGTCGATGTGAATCACGGACCCGTCTATGTTGCCATGGATTTGGTCAATTTGCAAGGTGGGGGATGCAAGTTTTGTAAGATTTTCCTTAAACGCTTGAGTGCCAAGGCGGGAGGGATCGGCGCCGTTGGCCAGGGCGGCTGCCACCGGCGCCAGGATGTCCCGGCCATGAAAGGTGGTGCTCGGTGGCTGGCGGTACAGGTGCGGGCAGTCAATGAAAACGGCGGAGTGAAACCGGTCCTCGGCAAGAAAAGGGGTGAGCAGCCCGTTGTCCGGGGCGACAAAGTAGTGGCGGTCCATGGTCTGTAGAATCAGAAGCTCTCGTTTGCTTCCCACCCCCGGATCGACCACGGCCAGATGGATGGTGCCTGCGGGAAAATAGGGGGCGGCGGCCTGGAGAGTAAAGGCGGTCTGCCGGAGATCCTGGGCTCGGATATTGTGGCAAAGGTCGATGAGACGCGCCTGGGGGGCCAGTGCGGTAAGGATCCCCTTCATGACCCCAACGTATTCATCCTGCAGGCCGAAATCGGTGGTTAAAGTGATGATGGGCGGCATGGTTTTTGTGGTTTCCTTGTAACTATCCAGCAGTACCGCATCTGCGTTGTTATCAGCCGGCTCATGGGCACCAGCACACTTCGCCGTCTTCTGCCTAGCAGCTACGGCACTGCTGGATAGTTACTGTTTGGGTTGTTTTTGTTCATTTCCGGCCTTGAGCTAGGTAGTTACATTTCCTTATGCTTCAACCGTGGGTTGGGGTGGTTTGTCCAAGCTGCGGCTCTGGCAAGGGAGCCTTTTCTGGTAAGGAGAGGTGATGGCTACGGTGTGTCGCAGTTTTTAAGAAGCTCTGAAAAAGATTCCCGCCAGGAGGCGGAAAGGGCCGGAACCGCCAGCACTGTTTCAATCCCACCCTTGTTTTTCCGGTCATGGTGAAAGATCCGGTTGGCAAAGGCGATGGAAACCGCTTGTGGATCCATTGTCGCAATTTCGAGCAGATCGCCCGCCCCGACCTCGCCTTCCTCGATGACCCGGAAATAGAAGCCGGTATACCCGGCATCGACCACGAGTTTGACAAAGTCATTTCTGCCGTAGCGGGCAGCCAGGGTCTTGCAGGGCTGTCGGGGCTGACTCACCTGGAGCAGGGCGGTGCCGAGCCGGAAGAGATCGCCGAGGTGAATTCTCTCTTCCTTCAGCCCGGCAACGGTGAGATTTTCGCCAAAGGCCGCGGCAGGCAGCTTTTCGCCCAAGACCTTTTCCCAGTGGGGGTAATGGTCGGCGCTGTATACGCACACCGCCTTGTCTTCTCCGCCGTGGTGTTTTCTGTCCTGCACCCCGTCGCCGACAAACCCGGTTTTGGTCAGGCTGAGTCTATCCCGCACCGGCTGCTTGCAAAGGCCGGTGGTTACTTCCTTACCGTGGAAAATTTCCGCCTTGGGAATGCCGATGTTGAGAGAAATGAGATGCATGGTCGTGCCCTTGAGTATAAGGAAAGGTGCAGAGTTTGTTGTCTTTTGCGGATGCTGTTGTGAGTGTAATCGAGAACGAACGACAGGGCGAGCAGGAAAACATGGGGTAAACACCTGACTATTGCATGGTCTTTTGTCGTGACAACGCTATGTTGTGAAGTTTCTATTTGCAAACTGTTCGGGGATTGTCGGATAATTATATAGAGCAAAAAGGGAAAGGAGGGCGCAAGAAGGGAAACAGCCTGCCCGGGGAGGATGGATATGATCGGCAAGAATGTCTCGATTGCGGTAAAGGTCGGCGGCGGTTTCGGGTTGTTGCTTGTTTTGCTGGCGACCATTTCGATCGCGAGTTTTTTCGGTCTGCGGACTATTGAGGAGCACGCCTTTGAGTCGCAGGAGTTCAATCAAGACAAGGCCTTTTTGCTGGAAAAACAGATAGATCATCTCAACTGGCTGGGCAAGGTCAATGACCTCTTCTCCAGGGAGGGGGTGGCCAAGCTTGAGGTGGAAACCGATGATCACAAGTGCGGTTTCGGCAAGTGGTATTACAGCGACAAAACCCAGGAGAAGCTGAAGGAGGCCACCCCGGAAGCGGAACTGCTCAAGGGTATAGAGGGGCCGCACCGGCGGTTGCACGAATCGGCCATCGAAATCGGCAAAGCATACAGCGCCGGGGATATTGCGCAGGCCAAGCAGGTATATAACAGCGAGTCGCTTCCTGCCTATAGCGAGATCAAGGGGTTACTGACCAAGCTTCGCGAGCATAAGGACAAATTGATTGAAGAGAACAAAAGCGATCTTGGAAAAGCCATCGTCTTTATTAATGCTTCCACCGGCTCTCTCTCGTTGCTCGGCATAATCTGCGGGACTCTCGCCGCCATCTTCATTACCCGGGGCATCACCGTGCCCTTGATCCGGGCAATCTCCGGAATCACCGAGGGTTCCGCCCAGGTGGATCAGGCCTCGGACCAGATCGCCTCCTCCAGTCAGATGTTGGCCGAAGGAACCTCGGAGCAGGCTGCGGCCATCGAGGAAACCTCGGCCTCCATCGAGGAGATGGCCTCCATGACCAAGCAGAATGCCGATAATGCCGACCAAGCCGACAGTCATATGCAGAATGTCACCAAGGTGGTGGCTGAGGCCGCGGCGGCCATGCAGGAGCTGACCCGTTCCATGGCGGAGATCAGCAAGGCCAGCGAGGATACCCAGAAGATCGTGAAAACCATTGACGAGATCGCTTTCCAGACCAATCTGCTGGCGCTCAATGCCGCGGTTGAGGCGGCCCGGGCCGGCGAGGCCGGGGCCGGTTTTGCCGTGGTGGCCGACGAGGTGCGAAACTTGGCCATGCGCGCTGCCGAGGCGGCCAAGAATACCGCGACCCTCATCGAGGGCACGGTGGCAAAGGTCGGTACCGGCTCCCAGCTGGTGGAGAGAAGCAGCGCGGCTTTTTCTCAAGTCTCCGGCAACACCGAAAAGGTGGGCACTTTGGTCGGCGAGATCAGCCAAGCCTGCCAGGAGCAAGCCAGCGGCATCTTGCAGATCAACAAGGCCATTGCCGAGCTGGACCGGGTGGTGCAGCAGATTGCCGCCAGCGCTAAGGAGTCGGCTTCCGCCGCTGAAGAGCTCCATTCCCAGTGCGGCCAGGCCCAGGACCATGTCGCTGACATGGCCGGTGTGATTTATGGCGAGCAGGTCAAGCTGGTGAAGCCGGGCACGGCGCAGATTAAAAAAATGAGCCCCAGTGTCCCTCGGCAGATGGTGAAACCGATAATGAAAAAACTGGGGCAGAGCCCGCCGAAATCAGCGCCCAAAAGATTGTCTGCCAAGCCTTCCGAGGACGAGGATTTTACCGATTTTTGATCGGGGTCGGCACTGAGTAAGGCGTGATCGTCAACTGATCATGAAGGAGGGCGCGAAGGGATTCCGCCCTCTTTTTTTGGGACAGGCATCACTGGCGGTTGTCTTCAATGCACGAGGCTGTGGATGCCGACCATTTTGGTTTGGGTGCGCAACGGTGCTTGATACTGGCGCAGGGCCTCAAGCGTTGCCGGATAGGGGTGGCCGATGCCCACGGCCTGACCGTGCTCCCCGGCGAGCTTGATGAGGAGATCAAGCTGGGCTCGGATTTTGTCCGGGTTCTGGTCGTTGTCGAGAAAAACGGTGCGGCGTTCTGCTTTTATCCCCATTTCCCGGGCAAGATCATAGGCAACGCTCTGGGGGGCGGTCACGCTGTCCAGGAAAAAAAGGTCGTGTGATCGTACGAGTTCCAGCAGGCTCCGCATGGCCTGGGGATTGGAGGTGAAGCGGGAACCCATGTGGTTGTTGATCCCGATGGCTTTGGGGACAGCTTGCAGATCTTCAAGGAAGATGGTCCGCATGGTTTCCAGGTCCATGGGGGTGGTCAGGGCGCCGGGGCCGGCATGCCATTTTGGGTCCATGGGCTCGAGGGGCAAGTGGAGGAGGATGTCGCGTCCCTTGGCCTGGGCCTCTTTTTGCAGCTCCGCGGAAAAAGGAGTGAAGGGCAGGAAGGCGAAGGACAGGGGCAGGTCGAGGGCGATGGCCGCTTTGCCGGTATTCTGCCGGTTGCCCATGTCGTCGATGACGATGGCCACAAGGGGTTTGGCCGGGGAGGGTTTTTCCCCGGATTTTTTGTGTCTGGTTGAGACTGGCGGTGCTTGGGGCAAGGGCTTTTTCTTGGCTTGTTCGCTTAGCAGCGGGTATGGGGTTTCCGGTTGAGTGCCTGGTTGCAACACCATGAAATAGACTCCGGCGGCCAGGGTAACGGTCACCAAAAGAAACAGGCAGAAGAGACCAATCCTCCGTCCCGTCTTTTTTTTTCGCACGCCTTTCCTGGCGGGTTTTTTCGGAGAAAACTTGGCCATCTCCTACTTGTCCCGGCTCAGGACATAATGGGCCAGACCGGTAAGGAGTTCTTTCGCTGGGGCCTCGCCAAAGATGGCAAGCCCGGCAAGGGCTTCCCTGATCAGCGACTCAGCCTGCGCCCTGGCCAGGGAAAATCCCTGATATTTTTCCATAAGGTCGTGGGCCGTGGTCAACTGTGTGCTCCGCTCCAGGGGCGTTGCCTTGAGCAGTTCGATCAGCACCTCGCGATCCACGGCTTCGGCTCGCTCCAAGGTTTTAATCAGGGGCAGGGTCATCTTGCCCTCCTGGAAATCGTTGCCCACACCCTTGCCGGTTTTTGCCGGGTCTCCGAGATAATCCAGGAGATCGTCAACGATCTGGAAGGCCAACCCCAGGTTGGTTCCATAGGTGCGCAGGGCGATCCGTTGGGCGGCGGAACCGTTGTTGTGGGCAATGCCCGCCTCGCAGGCCGCGGCAATGAGGGCGGCCGTTTTGCCCATCAGAACCTGAAAATATTTTTCCTCGGAGATCAGGATCTCCTTGGCGTTGTGCATCTGCATGAATTCCGACTCGACCATGGCGGCGGTGGCGCGGCCGATCAGGGCCATGGCCGAGGGCCCGCCCACCTCGCTGGCCAGGGCCATGGCATGGGCATGGAGATAATCCCCTGCCAGGATGACCGGCTCCATCCCCCAGATGGTGTTGGCGGTTTCGGCGCCCCGCCGCAGGGTGGCGTGGTCGATGACATCATCGTGCAGCAGGCTGGCCGCATGGAGATACTCAAAGGAAATCGCCAGCCGCGCGGTGTCGGCGGGGGGAGTCCCGACCAGGCTTGCGGCCAGCAAGGTGAGCAGGGGGCGGATGCGCTTGCCGCCTTGGAAGATGGCATGGCGAATGATCTGGGCCAGGAGCGGGCTTTCGACGATGGCCAGATCCTCTTCCATCACGGCGTCGATCCGGACGGACTGTTTTTTGAAGGCCGCAAGCAGCTCGGCGTTGTTCATGGTCTTTTCTCCTGGAAGAAATCCCGCACCGCAGTGATCTCGCGGCAAATCGGGCTTGGGGGCAGGCTTTTCAGGAAGAGTCTGCCGTACTGCTTGGTAAAGAGACGGACATCGCAGATGGCTAGAACCCCCCGGTCGGTGGAGCTGCGCATCAGCCGGCCCACCCCCTGGCGCAGGGTCAGGATGGCGCGGGGGATCTGAAAATCGAAGAATGGGTTGCCTCCCTCGTTTTTGATCCGTTCCATGCGGGCCATAATAACAGGGTCCGAAGGGACTTCAAACGGAAGTTTGTCGATAATCACGCAGCTGAGCGATTCCCCCACCACATCCACCCCCTCCCAGAAGCTGGCCACCGCCAGCAGGACGGAATGGGTCTGTTCCTGGAACTGTTCAAGCAGCCTGGCCTTGGGCGCCTCTCCCTGCATCAGCACCGGAAAGGGCAGACGGCCAAGGAGAACCTCGTGCGCCGCGCGCATGGCGTTGATGCTGGTGAAAAGCACAAGGGTTCTCCCATTGGCGGCCATGATCAACTCCTGCATCAGTCGCTGGGTTGCCGCCGAAAACTCACGGGACGTGGGTTCGGGAAAATCTTTGCCCGGCACGAACAGGAGGGTCCGAGTCGAGTAATCAAAGGGGGTGGCCAGGGTCATGGTTGGCGTGTCGGCGGGCAGGCCGAGGCGGCTGGAAAAATAGGTGAAGGTGTTGTCCGTGGTGAGGGTGGCCGAGGTGAAAATCACATTCCGGATCTGCTCGTAGAGAAAGTCCTGCAGCTCGTCGGCAATGTCAATGGGCGAGGCGGACAGGGCCACGGTTTTTTCCCTTCGCTCGTACCAGTAAACCGAGGAGGTGTCCCGCGCTTCGGTGATGGTGGTGAAGGCCCCCAGCATCTCTTCCGCCCTCCGCTGCATCCCTTGCCAGGACTCTCCGTGCATGGCCGCTTTTGCCAGTTGATTGCAGAGGCCCTTGATCTGGTCGGCGAACCGTTGGCGTTCTTCTTCCCAGCCGGGAAACCGGTCAATGAATTGCAGCAGGGAAAAACGGCCCCGCTCCTTGGGGAACAGCTCGGCAAAGAGATCAACCTGTTTGGCCAGCGCCCTGGCGGTCTGCACGACTCCTTCCTTGGCGCGGCCCACCAGATCGGCCTGGGCCGCAGCCTCCAGATCCTTGACCAGGTCGATCACCTGATAATGGCTGAAGGAGGTGCCGAAGTAGCGGGTCGCCACCCCTTCCAGGTGATGGGCCTCGTCGAAGATCACCGATTCGTAGCGGGGCAGGACCTCGGCGTGCCCAAAGCGGCGCAGGGCAAGGTCGGAAAAGAAGAGGTGGTGGTTGACCACCAGCAGCTGGGCCTGGGCCGCTTTTTTGCGAAGCCGGCTGATAAAGCAGGGGGTGGCATCCGGGCAGTTTCCGCCCAGGCATTGGCTGGTCGAGGCGGTGATTGCCTGCCAGAGCGGGGCATTGTCCGCCAGCCAGGAGAGTTCGCTCCGGTCGCCGGTCTCGGTTTCCTCAAGCCAGTCGGCGACCCGCTGGGTGTCGCGGTCATCGGCCAGGATATTTCTTTGGGGTGAGGCGAGGAACTGCTGCCAGCGGTAGAGGCAGAGGTAGTTCTGTCTTCCCTTGATACAAATGGCGTTCAGTCTCGGGGCAAGGTGTTCTCTGATGAAGGGGATTTCCTTGTTGAGAATCTGATCCTGCAGGTTGAGGGTATTGGTGGAAACGACCACCTTTTGGCCGCTCAGGATGGCCGGGAGCAGATAGGCCAAGGTCTTGCCGGTGCCGGTGCCCGCCTCGACCGCCAGCATTCCCGGCTGGTTCAATCTCCGGTCTTCCTGTTGTTCAAGGGTGGCGCCAATGGCTTCGGCCATGCGCAATTGGCTCGGGCGGCATTCGTAACCGGGCAGTTTTTTGGCCAGGATGCCGCCTGGGGAAAAGATGTCGGCCATGGCCTCGGACAGGGAAGTGGACATCAGGTTTTGCTCTGGGTAAGGATTCAAGGGGATGTCTCTCCTGTTGACAAGGGGAAAAGCATTCTGATAGCCTGATCATGGAGAGAGAATAACGCGAACAGGCTCGACCCTGGCCGCGATCATGGCTAAAGCTTGATATCTATACCATAAGGAGGGGAAATGAACGAAATTAAAAAGATTTTGGTTCCCGTGGATTTTTCAGAAAATTCGCAGAAGATCCTCGGTACGGCTGCGGACTTTGCCGCTAAATTCAAGGCGGAGCTGGCGGTTGTTTTTGTGGTGCAGAGCTTTGACGATTATTCCGGTTTTTTTGTGCCCCACATGCCCATCATCCAGCTTGAGGAAGAGATGGTCAAGAGCGCCGGGGAAAAGATGAAAAGCTTCGTGGCGGAAACCCTCACGAGTTCGGTTCCGCATACCACGGCGATCCTGAGCGGTGACGTGGTCGAGGAGATCAATCGGTTTGCCGGGGCGCAGAATGCGGACCTGATTGTCATGGGCACCCATGGCTACAAGGGGCTGGACAAGATTCTCTTCGGCAGCGTGGCGGAGAAGATTGTCAAGACCGCACCCTGTCCGGTGCTGACCATCAATCCCTACCGATAAGCGGGGAGTCAGCTCAGGACCGCGAGCAGTCCGGTGGTGGTCTCCGCAGGGATCCGTGATTCGCCACACAGTTCGGCAAAAAGGTCTATGAGCGAGGCTCCCTCGTAGGCGTAAAAGCGGATGGTCTTTTCGCTCGGGCTGTTTTTCAGAAAAGGCAGGGCCGCACGGTTCAGCTCGTTTCCTGCTCCTTGCAGCTCTGTCATCCGTGCGGCGGAGATTGTCCCGTTTGCGGCAATCCCGAGCAGTAACTGGTTGAAATGCTCCTTGAAAGCCCTGGTTTCGGCCTTGAATCTTTCCATCCGGGAGGCGTCTTCCTCGCTCTGTTCCTGAGTCGGTAGAGTGAGGCTGACAAGCTGTCTGGGGAGTTTGCCGGTGAGGGTCTCGTAAGTATCGGCGAGCAAGCCCTGAAGTTCCTCGTGGTTCGTGATCAGCAGGGGAATTTCCCCTGCCTTGGCATCCCGGGTGTAGAGGTGGCCCCAGGCCTTGGCCAGGCGGGTCAGGTTGATCGTCGGTCCGCTCATCGCCGTGGCTGCGGTAAGCTCCCGCAGGGTCTGTTCCTCTTCTTCGTCCCCCCCCCCTGCTTCTGTTTCTTCGCCTCGGATGGCGGCAAAAAGTTGGGCCTCCTTGTCCGAGATGGCCATGAACCCTTGGGCTATTTCCCGCTCCTCTGCCCGGAACATCTCCGCCAGCTTCAGGATGAGCATGGCCTGCCAGAGTGCTTCATCCGGGGCCTTTCGGGTTTGAGCGGTGTTTTTGCCGGAGCGCAGGGCGGAAGCCAGCGATCCGGCCGAGGCCTCGTCCCGGTCGCCATGCCCGGCGGCAAGAGAGGCCAGGAGCCCCCGGTGGAATTCAGCTTCATGGCCCTTGAGTTCATGGGCCATGGACAGGAAGCGGTCCTGTTCTTCCTCTGAAAGACTTACCGGTGTGTATCCCGTCCACATCTCCTGCTGTTCGGTCTTGACGGACAGGGGAGTGCTCCGGTCCGGCAAGGCATAGAAAAAAAGATGGTCGAACAGGAGCCGGAAGGTCTGCAAATCAGCAAAATGGGGAGTGGTTTCGGGAGAAAAAAGGGCGTTGAGCGATTGTGTCATTTGTAATTCCTGTTACAATGGGCTGGAATTCTCCCCGGGCTGGGGAGCCGTCGAAAAAAAATTAAAACAGGCTGCACATGCAAGAAATGATGGACTCGCAAAAAAAGGAAAAAATCTCAGGTTCGCTTCCGCAAAAAATATGGGAGCATATTTCCCTGGCTATCCTGGTTGTCGTCTATCTGCTGGCCAGTGTCCGTTACTTTCCCGGGCGGGCCATGCATTCAATCGTGGAAACCATGATCCATGTGCTTTCCGTGGCTCCGATCAATCTGGGCGCCACATTGCTGATTGTTGCCCTCCTGCAGCGGTTGGTCAAGGAGAGGCTGCCGTTCAGCAGATCGCTGCGTTTTTATCTCGTGGTGGCCATTTGCCTGGAGTTCATCCTCGGTCTTGCTCATTATTTTGAAATGAACGGGGCGGTTTAGCGGATCAGACAATTGTTTATCCCGTGCCACAAAATGGGCATTGCTAAACGGTTACCGGATCATCGAGTTACTGGTGTGCCAGCCGGAAGGTGCCGTGGTGTTGGGCAGGATAATGGATTTTTTCCCGAGTACCGTGCCGGGGTTGGTCACTGCGTTGCAGCCGGTCTGGACCTTGTCTCCCATGATCGCCCCGAATTTGTGCAGGCCTGAATCGATGGGGCCGGTCGGGGTTTTCACCAGGACGTTCCCCCCGGTGAAACGCAGGTTGGCCAGTTTGGTTCCCGCCCCCAGGTTCACCTCGTTGCCCAAGATGCTGTCGCCCAGATAGGCGAAATGTCCGGCCTTGGCATCGTCGAGGAAGATGGCATGCTTGACCTCGGTGACATGGCCGACCACGCAGCGGGCGCCCACCAGGCAGTGGCCGCGGAGATAGGCGCCCTGCCGGATCTCGCTCTGATCGCCGATGATCACCGGCCCCTTGATAAAGGCCCCGGATTCAACCAACACTCCCTTGCCGAGGCTGATAGGTCCACCGGCCAGCACGGCCCCGGCCATGAGCACGCTGGCCCCCTCCAGCAGTGTCCCGTTGCGAAAAACCCTGAGCTTTCCCTTGGTCGCCTCGCCGAATTCGATGGTGATCTCCTCGGTGGCCTCCACCAGCGTCGTGTCGTGGAGGATCAAGGTCGCCGGGATCGGACCTGGGCTCCGTGGCCAGGCGATTTGCGGCCAGGGATACTCCGCCATATAGGTCTTCAAGCGGGCCAGCGCCTGCCAGGGATATTCCGCCGCCACGAATAGAGAGGAGTGGGCATAGCGGCTCAGATCAAAAAAAGAAGCGTTTGTAAGGTTCATCGGGATCGGTTGTTGGTTGTTTTTTGTTGGCCGTCATGGCATGATTGCTTAACCGGCGTCGAAAGCCCCCCTGCGGGACATCCCGCCGGTTGCAGGGGGTACTATGGTGCAAAACCGTGATTTCTTCAAGCATATTTCAGGACTGTTTCGCCTCTGAGGATATCGTCTTGACTTCACGGGGAGGTGTGCTTATGTTGCCAAACTTAGGAGCCGTTACGGAAGAGCCGTTGCTCTTTTACCTGATTCCGTTGCGGTCCTTAAGCCGTTCGTGCCGTTGCAACGGCTTAAGCCATTGTTTTCTCCGGCAGCTTTTTTTGAAAAAAGCCTGTTTGCCGATAAAATATAACCTGGAGGCATGTTGTGGATATTAATGATTCCATGACCTCGGAGTTGAATGATTTTCATGATTCCGATGGGCAGGAGATCCCTGGGGAATTGCCGCTCATGGCGGTGCGTGATGTGGTTATCTTTAATTATATGATAATCCCTCTCTTTGTCGGACGGCCTGCCTCGGTGGGCGCGGTCAACGACGCCATGAGCAAGGACAAGCTCCTCATGCTCGTTACCCAGAAGGATGCCTCACTGGACGAGCCCCAATCCGAGGATATGTATGATGTCGGCATGGTCTGCATGATCATGCGTACCCTGAAGCTGCCGGATGGCCGCCTCAAGGTTCTGGTCCAGGCCCTCCGCAAGGCGCGGGTTGAATCCTTTGTCCAGGAAGAGCCCCATCATATCGCCCGTATCGAGCTTATCGAGGATGAAGAGGTGGAGGAGGTCTCGGTGGCGATGGAGGCCCTGATGCGCAATGTCCGCGAGCAGACGGAGAAAATCCTCTCGCTCAAGGGCATCATGTCTTCCGATCTCATGGTTATTTTGAACAACGTGGAGGAGCCCGGCAGGCTTGCCGATCTGGTGGTCTCCAACCTGCAGCTGAGGGTTTCCGAGTCCCAGTCGGTGCTGGAAACCTTTGACCCGGCCCAGCGGTTGAAAAAGGTGGCCGAGTATCTGCAGAAAGAGCTGGAAGTCTCCACCATGCAGGCCAAGATTCAGTCCGAGGCCAAGGAGGAGATGAGTCGTACCCAGCGGGAGTATTACCTGCGCGAGCAGTTGCAGGCCCTGAAAAAAGAACTGGGCGACATCGATGACCGCTCCCAGGAGATGGATGAGCTGCGGGACAAACTGGCCAAATGCCGGATGCCGCCCGAGGTCAAGAAGGAAGCGTCCAAGCAGCTCAAACGCTTGGAGACCATGCATCCCGACGCCTCTGAGGCCTCCATTGTTCGGACCTATATCGATTGGATTCTCGACCTGCCGTGGCGCAAGGGCTCCAAGGACCGGATTGATCTCAAAATTGCCAAGGCAGTCCTTGACGAGGATCATTACGGATTGGAAAAGGTCAAGGAGCGGATTCTCGAATATCTGGCCGTGCGCTCCCTCAACAAAACAACCAAGGGGCCGATCCTCTGTTTTGTCGGCCCTCCCGGGGTGGGCAAGACCTCGCTGGGCCAGTCCATCGCCCGGGCCATGGGGCGAAAATTTCACCGTATTTCCCTGGGCGGCATGCACGACGAGGCCGAGATCCGCGGCCATCGCCGCACCTATATCGGCGCCATGCCCGGGAGAATCATCCAGGGGTTGAAAACGGCGGGGACCAACAACCCGGTGTTCATGTTCGACGAGATCGATAAGGTCGGCGCCGACTACCGGGGCGACCCATCCTCCGCCCTGCTGGAGGTGTTGGATCCGGCCCAGAACACAGATTTCACCGACCATTACCTCAACATGCCCTTTGATCTTTCCAAGGTCATGTTCATCACCACCGCCAACATGGCGGACACCATTCCCGCCCCGCTCTATGACCGGATGGAGGTGATCCGTCTGGCCGGCTATACCCTTGAGGAAAAGGTCGAGATTGCCCGCCGTTATCTGGTGCCGAGGCAGATCGCGGAAAACGGCATCACCGCCAAGCATGTCCAGTTCGACGATGTCGTGCTGGCCAAGATCATCACCAATTATACCAGGGAAGCGGGGGTGAGAAATCTGGAGCGGGAGATCGGCACCATCTGCCGGAAAAACGCCCGGAGGGTCGCGGAAGGGGCCAAGGGGCCATTTCCTCTCACGGATAAGACCCTGAGCAAGTATCTCGGACCGCCCAAGTTCACGCCCGAGTCGGAAACCGAGATCATCGATCAGCCCGGCATGGCCACCGGCCTTGCCTGGACCGAGGTGGGTGGGGAGATTCTCTATATTGAGATTTCCCTCCTCAAGGGTCGCGGCAACCTGACCATGACCGGCCAGTTGGGCGAGGTGATGAAGGAGTCGGCCCAAGCTGCTCTGAGCTTCTGCCGCTCACGCCTTAAGAAGCTGAAGCTTGCCGATAATTATTTCGAGGAGATCGATATCCATGTGCATGTGCCGGCCGGCGCCATTCCCAAGGACGGACCTTCCGCCGGGGTGACCATCGCCACGGCCATGTATTCGGCGCTTTCCCGGAAAAAGGTTCGCCAGGATGTGGCCATGACCGGGGAGATCACCCTGCGGGGGCGGGTTCTTCCCATCGGCGGTCTTAAAGAAAAGGCTCTGGCTGCTCTGCGGGCTGGGATCACCACGGTGATCATCCCGGAGCAGAACAAGAAGGATTTGGTGGAGATTCCTGCGGATCTCCGCAAGAAGATCAAGTTTGTCCCTGTGAAGAACATGGACCGGATTCTTTCCATTATTTTTGCGGATTAAGGCAGGGGTGTAAGAATGGCGCGATTGTCTCCCGTTGTTTGCGTGGAAGGCAATCGCCGGTGCTGTGTCGCAACAATCCGCAGGAGATGATTTTTTGGGTCAGGGAAGCGGATTCCGGAAAAAAGGCAAACGCCGTTCCGGCACCATCAGGCGCATGGCAATCCGGCTCTGTGCCGCCGCCTGCGTGGGGCTGGCCGGGTTTGGGCTCTGGCTCGGGTTTTATGCCGCAACCCCCCTCCCCATGCGGGAAGGGGGGGATCTTCATATTCTGATTCCTCCCAAAACAAGCCTTGCCGGGATAGAGAAGATTCTTGTCGAAAACGGGGTTATCCCCCCCGGGCGCGGTTTTTATTGTCTCGCCAGGCTCTCCCGCCTCAGCCAGCGGTTGCAGGCCGGGGAGTATCTGTTCACACCCGGACAAACCCCGTATCAAATCCTCCGCATCCTTGCGGCCGGGGCCACCGTGCGCTGGTCGGTTACCATCCCGGAAGGCAGCAACATCTATCAGCTTGCCGAAATTCTGGCCAAGGGCGGTTGGGGGGAGCGGAATCTCTTTCTCGAACTGATGCGTGATCCGGAAATTCTTGCCCGGTATGGGGTGAGGGGGGCAAGCCTTGAGGGGTACCTGTTTCCGGATACCTATCAGTTGCTGCGCGGCCAGAATCCGAGAGAGATTATCGGTCTCATGGTTGAACGGGGCAGACGGGTGCGGCAGGAATTGGGTGATTTGCGCGATAACCCTCTGGGCCTTTCTCCCCACGAGGTGCTTACCCTGGCCTCCATCGTGGAAAAAGAAACCGCCGCGCCGGAAGAGCGTCCCCTCATCGCCGGGGTCTTTATGAATCGTCTGCGGCACAATATGCGGCTGCAGACCGATCCCACCGTGATCTACGGCCTTGCCGACTTTGACGGCAATCTCACCAGGAAACACCTTGAAACATCAACCCCTTATAACACCTATCTGATCAACGGTCTGCCTCCCGGACCCATTGCCAATCCGGGCCGCGCTTCCATCGCTGCTGTGCTGCATCCCGCCCCTGAATCCTATCTTTATTTCGTTTCAAAAAATGATGGAACCCATTATTTTTCCCACGATCTGGCGGAGCATAACCGGGCCGTTCTCAAGTACCAGAAAAGAAGAGGGAGCTGATTCCGTCTTCTGGTAATTCTTGCCGTATTTCATCCGTTGCCCTGCGGGAAAATCTTGCCCAATTTCAATTTCGGACTCCCATCGCTGAGAGGTCGCGAGCTGTTTAACACATGAAAAATCACGTGTTAACAGTGGGATGTCCCGTGCTCTTTGTCTGATTGTCCTTGCTGTCTGGTGTGGCATGATGCTTGCTTTATTGTCCTGCAAAACCAACCAGGAGGCAATAATGATCAAGATCGCGGTGGTAGTGTTGAGTACGGTGTTGTTTCTCAAGGCGCAACATGCCCTATTGGGTGAGGCCGACCCGCTTTCCATTCTGGAAGGGGTGGCCCTGGTGTTGCTCGGCCCGCTTTTTTCCGTGATGCTGTCCCATCCCCACGACGTCCTGCGCAGGCTTTGGCGGGAGATCCTTGCCTTGCGTCGCCATCAGGGAGGCAGCCAGGAGGGCGAGCTGCTCGGGCAGATACGTCGGCTGGCCAAGGTGTGGCAGGAATCCGGCCCCAAGGAATTGGAGGAGGCGAGCAAAAAGATCGCCAATCCTTTTTTGCGTAAAGGGGTGGACATGGTGATTGATGGCTATGCGCCGGATGACATTCGGCGCATCTTGGAGAAAAACTATGACTTTTATCTTTCCAGGAAGGAGGCGTTGGCTGGAATCCTGAGCAGCCTTACCAGACTGCCGCAATCCTTCGGTTTTATTGGCACGGTGGTCGGCTTGATTAATGTGTTGGGGCACCTTAACGACAAGGCCAGCATAGGTCCCGGCGTGTCGGTGGCTCTCTTTTCCACCCTTTATGGGTTGCTTTTTGCCAACTTTTTGTTCATGCCGCTCTATAAAAAGTATGCGGAGCGGGTTCGGGACGAGGTCAGCTCTTTCCCGCTCATCACTGAAGGGGTGCTGGGCTTGGCGAACAGGGAATCCTCCCGTCATCTCCACTACAAGCTCGAATCGTGCCTGGAAGATGGTGAAGCTCCCGAGGCTTCGGCGCCTGCACCGCAACCAAAAACAAGACGGCATCGGATTGCGCCGGCATCGTTTTCATTTGTCCGGGTGTTTTCCTTTTTGAGTTAATCGGAGGCGAGGATGAAGGCATATGCAGGCAGGTTTCCCTTTCAGGAACCGGAGAATGATAGCAGCTTTTGGGGTATCATCGATGTGATGACCCTGATGTTGGTCTTCTTCATCGTCATGTACGTTCAGGAATCACCGAAAGTCGAGGAGGTTGCTAAAAGCCCGGCAGTGGCGGCGGTTGCCGTGCCCCGTCAGGGAGGATCTCCGGAGATTTCCCAGGCCGTACAGCGTCATTTGGCGGGCCTGCTCGGCAACGGATTTTATGTTTCCTCCGCCGGACAGGGTCTTACCCTGGTGCTGGAGGAGCAACTTTCGTTCGGCAGCGGGCAGGCCATGTTGGCCACCGATGCCGTGGCGATTCTTGATCGGGTTGCGGGTCTGATTCTGGAAGAAAATGGTTACGATGTGGTGATCTCCGGTCACACCGATGATATCCCTATTAATAATGATTTTTTCTCTTCAAATTGGCATTTGTCCGCAGCCCGGGCAGTGTCGGTGGCGGAATATCTCATCAGGTGTGGTGTTGCCCCGGAACGGCTGACAACTCAAGGATTTGCGGAATTCAGGCCAATGTTTTCGGGGGATACATCGCGGAATCGAGCGAAGAACAGACGAGTTGAAATTACGCTGTTGAAAAAGGATGTCCTCTAGGACTGTGCCGTTGGTATATGGCTTTTTTAAAGTTTGTACTCAGGAAGAAGCTAACCCCCGGCGCAGCCGGTGAGGGCGGATAACTTTTTGCGCATGGTCAAGGCCTTTCCCTTTTTTCCCAGAACGGAATACAGTCTTGCAAGCAGTTCAAATCCCCACGGGTTTTCCGGCTGTTCCTTGGTAAGGTTCAGGAGAATCTGTTCAGCCTGCAATTTTTCCCCATGCGCCAGAAGATAAAAATGGCGAGCGACGGTCCGAACCGGATTCGGCGTCTTGCCAGGAGCAACCTCTTCCCGGCGGAAACCTTCCCTTTCATGCAGTCCCGCCAGTGCCTGTTGGTATTTCTTTTTCCATTTCCGCGCCGAGGAAGGGGAATAAAAAAGCACCTCGCCTTTGCTGAAAAAACAGTCCGGATCCATCCCCTGGGCAAGCCCGGTGCCCGGATACAGGACAAGGGGGGAAGCCACTGCATCGAGCAGCCCTGAATGTTGGATGAAATTGAGGGTTTCCGCGCCCTCGGTCTCGGTCTCGTTCATGCCGTAAATGAAATAGCCAAAAGGCCGGATGGCCTGACGGCGTAAGATGTTGATTGCCTTGGCGGTCTGGTCGGGCGAGCCCTGTTTGTTGAGCATCCCCGCCAGTCGGGACGGGATGGCCTCGATCCCCATCTGGAGCTGATCGCAGCCTGCTTCGGCCAGGGTGCGGGCTAGATCGTCGTCAAGCAGGTGGGGAGAGCCTTGGGCGTTCCAGAGGTAGTGGAGACCGCTTTGCCTGAGGGCGGCCGTGAACTTCCGCACATGTGTCCGGTTGACCAGGAAATTTTCGTCCCGCAGGCTGAAATAGATGGCTCCCGTTGCGGCGCGCAGGTCGATGAGGTAGCTCAGCAGCAGATCCACCGAGTGGTGGCGGACCCGGTTTTGCCATAGCACCGTAGAGGAGCAGAAGGTGCAGCGGAAGGGACACCCCCGTGAGGAGATGAGCACGGCGAAATTTTCCGGCTGGACCCCATGGCAATGGGGTATCACTTCGGAGGGCAGAAAGAAGCAGCGATCGATATCCGCCAGCAGCTTGCGGGGATTCTCGCTGATTCCTGTCGAGGTGCGGTAAAGCGCGCCGTGTACTGCGGAAAGCGGGATTTTTTGCAAGAAAAAGGAGTCGAGCAGGGCCACGGCAGCCTCTTCCCCCTCGCCGAGGATCAGGAAATCGATCTCCGGCACCTGTTCCAGGATGGCGGGGCCGAGCACGGAAAGCGGTCCGCCCAAGGCGACCATGGTGCGTTGGGACTGTTTTTTGATGGTCCGCGCCAGGGTGTATGCCTCATGGTGGCAGCCGAAGAAGGCCGAGATGAGAAAGGCATCGGCGCCGGTGTTTCGTATGGCCTCGGCAAGTCCGGTGCGGGGGGTGGCGGAGAGATTGTGCAGGCCTGCATCATAGCCCGCGCTGCGCAGGCTTTTTAAGACATTGAAAAGGCCGATCGGCACAAAGGAGGAAAAATCATCCCGTCCTTCGTGCTGCGGCCCCCGATAGAGCAGGGCGACCCGGATCCGTTGTCGTTGCATGGGATGGCGCTCCCTGGAAATGTATCGTCCGTGAGAGGGGGGAATGGCCGGAACTTCCCTTGATCCTTTGTTATTTTTATCTCCTTAGCCGGCAGCTTGCGCAACTCTACCCGCCACGCCGATCGTGGTCGAGCAAAAAAATCACCTTTGATAATCCGTCATAATCCATGTGCGATTCCGCTTGACAGGGTTTGTTCTTCTGCGGTGTAATCTAAAAGATGATGGGACGGCCATGGGCTTTTCCATCATCCTGTTTTCGGCGGCCTTGTCCAAAAAAAAAATCACGGCCGTCGGGGCCACGCAGCCGGGATTTCGCAGCGTTGCATCGTCCCGGCTTCCTAGCGCATCGTACAGAACGGGGGGTACAGCCATGACAGAGAAGGTGGTGGACAGGGGGGTTGCCGTTACCATGGCGGGGACCGGTATCAATCTGGCGTTGGGAGTCCTCTACGCCTGGAGTATTTTCAAGGGCGCCATCAAGCAGTCCATTGATGCCGGCGGTCCTGACTCCTTTGCCTGGGATCCCGCCAACCTCAACGATCCCTATGCGGTGTGTTGTCTGGTTTTTGCCTGCAGCATGTTCTTTGCCGGTCGCTGTCAGGACAAGTACGGCCCACGCCTGACCGCCATTATCGGCGGGCTGCTGGTCGGGGCCGGTTTTGTGCTCGCCTCCACCAGCACGTCTTATGGCATGTGGATCATCAGCTTCGGGGTGCTGGCCGGAATGGGCATCGCCTTTGGCTATTCCTCCGCCACCCCGCCGGCCCTCAAGTGGTTCCCTCCCAACAAAACAGGCCTCATCGCCGGCATCGTGGTTTCCGGCTTCGGCCTGGCCTCGGTGTACATTGCCCCCACGGCCCAGTATCTGCTGGCTAGTTGGGGCCTCTCCCGCACCATGTTTTTCTTCGGCATCGGGTTCATGGTGGTGGTCAGCCTTTTGGCCCTTCTGCTGATTAATCCGCCGGAGGGTTTCAAGCCCAAGGGGTTTGTGGATCGTCGCGGCAGCACCAACCGGCACCGCGACAGCCGCGACCTCTTTGAGGAAGTAGATTTCACCCCATCGCAGATTCTCAGGAGCCTCGCCTTCTGGCGGGTCTGGCTGCTCTACTTTATCGGCGCGGGCAGCGGCCTGATGGTGATAGGCAGCGTGGCCGGCATGGCCAAGAGCAGTTTGGGCGCCAACGCCTTTCTGGTGGTGGCCATCCTGGCGGTGGGCAACGCCGCCGGTCGGGTGGTGGCGGGGATGCTGGCCGACAAGTTGGGCCGTTGCCGTACCATGGCCGGGATGTTCGGGTTGCAGGCGCTGATGATGTTCTGGGCCATCCCCATCATCAGCACTGCCCACCCCAACGCTTTGATGCTGGTGGGTGTGGCTACCATGATCGGCTTCAACTACGGCGCCAACCTGTCGATCTTCCCCACCATCACCAAGGATCTTTGGGGGATGAAGCACTTCGGGGTCAACTACGGGACCCTGTTTACCGCCTGGGGTTTAGGGGGCTTCGTGATGAGCAAACTCTCCCAGGCCCTCAATGCCGGCTCCGGCAGTTTTGCCAGCTCGTTCGCCACCGCCGGCGTCCTGTTGCTGCTGGGTCTCTGTGTGGTTATCTTCACGCGGGATCAGAAAGAAACGTTGCGGCAAGCTGTGGGCAAGGAGCTGCGCGCCCCGGGGGTGCGGGCATGAGTTGTTGACGATTGGGCGTGATTCCCTCCCTGTTTTTCGGGCGGCCCATGTCGCTGCTGAGCCGCCATCCAGAGTTGCATTGTTTAATCAGGGTTTGTAGAGTAATAAAACTTGTAAGGGGGGGGGGCCCTGAACCAGATCGATAATCGAAGGACCCTGGCATGCCCATAATGGATCGCACCCTTTTTGCTCTGTCGTTACGGCGCATTGTTGCGGCGTTTTTTCTTGTCGTCATCATCTCTCTACAGATATTCAGCGTTTATCTCTCCGATAATCTGGGGAAATTTCACAAAAAACAGCTCAGCTACCTCAGCACTATCCGGACCAGCGCCACCTCGGCCCACCTTGTCCTGGAACAAATCCTCGCGGGAGACAGCGAGGAAGATCCCGAAGTGGTTGAGGAACGGTTGACTTGGGCCATCGAACAGGCCCGCCTGTTGCCCATGTCCTGCAGGGAGGCTTCCCTGATTCCGCATCATTATCCACTGGAATTGGAGGGGATGGTTCACAAGGTCATAGCGCAGCTTGAGTCTTTACGCCTGTTGAGCCGCCAACGGTTGCGGGTGTCTGTGGATCGTGCGACCCAAAATATCCTGACCGTGCAGTACGACGATACCTTCAGCGAACTGATCGACACCACCAACGGTCTTGAGCCCGCTTTATGGGGGGCTCGGGATCAGGACAAGGCTTTTCTTTTTAAAATTGATGTGAGCATGGTCATGATAAGTGTGGCCTTGGCCCTGCTCATCGTGCTGGCTTTTCATCGTTATGATCTGGCGCGGAAACGTGCCATCGAAACCATCTCCGAAAAAAAAGAACGAGAACAGTTCATTTCCCAGTTTAGCCGCTTCTGCCGGGATACCGCTGCCATGGAGCCGGTGTACGAGATGGTCTCTTCCTGGCTTGCGCAACATTTGAGGGTTAACCGGGGCTCTGTATGGATGTTCCAGAACGAGGGAGCCAGTTTGCTCTGCTGTTGCCTCTATGAGTTGGACGGCAATCGGTTTTCGCGGGGACAGGTTCTTTTGCGTGATGAGTTGCCGCAGTATTTCGAGACCATTCAAAAAGGTGAAGCCCTTATCGTCACGGAGGGTGTCCAGACCTGTTCCGGCCTTGAAAAATTCGCGGCAGTCTATCTCAAACCGCTTGATATTCGCTCCTATCTTAATTTTCCCATCAAGCGAGAAGGAAATACCGTCGGTCTCCTTGCTCTGTCGGTACAGGACAAGACCCGGGAATGGAGCGAAGAGGAGGCCAATCTCTGCAATATCATTGCCGACCAGCTCTCCATCGCCTTTAGCCGGATTGAGGAAAGGGAGCTGCGGGAAAAGACGCAGATCGATCATGCGATCCGGCTTGAAGAGGAAGTGCGGGAGCGAACCAGGGAGCTGGAGGGGGCTAACAGAACCCTGAAGGAAAATGAGGCGCGCCTGCAGCTTACCTTCAACAAGGCGCCGTTCGGCGCCCTGTTGGTGGACTTGGAAAAAAATATCCTCAATGCCAATGAGGAGTTCTGCCGGATGATCGGCTACACCCCAGAGGAGCTGGTTTCCCGTCCCTTTGCCGACCTCATTCACCCTGACTACCGGGAGTCCTGCCTCGGAAACCTGGATCAAATCCTGGGGGGCGACTTGAAGGTGTCCGGTGCGGATAAAAAGTATCTTTGCAAGGATGGTGAGCTTGTCTGGGGCAGGACAACCATCCGTCTGGTCAGGGACGAAAACGGTGAGCCCTTTTATTTTCTGCCCACGGTGGAGGATGTCAGCGAACGAAAGCTCTACGAGGAGCAACTCAAACGACTTTATAAGGCCATTGAGCAGAGCCCCCTTTCCATAGTGATCACCGATCCCCATGGCAACATAGAGTATGCCAACCCCTTCTTCTGCGCGGTTACCGGTTACGCGCTGGGCGAGGTGATCGGTAAAAAACCCAGCGCCCTCAAGTCGGGGGTGCACGATGCGGCGTTCTACCGCAATATGTGGCAGACTATTTCCGCCGGAAAAATCTGGCAGGGCGAGGTGTGCAACCGCAAGAAGGACGGTACCCTCTTCTGGGAGCATGCCACCATCTCTCCGGTCACCGATAACCACGGTAAGGTGGTCAGCTACATCGCGGTCAAGGAAGACATCAGCGAACGGAAGCAATTGACCGATACCTTGCAGGAGCACACCGAGATACTGGCCAGTATCGCCGCCGCCGCCCTGAGCGCCATTATCATGATGGACAGCGATGGCCGCATCACCTTCTGGAACAAGGCGGCGGAACAGATCTTCGGCTGGAGCCGTGAGGAAGCGCTGGGCCAGGACCTGCATCGGCTGATTGCCCCGGTTTCCTGCCAAGAAAGATTTTTGGCAAACTTTGGGCGATTCCGCGAAAGCGGTGAGGGCGCCATAATCGGCAATCGGGTGGAGGTGTCAGCTCTTCGCAAGGAGGGGGCCGAATTTCCGGTGGAAATCTCCCTCTCGGCCTTTCAGGTCAAAGGGCAATGGCATGCTGTCGGCTTGGTCAACGACATCACCGACAGAAAAGAGGCGGAAGAGTCCATTCTCCTGGCACGGGATGCCGCGGAAGAAGCAAATCGGGCCAAGAGCGATTTCCTGGCCCGTATGAGCCATGAGATCAGAACGCCCATGAACGCCATCATCGGCCTCAGTCTGCTTGGTTTGGAGATGGAGCTCTCGCCCAAGGTGCGGGACTATCTCGACAAGATCTCCACCTCCGGGAAGAATCTTCTGTACATCATCAACGATATTCTGGATTTTTCCAAGATCGAGGCGCAGAAACTGGAGATAGAGCCGCATCCCTTCTCCTTGGAAAGGGTGTTGGACGATCTTGCCGGACTCACCACATTCAAGGCCCAGGAAAAGGGGTTGGAATTTCTCTTCGATGTTGCCGCCGATGTGCCGGATCGTCTCATCGGCGACTCGGTGCGGCTGGGACAGGTGCTGCTCAACCTGACCAGCAACGCCATCAAGTTCACTGAACAGGGTGAGGTCGTGTTGGAGATCTCCGTTGCGGAGCGTACCGCAAATCGGTTGGTGTTGCGATTTTCCATTCGGGATACCGGCATGGGGCTCACCGAGGAACAGCTTGCCAAGCTCTTTGCCCCCTTCAGTCAGGCGGACGGCTCCATCAGCAGGACCCACGGTGGCACCGGCCTGGGGCTGGCCATCAGCAAACGGTTGGTCGAGCTGATGGGGGGGGCGTTTCAGGTGGAAAGCACGCCGGGCCTGGGCAGTACCTTTTTCTTCACCGCAGTCCTCAACGAAGCGCAGGCGCCGGCAACACAGCTCTTTCCCCAGCCGGACCTGCGAAAATTACGGGTGCTGGTGGTGGAAGACAATCCCACCACCCGCGCCATCCTGCAAGGTGCGTTGGAATCGTTCTCCTTTGAGGTGGAGGCGGTTGCCAGCGGCGAGGAATGTTTGGAGATTGTACGCCGGAGAGGGGCTGAAAATCCGTTCGACCTTCTGCTTCTCGATTATCGCCTGCCGGGCTTGAACGGCGCGTCCGTGGCCCGGGCAGTGCGGGAAGGGCTTTACGGTATCGGTCAGCCAAAAATTATGATGCTCACCTCAACCAGGATCGAGGAGGTCATCGGCCCTTGTCTTGAGGCGGGCTGCGACAAGGTGCTTTCCAAACCGGTGAGCCGGTCCGGGTTGTTTGAGGCAATTATGGAGATGTACGACTCCGGACAAGGCAAGGATGTCGCCATGGTTGAGGGGGCGGAACGCGATACTCTCGGGCATCAGGTGAAAGGGGCGCGGATTCTTTTGGTCGAGGACAACGAGATCAACCAGCAGGTGGCCCGGGAGATCTTGGAGCGGGCAGGTGTTGTGGTGGAGATCGCCGACAACGGAGAAACAGCGTTGGCCATGGTGCAGGAGAACGTTTACGATCTGGTCCTCATGGACATTCAGATGCCTGGCATGGACGGGCTTGAGGCCACCAGACGCATCAGGGCCAGTGAGGTGGAACGAGTAAGCACCCTGCCCATAGTGGCCATGACTGCCAATGCCATCAAGGGTGATGAAGCGCTCAGTCTTGCAGCCGGGATGAACGCCCATATCACCAAGCCCATTGAGCCGAAAACACTTTTCGCCACCCTGGCCAAATGGCTTACCGCCAAGGAAGCTCCGGAGCGGATCGTTCAGCCGCCTGGTGAGATGCCTGTCGTGGATGAACCGCTGCCGCGGAAAATCCCCGGCCTTGATCTGGTGCTCGGTTTGGAACGCATCGGCGATGCGCATCTCTACAGGAAGGTCCTGCTCCTGTTTGTCGAAAAATATGCGAGCATGGATGAGTCGATCGGTACGCTCCTTGCGCAACAGCAATGGGAGGAGGCCGGGCGGGCGCTCCATACCCTGAAGGGGGTGGTGGGGACCATCTGCGCCCAGGAACTCTTCGGCCTCACGCTGGAGCTGGAAAAAGCCTGCCGGGCACAACAGGTACCCCCCGAGCTGCTGGCCGCTTTCAAGGGAAGTCATGCTGCCCTTGTTCAGGCATTACAAAGACTTCTGCCGCCCGCGTCACAGCCCCCGGCGGCAGAAATGTCGGATGTCGCCATTGATCCGGCCCGATTGCGTGATCTCTTGAAGGCCATGTTGCCCGATCTCCAGGGCCATCGACCGGTTCAGTGCGCCGAGCATGTTGCAAAGATCAGCACAATCAAGTGGCCTGCGGATTTGCGGCTTGAGAAAAATGACCTGATCAGGGCTGTTGGAAGTTATCAGTTCAGGCAGGGAATGGGGATTGTGGAACGGGTCCTCGCCGCCCTTGAAGGTGAGGATACGGAATGAAAGAGCCTTCCCGCCGCCAGGGTGCTGTCGGCTGATGACACGAGGAAGATAGTCTTATAGTCTTGCGGTGTGTCGAACCTGAAGAGGGGTGCCGGCCTACTTGCCCGGAGGCTGGCGGTTGAGTTTGAGTGCCCTGGTGATCTTGGTTTCCAGGGTCGCTGCACTGAAGGGCTTGATGATATAGTCGTCCACTCCGGCTTTCTTGGCTACAAGGATGGAGTCCTTGGCCATGTCCGAGGTTACCATGATGAAAGGGATGTGTGCCCAGTTGGCGTTCCCCTTGACAAAATTCAGCAGCGCGATGCCGTTCATCTCCGGCATGGTCCAGTCAGAGATGATCAGATCGATCTTTTCCGTTTGAATGATCTGCTGCGCCCGTCTGCCGTCCAGAGCCGAAATTATCTTGGAAAAACCGAGCATCCCCAGCATCTGGCGTAAGACCATGTGCATGATATCCACGTCATCAACGACCAGGATGGTATATTCCGCTTTGGAGAGCTTGTCGCCTGTCATGTCGTTCTCTTGTCCTCCCCGCAGGGGCTTGCCGGGGAATCATCCCAGCCCGCCGATTGAGGGGGACGGCTTGCCTTGGTTCTAAAACAAGGGTTGGTTCCGCAGCTGTACGCTTGCGGCTGGGCCTTGCTGCTTCGCCACGGCCCAGCCACTGACTCCGCTTTTTTGTCTTGGTTTAAAACGGAGATTATTCCTTCAGGAAATCGATCTTGCTCTCGGTGGGCGGCATGGCCGGTTCCGGAATAATGCTGATCTCGACCTGATGCTCCTGTTCCAGTTCGATGAGATCGGAGCGTTTTTTATTCAGGATGTACTGGGCAACCTCCATGGGCAGACGGCAGACCACCCGTTTGATCTCTTTTCTGGCCACTCCGGTTTGAATATGTCTGAAATGTACCAAGGCTTGGGTTTCCACGGAACGGACCATGCCGCGTCCCTGGCAATGGGGACAGATCCGGTAGCTGCCCACCGAGACGGGGGCGGCCATCTTCTGTCGGGAGATCTGCATGAGGCCGAATTTGGAGATCTTGGAGAAATCCACCTTGGCTTTGTCGCGCTTCATGCAATCGCGCACCTTTTTTTCCACCTCGCGGATGTGTTTTGAGTCACGCATGTCGATGAAATCAACGACAATGAGGCCGCCGAGATCGCGGAGGCGGAGCTGGCGGGACAATTCCTCGGCCGCCTCCATGTTGGCGAGAAAGATGGCGTCTTCAAAGCTCTTGTCCTTGCCGGTACGGCCGGAATTGACATCAATGGCGACCAGGGCCTCGGTGGGATTGATGACAATGGAGCCGCCGGAGGGCAGGGGCACGTTGGGCTGGTAGATCTGCTCGATCTGTTTTTCCACATGGTACTGGTGGAACAGGGGCTGGGTTCCCTTGTGCAGCTTGGCGACGGTTGATTTACGCTGGGCGGCCGGCAGCAGTTCGAGGAAGTTGTTGACTTGGGTCAGGGCCTCTTCGGCGTCCACCAGGATTTCTTCGATATCGGAGGTAAAATGGTCGCGCAGGAACCGGGAAACGATGTTCTGTTCCTTGTGCAACAGGGCCGGGGCCTTCTCGGTCTGGCCTTTCTTCTTGATTTCCTTCCAGAGATTGAGTAGGTAGCGGACATCTTGGGCCAGCGCGGTCTTGGTGATTTCCTGGCTGGCGGTGCGGACGATGTAGCCGATGCCCTCGGGGATGCTGACGCTGTCCACCATCTCCCGCAGCTTGTTGCGTTCTTCTTCGGACTCGATCTTTCTGGAAATCCCGGCGCTGTCGCTGCCGGGCATCAGCACCAGATATCGTCCCGGCAGGGAGAGATAGGTGGTGAGGGTTGCTCCCTTGTTGCCGGTGGCTTCCTTGACTACCTCAACCAGGACCTCCTGTCCCTTGGTGAGGACATTTTGGATAGGGAGATCTTTCCAGTGGGTATCCGCCGAAACCTCGGTGGCGTAATATTCGGGATGGATGTCGCCGAAGGGGAGAAAGCCGTTTTTCTCCGTGCCGTAATCGACAAAAGCGGCCTGCAGGTTGGCCTCCACCGCGGTGACCCTGCCTTTGTAGATGTTGCCCTTGGTCTGCGCCTGGCTGACGGTTTCCACGTAAAAGGATTCCACCTTGCCGCTTTCCAGGAGCACGAGGCGGCACTCTTCCGGTTCATCGGTGTTGATCAGCAGCTTCAGGGTGGTGTCACCTTTGGCAGGCTGCCTGCCTTCGGATGGCTTCGGATCTTCCGTGCTGCGCTCCGGGGCTTTTCGAGGCGGACGCTGGCGCGGCGGTCTGGCTGGGGTGGCACTCTTTTCTTTCATCGTTGTCTCAGCCGGGGCCGGGACTTGTTGCCCATTTTCACCGCTTGCTTCCGTTTTCTGGCCTTCCGGCCTGGCGGCTTTCGATCGTCTCCGGGGTGGTCGTTTCCGGCGGCGGGGTTTGGAGCCCGTGGGGGAGGCTGCTTCACCGTCGGGACGGGAAGTCTCGTCGGAGGATGGAGCGGATGTCGGACCGGAAGGCGGTGCTGCCGGACGGGATGTTTGCCCGGTGGAAGGGCTTTCTTCTTCCCCGGGGCGGCCTGGTTTCTTCAGCCATTTGCTGACCCGGGAGAGAATGGAACGCTCTTCCCCGTTGTTTTCCGTTCCTTGGCCGTTTGGCCGTTCATCTGCTGGTTTGGTAGTATCGTTTGTCATGGTGTGTCGTCTCTATGATGCGGCCGCAGGCGGCCAATTGTTGTAACATGATCTGCGTGGTGTCCGGGTCCAGGTTGAGGGCCTCGCTGACATCCTTGGTGGTGCAGGGTCTTCTTTTAAGCATTTCAATAATTTCGTCTTCGGAAACAGTGCGGAATTTTTCCCGATCCCGGGTGGTGAAATCAATAAGAATTTCCACCACCCCCGGAATCTGGCGGGCAACGGTTTCAAGTTCCGCCTGGGTCAGCGGGTTAGCAAAGCTTTCAAGGGGGGGGCGGGCCACGGTGTTGAGTTGCACCTTGTCCGGCCTTATCTTGTGTACCGCTTCAACCAGGGCCGCGATGTCTTCCTGGCTGTCGTTGATCTTGCTGGCCAGGAGAATTTCCAGCCAGAGTTTCCCTGAAAATTCCTTCCGGAAGGCAATGAGCCCCTCAATCAGTTCGGCAAGGGGCGAGCAGGCGGCCGGCCGGTTGATACGCCGGTAGCTTTCCTCGCGGGCCGAATCAAGGGAGGGGATGACAATATCCGCTTCCAGCAGGTCATGGCGTACTTCCGGAAGGAAGAGCAGGGAGCCGTTGGTCAGGACCACCACCGGCTTGTCGGCCTTTTCCTTGAGATAGCGGATTACCTGGCCGATGCCGCTGTGCAGGGTGGGCTCCCCGCTGGCGGTGATGGTGAAAACATCAATGTGGGTCAGGAGTTCCCGGTCGGCAAGTACGGTGTCGATTTCCGCAAGCAGCTCGGAGAGCGGGATATACTCCCTGCGGGTACAGGTAAGGGTGGTGGTGGCGCCGATCTCGCAATAGATGCAGTTGAAGTTGCATATCTTGTGGGGAACAAGATCAATGCCTTGTGAAATTCCCAGGCGGCGGGAATTGACCGGGCCGAATACATATTTCATGGGGTTTTACGGGTCCGCTGTGAAACGGCTGAGGATAGAGGTCTGTGCGTTAGGGGTCGCAGGAGTATTTCCCTCCGCTGGTAGGGGATTTTTTCTTGACTGGCAAAGTAAAACAATCCGGTGCTCTTGGCAAGGCAAATTTGGAGCGAGCAGACTTTTGCCTTGACAGCAGACGGCGGCCTGCTAGTATTTAGAATTCTTTTGAAAACATGAAAAAATCAGGATAATTGACGGGAATCGACCTATGAAAAAGATGCGCAGTGATGCATTACGGAAAGGGGTGGAGCGGGCACCGCATCGTTCCCTGCTCAAAGCCATGGGCTACACCAACGAGGAAATCAGGCGGCCTCTGATCGGGATTGCTCACGCCCACAGTGAAATCGTCCCTGGTCATTCTCATCTCGACAAGATTCTGGAAGCGGTGAAAACCGGGGTTCGCATGGCCGGGGGCACCCCAATCGCCTTCGGAACCATCGGGGTCTGCGACGGCTTGGCGATGAACCACAAGGGCATGAAATACTCGCTGGCCAGCCGCGAAATTATTGCCGATTCGGTGGAGATCATGGCCATGGCCCACCCCTTTGACGCCCTGGTGCTGATTCCCAACTGCGACAAGGTGACGCCCGGCATGCTCATGGCCATGCTGCGGGTCAATATTCCGGCCATCATGGTGAGCGGCGGTCCCATGCTCACCGGACGTTTTCGCGGCAAGGACGTGCATCTGGTCAGCGTTTTTGAAGGGGTTGGCCGGGTGAAGGCCGAGACCCTGACCGTGGAAGAGCTGGACGAACTCGAAGATCAGGCCTGTCCCGGTTGCGGCTCCTGCGCCGGGATGTTCACCGCCAATTCGATGAACTGTCTCACCGAGGCCATTGGTCTCGGCCTGCCGGGTAACGGCACCATTCCGGCGGTGGCCGCCGCTCGGATCAGGCTGGCCAAGGAGGCGGGCATGGCTGTGATGCATCTGCTGGCCGAGGATATTCGGCCCCGGGATATCGCCACCCGCGCGGCCTTTGAAAACGCCATGGCCATCGATATGGCCCTGGGGTGCTCCACCAATACTGTTCTCCATGTGCCCGCCATCGCCAGGGAAGCAGGGGTGGATCTGCCCTTGGCCCTGTTTAATGAGGTGAGCGAACGGGCGCCCCATCTGTGCAGCCTGATTCCCGGCGGACCCCACAGTCTGCAACAGCTCGACGAGGCAGGAGGAGTCCCGGCGGTGATGCGCGAGTTGCTCAATACCGAGGCGAGTCTTAATTTGGATGTCATGACCGTTACCGGCAAGACCCTGCGCGAAAATCTGGAAAAGGTCCGGGTGCGGGATGTCGATATCATCCGGCCCGTGGATAAACCATATCATCCCTTCGGCGGCATTGCCGTGCTGTACGGGAATCTGGCTCCGGATGGCTGCGTGGTAAAGCAGTCGGCGGTGGCCGAAGAGATGCTCAAGCACAGCGGTCCGGCTCGGGTGTTCGAAGCCGAGGACGAGGCTCAGGCCGCTATTCTCAACGGCGATATCAAGGCCGGTGATGTGGTGGTCATTCGTTACTGCGGCCCCAAAGGCGGGCCCGGCATGCCGGAAATGCTCTCCCCGACCTCGGCCATTGTAGGCATGGGGCTCGGTAAAAGCGTGGCCCTGATAACGGACGGGCGTTTCAGCGGCGGAACCCAGGGCGCCTGTATCGGTCATGTGTCGCCGGAAGCGGCGGATGGCGGCCCCATTGCCCTGATCGAGGAAGGCGACCGGATCACCATTGATATCCGGCACAAGTCGATTGAACTGGTCGTGGCGGAAGGGATTCTGGCCCAGCGGCAGAACAAATGGCAACCGCCCGCTCCGAAGATCACCACCGGTTACGTGGCGCGTTACGCCAGGCTGGTGACCTCCGGCAGCACCGGCGCTGTCTTGAGAGAGGATGATTGCAACCGGCAGGCGGATTAAGGAACTGTTACGAAATAACGGTTGTTTTACAGCCTGTTTCGTCGCCGTTAACGCTGCTGCTGTTTTTGCTGATTGAGATTGACGAACGAATTGTGCAACAACGGCTGAGGGCAAGGGCTGCACTTGGGGCGGATGGGGTAGACATGGCAGACAGATGGATAACTCCAGGCGGTGTCCTGTGCAGCATCATGGTGACCTTGGCCGCCCTTATCGGTTTCGGCACCGGGCAGGCTTCGGCTCGACCTGTTCCTTGGGAGATCACAGCGGACAGCCTTGTTCATTTGAAGGATCCGGACAGTATTCTGGCCGAGGGCAATGTCGTTGTGATCCGGCCCAAGAGCCAAGGTCCCGCCGGCATGTTTATCCGGGCGGATTGGGCTCGTTACGATGTGGAGCACGGCACGGTCAAGGTTCGGGGCAATGTTTACATCCTCTCCGGTCGCGACGAGATCACCGCCTCCAGCGCGGATATGAATCTTGAGGCTGAGACCGGCACCTTCACCGATTCCACCATCTTCATGGCGGAATCCCACATGTATGTCTCCGGCGAAGAGGTGGTTAAAACCGGGGCGTTCGACTATACCTTGAAAAAAGGCTGGGCCACCGCCTGTAAGCCCGAGGAGGGGAAAAGCCCGCCTTGGTCCTTTACCAGCAGCACCACCACACTCACCTTGGACGGCATGGCCCAGATGACCAATGCCGTTTTCCATGTTAAGGATGCGCCCCTGGCCTATACTCCCTATATTACCTTCCCCGCCAAGACCAAAAGGGAAAGCGGCCTGCTTTTTCCGGAATGGTCGAATTCCAGCCGCAGCGGGTTTGGGCTCATGGTTCCCGTGTTCCTCAATGTCTCACCCAGTACGGATATCACCCTCTATCCCGGCTATCTCTCCAAGAGGGGAGTTCAGTACGGCGGAGAATTCCGTTATGTGAAAGATCCTGAGTCCCATGGAACATTCATGCTCGGTTATCTGCACGATGATTTTGTCGATGCGGCGGATCTTAATAATGAATATAAAAACGACGGACTTATTCGGAGTCAGACCAACCGTTATTGGCTTCGGGGCAAGGCCAACCATGATTTCGGCAACCACTTGACCGGCAGGATTGACCTTGATCTTGTCTCCGACCAGGATTACCTGCAGGAATTCAAGGAAGGCGCCATGGGCTTTACGGCGAGCAATCTTCTGTTTCTTGATGAGTTCGGCCGGGATCTGCGGGAGCAAACCATTGCCGAGCGGGAGTCCTCCGTGCAGCTGGTCAAATCCTGGCCGAACATGGTTGCCAGCGCCGAACTGCGCACCAGGCAGAATGTCGCCCATGATATAAGCCTTGGGGTGGATAATGGAAACAATGTGCTGGAGGAAGGGGAATACTCCTTTCTGCCGCGTCCGATCAGTCCGCTGCAGGCACTGCCCAGAATTGATTTCACCGGGCGAATACCCATCAGCGGAACACGAATGAGTACGGCCTGGGAGTCGGAGTATGTGAATTATTTTAGGTCAGAGGGGATAGGCGGCCAGCGGCTGGATATGCATCCCAAGCTGATCACCTTTTTGCCCCTGGGAGGATGGCTTGAGGGCAAGGTCAGCGGCGGGGTGCGGGAAACTGCCTACCAGCTTGAATCATATGGGGATTCTGTTTGGAATGATGACAATTTTCAGGACAGGCAGGCCTATGATTTTACCGGCAATATGGCAACCATCTTCCTGCGCGATTTTGATTTGGGAAATGGTGATTGGTTTGAGCACATTGTGCGGCCAAATCTACTGTATGAATACCTGACCAGAACCCAGGGGCTGCCGACTCTTGATGAGACCCTGGCTACTGATGTTTATTTTGACGGCGTGGACCGCTTGGAGAGAAAAAATTGGCTGACCTGGCAGCTCAATAATTATTTTGAGATCGGTGGCGCCAGGGAGGGCGGACAGGGCTGGAATCGCGACCTCGGCTTGTTCAAAATTTTGCAGACCTATGACCTGAGGCGGGAAAACCCGGAAAGCTCGGGATTGCCCGTGGAGGGTAATCGGTATGCCTGGTCCGATCTCAGGTTTGAGGCGGCAGTGTCTCCGATGGCAAACTGGGCGCTTGGCTATCAGACCAACGTGAGCATGTATGGGAAAGGCGTGACCCGCTATGAGGTGCGCAATGCGTTCAATCTTGCCGGAGGCCATACCCTTGGTCTTAATTACCGGTATCTCCGGAACAACGACATGGTGGCCCCCTATTTTTATACCGAGAGCGGCGATTCGTCCCATGACCTGGTCGGTTCGTTGGGGACGCATTTGACCGAAACACTCAGGGCCTCTTACTATCTGGCCAAGTCTTTTTCCGAGGATCATACCGTGGAATCACGGGTTCGCTTGAGTTATCGACCCGCTTGCTGGATGATGGAGCTTGAGACAAGCAAAACCCCGGATGATCAGCGGGTGATGGTCATCTTTTCCCTTGAAGGCATAGGCCGGGCCTTCCGTTTCGGCCGGAACCTGTGATGAATCCCGGGGGGAATTCGAGACCATGACGCAGTCAGCATTTTATGATATCTTCAACGGCGATGCGGACGGGATCTGCGCCCTGCATCAGCTCCGTTTGGCGGAGCCCCGGGATGCGACACTGGTGACCGGGGTCAAGCGGGATATCCGACTTCTTGACCAGGTGGCCCAGGTGCGGGGGGCTGAACTCACCGTGCTGGATATCTCCCTGGACAGCAACAGGGCGGTATTGACGCAACTGCTTGAGTCCTGCCGGGTTCTCTATGTGGACCACCATTACGCCGGTGATCTTCCGCACAGCCCCAATCTGATTGCCCACCTGGACCCCAGCCCTGAGGTTTGTACCTCTCTCATCGTCGATACCCTGTTGGGCGGCCGTTTTCGGGCTTGGGCCGTGGCTGCCGCCTTTGGCGATAATCTGCATGATTCGGCCCGGAAGGGTGCCGTCACCCTTCAGTTGGCCGAGGCCCAAGTGGAGCGTTTGCGGGAGTTGGGAGAGTTAATGAATTACAACGGTTACGGCCGCAAGGTGGAGGATCTGCATGTTTCGCCCCAGGAGCTCTATGCCGCGGTAAAGCCCTACGCCGATCCTCTGGTTTTTTGTGGCGAGGCGGAGATTCTTGCTCAGTTGCGGCAAGGGTTTGCCGATGATCTGCGGCGGGCCAGGGGGGTCACGCCCCTGCGGGAAACTGCCCATGGTCGGATTTTTGCCTTTCCCGAGGAAAAATGGGCCAGCCGGATTGCCGGGGTATTCAGCAATGAAAAGGCCAGGGAAAGGGTGGATGCGGCCCACGCTCTGCTGGTGGACAATGGCGATGCAACGTTCATGGTCAGTGTGCGTGCGCCTCTTGCCCGTCGGGAAGGGGCCGACAGCCTGTGCCGTGCATTTCCCACCGGCGGCGGCCGGGCTGCGGCCGCCGGGATCAATGCCTTGCCTGCTGGGCAGGTTGAGGATTTTTGTCAGAAATTTATAGAGGTGTTTTCTCCATGAGGTTTTCCTTGTTGCATAGAAGCGTTGTTGCTTTTTTCCTCCTGTTGTTCTGTGTCACCATGCCTTGTTCGCCGAGTTGGGCCGGGGCGGGGGAGCCGCTGCCGCTGGCCGCCGAGTTGGTCGAGGATGGACAGGCCATTGATCTTTCAGCTCCTCGGTATCAGGAACTTATGCAGGAGTTGGTGGTGCGGCACGGCTTCAGCCGGGAAGAGCTGGACCGGATCTTTTCCGGGGTCACCATCAAAAAACGGGTGCTGGAGCTCATGGATACCCAATGGGAGGCCAAGCCCTATTGTGACTATTTCCCCCGTTTCATCACCCCGCAGATAATCGAACAGGGCAGGAGGCTTCTCGGCGAACATCGTGAGGTGCTGGACAGGATTGAAAAAGAGCTTGGGGTCGAGCGGGAGATTGTCGTGGCCATCTGGGGTGTTGAAAGCAAATTCGGCGAGCACAAAGGCGCCTTCAGCATGTTTCAAACCCTTAACACCATGTTTGATGCCTATCCCCGTCGCAGCAAGTTCTACCGGGAGCAACTGATTGAATACCTTTTGCTTTGCCGTGAAAACGGGGTTGATCCGCTGGCGGTCACCGGTTCCTATGGCGGGGCCTTTGGTCAGACCCAGTTCATTCCCTCAAGTTTTCGTCTGTATGCCGTGGATTTTGACGGGGATGGCCGCCGTGATGTCTGGGAATCCGTGCCCGATGTTTTGGCGAGCATCGCCAACTATCTCCATCGCTTTGGCTGGACCTTCAAGGCCCCTGTTTATAGGGAAATCGGAAAGAAGCTGAAAGGGGAGAAGCTGGAAAAGGCCTATGCCCAAGGAAGAAAAGGTTTTGTTTCCCGTGCGGAGGTGAAAAAGATTCAGAATGTTGACCTGCCGCTGTCACCGGGAAATCAGGACCTCACCATTGTCGGCCTTGAGCTGCGAGACGACACCCTGCGGTACGTGGCGGGCTATCCGAACTTTCAGGCCATCACCAAATGGAACAACTCCAACCGCTACGCCATGGTCATCGCTGAATTGGCGGAGAAAATGAGGGAGTAGGCCTTATTCAAGTGGGATAGGCTGAAGGCTGAAGGTGGGGACGGCGTCGCCTGATAAATAACAGTCTTCAGCCTTCAATTTTTAGCCGTTGAAAAATACCGGTCGGTTTCCGTTTTAACCACCTGTGCCAGCAGTAGCAATCCGATAATGTTGGGGATGGCCATCATCCCGTTCATGAGGTCGGAGAAATTCCAGACGAATTCCAATTTCATCATCGCCCCCACGATCACCATCGCGACGAAGACCACCCGGTAAGGAGCAATGGCGTGTCGCCCCGCCAGATATTCGATGGCTTTTTCCCCATAGTAATTCCAGCCGATCAGGGTGGAATAGGCGAAAAGCGCCGTGGCCACGGCGACAATCACCACTCCGGTATGGCCCAGGGTTTCGCCGAAACTGACGCTGGTCAATTGTCCCGGGGCAACGCCTTGCAGCCAAGCCGGACTGGTCAGGATCACCAAGGCGGTCATGGTGCAGACCGCCAGGGTGTCGATGAAGGTTTGGGTCATGCTGACCAGGGCCTGTTTGACCGGATCGCGGGTCCGGGCGGCGGCAGCGGCAATGGGAGCCGAGCCCAAGCCCGATTCATTGGAAAAGACGCCGCGGGCGATCCCGTAGCGCATGGAGGCGGCCACCACCGAGCCGGCAAAGCCGCCGGAGGCTGCGGCGGGTGAGAAGGCGTGGTAAAAAATCAATCCGAGGGCGTGGGGGATTGCGCCGGCATTGAGGGCCAGCACCAGCAGCGAAGCGCCTACGTAGCCGATGATCATGAAGGGCACCAGCAGGGAGGTAAACCGACCGATGGACTTGATGCCGCCCAGAATCACCAGTCCGGTAAGGAGCATCAGCACCGTGCCGGTGAGCCAGGGTTCGATGCCGAAGGTCGATTGGAAAATGGTGGCCACCGCATTAGCCTGGGTCATATTGCCGATGCCGAAGGTCGCCAGGGCGGTGAACAGGGCAAAAAGCCACGCCAATTTCGGTAACCCCGCGCCCTTGGCCAGATAATACATGGGGCCGCCGCGCATGCCGTATTCGCCTTTTTCCCGGTATTTCACCGCCAGCACCGCTTCCGCGTATTTGGTGGCCATGCCGACCAGCCCCGTCATCCACATCCAGAAGACCGCCCCGGGCCCGCCCAGGCTGATGGCGGTCGCGACCCCGACAATGTTGCCGATCCCCACCGTAGCGGCGAGGGCTGTCATCAGCGCGGCAAAATGGCTGATGTCTCCGTCTCCGGCGTGTTCCTTGTGCCAAATCAGCCTCAAGGCGTGGGGGAGAGCGCGAAATTGCATGCCGCGCAGGATCACGGTAAGGTACAGACCGGTGCCCACCAGCAACGCCAGCATGGGTGGCCCCCATATCCAGCCGGACAGGGTGGATATCAGCAGTTCGATGGAAGCCATGAATGCGCACCTTATGTGAAAGGGTTTTCAGGAGAGATGTGAGTCTTTCCGGTCAAAATACCTGAAAATGCGGCTCAAGCAAAGGGGATAGTGAGGAGCTTTTGGACGTGCTTTTTTCGGCTGGTGGAGGACAAGCGGGAACAACAACAAAAGACGCTGTAACAACAAAAAAACAGGGAGAGCCCAGAGCTCGGGCTCTCCCTGTTTTTTTGTTGCGTTTTGGCGTGGCAATCGTCTACTTGACGAAATTCTTGCTGCCGTCCACCAGGGTGGAAACCACCGAGGGATCCGCCAAGGTGGAGGTGTCGCCGAAGTCATGGGCTTCGGTTTCTCCGGCGGCAATCTTGCGCAGGATACGACGCATGATCTTGCCGCTCCTGGTTTTGGGCAGTCCCTCGGCAAACTGAATGAACTCCGGGGTGGCGATGGGGCCGATTTCCTTGCGCACGTGCGTCCGGAGGGCGGCGCGCAGTTCGTCGGAAGCTTCTACCCCGGTTTTTAAGGAGACATAGGCGTAGATGGTTTGCCCCTTGATTTCGTGGGGCGCGCCGACAACCGCAGCCTCCGCCACCTGTGGGTGCGCCACCAGGGCGGATTCGATCTCGGCGGTTCCCAACCGGTGGCCCGAGACATTGATCACGTCGTCCAGCCTCCCCATGACCCAGAAGTAGCCGTCTTCATCCCTGCGGGCGCCGTCTTCGGGGTCGTAGATGCCGGCGTAGCGGGAAAAATAAGCTTTTTTGTAGCGGGCCGGGTCGCCGAACACCCCGCGGAGCATGCCGGGCCACGGTTTGCGGATCACCAGATGGCCGCCCTCGTTGGGGGCTGCTTCGGTGCCGTCTTCGCGGAGAATGACCGCGTCGATGCCGGGCAGGGGCCGGGTGGCCGAGCCGGGCTTAAGCGGGGTGGCGTAGGGCAGGCCGGAGATCATGATTCCGCCGGTCTCGGTCTGCCACCAGGTATCAACAATGGGCAGTTTGCTCTTGCCGATGTGCTCGTGGTACCACATCCAGGCTTCGGGGTTGATGGGCTCGCCCACCGAACCCAAGACCCGCAGGGAGGAGAGATCGGATTTTTCCGTCCATTGCGCCCCTTCGCGCATCAGGGCGCGGATAACGGTGGGTGCGGTGTAGAAGATGTTGACCCTGAACTTCTCGCAGATATGCCAGAAGCGGTCGGGCGCGGGCCAGGAGGGCACCCCTTCGAACATGAGGGTGGTGGCGCCCAAGGCCAGCGGCCCATAGAGGATATAGGTGTGACCGGTGATCCAGCCGATATCGGCGGTACACCAGTGCACGTCATCGTCTTTTAGATCGAAGACCCACTGGGTGGTATGCGCGGCATAGGTCAGATAGCCGCCGGTCGTATGGACCACGCCCTTTGGTTTACCTGTGGAGCCGGACGTGTAGAGAATGAAGAGGTTGTCCTCCGCCTCCATGCTTTCCGGGGCGCACTGGCCGCTGATGCCATCGGCGGCCATTTCCTTGTGCCACCAGAGATCACGGCCATCCTGCATGGGAATCTCATTGCCGGCCCGTTTGACCACAATGCAGTGTTGGATGGAATCGCACCCCTGAAGGGCATCGTCGGCGGCGGGTTTTAAGGGGATGGTTTTTCCTGCCCGCAGAACCGCGTCGGCGGTGACCAGCACCTTGGCCTCGCAATCCTGGATACGGCTTTTGAGGCTCTGGGAGGAGAAGCCGGCGAAAACCACGCTGTGGATGGCGCCGATCCGGGTGCAGGCCAGCAAGGTGATGGCAAGTTCGGGAATCATGGGCAGATATACGGCAACCCGGTCGCCTTTCTTGATGCCTTTTTTCTTGAGCACGTTGGCAAAACGGCAGACCTCGGTGTGCAGCATCTGGTAGGTGTAAACCCGGACATCCTCCTCCGGTTCGCCTTGGAAGATGATGGCTGCCTTGTTGCGGCGTCCATTTTCAAGATGGCGATCAAGGCAGTTGTAGGAAACGTTCAGTCTGCCGCCTTGGAACCATTTGATCTCGGGCGTGTGCATGTCAGCCTCAAGCACCTTGGTCCACGGCTTTTCCCAGGTGAGCAGTTCCTTGGTGCGATCACCCCAGAACCCTTCCGGATCATCCATGGAGCGTTGGTAAATGGCTTCGTATTCGGCCATGCTCTTCACATGGGCCTGCTCTCGGCCCGCTGCCGGCGGGGCGAAAAGACGTTTTTCCTGCATCAGACTTTCAATTTTCTCATCTTCGCTCATTATTTCCTCCGAATTTTTCTTAAGCTGTCGACATAGGAATATATACCTAAGAGGTAGAATATAGATTGTCTGCGACAATTACCAGTATTTTTTTGTTACCTGTTATACATGGCCCACAACCCTGCAATGGGCGGGTGGCCGTGGAATCCGTCCTTGTAAGTGCTTGGCAGGGTGCATTTCCGAGTGTTTTCTGCTATGGTTCAACGCGTTCAGACACCATGAGGAGGCGCGGAGCGGATGCGGAACTTGACGAAAACAATAGGGTTTTTTTTCGGCCTGCTGAGCTTGGGTTGCGCTCTGGTCATCGCCTTGCCCCGGCCCGTGGCCGCTCAATGCGGCCAGGCAGCGACCATGCCCTTGGCGGCGGAACCGCCGCTGCTGCAGGATGATCTGGGGTATGACTCCCTTGCTTCGGCCATTGACCGCAGTGTGCACTATCTCAGGAAGCTTCCCCAGGAAAAAAAATATGTGCTCTGCGGGGATGAGTATTCTGTCGGCTGGCTGATCCAATCCCTGGTCGCCTTCAAGCGGATCATTCAGGAGAAACCCTCCCCCCAGCTCTTGACCGCTATTCTTAAAAAACAGTTCACGCTGTGCCAGGTAACGGGTAGGGGTTCTGATCACAAAATTTTTCTCACCGGGTATTTTGAGCCGTTTTTCAAGGCCAGCCTGGTGAAAACAGCCATCTACCGCTATCCATTATACCGTAAACCCCCGGATCTTATTTCCATCCCCGGCGGCAAAGGCAGGGAGAAGCAAACGGGCAGGATGGAGAACGGTAGCCTTGTCCCCTATTTTTCCCGAACCGAGATCGAGAACGGCCGCTTGTTGGCCGGGCAGGAACTGGTTTATCTGGCTGATCCGGTGGATGCCTTTATCCTGCACATTCAAGGGTCCGGCCGGATACAGCTTGCGGATGGTACGTTGCGGCGGGTGCAGTTTGCCGGGAAAAACGGGCACGAGTACCGCAGTATCGGGCGATTGCTGGTGGAAAAAGGCGTCCTGCGCCGGGAAGAGGTAACCCTGCCCAGGCTCGTCCGCTATCTCAAGGAACATCCTGAGGAACAGGAGGCTATCCTGCAATATAACGATTCCTTTGTTTTTTTTCGGTGGGGGGATGATTCCGCCGTTGGGCCTTTGGGCTGCCTGGGTGAACCCCTCACCCCCGGTCGGTCGGTGGCCCTTGACCAGAGCTGTTTTCCGCCGGGAGGGCTCGCTTTTTTGAAAACGAGAAAACCAAGAGTCAACGCGGCCGGGGAAATTATCGGTTGGGAGCCTCTGGGCCGTTTCGTGGTCAATCAGGATTCCGGTTCCGCCATCACTGGTCCCGGGCGCCTTGACCTGTTCTGGGGAGGGGGGAGTTATGCCGAGGTGGCGGCCGGAAACATGAAACATCCGGGCACCTTGTATTTTCTGGTGAAAAAGAAATAGTTGTCAGAATCCGCTCCATTCTTATACAATCCTAGCAGAACAACGGGCAGATCAGACAACGGAACATGTTGGAGAGGGCATAGCCATGAAGCAGACGGAAATAGATTACTGGATCACCAGCATGTTGGAAACCTACGGCAATGTTTCCGATCTCAATATCACGGTGGGCAAGCCCCTGCAGGTGGAGACCGCCGGGCAGCTGGTGCCGGTGGCGACGGAACCGCCGGTTTCGGCGCTCTCCCCCTTTCAGGCCGAGGTCTTTGCCCTCAATCTCATCGGCGGCAACAAGAGGCTGCTGGATGATCTGGTCAAGCACGGCTCCTGCGATCTTTCTTACTGGTTGGGTCAGAAGGCTCGGTTCAGGGTGAATATTTTTTCCCAGAAAACCAATCTTTCCACGGTACTGCGTAAGCTGGAGATGAAGATCCCGACCATCACCCAGCTGAACCTGCCCAAGCTCTTCAACAACATGGCCGAGGAGCGCAACGGCATCATCCTCGTTACCGGCGCCACCGGTTCCGGTAAATCCACCAGTCTGGCCGCGCTGCTTGACAAGATCAACGATGAAAAGCCGGTACACATCGTCACCCTGGAAGATCCCATCGAGTATGTGCATCAGCACAAAATGGCAACCTTTAACCAGCGTGAGCTGGGTAATGATTTTGATTCCTTTGCCTCCGGCCTGCGGGCCGCCTTGCGGCAAGCGCCCAAGGTAATCCTGGTCGGCGAGATGCGTGACAGGGAGACCATGGAGATAGGTCTCTCCGCCGCGGAAACCGGGCATCTGGTGCTTTCCACCCTGCATACCGTGGATGCGGGTCAGACCATCAACCGTATCCTGGGCATGTTCGATCAAGAGGAGCAGCCCCAGGTCAGAAACCGGCTGGTGGACACCATCCGCTGGATCGTCTGTCAGCGGCTTTTGCCCAAGGTCGGCGGCGGGCGGGTGGCGGCCTTCGAGATCATGGGTATGAGCCTGCGGGTGCGTGAGCTGATCATGACCGGAGAAACGGAAGATAAGACCTTTTACGATATTATTGCCGACGCCAAGGCCCTTGGCTGGCAGACCTTTGACCAGCATATCCTTGAACTCTACGAGGACGGTCTGATAACCGAGGAGACCGCTGCCAGCTACTGCACCCGGAAAACCGCGGTTAACCGTGGGCTGGACAGCATCAAGTCGGCTCGGGGTGAATCCACCACCGGGATTACCGGTCTGGCCATGGATGTGAAGAAGGAAGAGAAGCTGCGCTCGGGTTTTTAGGCGCCACTCTAAAATAATGTCTGTTTGTTGCATAGGTTGATACAACGGCTTAGGCAGATAGCTTACAGCCTCCAGCTTATGGCTTAATATCGGAGGAAACAATGCTTGACCATTGCCCCCATTGTCGGCAGGCCCTCATGCTGAGTGAAGCCCAGCTTGAAAAGATTAAGGCCGCTCTTGCTTCACTGTCCGCGGGCAGAACCTTGAAGATGGCTTGTCCGAAATGTAAGCAGTCCATCGAGCTGAACGCTAATGGCTTGGTGGGCGGTTTGTCCGCAGGCGCCTTGAAGGATGTGCTCTATGCGGAGCACACCGGCAATGAGGATCAGGCGGCGGTGGGGATTGTGGCCGCGGCGCAGAAAAGGCCCCAGCCGGTGCGGCTGCCGCCTGCCGCGCCCAAACCGCCTGATCTCGGTTGGCTGTCCAGTGGAGTGTATAACGAAAAAGAAGCTGTGGAGAACGTGCCGCATGCCCTGATCATGATCGGGGATGATGAGATAAGCACCCAGGTGACCATGGCCTTCGGCGAGATGGGTTACCAGCCCATCTATGTCCGGTCGGCGGAAGAGGCCATCGATAAGATGCAGTTCATGAACTTAGAGGCGGTTGTGCTGCACAGTCGATTCGAGGGGGGCAAGCTGGAGGATTCCGCTGTCCACCAGTATCTGCGGGAAATGGCCATGTCCCGACGGCGCTATATCTTCTATATCCTTGTCGGCCCGGAATTTCGCACCCTCTACGATCTGGAAGCGTTGGCAAACAGCGCCAATCTGGTGGTGAACGACAGCGACGCCGGCCATTTTTCCATCATCCTGAAAAGGGGGATGAACGATTACAATGAGCTGTTCGGGCCATACCTGGAAGCCCTGGGGAATTATGGGGTGAAATAAGGTGTTGTCTTTGTGCGGGTCCGTGCAATCCGAGGATGAAACCCTGTCGGTTTTCCTCAGGTAAAAGCGAGACCTGTCTGGGCCAGTTCCGTGAGATTGATATTCTGGGTGTTGGTTGCAGAATTGGCTGCATATACCAAGAGCTCAGCTTGACTCATCCCACCGGTGAGCCAGCCCTCGAAGGTGTTCAGGTCACTGACCGATGGAGCGACGACGCCGGTCACGGATCTGTACAGCTGGGTTACCACGGCCGTATTGTCGCGGGAGCCGGCCAGCTGGAGAAAGAGATCCGAGTCGAGCGCCAGTTCCGCCACCTGCCCCATGGACATGCCTGCGTCGAATAATGTGATCCCGGCGCCGACATAGGCTGGGGCGAGGTTCAGATATGGTTTACCAAAAGCGGCGCCAATGATGAGGGCGGCGTCTCCGGCCGCGCCATCAAGGTCAAAGGCCAGGTTTGTGTCGGCGAATTGCATGCGCTCGATGCCGGTCAGGGTATCCGTGCCGTTGTTCCCGCCGCTTACGGTGAACCCGGTATCGGTTTTGATGATTGTACAGGCGGAGCGGTTGCCACTGTAGACAGCGGTATCAATGCCTGTCTGACCATTCAGGGTGTCGTCGCCCGCGCCGCCGGTGAGGATATTGTTCGCGGAGTTCCCGATCAGGCTGTCATCACCCGAGCCACCGGTTGCATTCTCAATGGTAACCCCGTAGGCAATGGCCAGATTGTCGGTGCCGTCATACGTGGCAGGTGTGTCCGAGTGTGCATTTAAGGGCAAGGGGTCTGATTCGATGGTGATTTTTGAAAAATTCCCTGCCTGCAGGTCGATTATGCAGTCCTTGCTGAAATTGCTTGCGGACAGGGTGTCGGTGCCGCCCGCATCCCAGATTGTCATGAAAAATGGCGTGTTCGGGTTGAAGGCGTAGGTGTCGTCTCCTGTATTGTAATTCATGTTGGCGCCATAGAGGTACTGCATCACGGCGATGTCGTAGAGCATGGGCGCTTCGGGTTGGATATCAACGGGAAGCCAGCTGTAGAGACCGTTTATTTCCGTGACTTCCAGGAAGGTGGAATGGGGATGGTCCGTGTAGGACATCACCGTGTATTGCCGCGATTCCGTCTCGGCGGGGAGGACCGTGTCGCCCTCGGCTTCGGAGAAGGGATGTTTCAGGCCGAGAGCATGCCCGAGCTCATGGAGCAGGGCAAGGTAATTGTAGCTGGCAAACTCCCAGCTATTATACTCATAATCAATGCTGTAATCGGGGTTGATCCAGATATCCCCTCCATAGGCCTCGCCCTCGGCGGGAAAGTAGGCATAGCCCCACCAATCTGTGAGTGCCGGGGAGAAGGAGAAGGCGAAACGAATATCGCCGACGTTGGTGGCTGTTTCTTGAGTGTTGCTGAAGTTCAGGTTGGCGACATTTGCCCATTGTTGGAGAGCCGCCTGGGCAGAGGCTTGCTGGATTGCCGTTAACCCGCTTGCCCCGTAATTGGGCTCATTGGCTTCCGAGGTCCAATAGGTGTTATCCCAGACCGCGGTGACTCCGTTGATATAGGGAAAGCTGTAGGCGATATTAGCGCCAAGCCCTATGGATCCGCCCCATTTTACTCCGCCAAGCAGGGCGTCGATGGAATTCGTCCCGGAGGTGGATACTTCGGTGACTTGTATTGAATCCGTTGGGCTGGTCATGTGATTTTATTCTCCCCTGATTATTATCTTTACTCGGTTAGGATTTTCCCGTAGCGGCTCGTTATTGTCAATAGAAAAATATGTTGTGCGGCGGGCAAGTAAACTGTTCGGCGTTGCGGAACAAGATTAGCTAACCTGCCTCTGTCTCCTCTTCGAGATGATCAGCTTAAGCCCATGAGCACTCTGTCGCGGCCCTGATCTTTCGCTTGGTAGAGGGAGATGTCCGCGGCGGCATAGGCGGATTCCAGGCTTCCCGTCACGGGATCGAGCCTGCTGATTCCGATGCTGACACTGAGGTTTTTTTCCGTTTCATCCCTGATGATGCTTTTTTCGGCAAATTTTTTCCGGATCCTTTCGGCCACGGCGACGGCCTCCTCTTCATTCGCCTCCACCACAAGCGCGGCAAACTCTTCCCCTCCTATTCGCCCGAAGATATCAGCCCGGCGCAACCCTTGGGTGCAGATCGAGGCAAAATTCTGGAGAATCCGATCTCCCGTGTCGTGGCCGAAGGTGTCGTTGATCTCCTTGAAATGGTCAAGGTCGAACATCAGGAAAAAAAGATCCTTGTTGTAGCGTTTGCTCCGGGCAACCTCCTGCTCGGCCAGAAGCAGAAAATGCCGCCGGTTGAAGACCCCGGTAAGCCCGTCCATCGTGGCCAGCATCTCAAGTTTTTCTTCCTTGACCTTGCGATCGGTGATATCAAGCACCGCGCCGACCGCCCAATAGGCATCGTCTTTTTTTATCTTGGAGATAAACACCTCGGCAGGAAAGAGCCTTCCGTCTTTTTTCCTGGCCACGAGTTCGCGGGAGGTGTCAATGATCGGTCCCTGGCCCGTCCGCCGGAACTCTGCCAAACCGTCCTGCGCCGCATGTTGCATTTCTTCAACAACTATCAGCGGGTGGAATTTTTTCCCGAGAATCTCCCCGCTCGTATAGCCGAAGATGCGTTCAGCCGCCGGGTTGAAGAACCGTACCGTGTCCTGGCTGTCGATGAGAATGACCGCGCTTTGCACCGAGTTGAAAACAATTCGGAAGATCTCTTCGCTTTCTTGGAGTTTCCGCAGGGAATCTTGGCGTTCCAGCTCCATGGCCCCGTAGCGAAGCAGGAGAGCATCCATCTTTGTTGAAAACGCGGCAAGTTCCAGAATACTGGTGTTCTTGCTGCACATGCCCTGTTTTTTCTGAAGGAGGGCATCTTCCAGGCAGGCAAGGAACTGTAAGGAAAGACGTTTCGTATATGTTGAAAAGAAAAAGGAGAAGGTCAACCCCACACTCAGCAGTAACACAAGTCCGATCAGAACGGTGAGCAAGATTTTGTGTCGGGCGGTCTGGACCGAGGCAAGATCAATCTTTTTTCCGACCCACAATGCACTTGTGCCGTCCTGTGCGGCAAGGAATGGAAGCCAGGCCATTTTCTGGCCGGCAATGTCCAAGGTTGCGATTTTTTTCAAGGCAAAGATCTGTTTGAGTCCAGGGTAATCGAGGAAGGCCGAGCGATTGTCTGTCTCCGCGGAGAGATAGCAGCCATCATTCAAGACCCAGAGCATTCCGGGAAAGGCCTGGGTGAGTACACCCATATCAATGTCGGCAACATAGGCTCCGATTGTTTCTCCATCCGTCCGGATCGGGGTGAGAATGCGGACCAGCAGCTGATGGAAGGGTTGGTGATCCTTTCCTTGCTGATCATTTCGAAGAGGAATGATCAGAAATCCTTTGTCCTGCATGGCAAGAATTTTTTTGACGGACTCCGGATCAACGGTAAGCGCTGAATGCGTGGTCTGTTTGTATTTCCCGGAGTCTGCTTTCTTGATCAGGGAAAATTGCACGACCGAATCCCGATCAAGGATATGGATGCTCTCCACGTCGTTGTTTTTGGCAAAGGCCCTGTTCAGCACTTCGGCATAGCGGAGAAAGGATCTCTCCCTGCTGATACTGCCCGGGCGGCTTTCTCCGTGGTTCAGGATCTCCATGACCGCCGGCAGTTGCGAGACAAAGTCGATCGTCTGCTGATAATGCTCAATCCTAGTCTCAAGGAGGTGCAGTTCATCCTTGATGAAGTGCAGCTCTTCGCTTTCTTCAATGGCGCTCAATTGGGAGATGATTCCATTCAGGGTGAAGAATGAGAATGCAATCAGGGGAGTGAAGCTGAAAACAAGGAGAAACCCCAGGACAAGGGTGCCAAGGCTCACCTGCCGGGGAAAAAAAGTTTTTTTCAGTATGTCTGCCATGCCATGTTCCATGTTGTAGGGAAAAAGCGCCCTGGCTGGAGAAAGGCCTTTTTTTAATCGTATATAACGGGTCCGGAAAAATCCAGAGATATCGTGAGCTGGCTGGGTCGACCGAGACAGAGGAAGATCAGGGATGTATGCCGGTCAGGAGCCCAAGGATGTGGCTGCGCAGGGCGATACTGATCAGCAGGGTCAGGGTTGAGGAAAGCAGCATCAGGCGGTTTGCGCGAAGGATGTCCCGGGGTTCCAGCGGTCGGGTGGCATCGCCCAGGGTAGGTTTTGTCATCACCGTGCCGAAGTAGCTGTTCGGGCCACCCAGCTGCACCCCCAAGGCGCCTGCCACCGCCGCCTCGGTATGGCCCGAGTTGGGGCTGGCATGGGCAAAGCGGTCCCGAAGCAAGGTCAGCAGGGAGCGTTTCGGGTCAAGGCGTAGCAGGAAAGCTGCAGCTGGGATCATCAGAGAGGTGATGCGGGCCGGGATAAAATTGGCCAAGTCATCCAGGCGGGCCGGAGCCCAGCCGAAGTGGAGATAGCGTTCGTTTTTGTAGCCGAACATGGAATCCATGGTGTTGATCGCCTTGTAGAGCATGGCGGCCACAGGCCCTCCCAGCAGGGCAAAGAAAAGCGGGGCGGTCACCCCGTCCACCATGGATTCCGCCACCGATTCCACTGCCGCTCTTGCCACTCCGGCTTCGTCCAGAGTGGCCGTATCCCTCCCGACGATCATGGATACCCGTTTGCGGGCCTCGGGAAGATCCCCTTCCTGCAAGGCCGTATAGACCTCGGTGCTGTGGCGCACCAGATCCCGGGCGGCAATGGTGGTGTAAAGGATCAGAATGGAGATCGCCGTGCCCAGCCAGGGGTGAAGCTGGGTTGCCCCTTCGATTATTCCCCAGGTCGTTGCTCCGGTAAGCGACAGAACAAGGAGGACGGAGGAGATCCCCGCCGCACAAGGAGGTAAAACGGTGCGGGTGAGCCGTTCGCACCAGTGGCAGGCCGTACCGATGATCCGTACCGGATGCGGCAGCCAGCGCGGGTCGCCGAACAACTGGTCCAGGAGAATGGCGATGAGGATCTGGTATTCGAGTGGGATCATTTGCCAAGCAGACGGTAGATGGCGTTCATGTCGATTTGACTGCGCACTGCGTCGGCCAGCCGGTCGAAGGCCGGCTCCAGATCGTAGGCGGCTTGGACGGTTTTTAGCGGGGCCAGCCCATGCCGTTCCCGCAACCGGTCGATGAACCAGCGCCGGAAGGGGTCCGCGTCAAAGATGCCGTGCAGATAACTGCCCCAGATGGTTTGCTCCGGGTTGCCGACCCCGCCGCTTTCGCCGTTGCTGAAGGTGAGCGTGTCGCAGGTTCCAGTGGCCCGGCTCTGGCCGTGGTGGATCTCGTAGCCGTGCACCGCAAGGGTGGAGGCGAGATGGGTGCCGTTTTGCCGAACCAGGGTTTTGTCTTTTTCCAGCACCGTGGCAAGGTTGAGCAAGCCGAGGCCGACCAGGGTCTCGCCGGCGGATTCGATATGGTAGGGGTCTTCAATGCTGGTGCCCAGCATCTGGAAGCCGCCGCAGATGCCGACGATCTCCCGCCCCTTGCCGCTGTATTCTTTCAGCGCTTCGGCCAGGCCGGAGCTGAACAGCCATTTGAGGTCCGCGATTACGTTTTTGCTGCCCGGCAGGATCACCCCGTCCACGTCGGCGAGATCGGCCGGGGTTCTGGCGATCTTGATAAAGAGGTCCGGCTCGGCCAGAAAGGGCTCGAAATCGGTGAAGTTAGAGATATGCGGCAGGTCGATGAGCGCCAGGGTGACATGCTCGCCTGCAGGTCGGTGGGGGCTGAAAAGGCCGGCCTTGAAGTTCACCGAATCCTCTTCGGGCAGGCCGAGGTTTTTCAGATAATCCACTACGCCCAACACCGGCTTGCCGGTTTTTTGCACCATGTAATCGAGGGCATCGGTGAGCAGCGATTTCTGGCCGCGGAAGCGGTTCACGATGTAGCCGGCAATCAGCTCCCGTTCCCACTCGTCCAGAATCTCCATGGTGCCGACAAAGGAGGCGAACACCCCGCCCCGGTCGATGTCGCCCACCAGCAGGACCTTGGCTTCGGCATACCGGGCCATGGGCATGTTGACGATGTCGTGGGATTTGAGGTTCACCTCGGCAGGACTGCCCGCCCCTTCCAGAACCATGACCTCGTATTCGGAGGCCAGGGAGTCGTAGGCCGCCTGCACCGCGACAAAGGCCTGGGGCTTATAGGCCAGATAGTCGTTCACCGTCATGTTGCCCACCGGTTTTCCCAGAAGAATGACCTGGCTACCCGTATCACTGGAGGGCTTGAGCAGCACCGGATTCATGCGCACATCCGGATCGAGGAGGGCGGCCTGGGCCTGCACCACCTGGGCGCGGCCCATTTCACCGCCGTCCCGGGTGACAAAGGAATTGAGCGACATGTTCTGGGCCTTGAAGGGGGCGACCCGCAAGCCATCCTGGAGGAGGATGCGGCACAGCGCTGCGGTGAGTACGGATTTGCCCGCGTTGGAGCAGGTGCCCTGAAACATGATGGCCGGGGTTTTGGAGGACATGATGGTTACGCGCCTTCTTTGCTGAAGATGACAAGGTTGCGGACCTTGCCGGAAAAGGGCAGGGTCAGGGCGACGATTTCCTGCAGCCGATACGGGGAGTCCGGTTGTTCATTGCGCCAATCTGCGATCTCCTCTTCGGCCCGCGGCCCTTTCATGCAGATGACCCGTCCGCCCGGCGGATTGACCGCCTCGGCGTGCAGGAGAAATTCCCCGAGGTTGGTGAAGGCGCGGCTGGTGATGATGGGCACGCTTAAAGATTTTCCGTCCACCAGGGGGGAGTTTTTTTCCAGCCGGCCGCAGAGCACCTCGATGTCCTTGAGCCCCAGGGTCCGGATGACGTGGCGCAGAAAGGAAACCCTTTTCTGGCGCGGTTCCACCAGGATGACCGGAAGTTCCGGCCGGGCCGCCTTGAGGGCAAGACCGGGAAAGCCTGCGCCGGTTCCGATGTCGAGCAGCGGCTGCTGCGTGCTTTCCGGCACAGGGAGAACCCGGAGCAGTGTCAGGGAATCGAGGAAGTGGGTCTCCCAGATCTCCCGCAGCTCCGCTTTGGCCACCAGATTGATCTTGGCGCTCCAGCGGAGCAGCTCTCCGCAATAGGCCACCAGCCGATGCCGAGCCTGTTCGTCAAGGGGGATCCCCATGGCGGTGAGCCCTTCCTGCAGGATCTTTTTGGACTGGGCATCGCTCATGCGGCAAGGGTTTCCGTGTGTTTGCGGTGCACCAGGGTGATGCCGGCCAAAACAAAGGCAAGGGCCGCCAGATTGACGTTGTAGAAGGCCAGCCCGGCCAGACTCGCCACCAGGGCCAATCCGCACAGCCACACCGCGTTGCGCCAGACTGCAAGGCAGGCCAGGATCAGGCTCGTCCAGGCAAAGACCTGATTGTACATCAGCTTGCCGATCATGGCGCGGACCAGGCAGATGGACTTATCCGGTGAATCGGCACATACCCCCACCAGCCGTTCCGCAATAAAAACCCCGTGGCGCAAAGCGGCAAAGGCGCCAAAGGCAGCAAGCACCAGGAGGCCGAAGGGCAGCAGGGGGCGCAGCGAGATGGACCGATTTTTCCGCCAGAGGGGGTAGGCCAGCAGCAGGCAAAGAACCGCCCAGATGTCCGCCTGCCAGTTCAACGGGGTTTCATTGATCAGAATCGCCAAACCCCCTGCGGCGAGCAGCAAGCCGCTGAGTCGTTCGAGCATGGAGTGGTCGGTTTGGCTGGCCTGTTCGCGAAAAAACCAGATATAGGCAAGAGCGGGGATGGCAAAGCCGAAGTTGTTGAAGTTTCGGTACCGGGCGTCAAGGACCAGACCGAGGACTGCGATCAGGGCGCAGGCGATAACCCCCAACCGCAGGACGCCGTGGACGGCTTCCGGGCTGAGGCGGGATTTGCCGCGCAGGAACTCCAGGGCCGCATCCAGGTTGAGATGACTGGGGGTGACACCGGAAGCGATGGCTTTGAGGGCCAGCAGGTAGACGCCACCACTCAACGAGAGGACGACAAATCCCCAGAGGTATTCAAAGGTGTTGGTGGAGATGATGGAAAACTGATGTCCCTGCAGGACGATAAGGATGGCGCCGGCCGCCATGGCCGCGGAAAACAGCAGCAGGCGGCTCGCGGGCATGGCGCCGTAGCCCCGGGCAACGAGCAGGGTCAACAGGGCAATGGCCGCGGATTGGGCAAAGAGCATGCGCCAGGTGGGAAAATTGGAAACCGGACCGGAAAGGACGTGCTTGTCGATCCGCTCCGCGCTGGCCAACCCCCAGTAGCCGCCCACCGCGCCTTCCTTGATCCGCTTCCACGGCTGGTCAAAGGCCTCGATCAGGTTGTACTGCCAATGTTCCTGCTCGGCCAGGGCAATGAAGCCGCGGATGAAGCGGGCCTGGTTTTCCAGGCTGGGCAGCGCCCCTTCCCGCATGCGCCCTTGGGAGGGCCAGCCGGTTTCGCCGATGAGGATCTCCTTGCCCGGAATCTTCTCGCCGATCTCTTCGCGGATCTTTTTGATGTGCGCCATGGCGCCGGCGATGGTCACCGGCTTATCCTCCCAATAGGGCAGAATGTGGATGGTGACGAAGTCGCAGACCGGCGCGACCTCCGGATGCTTGAGCCAGAACTCCCAGACATCGGCATAGGTGACCGCTACCCCGGGCAGTTCGGCTTTGACCTGGCGGATGTATTCGGCGAGTTGCGGACCGGTGATCTCCCGGCGGAGCAGCGCTTCGTTGCCCACCACCACGGCGCGGACGCTTTTCGGGTACTGTTTGGCCAGGGCGACCACCTTGGTCAGCTCCTGCTGGTTGAGCTTTGGGTCCGCGCCGATCCAGGCGCCCAGCAGGACCTGCATCCCGTATTTCTCGGCATACTTGGGCAGGGATTCAAGCCCGGCCACGGAATAGGTGCGGATGCAGGAAAAGCGCTGGGAGAGGATGGCCAGATCCGCGTCGATCCGCGCATCGGCAATGGTCATGCCCTTGGCAAAGTCAAAGGGGGACTGGTCCCTTTCAAAGGGCGCGTAGGAGACGGATTGCAGGAGATGTCCGGCAGTCAGTTCCGGTTCCGGGATCGGCTGCGGCCGACCGATTCCATACCAGAAGCCGAAGATTGCGGCAAAAGTCAGGCCATAGGCAAGAGCCGTACGCATAAGTGTATTCAAGAGGATCACCTTTTTGGGTGGGGTGCGGAAGAATTTTCTTCTTGTACCCTGAGTGGCTTGAGCGGTCAACGGCAAAGACTGGGTTTGTGGAGGGGGGGGGACAGGCAGCGGCAAGCAGATCAAATCGGGTCTGTTTCGGGAGGGTTCAGGCATTCCTTCGGATTGCGCCGATAGCGGGAAGGATCGCGGGGGTCCTGATGGATGATGAGATCAGCCAGCGGGAAGGCGGCCATGATGGCGTACTCCACCTCCTTGGCTATCCGGTGCGCTTCGGAAAGGGGCAGCTCCTGATCAAGGTCCAGATGGAGCTGGATGTGCATGGTCTGTCCGGATTGCCGGGTGCGCAGATCGTGCACCCCGAGCACGATCCCGTGGGCCAGGACGATATCGCAGATGTGCTGGCGGATTTCCTCCGGAAGTTCGCGGTCCATGAGGATCTGCAGGGCCTCGTGGCCGATCTGCCAAGCGCTGTAAAGGATATAGCAGGCAATGGCCAGGGCGCCCAGCGGGTCCAGCAGGGGGTAGCCGGAGCCGGCAAAGAATAGGGCAACGATGGTGGCCGTATTGGTGAGCAGGTCCGTTTTGTAATGGAGGGCGTCGGCACGGATGGCGGAAGAGTTGGTCCGTTTGATGACGTAGCCCTGGAAAGCGAGAAGCACCAAGGTGGCGCCGATGGCGAAAACCATGACCCAGAGGCCGAGGTTGATTGCTTGCAGGGGTTGCGGATGCTTCAACCGTTCGGCGGCGTGCATAAGCAGAAAGATGGCCGAGCCGGCGATAAAGCAGGCCTGTCCCAGTCCGGCCAGGGATTCCGCCTTGCCGTGGCCGAACTGGTGATCTTCATCCGCGGATTTAAGCGAATAGCGCACCGCCAGCAGGTTGATCAGCGAGGCGGCCCCGTCCATGAGCGAGTCCACCAGGGAGGCCATGACGCTCAAGGAGCCGGTCATGAACCAGGCTGTCAGTTTGACCCCGATGAGCACCACCGCCGTGGCGGTGGAGGCGTAGGTTGCCTGTTTGAGCAGGGTATCGGTGGCGCGCGGGGGAGCTGTTCTCATGAAAGGTTCTGATCCTTCAGTAAGGTGACCACCCGTTGCGGGAAGGGGATGGAGATGTTCGCTTGGCCAAGCGCTTGATACACGGCGAGGTTCACCCCGTGCATGGTTTCGATGTAACGCTGGGTGGGGGCCCAGTAGCGATAGCCGATGGCCACGGAGGAATCCTGAAACGCTTCGATGCCGACCTGCGGGGCAGGTCCGTTCTGCAATTGTGGAAAGCCGGCGAGGGCCTGGCCGATGACTTCGATGGCGCGGGTGGGGTCGGCACTGTAGCTGATGCCCACCGAGCTTTCCACAATGCGGAACTCCCCGGAATTATGGAGAATCTCTCCGACAATATGCTTGTTGGGCACGGTGATCTTGACTCCGTCCTCGGTGCGCAGCGTGGTGTGGGCCAGGGTGATCGTCTCCACCACCCCGAAGACCCCGGCCACCGTGATGGTGTCGCCGACGAGAAAGGTGCGGCCCAGGATGATGGCCAGTCCGGCCCCGTAGTTGGAAAGCGGACCCTGGAGGGCGTAGGTGGCGCCGAAGGCTGCGGCGCCGATGGCGGCGATGAACGGGGCGATGGTGATTCCGAACTTGCTGAGGGCAATGATCACCGCAAAGGCGATGACCACGATCTTGGCGAAGGAGGAGAGGAAATGGCCTAGGGTGACATCAATCCCCCGTTTTTCACAGAGCTTGCCCACGGCGGTGGCCACCCAGTTGCCCAGGAGAAAGCCGCCGATGAGGATGATGATCGCCCCGACCACCTGAAAGCTGTAGTCCACCAGGAAGGTAATGGCCCGGTTGGCGATGGTGTGCAGTGCTTCAAGCTGCTGTTCCATATTCTTTGTTCTCCCTCTGTTGAATGCGCGCGCGAGGTATGCTTGGCACCATCATAGCTGGATTGGCGGATGCTGTCGAGGGGTTCGCTGAGGATGCGGGCAGGTTTGGCGATTGGTGAGGAAAAAGGGGCTGCGGCTAATAGGGGCGTTGGCCGATGATATTTCCGGCCGGAGCGTAGTTGCACACCCAGACCTGGGAGCTGTCGTCGCAGATGGCCTTGGAGCAGCCGACCTCACGGGTGGTTCTCCAGACCATCTGGGTATAATGGCCGCAGCTTTTTCCCGGCGGGGCATCACAGGTGTTGCCGGCTTGAGAGTACCATGGCTGCTCCACGGCCCAACTGGCAACGACATTTTTCTCCGTGATGGGCTGCGGGGAGAACTGCCACTGCCTAGTGTTCTTGCCCCTGCTTTTAGTCCCGGATTTCCAGGCGCTGGCCCAGTAGATGTTTTCTCCAAGCCCGGTCCGGCTGTGTTTCATGACGCAGCCTGTTTTTTTGAGCTTCTTGGCCCAGGCAGCCGCTTGTCCGGCAAGGGCGTCGGACCAGTGCAACTCCGGGGTGCCCACGGCGGCGCGGAGGGTGTTGTGTTCTTCCAGCAGGCACATTGCATCAATCGAGCTGTCCTGTGCCGTACTTGACTGGGCGGAAAGAAGAGAGAGGATGAGCACTGAGGCGGGGAGCAGAAGATGTCCGCGGCCTTTTATCGCCGATTGCTGTTGCATTGGCAGGTCTGGGTAATGGCGAGGTCGAGGTTGTGGAAAAAATCCAAGGCCTCCGGGTCTTCTGGGTTTTGCGCCAGCCGGGCCTCGTACAGGGCAAAAAGCCGGGCGAGCACGTGGGGGGTCTCTTCATCGGGCAGCGAGCCCAAGGTGTCCCATATTTCCGAGGTGTTCATGGATTTGCGGTTTCCTTTTCGCTGGGATTGGCCCCCGGTATCCGGCCCTGTCCATGGTCGCGGGCCACCAGCATGTAGATCGACGGCACCACGAAAAGGGTAAACAGGGTGCCCACCGCCATGCCCCCCACCAGCACGAGGCCGATGGAGTTCCGGGCCGCTGCCCCGGCGCCGGTGACCAGGGTCAGGGGGAAATGGCCTGCCACCGTGGCGGTGCTGGTCATAAGTATGGGGCGCAATCGGGTCATGGATGCCTCACGGATGGCGGCCAGCTTGGGCAGCCCCTGTTCCTGGAGGGTGTTGGCGAACTCGACGATCAGGATGCCGTTCTTGGCCACCAGACCGACGAGGGTCACCAGCCCCACCTGGGAATAGATGTTGAGGGTGGTGGTCCAGCCGTGGGTCCAGAAGGGGACGTTGGGGTCGGGGATCTTCAGGAAAGTGAAGATCAGGGCGCCGAACATGGCCAGGGGCACCGAGCCGGCCAGGATGACGAAGGGGTCGCGGAAGCTGTTGAACTGGGCGGCCAGGACCAGGAAGATCAGGATCACGGCCAGACCGAAGGCGGGCAGGAACTTGTTGCCCTCGCTGCGCAGTTGGCGGGACTCGCCGGTGTAGTCAAGCACATATCCCTTGGGCAGGATCTTCGCGGCCTCGTCTTCCAGATAGCGCAGGGCTTCGTCCAAAGGGCGGATGGAGACGCCGCTGATCTTGACCGCGTTCAGCTGCTGGAAGCGGTTCAGGGAACGGGGCACCGTGGAATTTTGGATGGTGGCCACACTGCTGAGCGGCACCAACTGGCCGTTTGGCCCGGTGATGTAGATTTTTTTCAGCTGCTCCGGATTAAGACGGTCGGTTCGGGCAATCTGGGGGATGACCTTGTAGCTGCGCCCGGCGATGTCGAAGCGGTTGACGAAGTTGCCGCCCACCATGGCGCCGAGGTCCGCGCCGACCTGTTCCAGGCTGAGGCCCAGATCCGCGACCCTTTCGCGGTCGATGACGAATTCAGACTGGGGCTGATCGATCTTTACGTCGATAACCGGGGGGAAGGCGAACATCCCGCTCTTCATGGCCTTCTGTTGGAGTTGTTGGGCAAATTCCAGGATCTGCGGGGTTTCCGCCGTGGAGGCGAGGATGAATTCCACAGGGAACTGGCCGCCTCCGGGAAGCGAGGGGCGTAATACCGGAAAGATCCGGATGCCTGGCAGGGCCTGTAATTTATGTTGCACCTCGGGCATGATTTCAAAGACAGAGCGTTTACGCTGGCTCCAAGGCTTGGTGACCAGGCCGCTGAACCCGGAGGTGGGTTGGGTGAGCTGGAAGGTAAAGTCCTTTTCCGGGATACCGAGAAAGATCTTGTTGGCGGCCGCGGCATAGGCGCTGGTCTGGTCCAGGGTTGAGTTTGCCGCCGCATCCACTATCCCGAAGATGACCCCTTGGTCTTCGTTGGGCGCAAGCTCCTTTGCCGACATGATGAACATGGGGATGCTGAGCAGGCTGATGAGGATCCAGACCGTGTAGACGGCGGGCCTGGCTGCAAGGGTGGCGTCCAGCCTGCGGCCATAGGCGGCGCGCAGTCGGGCAAAGTCGCGGGCGATCCTGCCTGCAAGGCCATGCTCTTCAATCCCTGGCTTGAGCAGCTTGGCCGACATCATCGGTGACAGGGTCAGGGCCACCACCCCGGAGATGGTCACCGCCCCGGCCAGGGTAAAGGCGAATTCCCGGAAGAGCGACCCGGTGAGGCCACCCTGGAAGCCGATGGGTGCGTATACCGCAGCCAGGGTGATGGTCATGGCGATGATCGGTCCCACCAGTTCGCGAGCGCCCAGCAGGGCCGCGTCCAGCGGAGACTTGCCTTTGCCGAGGTGGCGTTCGACGTTTTCCACCACCACGATGGCATCGTCCACCACCAGTCCAACGGAAAGGACGATGGCCAGCAGGGTGAGCAGATTGATGGAAAAGCCGAAGATCTGCATCAGGAACAGGCCGCCGATAAGCGACAGGGGAATGGCCACCACCGGGATGAGAACCGAACGGAATGAGCCGAGGAAGAGGAAGATGACCACCATGACGATGAGCAGCGTATCGCCTAAGGTCTTCATTACCTCGTTGATGGCGTTGTCGATGTAAGCCGTGGCATCGTAGGCGATGCGCCCCTTGAGGCCGGTGGGCAGATCCTTTTCAATGGCCGCCATTTCGGTGCGGACCAGCTTGATCATGTCCAGGGAGTTGGCGTTGGGTAGGGGCCAGATTCCCATGAAGGTGGCGGTTTGCCCGGAAAAGCGCACCTCGTTGTCGTAATCCTCGGCCCCCAATACCACTTCGCCCACATCGGCCAGACGGATGGTGGCCCCGTCTTGCTCACGGATAACCAGGCGCTTGAATTCCTCCACCGAGCGCAGGTCGGTATTGGCGGTGAGGTTGATCTGGATGAGCGAGCCCTTGGTCTGGCCGATGGCGGCAAGATAGTTGTTGGCGGCCAGGGCCTTGCGTACCTGGGCCGGGCTGACGTTATAGGCGGCCATGCGCTCGGGTTTGAGCCAGATGCGCATGGCAAAGGTGCGGCCCCCCCGAATATCGGCCCGCTGTACGCCTTCGATGGCGGAAAGCCGGGGCTGCACCACCCGGGTCAGGTAATCGGTGATTTCGTTCTGGGTAAGCACATCGGAGGTGAAGCTGAGGTAGGCGGCGGCAAACTTGGAGTCAGCCGATTCGATGTTGATCACCGGTACCTCGGCCTCGGGCGGCAGGTCGCGCCGCACCTGATCGACCTTGGAGCCGATTTCGGCCAGGGCCTTGGTGGCATCGTAGTTGAGTTTCAGGCGGACGGTGATGGTGGAGACGCCTTGGGTGCTCTGGGATTCGAGGTAATCGATGCCGTCGGCCGCGGCAATGGCCCGCTCCAGCGGGGTGGTGATGAAGCCTCGCACCAGTTCGGCATTGGCCCCGACATAGGCGGTGGTCACGGTGACCGCCGAGTTTTCACTCCGGGGGAATTGGCGAACATTGAGGCTGCGCAAGGCCTGCAATCCGGAAATAATGATGAGCAGGCTGATCACCAGGGCAAGTACGGGGCGGCGGATGAAGATGTCGGTGAATTTCATGGGCCTTGACTCAAGGGCTTGATTGTTGATGCACTCGAAAAAGTCTCGGGATGGCGGCGCCATCGTAAGCGTTTAGCAGAACCAAAAAACGTGGATCAACCCCTTTGTTTACAGGTCATCAGCGGTTGTCCGGCTTGGGATCCAGGCTGAACTTCGGGTTCAGGGTGTTGTCCACCACGACTGACTGTCCGTTGCGCAGCTTGAATACCCCGGAGCTGACCACGATGGCTTCCGCATCAAGCCCAGAAGTTAGTGCCACGAAATCGCCGCGCTTTTCTCCGAGGCGAACAAACTGTTGGCGCACCACCTGGCCTGGCTTGCCGGTTTTTTCGTTCTTTTGTTCTTTAACCACAAAAACTGAATCTCCGTAGGGGGCATAGAGCACGGCGGTGGCGGGGATGGCCAGCACCTTGTTCTTGGCGGGCAGCACCACGGCCACCGTGGCAAACATGCCGGGGTGCAGGTGTTCTCCCTTGTTCGCCGCCGTGGCCTGAACCCTGACATTGCGGGTGGCGCTGTCAGCCTGCGGGTTAATGGCGGTGATCTTGCCGGCAACCGTCTGGCCGGGCAAGGCGTCAGAGGTTATCCGTACCGGAAGGCCGGGCTGAATTCTGCCCAGCTCCTGCTGGGGAAGCATGAAATTGATAAAAATAGGGTCCAGGGCCTGAAGGGAAACAATGGGCTCTCCTTCCTTGAGGATCTGTCCCAGATTAACCAGGCGGATGCCGAGACGACCTGAGAATGGGGCACGAATGGTTTTTTTGGCGATGGTCGCGCGGATGGTGTCGGCCTGGGCCAGCGCCTGCTTGTATTTGGCCTCGCCGTCATCGTAGGCGGCCTGGGAAACGGCGTTTGTCGCGATGAGTTGGCGGAGTCGGTCGAAATTGAGTTTGGCCAACGAGGCCTGCGCTTCAGCCGACTGGAGTTGTGCTTCCTCGGAGGAGGTGTCCTGCTGGAGCAGAAGGCTGCCGGCCTCTACCCAGGCGCCGGGGGTAAAGTCGAGGCGCGCCACCTTGCCGGGCAGCTCCGCGGCAACGGTCACGCCCTGCACCGCTTCCAATGAGCCCACTGCGGGCAGGGTGGTCTCCCAGGATTCCGGATGGGCCTTTACCGTGGTTACCGTTTCCGGTGGCGGGACAAAGCTCTTGCCCGCGCCCACCATCTTGAAGATCTGCAACCCTTTGATGCAGGCAAGGATGCCGATCACCAGCAGCAAGCCAAGGAGAGAGAGAAGGATACGTTTTTTCATGGGCAGGTGTCTTTGATAAGGAAGGGGCGAATGGGTTTCCGAAAGATAAGTTAAATGCATATTTGACTTATCCACCTTGTCGCGTCAAGGGTTTTTTGGTCTTCCTTCGAAATGATCCGGAGTCAGCGTTCTTTTGGTTGGGGTTCAAGGAAGGGGCGCGATAGAAAGCAAAGGGTCTTTGGATTCGGTAATGATACTCTACTCCTAGTTAACAAAAATGTAACAAAGATCTTGAATTGTAGGTGAAATATTTCACAAATGTTTATTTTTTTGGATTGGAGATTGTATCGTTGTGCTCTTTTTTTAAGTATTTTGTGCTAAAATCAATGAGTTAGATATATTTTTCGTTTTTCTTCGCTGTTGGCACGTTACTTGATTAACCACTGGTCAGTTACATCACGTCCTGTGATAGTGTTTGTGGTTTTTTTGAGGATATTGGTCAAAAGGAGGAAGCGGAATGAAGAAAATCGAGGCGATAATCAAGCCGTTCAAGCTTGATGACCTGAAGGCTGCCATGGCTGAGCTCGGCGTTCAGGGGATGACCATTACGGAAGTGAAGGGCTTCGGCCGGCAAAAGGGGCACACGGAGATCTACCGAGGGGCGGAATATGTGGTGGATTTCATTCCCAAGGTGAAGGTGGAAATCGTGGTGGCGGCGGAGATGGTGGAGAAGGTGGTGAACACCATCGTGGCCACGGTCAAGACCGGCAAGATCGGCGACGGCAAAATCTTTGTCCTGCCGGTGGATTCCATCTGCCGCATCCGGACCGGTGAAACCGATAAGGAGGCCATCTAGGTATCATTATGATTCAGATCAAATCAACGCATAAGGACGCTTCAATGAACAGGTCAATTGCAAAAAAAATGGTCCCGCCCTTGACGATGGCAATGGTTGCCCTGGCAGGAACTGCCCTGGCCGCGGAGGGCGCAGCCGAGATAACAGGCGCTGCCGCTACCTATGTTGTCAATAATACATGGATGCTGGTTGCCACTTTCCTGGTGTTTATCATGCATCTCGGGTTTGCCACTCTGGAGGCCGGATTGTGCCGGTCGAAAAACACGGTCAACATCCTTTTCAAGAATACCGCCATCGTTGCCATAGGGCTTTTGACCTATGCCGTGATCGGTTTTAACCTGATGTATCCCGGGGATTTTTCCATCCCGGGCATTTTCGGGTTTTCCGGTTTCGGTATCGGGGTAACCCCTGAAAATATGATGGTGACGGGAAAAGACGGCGTCGGGATCTACACCTACTGGACCGACTTCATCTTTCAGGCCATGTTTGCGGCTACGGCGGCCACCATCGTTTCCGGTGCCGTTGCCGAGCGGGTCAAGCTGCACAGCTTCCTGATTTTTTCCATGATCTATGTGGCGTTGGTGTATCCCTGGGTGGGAAGCTGGAAATGGGGCAAAGGCTGGTTGGATACCATGGGGTTCTATGATTTTGCCGGCTCCACGCTGGTGCATTCCGTTGGTGGGTGGGCCGCACTGGCAGCCGTGATTCTGCTCGGACCCCGTCTTGGCAAGTATGTCGGAAACACCATCAAGCCGATCATGGGTCACAGTATGCCCATGGCAACCATCGGTGCTTTTCTGCTCTGGCTCGGTTGGTTCGGTTTTAACGGCGGCTCGGTGCTTTCCGCTGATCCTGCCTTGGTATCCTTTGTCTTTGTCACCACCTGTCTTGCTGCTGCCGCCGGTATTTGCGGCGCCATCGCCCTGAGCTGGACGATCCAGAAGAAGCCGGACCTGAGTATGACTCTCAACGGTGCTCTTGCCGGTCTGGTTGGTATCACCGCCGGTGCCGATGTGGTCAGCGTGATGAGCGCGGTGGTGATCGGCTTCGTTGCCGGTCTTCTGGTTGTTGTCTCGGTCATAATGTTTGATCGCCTGAAGCTTGATGATCCGGTCGGCGCCCTTTCCGTGCATCTCGTCTGCGGTATCTGGGGTACCCTGGCAGTGGGTATTTTCAGCGCGGCGCACTCCTTTACGACCCAGTTGATCGGTGTTGCTGCCTACGGCGTGACCTGTTTTATCTCCGCCTTTATCATCTTCTATCTCTTGAAGGTTACCATTGGTATTCGGGTGGACGCGGAAGAGGAGATGAAGGGGCTCGATGTCGGCGAGCACGGCATGGAAGCATATGCCGGTTTTGAGATTAAAAACGTCTAGTTATCCATCCAGAACTGCAAGAATTCCGGAACCGAAGCGGGTGCTGTACGGTTCCGGAATTCTTTTCTTGAAAAAATCACACTGAAAATAAAAAAATGAAACTCCTCATTTTGCAACATACCCCCTGGGCCGGTCCCGGGCGGCTGCTTCTTGAGGCGGTCGGCAAACACCGGGTCGATTTTGATGTTGTCAAGGTTTGGCAGGATTGGATTCCCGACTTCAACGG
>DUZW01000005.1 GCA_013349295.1 Deltaproteobacteria bacterium
TCCTCGTCGGTGCTCTACGTTTCTGCTCTGGCGATTGTTGCCGCCGGCCAGTACGCCTGGATCACCCTCTTGATCGTGGCCGGGGTTCTCTACCTGTTTCGCAAGATCTATGGTGAGGTCGTCGGCGCTCTCCCCTTAAACGGCGGGGCGTACAATGCCTTGCTGAACACGACCAGCAAATCCATGGCCTCCCTGGCCGCCACCCTGACCCTGCTCTCGTATATGGCCACTGCGGTGATCTCCGCCTCCGAGGCCATGCACTACCTGCACGGGATCATCCCCTCGTTGCCGATCATTGCAGCCACGGTGCTCCTGCTTGCCGTCTTTCTGGGCATAACCATCATGGGCATCGGCGAATCTTCCATCGTCGCCCAGATCATCTTTATCTTTCATCTTTTCTCCCTGGTCTTTCTTTCCGGGGCGATCATTTACTACCTGTTCCAGAACGGCTTGGATATTTTCTATGCCAACAACGAACTCCCGCTCCCGCAAGGCAGCATCACCATGGCAATCTTCTGGGGTTTTGCCGCCGCCATGCTGGGGATCTCCGGCTTTGAGAGTTCGGCAAACTTCGTTGAAGAGCAAGAGGACGGGGTTTTCCCCAAGACCCTGCGCAATATGTGGATCGTGGTGAGTATCTGCAATCCTCTGATGGCCTTTCTTGCTCTGGCGGTCGTGCCGATCCCGGAGGTAAATGCCCATGCGACCAATCTCCTTTCCCACATGGGACAGATAACCGGCGGAGACGGGCTGGCCACCCTGGTTTCCATCGATGCGGTTGTCGTCTTGAGCGGCGCCGTGCTTACCGCCTATGTGGGCGTCACCGGTCTGCTCGAACGCATGACCCTGGACCGGATCCTGCCGCTTTATCTGCTGAAGAAGAACAAATGGGGCAGCTCCTATCGCATCACCATCGTCTTCTTTCTTTTGAGCGTTTCCATCCTCCTGATCACCAACGGTGCGGTCTCAGCCCTTGCCGGAGTGTATACCATCTCCTTTCTCCTGGTCATGGGGCTCTTCGGTATCGGCAACATCCTTCTGAAAGTCAAACGGGCCAAACTGCCCAGGCCGGAAAGGGCTTCCTGGAGCGCGGTATTGGTGGCTATTTGCGCGGTACTCTGCGCTCTGTGGGGCAACATCTTGCAAGAGCCGCTTCCCGGCGAAGACTCCAACCTTTTCATTTTTGCCGAATATTTCGTGCCGGCGATGATTTTTGTCACCATCATGCTCAACCGCATCGCCCTGCTCGATACCCTGATGCAGTTCATTGAATATCTTTTTGTTCCGATCCTCAAGCTGGTCACCAAAACCAACGAAGGCATCCGGAAGACCATCGACAAGATCCAAGACCAGGAATTCGTTTTTTTCACCAGGGGCGACAACCTCTCCAACCTGAACAAGGTCCTGCTCTATATCCAGGACAACGAACATACCCGCAAAATCAAGATCGTTACTGTAACCCGCGGTGGAAAAGATGAAGTAGCCGAATGCCTTGACAAGGACATTGAATTCCTCGATCGCGAATACCCGGATATCAAGATAGAATACGTTTGCATTCAGGGAATTTTCGGGCCGGAACTCATCCAGGAACTCTCGCAACAGTGGAATATTCCAGTCAATTTTATGTTCATCGGCTCCCCAGGCGATCGCTTTCCGTACCGGGTTGCACAACTTGGCGGGGTCAGGCTGATCATCTAGCCCAGCCCGATCATTGTGCTGTTGCTACGCGGATTCTAATTTCTAATAGCGGACGCGGCGAGGTCGAGCGAAAGCACCATCTCTGGCCAGAAAACAAAATTATCTATTCCGTCCCCATAACGTGGGCTGCTTGCATACATCTGAAACTCAAACAACGATCGCAGATAATACCGCATACACGAATGCCATCTCCAAAAAACGGGAAGAAAATTAACAAGATTCAGCCGCTTCCGTTGAAGTTGAAGGAACCCAAGGATATTATTAAGGCGACTTGAATGCCTAGGGGAGAACGCCTGACGCCGGATGGCAATCAGGCTATTTGTACAGAGGTTCTTCGATGATGCGGACCTTCTTCTCGCTCTCGACGTCGAGGGGGGATTCGTCCTTCCGCAGGGCTTCCGGCTCACCCATCCCGGGATTTCCCTTGCGCAACTGCTCTTCGGAAACCTTGGGCACCTCCTCCTGAACAGAGCTGACCGCAGGCTTCTCCTTGACCGGTTTCCTGGCAGGGCCGGCCTGCTCAGGCGCGGATGGCTTTTCCTTCTCCGGGGCGGGAGCCGCCTCCTTTCCGGGGCTAACCACGGGTTTTTGCTCGACCGGTTCGGCAGGGCTGGCCTGCTCCTGTACAGGGGGCTTTTCCTTCGCCGGAACAACCTTCTCTGGGGCCGGGCGCTCCACCGGCTTAACCTGCTCCCTCTCCGGAACGATCTTCCGCCTCGGGCGCCTTTCCCCTTGATCCACCTTTTGTTCCGCGGGATCCATTGGAGATTTCCGTTCTTTTAAACGTGGATCCCCTTCCTCAACACACGTAAAATAAAGTTGATAGGAAACCATGTCGATACCCAGATTGCTGCCGTACTGGAAAATATTCTTCACAAAGAGGTACTGCTTATTCTCCTTCGCGCATCTCTCAGTGGCGCTTTTCACGGTTTCGGAAAGAATCGTTCTCGAGGTGCCCCAGTTGCTGATCCGGTAAACATCGGGCCCCATCGCCTCGGGGGGCACCACTTGCACCGAGCCGCAGCCATTCGCCATGAAGGCTGCGGCACTGAGCAAAAGGCAGAGAAGTATCTTTTTCATCCAGAGCTTGATCCCAAAATAAGTCATTGTTATTGACAGGAAGGTAACACATCCGGACAGAGAGGAAAAAGAGAAAAAAAACCTAGCAACACGGGACCTTCGCCCTCACAAGCCCCGTATCGTCGTCATGTCCGGCTCAGGCGGGGCATCCTTCACCACGGTAAAAGCATGGATAACAATCGTGTGGCCATTTTCAGTTTCCACATTCACCCGCCATTCCCCTGCCGGCACATCCTGCTTATAGGTATACCCACGGAAACCGCCATTGCGACCACCGAAAAGTCCGAAACCCATGCGGGAAACGGTCAGCCAACCGCGGTTGGCATCGTAATGCTCCCAACGGTGATACAAACGGGTACTCAATCCGCCCGGGGCGAATACCGAGGAAACACAGTACAGCCGCTCGCCCGGGGCAAGATGGACCTCGGTTGACAACTCCCGCCAGAATACCCACCACGGAGATTTTTCAAGGGTGAGACGATACTCATCACCCACATGCTCAAAATTTCTTCCCACCTGAATGTCACGCTTAACCAGAGGAACCGGAGGGATAAGATCCAAGGGATAGGCCACCGCCAACATGGCGGCGAGAATCCAAACCGGCGCAACCCGCCCGGGACACCCCCGCGTATATTTGCGCAGCCAATGGGTGAGACCCGCTCCAGCCAGGGTGCTGAGATAAAACCACACCATGCTGATACTGCCGACCATGTATGGCAGGACAAAGTTGAACAGCAACATGGCGCAGAGCCCGAACAAGGCCCAGGTGAGGGTAAAACGGTGATACTTGTCGTCAAGAAACTCGTTGGCGATCAGCAAACCGCCAAGCCCCAAGGACCACACCATGGCTGTCAGGTGACTGGAACTTATGAAGTAGAGAATAAAAAGCGCGCTGAAAAGCCCGCCGAACAGAAACTGGAGAAGCAGGAACGGGGCGCGTTCCCACCAGATCGAACGAAAAAAAGTGGGCGGAGATGGGTTTTCCGAAAGCGCCGCAGTCTGCGCGCCACCTTCGGACGCAGTCAGCGCAAGGGCGTGGCGGCGATGCCCCAGCCACCAGAGGATGGAGGCCGCTCCGGCGAGATAGCCGGAGAGAATCCAGAGATCCGAAGGAGCCACTGACCGGCCGATGGTGAGCGCATCCCACAAAAAACCGCAGAAGAAGGCAATGGCAGGGAAATAGGCGCGAAGATTTGCAAGTCTGTTATGCACGGAGGTGTCCCGTTGGGAGGCCAGAAGAGCCGATTGCCTTTATCGCTTCAACTGGAGGGTGGGCTTGTTGCCAAGCACCAACTTGAGCCAGTCGTAGCCGAAGGTGAGCAGGGCCTCGTCATCGGTCTCGATGAGCCGTTTCCGTGATTTATCCAGCCGGTAGACGTTGAGCATATTATGTTCAGCCACGTACTGCCGGAACCGGTCGATATTGTAACAGACCATGAAAGCCAGCTGCTGTTTGGGCCCGGCCGCGCCCTCGCCCTGCCAGGGATTTGAAGAAAAGAGGGTGTCCATCTCGGCCCAGAGGTCGTCCATGGCATTGTAATAGGCCAGCTGCTGGTCGCGAAGCCATTCCTTTACAGTCCACTCCTTTTTTTCCTGATGTCCCAGACAGTAGGAGTGATTGGTCATGAAATAATAGGCCCGGGGCCGACCCCTTTCCGGATTGCGGTCAACGGCGCGTTCCAAAGGGTAGGTACGACAGGCGGAGGGGCGATCTTCATAGACGAGACAGCCCCTTTCCGGGTCCAGAAACGGGCAGGAGTTTTCCGCATCATCCCGCATCCGCATGACAATGGCGGGGAAAAGCGGGTTGGCCCCTTGGGCCACGCCGGTGTAGGTGTTGAGAAACTCCTCCGAGGTGATCCCCAACCTTTTTTTCAGGCGGATGAGATCGTAGGGGTAGAGAAAGAGGGTGAGCTTCCGGCAGCAGCGGGTAAAGCAAGGAACCTCGGGGTGGCAGGCAAAGAAAAACAGGGAGTCACCCAACGGTTGCATGCCCTCGGGGAAATTTTTCAGGTCGGTCATCATCTTTTTCCTGGTGCAATAGGTAGGCGGCACGGTAACAATGCGGGGTAACCGTTCAGCCGCACCGCATCTGCTTTGTCATCGGCCTGTTCCGCATACCGTGTGTAAGCGGACAGACCACTTTCGCGCATCCGCTGCACTGCTGAACGGCTCCTCTTTATGGGCTGCCGAAATTTTAGTGCCCCGGGGAAACGATAAACATTGCGGACAAAAATGGAATTTCCATGTCACGAAAACGTCGCGCAAATTACCATCCTACCGCCAAAAGGTCAACCAGGATGCCAAGCCCGCACCCCCTTTACCTGCGCTTCATGTTTCCTGCCCTGGCCCTGTTGCTTCTGCTCTCGGCCTGCGCCCCACGGCTGCGGACCTCCGCCTGGATTGTGCGTTTCGAGCTGGACACCCCGGCGGAGGTTGCCTCGGTCTGTCGGGAAGCAAAGCAAGCAGGGTTTGACCAGCTGCTGGTGCAGGTCAGAGGCCGGGCCGATGCCCTGTATCAAAGCGACATCGCACCCCGGGCCGAGAACCTGGCCGGGACCCCGGTGACTTTCGACCCTTTGGCGCAACTGCTCAACGACTGCGCCCCCCTGCCCCTCCATGCCTGGCTCAACACCTATTACCTCTGGGGCGACACCACCCCGCCTGAAAACAAAAAGCACCCCGGACACCCGGACCAGCCCTGGATTCTCTTCGACAACAATGGGCGACAGGTTTCCAGTTATTCCGAACGGGAGAAACGGCTGGGCTGGATCGAAGGCAGCTACGCCGACCCGGGCTCCCCGGAATACCGGACCCTCTTTGCGGCAGTGGTTCGGGAACTGCTTGCCCGCTATCCGGTGGCAGGAATCCATCTTGACTTCATCCGCTACCCCGGCCCCGGCTATGGAAAAAGCGACACGCTGGCCGGAGAATTCCAGCAGCTCTGGGGACTGGACCCCCGACTTCTGCCGGAAGAGCTCAATGCGGAGACCGTTACCGCTTGGCTTGAAGGGACGCAGCCGCCGGCAGACAGGATTCTTACCACGGCAGCCCTTTTCTGGAACGAATTCCGCGCAGGCCAGGTCACCCAGCTACTGAGGGAGGTCCGCCAGGCCGTGGACCAGGCCGGTGCACCGAAACCCATTCTCTCGGTCGCCGTTTTCCCTGAACCCTCCGGGGCCTACCTGGAAAACGGCCAGGAATGGCAAGCCTGGGCAGCGGAGGGGCTGGTGGACGCCCTTTACCCAATGACCTATTTCGGGGATACCGACCGGGTGGACAATCAACTCAGACAGATTGCCGAAAACAGCCTCCGCAGCCCGAAGATTACCCTTTGGGCCGGACTGGGCGCGTATGTCAAGGATCCGAAACAACTCAATGAAGAAGCGCGGCTCGCCGGAAGATACGGCTATGACGGCATCGCTCTTTTCAGCCTGGGCCATCTCTTGCAAAAGGGTCCTGCCCGACCCTATGTCGAGGCGGTGCGCTCCCTCCGCCACCCCCCCGCCGTCAAGGCCGAACCAGCCTGGGCCGGATCACTCACCACCGCCAAGCCCGGATTCTCCCCCCCGGACTTATTGGCCCTTAAAGCCATAGTCCACAAGGCATTGGGGGAAACGCCCCCGATTAAGGATCTGGAAGCCCAACTTGGCCGAAGATTGCAGGAATATGAGCAAGCCCGACAGCAGGCAATCCCCCGAACGCTCAGACAACTGAAAACTACCCCGATCATCCTGCCGGAGAGCCTGAATCTAGGCGGCATCTTCCGCTATGCAAGCCCAATGGACAGCACGGTCCGTCGGCAGGAGCAGAAGACCCTCTGCGAAAAAGCCCGCCAGCGTTTGCTGGCAGGGGAAGAGCTGGCCACGGTGGCTAAAGAGATGTCCCAGGACAGCAGCAAAACCATGGGCGGTCTGCTTGCCCCCCGATTTCTCGACCCCCTGAATCCGCAAGACCAGGAACTTTCCCGGCTGACGCCGCAAGGAATCAGTCAGGTCATGCGGGTCGCCAATGGATTCTGGTGTTACAAAGTCGAGACCCGAAGCCTCGGCCAGCAGATGGATTTTGCAAAAGCTCCTTGGGAGGCGAAGCGCATCCTCTATCGCAAGGCGCTGAGCGAAACATTGGCAGGCGTGACGGAGAGAGGCTCTAGGGGTACAGCAGCCAACATCCCCTTACCACCTGGCCGAGCAGCGGCGAAGCTGCCAGAAAAGGAGTTTGCACTGCTTGAGGCGAAAGCCGGGGTTACACCCCCAGGCAGTATTGAGGTTAAGCAAAGAAATGAACAGCAGAACGAAACATGTTGCTCTGACGGCAAAAATTACCAGCCGAACAAAAAGCGTTATAGAGAACCAACTCTCAACTCTGAATAAACACATACTCCCCTTGATTGAAGATGATCTTCAGCCTCCCGCCATGATTCTCTCCGTACACCTCCCAACCCGGCCGACCCTTGATCTCGCATTGCACACAGCCGGGGGAATGGCTTTTTCGGCCCGCATCAGACCAGGCGAGACAATCCGTATCCCCATTCTCCCGCAGGGCAATAAGCCGAGCCATGCTCCGGGCCAGATCAAAATCAAGGCTCGCCCCGGTGATTGCAATCAAAATGTCTTTCATGCTACTATCCCTCCGTTGGAGAATGATTCCCTTGCCGTCAGAAAAACAGAGCTCTCTTCTTTACGCAAGACAATCCTATAACCAAGGCGGCACATGAGACTGCGGACCATTATCTTCATCATCCTCCTGGCCCTTGGCATCCTGCCCATCCTTACTCTGGTAGGGGTCAATCTCAGATCGCACATCAATCAGCATGAGGCGGTGGAAAAAAAACGGACCGCAGCCGGAGCAGAAAGCAGCTTTCTTTCCCTCAACGCCAGGGTGAAATGCATCAAAAAAAGCCTTATCCATGCGGCATCCACCCCCATGACCGCTGGGCTCAACCTCTCCTCCCTGGACCCAGCCGGGCACCAGCGACTGGCAAGCCTGCTCGTCGGCCAGATGAATACGGAAAAAGTAATCCTCGGGGTTCGTCTTTTTAACGCCAACGGCAACCAGCTGATCCACCTCCGCCGGGATAGCGGTTCTCTGTCGCCGGTCACAGGCTCCCTGCTGGAAGTCAGCCGCGATACACCGACGGATACAGCGGTGCAATCCCCTCTCTTCCAGAAAGGGATGGCGCTCAACGAATCCGAGGTCGAGACGTTTCTGAGCAATGATTCCGCCGACCCCGTCGTCAACCGTCTCAGTCTGGCAACCCCGATTCCCGAGGCGAACGGGACAACCTCCGGCGTGGTTATCATGGACATCGCGCCCGACCTGTTTCTCGATGCCCATAAACATGCCTGCTGGGCAACACCTGCGGGCGAGATTGTCCATGTCCCGGCCACCTTCCCGGAACTGGACCCTGCGCTCCCAATTACCTCCGATGCCAATATCCTTGACCTCTTCCCCGGCCTTGCGACCCGCATGACGGACAAACTCCCTTTCGTCTGGGAAAATGTTTCCGGAAACCGCCTTACCTGGCTGCCGCTCATCTTCAACGACAATCTTCCCCCGACCCTGTGGCTCGGTGCGCCCGTTGACCGCAGCGCGGCCAGGGAATGGAAACTTTCCCTGATCTATAACATTGCCTGGATCGTCTTCAGCATCGCCGTCATCGTTACGCTCATTGCCAATGCCATGGCCAGAAAAATCGACCGGATCAAGGATGCGATCCTTACCGGCCTGGACTCCATCCTGAACAAAGGCCAGGAAAACGTGCGATTCAGCTTTACCGGGCCCAGAGAGGTGGAAAACCTGGCAGAAGAGCTCACCACCCTGGCCCGCCACTATGCAACAACCAGGAGAAAACAGCAGGAGGCGGAAGCCGACCTGCGGCAAAGCGAGGACAAATTCAGAAACCTCACCGCCTCGGCCCAGGATGCCATCGCCATGATGGACCACCAGGGGAACATCTCCTATTGGAACGAGGCCGCCGCCGAGATCTTCGGGTTCAGCGCGGCCGAGGCCCTGGGCAAGCCGATCCACACCCTGATTTCTCCACGTCTTCCCGAATCCGGCCAACGGAGCCCCAGCGAAGAAAAACCGGTGGTCGACGGACCCATCAGGGAAACCATCGAACTGATGACCAGGCGCAAGGACGGCACCGAATTCCCCATCGAGCTCTCGCTTTCCGAAGCCCGGATCAAGGACCAATGGAATTCCATCTGGATCATCCGGGATATCACCGAACGCAGACGGGCCGAGGACGAGAGCAGGCTCCAGCAGCAACAGTTGATCCAAGCGGACAAGATGATCTCGCTCGGCGTGCTCATCTCCGGGGTGGCCCATGAAATCAACAACCCCAACAGCATCGCCATGCTGAACACCTCCATGCTCCTCAAGGCCTGGGAAAGCGCCAAACCCATCCTGGACGGATATTACACGGAAAATGGCGATTTTCTCATCGCCGGTATTGAATACAGCGAGATGCGCGCACAGATCCCCCGCCTTTTTCTTGAACTGGAAGAAAGCACCCGGCGCATCAAAAACATTGTCCATGACCTCAAGGACTACGCCCGGCAGGACACCACCCGCCACATGGAACAAATTACGATCAACGAGATCGTCGAGGCGGCCGTGCGCCTCAACCAGAATAAGATCAAAAACGCCACCCGCAACTTCAGCACCGATCTGGCCCCGGCCCTGCCATCCATCCGGGGCAACCGGCAACGGCTGGAACAAGTATTGATCAACCTGATCCAGAACAGCTGCGAGGCCATTGCCGACCAGGATGGCGCCATATCCGTCGCTTCGCGCTATGTCGCGGAAAGCGACGAAGTGGAAGTGTGCGTCCACGATCAGGGCGCCGGAATCGCTCCGGAAATCATGAACCAGATCACGGACCCCTTCTTCACCACCAAACGATCATACGGCGGAACCGGCCTCGGCCTCTCGGTCTCCGCCGGGATCATCAAAGAACACCAGGGCAGGCTGCACTTCAGCTCAAGCCCGGAGACGGGCACCACCGCGACCATCTTCTTTCCGGCCTGGCGGGAAACTCTCGCTGCCTCGCCCCGGACAATGCCGGATGACAAAACAACACCTGCCGTGTAGGGTACGCATCGCCACCCTCCGGCGCTTCGCCGGACCGGTATCTCAGGAGGATTTACCCCATGGACAAACAGCTCTCCCCGTTTCGGCCCATCCTGCTGGTTGACGATGAAGAGGCCTGGCTGCACAGCTTCAGCCTGACCTTGCGCTCCGTGGGCCTGAGCAATATCCGCTGCTGCGCCGACAGCCGCAAGGTCATGGAGATCCTGAGCAGCGAGGAGGTGGGGGTGATCGTTCTTGACCTCACCATGCCCCACCTCTCCGGAGAAGAACTGCTGCCCGCCATTATCCAGGAACACCCCCGCATCCCGGTAATCATCATCACCGGCCTTGATCTGGTTGACACCGCGGTGCGGTGCATGAAACTCGGGGCCTTTGACTACTACACCAAGGTCAGCGAGGAAACCCGCCTCATCGCCGGAGTGCAGCGGGCCGTTGACCTGAGCCGCTTACGCCAGGAAAACGACCTGCTCAAGGAGCATTTCCTCAAGGACAAACTGGATCATCCCGAGGCCTTCAGCCGGATCACCACCCACAACAAGGGGATGCGCTCCATTTTCCAATACATGGAATCCATTGCCGAGACCAGTGAGCCGGTGCTGATTTCCGGCGAAACCGGGGTGGGCAAGGAGCTCATTGCCCAGGCCCTGCATGTATTAAGCAAGCGGAGAGGCGAGTTTGTCCCGGTCAATGTGGCGGGTCTTGACGACACCATGTTCGCCGACACCCTGTTCGGCCACAAAAAGGGAGCCTTCACCGGTGCCGAACAGACCCGGCGGGGGCTCATCGAGCAGGCTGCGGGCGGCACCCTGTTTCTCGATGAAATCGGCGATCTCTCCCAGCTCTCGCAGACCAAACTGCTCCGCCTTCTTCAGGAACGGGAGTATCTGCCCCTGGGTTCTGATCTCCCCAAACGCACCGATTGCCGGATGATCTTCGCCACCCACCAGAACCTCCAGGAGATGCAGGCACAGGGCGTATTCCGCAAGGATCTCTACTACCGACTCCATGCCCACCGCATCCATATCCCACCCCTGCGGGAACGGCTGGACGATCTGCCCCTACTGGTCGATCATTTCTTCGAAGAAGGTGCAGCCCGACTCAACAAAAAGAAGCCGAGCTTTCCCAAGGAACTGATCTCCCTGCTGGGCACCTATGATTTTCCCGGCAATATCCGGGAACTCAAAAACATGATTTTTGATGCGGTGAGCACCCACAAGAACCGAACTCTGTCCATGGATACATTCAAAGAGTACCTCCGGCTCAGACACCCCAACCTGGAAGAGGAGGTCAAAAGACATCCGGAGACCCGAACCCCGTTCGCCGATCTTCCTCAGCTCCCATCCATCAAGGAAGCGGGCTATCTCCTGGTGCTTGAGGCCCTGAACCGGGCCAACGGCAATCAGACCATTGCCGCGGAGATGCTCGGCATCACCCGCCAAGCCCTCAACTGGCGGCTTAAGCAGGCTGACCGTGACGAGTGAGTGACAAAACGGAAAGCACCATTGCACACCCCGCCCTCAAAGCAAATCTCTTTGCACCCCTTTTCAAAACACCCTTCCCCGACCACAAAGAACATCACTCATTATTTCAGCAAGATACGCCATGGCAACCGCCGATGGCATCCATCTTGCTTTGATCAATGGCGTCATCGACTGCACAGATTTTCAGCAAAATAACTTTACACCTTTAAGCCCATGCTCAGCCGACACATCCTTCTCGCCGAGCGCAGGCAAACCGACAATACAGCTTCGGACTCATGGCCAAACAGGCTGGTAACCGGCACGCCTTGCAGATGCCAGGGGATAGGGACACCAACCAGGGAGAGGCACACAAAATACAGCACAGAAAACCCCGTGAACCACACCCGGATAATCATTAAATTTTCAAGGAGAACGATCATGCAGAACAAGCAGTTGCGCAAATGTATTCCGTTCCTGTTATTTACCGCCTTCCTGGTAACCGGCCCGACCCTTTCCCCTTCATCCGCCCTTGCCGAGGATCCTGCCCCGCAGGCCGCCCAGAACACCAATACCCTGGCAGGAAAGATCACCGGCAAATCCAACAAGGCCAAGACCATCACCATTGAGGTGAAGGGCAAAAACGAATTCATCAAGTTCGACGACAAAACCGCCGGCATCGAGCACGCGGTCGAAGGCGAAGCCTCGATCATCCAATTCGAAATGCGCGGCGACGACAGGTTCGCCACCAGCATCAAGCCGAAGCTTGTCAGCCTGCCGGAAGGCGTAAAGGAAATCAAGACCGATGAACTGGCCAAGCTCGTTGCCATGGGCCCGGAAGAGGGCAACTACGTGCTGATAGACGCCCGGCCTGCGGCCCGCTACCATGAGGGGCACATCCCCACCGCCATCTCCATTCCCGAAACGGTGCTCAAGGAAACCGGCGAAGCCGCCCTCCCCGGCGAAGCAAAACGCAACAACTCCCATCTCATTTTCTACTGCGGCGGCCCAACCTGCGGCATGAGCCCCAACTCGGCGGCCATGGCAAAAAAGATGGGCTTTAGCAACCTGCACGTCATGCTCGAAGGCATCCCCGGCTGGAAGAAGGCGGGAAAAAGCGTGATCGCCTCGGAAAAATTTGTCCAGACAGGCAACATCGTCCTGATCGACCTGCGCTCCAAGGAGGAGTATGAGGCCGGCCATATCCCAAGGGCCTACAATATCCCCACGGCTTCGCTGGCGGCACAGGAGGATGGCTTCCCAACCAAGGCTCCGACCGTGGTCTACGCCAATTCTCTTGAGGAGGCGCAGAAAGGCTACAATATGATCAAAAAATGGGGAGTCAAGACCAGCTCCATCTGGCCGGGCGGCGAAAAATCCTGGGCAGCCAAGGGCAACAAATTGGCCACCGGCCCCACCCCCGCCGCCATCACCTGGGTACGGCAGATGGGCAAGGGCGAGGTAAGCGTGGCAGAGTTCAAGAAAGCCATTGACGGCAACACCAATCAGGTCATCCTTGATGTCCGCACCAAGGATGAAGTGAAATCCGGCGCGTTTAACAATTGCGTTTCCATTCCCCTGGACGAGATCGAAAAACGGATCAAGGAGTTACCTCAGGGCAAGGAGATGCTGATCCATTGCTCCACCGGGGCCCGAGCGGAAATGGCCAAAAATGCCCTGGACAAAGCGGGGATCAACAGCCGCTTCCTCATTGCCGATGTGGAATGCGAGCAAGGCAAGTGTGAGATTAAGGACTAACCCTATTGCCCCTTAAGAAACAGCCGCCTTGTTGGGGTTGTTTTGCTGTGCAAGGCCCTGCCGGGATCATCCCCCCGGCAGGGCCTTTTTTTATCCATACGCATTGAGGGTAGCGCTCGGGCACGCATTTCTTTGCTTGCCCAACCCCCCCAAGAAGTCTATAATCACAACTTTTGTATCCTCACGGCGGGTTGCGCCTTGTCTCGGCAACCGTGCCTTCTCTGTAACATGACCCCAGGAGCCGGTCCGTGACCCTGTCCAGCACAAAGAAAAAACAGCTGCGCGCCGCTGTCGGCAAATTCAGCTCCGCCAATATCCTGGTTCTCGGCGACATCATTGTCGATCACTTCATCTGGGGCTCTGTTTCTCGGATCTCCCCGGAAGCGCCGGTGCCGGTGGTGGATGTCACCCACGAAAACCTGCTTCTTGGCGGGGCGGCCAACGTCCTGCACAACATCTACGCCCAGAACAGCCGGGGTGCCCTCTGCGGCCTGATCGGCAACGACGCCATGGGCGACCATCTCCTGAGTCTGCTGGCGGAACTCGGCTCTCCTACCGCCGGAATCGTTCGTACCGGGAACCGTCCCACCACCCTCAAGACCAGAATTGTGGCCCAGCACCAGCAGGTGGTGCGCTTCGACCGGGAAAAAACCGGAGAACCGAGCCCGGAACGGCTGGCGGAGATCTGCCGCTTCATCGACGACAATCTGGAGAGCTTTGACGCGGTCATTGTCTCCGACTACAATAAAGGCATGATCAACCTGCCTCTGATGACTCACCTGCGGAGCCGGAGCAAGAAACAGGACATCCCGCTCATCATCGACCCCAAGCCCCAGCACCCGGAACGCTTTCTCGGCGCCACCATCATCACCCCCAATCTGCACGAGGCCGAGCGCATGGCCGACATGATGATTAAAACCGAGGAAGATCTGCAAACCGCAGCCCATCTCCTCCAGGAAAAACTTGCCAGCGATGCGGTCCTCATCACCAGAGGCGAGGCAGGCATGGCTCTGTACGAAAAAGGGCACCCCCTCTTCACCATTCCCACCATGGCCAAAGAGGTGTACGATGTCACCGGCGCGGGCGACACGGTGATCGCCAACCTGGCCCTGGGTCTGGCGGTGGGTCTTTCCGCCGCCGACGCCGCAACCATCGCTAATTTTGCCGCCGGCATCGTGGTGGGTAAGGTGGGCACGGCCACGGCCTCCACTGCGGAACTTCTCGAGGCAATCGGATGAAAAGACCGTTGAGCATGACCGGCTATGGCCGGGGTGAAATAAACGGAGCCAAACGCTGGACCGTTGAGGTCCGCTCGGTAAACCACAAATTTCTTGATCTGAGCATCAAGATTCCCCGCAAGTATCTCGGCCTTGAAGATCGGATCAAAAAAGAGATCTCCAGCCACTACAGCCGGGGACATGTTGATGTCTATGTCAATCCGGGTTCGGAGGGAGGCGACGGTATCCGTCTGGTCCCCAATCTGATACTGGCCCGCAATTATCACCAGTGCCTGGAAGCGATCCGCCAGGATCTCTCCCTGCCCGACGGTCCCACCCTGGCCATGATCCAGAACTACAAGGAGATCATCGTTGCCCATGAGGAGGAGGAAGACCTCGAAGCGGTCTGGCCGGAGGTGGCGGAGGCCCTTGGACAGGCCATGAGCATGGCGCAGTCCATGCGGGAACAGGAAGGAGAGGCTCTCAAGAATGAATTGTCCCAACGGTTGCAGGAGTTTGCCAAGACCGTGGAGACCATTGCCAAGGATATCCCCTCCATTGTCCAACGGAGGACAGAGAAACTCCGAGAGCGGTTGGCCAATCTCCTGCAGGGGGTCGATCTTGATCCCCTCCGCTTGGCCCAGGAAGTCGCGATCATGGCCGACAAGGCCGATGTCACCGAAGAGGTGGTGCGCCTCAGAAGCCACATCAGCCAATTTTCCGGCTTTCTTGAGGCGGATGAACCCGTGGGCCGGAGGCTTGATTTTCTCCTCCAGGAATTCCTGCGGGAGATCAACACCCTGGCCTCAAAAATCAGCGATGCCCCCACCGCCCATCTCACCGTGGAACTGAAAACCGAGGTGGAGAAACTCCGGGAACAGATCCAGAATATTGAGTAAAAAGCAGGTGGATAGACTGAAGGTGTTTCGTCTGTAGTTAAAAGACCAGCGGACTTCAGGCTAAACACCCTTCTTAACAGAGGAAGACCATGCCGGACCAAAGAATGATCAACGTGGGCTTTGGCAACGCCGTCCTTGCCAGCAGGGTGCTGGCGGTGGTGAACCCCAAATCCTCCCCCATGAAAAAGCTGCGGGAAGAGGCCAAGGAGCAAAAACGGCTCATTGATGTGACCGAAGGCCGCCGAACCCGCTCCATCATCATCCTGGACAGCAACCACGTCCTGCTCTCCTCGGTGCAACCGGAAACCATCACCCTGCGCTTCATGGCTTCCTACGACAGGAACGATGATGATCAACCGGAAAAGGCGTCCAAATGAGCCGAGGCAATCTTTTCGTCATCTCCGCGCCCTCCGGGGCAGGCAAATCCACCCTCCTGAAAAAATTACTGGCAAAGGTTCCCCATCTTGCCTTTTCCGTGTCGCACACCACCAGAAATCCGCGCCCCGGCGAGAGCAACGGCAGGGAATACCACTTTGTCGATCGCCCCACCTTTGAAGGGATGCGCGATGACCAGGCCTTTCTCGAATGGGCCGAGGTGCATGGCAACCTCTACGGCACCAGCCGTGCGGCCATTGAAGCGCAGCAGGCAAAAGGGATTGACGTTTTTCTCGATATTGATGTGCAAGGGGCCAGCCAGCTCCGTGATTGCCGACACCCAGGCGCCATCTTCCTTTTCATCGCCCCGCCCTCCTGGCAGGAGCTGGAAAGACGGTTGCGAGGGAGGGGCACCGATCCCGAGGAAACCGTGCAGCTGCGTCTGAACAATGCCCGCCGGGAAATGGAGGATGCCGGATGCTACGACTATCTGATAATCAACGACAGGCTGGAGGAGGCAGTGGATACCCTGCGCGCGGTGGTCATCGCCGAACGCTGCAAGGCACGCCGCAGCCCGGACGGACAGCCTATTGATTGGGAGAAGGTTAAAGGTTGAAGGCGCAAGGCGAAAGGTTGGACCTGCGGCCGCCTGGCGAAAGCCGGGTTTCAGTGTTGACCCATCTTCCGGAAATGCGGGATCGGAGTCTCACACGTTTATCCGGGAGGCCTTAGGCCTTTCACCCTTCACCTTAAACCTGTTTTTCGGAGACACCATGAGCAACCAGCCGGACGATGACCTCCTCTGGGGCATCCATCCCATCCTTGAAATGTTGAGGCTTCAGCCCAAAAAAGTGCGGGAGGTTGTCATCCAGCAGGGCAAGGGTGGGAACAAGATCCAGGAGATCATTACCCTTGCCCAGGAACAGGGGGTCAAGGTCCGCTTTCTCCCGAGCCAGCGCTTCCCAAGCTCCCCGGACAAGACCCATCAAGGGGTGCTGGCTAAAACAGCGCCCATCGCCACCTGTAGCCTGCACGAACTGCTCAAGAAGGCAGGGGGCGAACAACAGCCGCTCATCGTGGCCCTGGATTCCATCCAGGATCCGCACAATCTCGGAGCCATCATCCGCAGCGCCGCGGCAGCAGGGGCAACCGGCATTATCCTGCCAAAGGACCGTTCCGCCCCGCTCAACGCCACCGCTGCCAAGGCGGCGGCCGGGGCCATGGCCCACCTGAAACTCTGCTTGGTCACCAACCTGGCCACAACCCTGCAAACCGTTAAGGAAAAAGGCTTCTGGGTATACGGGGCGGCGGGCGAGGCCAAGCACACCGTCTATGAGACAAAATTCTCAGGAAGTGTCTGCCTGGTGATCGGCGGCGAAGACAAAGGGATGCGTCCCCTGGTCCGCGAGCAATGCGACGAGCTGGTCTCCATCCCCATGGCGGGCAGCCTCAACTCCCTCAATGCCTCGGTGGCCGCGGGCGTCATCCTTTTTGAAATCGTCCGCCAGCGGCAGGTCGGAAGTTGAGCCCCATCTTCCCCTTGACTTTATTCCGCCGTCTGCCGGATAATTATTACGTGACAATTACTGAGCTATCCCCCCTCCTGCCCAGGATGATCGCCAACGTCTTCGGGATTGTCACCGCCTGCAAATCAAGGCTCTGCCGAGGTGCAACTTGAAAAATCCATTTCTGCTAAAAACGGGCCTTACCGGATTATTGTCCGCCTGCGGCAGACCTCAGGGCCAACCATGGCCCAGCAGCGCGAATATTACGGGAATTAGGATATGTTGACCGAGCTCTTTGCAGATTTGAGCGAGCCGTGGCCCGAAGCCTGTTTTCTTCTTGCAGAAGACGGGAAAATCGTTGCGGCCAACCCTGCCGGCGCGGCAATGTTCGGGCTTTCCCCACATGACGCGACAGGACGCCAACTCGGCGAATTTGTTCGCGAATCCGCCGAGACGATCGCCGATTATCTTGCCGCCTGCGCCGGAAACAGACAGCAGGTGCCAGGCACCCTATCCCGCCTTGAACCAGACGGCCAGATACTCCAATACAGCTGCTTCGGCTACCGCAGCCAAGGCAACACTCCGGAGTCTCCCCTGATTTTTCTCCGCTGTTTTCAGACAAAAACTGTAAACACCCAGTTCACCGCCTTAAACCAGCAAATAGAACAACAACTGGCGACCCACCAGCAACTCATGACCTCACATACCATGCTGAAAACCGTCCTGGACAGCCTGGAGGCCTTGGTCTATGTGGCCGACATGGAGACCTACGAGGTCCTTTTTGCCAACAAATATTGCCGGGATCTGCTGGGCGACATCACCGGCTCCATCTGCTGGCAAACCATTCAGACCGGCCAGACCGGGCCGTGTCCTTTCTGCACCAACCCCTACCTGCTGACTGCCGACGGCAAACCCGACGAGGTCTATACCTGGAATTTCCAGAACACCGTCACCGGTCGCTGGTTTCACATCCATGACCGGGCAATCCCCTGGATCGACGGTCGCCTGGTCCGGCTGGAGATCGCCACCGACATTACCGCTCTCAAGGAAGCTGAAGAGAAAACCCGGCGAGACGAAGAACAGACCAAGGCCTTGCTCAATCTGGCCCATCGATCTTGGACCTCCAAGGACGCCATGGCCGATTATGCCTTGGCCGAGGCGGTACGGCTCACCAACAGCGCGGTGGGCTATCTCCATTTCATAAACGAGGACCAGCAGACCATTGAGCTGCTTTCCTGGTCGCCCGGGGTTCAGGCCGAGTGCTCGGCTGCAAAATCAACGCACTATCCGGTGGAAAAGGCCGGAATCTGGGCCGATTGCATCCGCCTCCGCCAACCGGTGATCATCAACGACTACCAGAACACCCCACAGCGCAAAGGCTACCCGGAAGGACATTTCCCCTTGCTCCGCCACTTGGGCGTGCCGGTTTTTGACGGGGAGCGGATCGTGGCCATCATCGGGGTAGGCAACAAGGAGCAACCCTACGATCAGGCGGACGCAAACCAGCTTTCCTTGTATATGAACAACGTCTGGGCCATTCTCAAACAGAGGCTCGCCGAAATTAAGGTGCGCAGCATCAAGGACCAATGGGAAAAAACCTTTGACGCCATTGACGATATCGTGACCATCCATGACCATGAAATGCGGATCGTCCAGGCCAACAGGGCGGCGGGCGCCCTGTTCCAGGTCACGCCGGCGGATTTGATCGGCAGATACTGCTACGAGGTATTCCGAGGAGCGACCGAGCCCTGCGACGGATGCCCCGCAGTTCTGGCCCGCTCGGATTTCAACTTTCACCGGGCAACAATCTGCCATGAAAATCTGGGAAAAACCTTTGCCGCTTCCTCTTTCCCTCTTATCGACGCAAGAGGGTTTACCGGCTTTGTCCACATCGCCAAGGACATTACCGGACAAATCCAGATGGAACAGATGGAGAGACGACTCCGGCAATCCCAGAAAATGGAAGCCATCGGCACCCTGGCAGGCGGCATCGCCCATGACTTCAACAACATCCTGGCCCCCATCATCGGCTACACCGAGCTGGCGCTGACCAAAATTTCCCCGGGTGACCCCCTGGCCGGCAACCTGCAGCAGGTCACCAAGGCTGCCCTGCGGGCCAAGGATCTAATCCAGCAAATTCTCGCCTTCAGCCGCCAATCCCCCCATGAGAAAAAGCCCCTGCAACCGCATCTGGTGGTAAAGGAGGCGCTCAAGCTGCTGCGGGCCTCCCTGCCATCCACCATCGAGATCCGCGAGGAGATTTCCCCCGACTGTGGCGCCATCCTGGCCGACCCGACCCAGCTGCATCAGATCATCATGAACCTCTGCACCAATGCCTATCAGGCCATGCGGGAGACCGGCGGGGTGCTGGGGGTGAGCCTTTCGAAAGTGACCATCGGAGTGGAAGACAATAAGGTAACCAGCTCCGAGCTTTCGCCCGGAGAGTATGTACTGCTTGGGGTCAGCGATACCGGCTGCGGCATGGATCGCGCTACGCTTGCCAGGATTTTCGAGCCATACTTCACCACCAAGGGCAAGGGAGAAGGAACCGGACTGGGGCTTTCCGTGGTCCACGGCATTGTCAACAGCCACCATGGGCAGGTCACAGTTTACAGCGAACCGGGCCAAGGCACGAATTTCCATGTCTATCTGCCCAGGGTCTCGGAATCGCCGATCCTGCCGATCGGGTCGGTCTGCCGGGAGACCATCCCCACCGGTACGGAGCGATTGCTGGTGGTGGACGACGAGGTGATGATCACCGACATGCTGCAGGCGATCCTGGAAAATCTCGGCTACCATGTCACCGTTTGCGGCAGCAGCCTAAAAGCCCTGGCCCTTGTGGAACACGACCCTACAGCCTTTGACCTGATGATAACCGACATGACCATGCCCGGCTTGACCGGCTTCGAGCTGGCCCGGAAGGCACTGGCCATAAGCCCGGACCTGCCCGTTATCCTCTGTACCGGATTCAGCGAGCTGATCAACAAGGAGCAGGCCCAGGCCATGGGCATCCGGGCCTATCTGATGAAACCTGTGTCGGTACGGGAACTGGCTAATACGGTGCGCAAGGGTCTCGATGAAAAATAACCGTACCCATTCAAGCAGCTGCACAATTGCAGTTAAGGATTTCCCGAGGCAGCGCCGGATATTGCTCCTTGCATAAAAGATAAAACCGCGCTAGCGTTTTTGCTTAGGCAACCATCCAGGAGGATTCAATGAAACGCTTCGCACTTTCCCTCGCAGCCCTGCTCCTAGTTCCCGCCTTCGCCAACCAGACGGACGCCGCACCAAAAACCCGCTATGACGCGACCACCCAAACCTGCCGGGTTCTCAACGAAGGCCCGCTGGAGTGGGAAAGCCGCCCCTGGGGCGAGGGCGGCAAGCTCTTCCAGAATGTCTGCAAAGGCTGCCACTCCCGCAACAATGACAAAGGCGCCCCCTTTCTCTGGGTGGAATCAAAAAGCTCGGCGGCCTGGAACCGGGTTTTTGAAACCCGCTACCCAAAATGCGCCCAAACCGGGGCCTGGGACTCCATCCCCTTGGAGCAGCAGCTGAAACTCAACGACTATCTGTACCGCTGGGCGGCAAACAGCCAAGACAGCACAGACAACTGTTGACGCTGAAAACCTCTCCCGGTCCGGGAGAAACATGACTCAACCGGCCTCTGCCCACCCTACTTTGCCTGCCCCTTGTTGAAAAGATCGGCAAAGGTACCCATGGGCTTGGAATCCTGCTTCTTTTCCGCGATGTACTGACGAAAATCATCCCGATTTTCACCCTCGCCCGCAGGCTTGCCCTTTTTGCCGCCCGCCTTGCCGGTCGTCTCCTGCCCCTCAGCCTTGGCCGGCAGGGGGAGCGACAGGGACAACCGTTTTTTCTCGGGGTCCACGCTGTCGATCTTCACCTCAAGGCCATCACCCACCTGGACGACCTCGCGCGGATGGCTGATACGTCGCCCCGCTCCCAGCTTGGAAATATGCACCAACCCGTCGATGCCGGGAGCAAGTTCCACAAAGGCGCCAAATTCCGTAAGCCGCACAACCTTGCCGGTGACGACGCTGCCCTCGGAGAACATACCACTGATCCCGTCCCAGGGGTCGGGCATGGAATCCTTGAGGCTGAAAGAATAGCGGTCCTGATCCCAGTCGAGTTTGAGCACGGTGACGGTTACTTCCTGACCCACGGAAATCCGCTCGTGGATATCCTCAATCCTTCCCCAGGCGATCTCGGAAACCGGAATCAACCCCTCGATGCCGCCGATATCGACAAAGGCGCCGAAATCCCGGATGGAGGTAATAACGCCCTTGACGCTCTGGCCGATGGCCAGGGATTCTTGCAGCCCCTCCTTGAGTTGGGCACGTTCTTCCTCAAGCAGAGCCCGCCGGGAAACCACGATGTTCTTGCCGTGTTCGCTGAATTTTGTGACCTTGAAGGCGAATTTCTTGCCGAGGTAGTCCTCGGCGTTTTCGATCCTGCGCATCTCCATCTGGGAAAAGGGGCAAAAAGCCCTGACACTGCCGGAAAAGCGAACCTCAAAACCGCCCTTGATCTCGCTGATCACCGTGCCCTCAACCGGGATGCCGTTCTGACAGGCCTCGTCAAGATGACCGGCCACCGCCCCGCCGCTCACCTTGGCGGTGAACAACCGTTCGTTGTTCTTCTCGGAAAGGAAATAGACCTGCACCCGGTCGCCTTCGGCCACGGTCAGGTTGCCCTCACCATCGGTGAATTCGTTTTTAGCCACCGCCCCTTCACTCTTGGCCCCCAGATCGAGAAAGATCCATTCCCGGGCAATGCGCACCACGGTGGCCTCGATCTTCTGGCCCGGCCGCAAGCGCTCCTTGGTGCCACCAGCTGTTTCCTGAAACATTTCGGCAAAGCTTTTATCATCATCGGTCATTGTCATCACCCTTACCAACACGTTATTTTTTTGATTATCAGCCACGAAAGGACACGAAATTCTGTAACTACTCAGGCCAGTCAGAGCGTTGCCTGCATTGACTGCGCAACCACCTGATCCCGCATGGTTATCCCCCCTCACCATCTAAATTTTCTTTCGTGTTCTTTCGTGGATTTCGTGGCTAAAAAACTTCAATGACGGAGCCGATCTCCACCCTTTCCACCTCTTTTGTTTCACACTGCAAGATGCAGAATCCAGGCTGCTCATCCTTGCCCAGCAACTCGCCGGGGTTCACCAGCAGGCAATCGCCGACCTTTTCCACCTGATAGCGGTGATTATGACCGCAACACACCACGTCGAACAAGCCTTGAACGGCGATCCCCCTGGCCATCTGCGGATAATGGGTGAAAGCGATTCTCAGCCCCCCCGCCTCCACCGCACCCAGAATACCATGATGGCTGATGGTGGGAAAGCGGAGCCCGCATGACTGAGAGATAACATGCTGGTCGCCGACGTTGTTGCCGTAAATCAGATGCACCGCCCCGCTGAAGCGGGCAAGTTCGTCGAGCATGAACGGGGAAATCAGATCGCCGCAGTGGATGATCATGCTCACGCTGTATGCATTGCAGTATTTTACTGCCCCCCGCAGGTTGACAATGTGATCGTGGGTATCGGAGATGATCGCGATTCTCATAACTATCCTCCCATAATTTCGGCAAGCGCGGCCAAGCATCGCGCATTCCGATCTCTTTCCTGCAGCGAGACCCGAAAATAATTGGCATCCAGACCGGTGAAGTTGCTGCAGTCCCGAATCATGATGCGCCGGCGAATCATCGCCTCCCGCAACCGGGCTGCGGTCATTTGTCCGGTCAAACGGCAAAGAATAAAATTCGCCGCCCCTGGAATCACCCGTACTCCGGGCAGAGCCGCCAGCCGAGCAACGAAATCCGGACGGACCTGATCGATAAAATCACGGACCGACTGCACATAGGCATCGCCATGGGCGAGGAGATACTCCCCTGCCACCTGGGCCATGCGGTTCACGCCCCAGGGCTTGCGGTGCGCTGCGAAACGGGCCATCTTTTCCTCATGGGCCACAAGAAAACCGAGGCGCAGGCCGGGGATGCCGTAAATCTTCGAGGAGGAACAGAGCAGAAACATATTGGCAGGCAAGGGAAACCCGGCCAGGGACGGTTCGTTGACAAAGGGCAGGTACGATTCGTCGATGAGAAATTCCGAAGACGGATGGGCGAGGATAAAGTCGAGCAGTTCGCGGCTTGCCACCACTCTGCCGGTGGGGTTGTTGGGGTTGCAGAAAAATACCAGCTCCCCCCCGGTAAGACGGGTGGATAACCGGTTGAAATCCAGAGCAAAATCCTCTTCCTCCTTGAGGCGGAAAAAATCAACGGTAAGCCCCGCCCACTCACTGGCCAACTGGTAATCACCATATGTCGGGGCAACGATCAAGGCACGCCTGCTCTGGACGCCGGCCGGTACGGCATAGATAAATTCGGTGGTACCGTTGCCCGCCAGAACCTGCCGCAGAGCACAGCCGTATTTTTCGGCAAAAAGCCTGACCAGTGTTTCGCTGCCGCTTTCCGGCAGAAAGCTGATCTCCTGAAGCCTTTCACACAGCACTTCCCGCAGCCCCGGCACCATGCCCAGTGGGGTGAGATTGCTGCTCAGATCGATAATGTCGCCGACGCCACAGCCCAGCCGCTTGGCCATGGAGAGAATATCACCGCCGTGGGCGCCCTGGGCACTGATCATCGTAGTATCCATTTCAACCCTTGAGCCGTAGAGGCAGACCGGCAGCCACCAGAACCACCTGCTGACACATCAAAGCCATCTGCTGATTGGTCCAGCCTGCCAGATCACGAAAACGTCTGCCCAAGGGTGATTCCGGCACGACCCCCAAACCGACCTCGTTGGCAACCAACACCACTGAGACGGAGAGAGCGGCCACGGTCCTGGACAACCGGGAAACCTCATCCTGAATCTTCTCGTCGCTGAAGTCCTGCATCATCATATTGGTAAGCCACATGGTCAAACAATCAACAAGGAAGACCTCCGCCCCAATCTCGTTTTTACCCATCACCCCGGCCAGATCCAGCGGCTCTTCCACGGTCAGCCATCCGGCACCCCGACTTTGCCGATGCAGAGCGATACGCTGGTCCATCTCCGCGTCGTCGCGGGCTTCCAGGGTGGCAAGAAAGACCTTGTCCGAAAAGTTTTCCGCAACCCATTGCTCGGCGTAGCGACTCTTGCCGCTTCGGCAGCCGCCGATCACGAGTTTTTTTATGGGGAGCGGCATACCCCCTTGAGTGTTCATCATAAACCGTTTCCTATCGTCCTGTGTACCGCCAGGGCAAGGTACCTTGTTCCCTGGGCAAAGAGCAACCGTTTTGCCGAGAGTTCGGCAAGAAAAGTTGCCAGCTGCGCCGTGCCAAGCTTGGGAAACAGGCGGGCAAGCTCATCGAACTCGACTATGGTTTCGCAGGCAAGATAGATGGCTCGGGAGGTATTACGCAACCGGTGATGCAGGGTCGCCCGCCCGGGCAATTCCTGACGGATGATCAAGAGATTGCCCGCATCACGGTAGGAAAGCGGCGGAACCAGATGGGCCGGGCAACGCCTTGCCTCGTGAAACCGTTGCCAATCGCGAATCTTTTTGACCACCGGTTGCCAGAGCCCACGCTGATACTCCCGATCCCCGCGATAATCGTTGATCAGCAAGGTCAAACCCTGCAAGATTTGCGGTGGGAAGAGCTTGCGATTATGGGAATGCTGAACAACGGCACGGATCCCGTAATTACCGGGGTCAGAAGCTACCTCGCAACCATGACCGAGAAAAAAAGAAGCAGCGACCAGAGGGGTAAAAGGCAAAACAAAATCAAGATTGACCAAGGTTTCCCGCACCTCCGCCTCGGTGGACTGGGGAAAACCGGTAATCAGGTTCCCGTCCAGCCGGATGCCCAAGGCAAGACTTTCCTTCATCAAGGCCAAATTCTCCATGACCGTGGCCCCCTTGCGCATCCTCTCAAGAAGCCCCTGGCTGAGGGACTCGATCCCGGACTGCACCGCCACCAACCCGCCTTCTCGGTATCCCTTGAGAATCTCCCCCCGTTGGTTCACCCGGATTTCGGCAAAAAAGCGAAAATCCTTTTCCCCGGACGCCATCTTTTCAAAAAAAGCTGGGGCTTCCCGACCGGGCAAGACGTTATCGGTAAAGCTGAAATCAAGACAGCCATGCCGCTCGGACAGAGTCAGCACCTCCCGCTCCATCTGCTCCGCACTCTTGCCCCGGTAACCATGCCACTGAAGATTGAGATTGCAAAAACTACATTTCCCCCACCAGCAGCCCCGGGAAAATTCCACCGGCAGCTCCGGCACAAAAGGCTCCCCAGAAAACTCCCGACGCAGATCCTGAAAATAATCATCGTAGTCCGGGATAGGCAGCTCAAAAAGGGTCTTGAACTGGCTGCCGATAAAAGCCTGTTCGGAAGCCGGCGGGTTTCGAGTCATGATCTGGGGAGCCAGGGCGGTTTGGCGCCCAGCCAGCACCCGGCAGAGATTCGCCAACGGCAGTTCCCCCTCGCCATGCACCACATAATCAAGCCAGGGAAAGACTTCCAGCAGCGAGCTGCCCATTTCCGCCACGCAGGAAGAGCCGCCAAAAACGATGGGCAGTTGCGGCTGCCGCGCCTTGAGCAGCTTGGCTGCAACAAGCGAAGCCAGCAGCTGGTTGAAGCAGACGGAAAATCCTACCAGCTCAAACTGAGTCCAATCCTGTCGGGCCAGCCAGTTGTGCAGATGCTCATCCACCTTCCGCCAAAGGTCCTCCAGCGAAAGTGCGCCTGCCCCCTTGCACTGCTTCAACCTTTTGCCAAGAAAACCGCGCAACGCCGCACGCTGTTCCGGAAAGAGCAACCCGGCGTACAACCCTTCGCACAGCCAGACATCCCGAGAGATTTCCCGATAGAACTCAGGGCCAAGGGACTTGGCCAAACCAAGATAGGGATGCAGACAGGAAACCCGCACATCCGGCTCGGCCTGATTCAGATAGCCCTTCAGCGCCCCCAACTGAACAGAGGGCCGATTGAAAAGCGCCCAAGGCATGGCAATAAGCCCAAGACGAAACCGAGGGCTCGCCTGGTCTGTGTTCTCAACCATTCCTATTGCTCATAATCGTTTGAGGCAAAGATTCGCCCCCCAAAAATAAAAACCGCTCAACAGTGCCGCAGATGCGCGAAAGAGGCCTGCGAAGTGTGCTATTGCACACGAGCAGGCCGATGATAAAGCAGATGCGGTGCTGCTGAGCGGTTTTTACTGCTCGATGATTTCCGTGCCCAGAGGCGGGGTGAAAACAAAAACCTCCGGCGAGACCGATTCGTTCCGGCGGATATTTGAAAAAGACAGATCGCTTATGCTCCCGAAATGATCGACAATCTCAAGACGACGGACCATGAAATTCTCGTCGATCCAGAGATGGAGATAATCCACCTGCGGATGCGCGGTCTTGGGCACGAGCTTGATCGCCTTCAGGTTCGCATCACCCTGCCTTTCCGGCGGCAGCACACTGAAATCACGAACAATATTACCGGTGCCGACAAAAAATGCATAGGTAACATCGGAATTGATGTATTGCGAAACAGGCTGGACCACCAGCTGAGCGGAATTGGCCAGATACATGGAAACCTTCTTGCCGTCGCTGATCAACACCTGCTTGTCCGGGGTTTGATAATCCCAACGGATGCGACCGGGCTTGGAGATCACCAGCTTGCCGGCGCCAAGCCGCTTGCGGGTACTCATGGGGACCGAGGTCAACTGTTTGAAATCGGCGGTCATGGTCTTGGTCTCTTCATAGCGGGCCTGGAGTTTCTGAGCAAGCTCCAAGGGCGTCAGACCGGCACACCGGCCTGAACCGGGAAAAACCGCCAAGAACATGAAGCCAATCGACACAGAGAACAAGAGGGTTACGCGAAGACCGGAAATATTCATGACACATGACTCCTGTTGAAAATATCTGAGGTAACCTTTTCCAGGGTAATGGGACGGCCGAAAACCTTTTTCGCTATATCAAGGGCCGCATCGGTCACATCGGAAACATAATAATGGCTTTCCCCGTTTCGTTCGAGCTGCTGCTCGATGTCAGGATGACTTCCCAGGAAATGTGCCAGGCTCTCCGCCACAACTTCCGAGGAATCGATGATCGCCACCCGCTTGCCGATGCGCGGCTGGATCAAATCCTTCAACAGCGGATAGTGGGTACAGCCGAGGACAAAGGTATCCACCTGCCTGAGCCGCAGAGGCTGAAGATAGCGACGGAGGATCATCTTCGTTTCCCGCTTGTTCAACCAGCCTTCCTCTACCAAGGGAACCAGAAGCGGGCAGGCCTGGGAATAAACAGTGTATCCCGGTTGCTCAGCCAGGATCTTTTTTTCATACACCCCGCTCTTAACCGTGGCCCGGGTGCCGATCACCCCGATGCGACCGGAACGACTGGTGATTATGGCCTTGCGCACCGCCGGGCTGATGACCTCGAAGACAGGCACGGGAAACTCCTGTTGCAAGATCTCGGAGGCCACACTGGCTGCGGTATTGCAGGCGACGATGATGATCTTCGCCCCCTGCCCGAGGAGAAACTCCGTGTTCTGCCGGGCATAGGCGATAATGGTTTCCGGGCTCTTGGAACCATAGGGGGTCCGGGCCAGATCGCCGAAATAGGCAATGCGGTATTGCGGCAAAAGCTGTTCAACAGCCTTGGCCACCGTCATCCCGCCCACACCCGAATCAAAAATACCAATCATGCAGGTCTCACAAGGAAAATTGGAGGAATTATACACCAAGCCGTAAAAGAAGTAAAAAATAGCGCGCACTATGCTGCGTATTCGGGAAAAAGTCAACAGCCATCCCTGTTTTGAGGCCGCCCCCTCACACCCGGAAATAAAAACACCCCGCCTTGTCACAAAAAAAGGAGGACCCGACCTTACGGTCAAAGGCCCTCCTTGAGGAGAACAGAAATCTCGCCCCAAACAGGGGCTATTTTTTCTCGGCAGCCGCCTTCTTGGCCTGACCGTTTTTCTTGCGCTTGGCAATGGCCTTGCGTAAATTATCCGGCAAACCGCGATCCTTGCCTGCCTTCTTGCGCCGTTCGGAAAGAGCCTTGGCACAGAGAGGCTGCCGCAGGGAAAAGCCCCATTTTTCCCGGTACTCCCTGCCGGTCAGGTCATGGGAGCGCAGATGTTTTGGCGACAGCATCTTGAATTCCTGCCCACACTCCAGGCAGATTATTTTATTTTTCTGAATGGATTTTTCCGGGCTCGTGCTTGGAGCAGCAACCGCTCCGGCAGTTCCTTCTGAAACTCCAGTCTGCATTTTTGCTTCGCCTGCCTGCAACATCTGCAAGGCATTAAAAGTAGCCTGCAAGGCCAAAGTTATTTCCTCTGTATTCATCCCCTTTGAAGCACATTGCGACTGAACCAGATCCGCCGCCATTTCGACAAGCGATTTCCCCATATCTACTTCCTCCACCATTGATCATTACAATTAAACGACATATAGATTCATACGTATCGTAAAACAAATATCAAAGCAACTCTTTTCAAGTCAAGACCAGACAAAGACAATTCCGGCCCAGCCAATTGGTTATCATTACAGAGCTGTTTTCCGAAGACAAAAAACAGCATAAAAAAAGCACCTGTATCCACATTCGGATCAGGTGCTGCATCTCTCCTCTATATTCAGTTTCGCTCCGCCGCCACCCTCCTGCAAAGAGCAGGTTTATGCCTATCTCTCCCGCCGATCGATCAGATAATTACTGCCCTCTAGTTTTTTCACGCAATGCTTGAGCTGGGAAGCAACAGAAGAAACCTCGCCGTAATGTGTGTACCTGCCCCCACCGGTTGTCACCGCCGCGATGGAAAGGCTCAAAAGTCCGAAGCGTGTCTCACGGTCCTGTCGATCGCGTCCGACAAACTCGCCAACCGCGATATCTTCCGCGCTCAAGAACATATTCCGCACCAGCTCGAAATTGGCCAGAATCTTTTTACAAACCGGCTCAACCATCTCTTCCCGGACGATAAAAACAAAATCATCCCCACCGATATGCCCTACGAAACTGCCTTTCCTGGCAACCTCGTCCACTACGTTGACCATGACCCGAGCCACCATGAGGATCACCTCATCGCCACGGGAAAACCCATATCGATCATTATAGGGCTTAAAATTGTCAATATCCACATAACAGACAGCATAACCTTCCGGCGCCCCCAGCACCCGCTGGATGGCACGGATGATCGAGGTATTGCCGGGAAGCCGACTGAGGGGATTATTATCAAAGGCGCGAATCATGCGGGACTCGGCCAGCCGAATCCGGGTAAGCAGGAGCTCCGGGGTAAACGGTCTGGTGAGGATGTCATCCACCGGATAATTGTCCCAGTCGAGCTCAACCTGAAGCTGGCTCTCTTCCATGACCAGAAAAATGGGGATATTGGCCTTTTGCAAACAAGCCTTCACGGCCCGGATCAAATCAACATCCCCGGTTTTTCCGGAAAAACCCTTTTCCGTCACCAGCAGATCAGGGGGATCTTCCAGCACCAGCGCCAAGGCCTCATGCAGATTGAGGCAATGCTGCATCGTGTATCCCTTGGCCTCAAGCATAAGCCGGCATTCCGGCATGATCAGCGAGTCGCTGCCCGCAATCAGGATACGGGACATCTACAGGGATCCTTGGCGAATGATTGATCAAGGGAGAAAATCCTCATGCCGCGCCTTCCTGACCGGACTGAATATCGAGACTGAAGCCCTTGACGTCCCAAAGCTTTTCCTCCACCTCCTGCAGCAGCGGATCGATATCGCCGGGGGTAAGGGCCAACAACTTCCAGGCCTTGTTGTTCAGCGGCGGCACCCAGATATCTCCGGCATGGCCATAACCAAGCCCCCGAATCATGATATCGGCAAAATGAACTATGGCGCTGGACTGCTTTTCTTCCTTGGCAAGCTGCGGATCATGATGGCAGGCAATGGGCTCGACCAACTTGTTGGGCAGGTTCCAGCTCTTGGCCAGCCAACTCCCCACCTCGGCATGGTCAAGCCCCAGAAGTTCCCTTTCCGCCTCAAGCCTGGAGATCTTTTTCTGCCGGGACAATTCCGTGATCATCTCGTACTCACGGGGCAACTCCATCTTGATGGCAACCTTGCCGATATCATGGATAAGCCCGGCGGTACTGATCTCTTCGGGATCCTTCACCCCCAGATGCCTGGCCAAGACGTTGCATACCACGGCGCATCCCAAGGAATGCTCCCACAGCTCGACATCCTGCGATTCCATGACCTCAAAGATGGAGGCACTGATAATCAAACTTTTGATAACATTAAAACCCAGAAGAATAATCGCACTGTTCAACGAACTGATCCGCTGCGGAAATCCGTAAAACGCCGAGTTGACCAACTTGAGCAGCTTGCTGGCCAGGATATGATCCTTGCTGATCACTCGGCCCATCTGCTCCGTGGTCGTATCCGGATTCTCCGCCATCTTGCCCAGCTTGGCAACGATTCCCGGCAAGGTCGGCAGGCTTTTTATCTCCCGTAACACCTTTTTGAACTTGGCACGTTTTTGTTCATCCATCATGAGCCGCCATTAAGAATCCGTAGCATTGCAACTTCGTGATCGGCATAAGGGACCGTAACGATAGTGGCAAAAATGTGTTGGTTCATTCGTAACGACCAAAAGCCGTGACAAAAAACAACTTGGTCATTTCGTATAGCCGTCACTGCATAAAAATCCGTAACGCGACGGGCAACTTGCACACGTTAACTTGCAACGGCCCCTATCCTAAATTCCGCGAGGCCGCCAACCTGGCTTGAATTCGCTTCTTGAGATACATGAGCGGCGCGATATCTTCAACCCGCTGAAAGCGCAAGTCAACCTCCTGCAATTCCTCCTGCAGGGACTTTTCGCCCTCAATGATCACGGGATGCCCTTCCACCGTAACATCAACGATGTCCATGCCGGCCAACCGCTCGATCAAGGCCGGACTCAACGCAGTGCCGGCCCCGCAGAGCACCATCCCCTCAGGGTTAAGAATTTCCTTGGCCAAAATCATTCCCGGACCAGCCTGGCCTAACAGTATTCTCTGCACGCCTGTTCCTCATTGTTTTATATCTGGGGATCAGCCAGCCCCCTCTTCCTGTCGAGGAATCCGTGGCTAGGCATTGACAGATCAGACAACCGACATTAAATTATAACCCATTTCTAAGAATGCCAATATTTTTAATGTATAGCAATTTTACAGATGTTTCGCTGGAAACAATAAAAAATTCTGTTTCCGGCATTTTTTTTCAACCTATCACCGTACTGGACTCAAAACGGAGGGACCAGAAATGCCTATCTATGAATACCAGTGTGAGGCCTGCCAGGATGTAATTGAAGCACAGCAGAGCCTGTCAGACAAACCGCTGACCACCTGCCCCGCCTGCACCGGCAACCTCAAGAAACTTATCTCCAGAAGCTCCTTCCAGCTCAAAGGCGGAGGCTGGTATTCCGATGGCTACAGCAGCACCCCCGGCAAGACAACCTCGCCCTGCCAGGCAGCAACAAGCTCCGACGCAGCCCCCTCCTGTCCGGCCAAGGCAGGCTCAGCCTGCAAGTGCGGTTGAGAGGAATCACCCTTGGGGATGCTTGGTAATCAAGACCATGGCATCCCCGTAGCTGTAAAATCTGTACCCCTTTGCCACCGCCTCCCCGTACGCCGCAAGAATCCGCGCTCGACCCACCAGGGCGCTGACTAAAAACAGCAGGGATGATTGGGGCAAATGAAAGTTGGTGATCAAGTTGTCAACCACCCGAAACTGATAACCCGGATAGATATAGAGGTCGCAAAACCCGCTTCGGGCTGTGACCTGCCCCGTCTCCCGGGCGGCAAATTCCAAGGCCCGCACCGAGGTGGTCCCCACCGCCCAAACCCTCCCGCCCGATGCCCGTGTTTCATTAACCAGCATGGCTGTCTCTTCGGAAACCTTGAGGTATTCGGCATGGATCACATGCTCCCGGATATCCGCCACCCGCACCGGAGCAAAGGTTCCATAGCCGACATGCAGGGTTACCTGGGCTATCCGTACCCCACGTTCCTGAATCCTTTCCAAAAGCTCGGGGGTAAAATGCAGCCCGGCGGTGGGCGCGGCCACTGCCCCTGGATTTTCGGCATAAACGGTCTGATAGCGCTGCCGGTCTTCCTCCGACTGACCTTCTTCACGATGGATATACGGAGGCAAAGGCATCTCTCCGTGCTCTTCCAAAAGCCGGGCCAAATCGCCCCGATATCGCAAGGCAACCCGCACCTTGCCGTCGGGGAGCAACTCCCGCACCACCCCCACCAGATTTTCCGAAAAAAGCAGATGCCCCCCAGGTTTAGGCCGCTTGGCGCTTTTCACCAATCCAACCACCTCGGCCAGCTGCCAGCCTTCCACATCCCCGCCGACAGAACCTGACTCCGGAACAGGATATTCCAGGATCAACAGCTCCGCCTTGCCGCCGCTTTCCTTTTTGCCAAGCAAGCGGGCAGGAAAAACACGGGTATTGTTGACCACTAGAAGATCACCGGGAGCAAGATAATCACAGATATCGAAAAAAGTCTTATCCTTGGTCTCCCCGGTCACACAATCCACCACCAACAGCCGCGACGAATCACGCCGGGACAAGGGATGCTGAGCGATATTCTCCTCAGGCAACGCAAATTGATAGGAGACAAGGAAAAAATCAGCGTTACTGGTCATGGAATCCATTGAATTTACTGGTACGGAAAAATGCGAGAAAACCGGCCCCTCGTCAGGGAATGAGCCCGGTTCGCTGGGTAAGATAACAAAGCAACAGACCAAGACCAAGGGCGAACAGCCCCGTGACCCGCAAGGCCCCGGCTGGCATCTGCCCGATCCGGGCAAGCCACCGCTGCATGGCCTCGGGAAAAAGGACATAGGGAATCGCTTCCAGAACAAAGATCAGACCAAGTACGGTGACAAAAAGTTTCATGCCCGCACCCTACCAGTTGCCCGGCGCTTTTTCAAGACTGGAACACAACCCCGGATCCGAACGAGGACCATTCCCCCATGCCCTTCAACGGGAGAGGATACCGATGGTGTTCTGGGATATTCCGAACTGGACCCCGCGGAGAAACGACCGTTTTTTTTGCTCCGGATGCTGATCTTTGCCAAGAAACTCAAAGAGATGTATCGAAAAAAATGCAACAACTCACCCTGAAATTGCGTTTTGCTGCGCCCACAATCAGCATCTCATCGGCATGACAGATGTTTTTCACAATTCACGGGACACCAGTGGTGTCGAACATTAAAAACCAAAAGATCAATCGACAAGGCGGCTGAATTTTTCCTCAAGATAAGCAAGGAACGGCTGGGCGGAAAGCGGTGCGCCCGTTACCCGCACCAGCAGCTCCTCGGGCAGATAGACGCTGCCGTGACCATGGATCTCCCGAACCAGCCACTCCCTGACCTTTGCCAGATTGCCGACACCAAGGGTCTGCTTGAAGCCGGGGTCATATTGCTTATAGGCCTCCCAGATCTGAGCCGAAGCGAGATTACCGATGGTATAGGTGGGAAAATAGCCAAAGCTGCCATGGGCCCAATGGATATCCTGCAAGACCCCGTCGGCGTCGGATTCAACCTCCACCCCGAGGTACTGCCGGTATTTTTCCCGCCAAACCCGAGGCAGATCGGCGACCTCCATGCTCCCCTCAATCAGACCCTTTTCAATCTCAAAACGGATCAGAACATGGAGATTGTAAGTCACCTCATCGGCGTCAACTCGGATCAACCCCGGGGTAACCGCGTTTATGCCCCGGACAAAATCATCGAGCCCTGTTTGCGCAAACTGGGCCGGAAAGGCCTGTTGCAACTCCGGAAAAAACCTCTGCCAGAATGGTCGACCCCTCCCCACGACATTCTCCCAGAACCGGGATTGCGACTCGTGGATGCCCAAGGAAACCCCGTCATCAAGATGGCTGTGGGCTAATCGCTCGTCAATGCCCTGCTCGTAGAGGGCGTGGCCACCCTCGTGCAACGCCCCGAAGATAAAGTCCAGGCTCTTGGGGGCATAACGATTGGTGATGCGTCGGTCATGGTGCCCCAGGGTGCTGGAAAAAGGGTGGGCCGAACGTGCCAGACAGCCCCGGGAAAAATCAAAGCCCATGGCCACCAGAAGATGTTCGGCAAACTGCTCCTGCCCGGTCAGGGAAAATGGCGCGGTAAACGACAAGGGGGCCAGGCGTCCGGAAAACTTTTTAACCAAGGCAACCAGGGGCGCTTGCAGTTCGGCGAACATCCCCGCCACCTGATCAGTTGAGAGCCCTTCCTCATGGAGGTCCAGAAGTGCGTCATAGGGATGATCTGTATACCCCAGGTATTCGGCCTGTTGCCGGGCCATTACCACCAACCTTTCCAGCAGGGGCTGAAAAATGGCGAACTCGGACTGTTCCCTGGCCTCAAGCCAGCTCATCTGAGCCTGGGAGGTAAGGCGAGAAAACTCGGCGACAAAATCCTCGGGCAGCCGGACATTCTGCTCATAGCTCCGGCGCATGACCCGCAACAGAGCGCTATCCTCCACGGACAGTCCCTCTTTTTGCCTCTCGGCTTCCGCCAGCAGAGCGCCAAGCTCCGGGGCCACCTCCCGGCGATGCACCAAACCGCTCAGGGTGGCAAACTGCCCGGCCCGCCCTTCCGAAGCCCGGCGGGGCATCCGCACTTCCTGATCCCACTGCATGAGGGCCAGGGTATGGTGCAGGTCTACCAGTTCAGCGGAATATTTTTTCAATTGCATGAGGGGCTTCATGATTTACTCCCTTTATGAATAGCCGGCAGAGCGATTAGCCGGCAACAGCCTTGAGCATCAAGGCAATCCCGCTGCCCAGCAGAATGATGCTTACCAATCGGACAAAAGCCACATGGCTGATTCGCAGATGCACCCGGCCGCCAAGCCAGAGGGCAAAGGCAGCAATGGGCACAATCCCCGCGCCGACTGCCAAGATGCGCAGGGTATAAAACCCGTTCAGGGAGAACCCCACGATCCGGCAAAGACCGTCGATCACAAAAACCGTGGCGATGGTGGTGCGGAATTCCGTTTTATCCAGCTGCCGCAGTGTCAGATAGATCACATAAAACGGCCCCCCGGTGCCGAAAAGAGCACCCACTGTGCCCCCCAGAAAACCGGCGGGTCCGGCCAGCCACCGCCCGCCGTGCAGGGGCGGAAAGGGCAACAAGGCATAGACCGCGTAGAGCAGGATGAAAATGGAGAGGGCGAGGAGCAGACTGGTCGGCGCCAGAACCGTATGCAGATAGAGGCCGGCGGAAACTCCCAGCACGGTAAAAGGCAAAAGCGGCAACAGATCGGACCAGCGGATAAGCCGCCGGTTGGGCAACCCCTGGCTGACCGAGGCCAGCCAATCCAGCAGACCAACAAGGGGAACCACCTGGGAAACAGGGAAAAAAATGGCCAGCAGGGGCACGGAAATCAACGCCGAGCCAAAACCCGCGATGCCGCGGATGAAATAGGCGAAGAAAAGTACGCCAACGGCAAAGAGAATTTCGGGCTGCACCATCGGAATATCAGTCATGCCGGGTCAACGCCCCTTTTGAGCCGCTTAAAAAAATTTTAGCCAAGAAACCAACTCAGTCATGGCCTTTGTGCCCTTATGCACGCAAAATCCCGTTGTCACCCCGCCGAGCAGCGGCAGCATCGAGGAGTACCCCTAGGGGGCATAAACTCCGGGTATCCCGCCATCGGCGGGACAAGTGGCCGGGAGCCTTTTTCTGGTTTCTTCTTTTAGGCAAGCAAAAGACGAAAGAGAAAACGCCAGAAAAAATATCTACATCTTCCCGGAAATTCGCGCAGCGCAGCCTACACCGCCTCTTTGTACGGGAAATCCGGATGATCAAGCAGCTTTGCCATGCGCTGTTTGGTCTCGGTATGGGCGTCATGGAAATCCACCAGCTCCGCCACCGCAGCCACCACCCCCTGCTCATCCAGATCCCGAAGAATCCTGCGACCGACCTTGGGGCTGGTGCCGCCCTTGCCGCCGACATAGAGATCGAAACCCTTGCGGGTGGTCATGATGCCGATGTCCGTGGTCAGTACCCCCGAACAACTCAGGGTACAACCGGAGATGGCGATCTTAAACTTCTGCTTGGTCTTTTCCCGGTCCTTGAAACGCTCGAGGATGAGGGCGGAAATCCGCTCCGGGTCGCCGATGCCCATGGAGCAATCCCGGACACCTATACAGACCCGGGGAACCGGGAACTTGCCCGGCCCCTTGAATTGAGCGCCCAGCGCGGCCAGCTCCGCACGGATCGTGGGCAGGTCTTCCTCCCGGATCCCCATGAGCCGTAGATTCTGAAGCGTGCTCAGGTAGATTTCCAGCTGGTATTTCCGGGCCAGCTCATTGGCCTTTTCCATGATTGCCAAGGGCAGACGGCCCGCAGGCAACAGGATGGTCAAACGTGTTGCGGCAATAGTATTTGTCATTTCCCACCTCAATATCAGAGAAGTAATCAGCGTCGGATACGGGGCCTAGCTCATCCCCTTCCCGCTGTTTCATAAAACATTTTTACCCGAATGCAAGAATTCTCTTATCTTTACACTTTCCCTTTATAGAAAATTCCGTTATTTAACTACAAATTCATCTCAATAACATTCGACTCAAGTGCGGGAGAAAAGAGAAATGGGCAGTCACAGCAGACCTCACAACGACACGGCAGGTGGCGCAATCGACCGCAAACGCGAGCGAGAGCGTCGCTATATGATGCAGTTGCTTTACAAGAACGCCGATGAACTGGCAACCAAGATGGTGCAGCGCCTTCTGGACAAAAAGATCCTCGAAATCACTGACGAGACTGCGATCCGGAAGATCTTCAACGAGCTGTTTGAAAAGCTTTCCGGCATGGAAGAATTTGACATGCTGTACAAGATCGCCCCGCTGAGACAGCTGGTGGCCGACCCCAATTTCCTCAGCCTCTATGTGACCCAGTACATCTGCGAGGATCTCGTGGAGAACGATAAGGTGCAGGACGTGTATGGCGATGACCTTGAGATCTACCAGGTCGTTGAATCCGTACTCAAGGTTCTCCGCCCCCAGGATTAAGAACAGGATCAAGGCGCAAGGTGAAAGGTTAAAGGTTAAAGGTTAAAGCCAAAAACCGCCCTTGCTCCCATCCCTGACCTGTCCTGTCTCCTTTCGCCTTTAACCTTTAACCTTATCCCTTCTTTCGGACCTTTTTAAGATCCAGATAGGTATAGCCCTTCAGCCCCTTCTCGTACTCGCCCAAAAGCCGCATGGCTTCATTGGGCCGGAGCCTGTCTTCCTTGATGGCGCTGTCCACCTGACTCTTCATCTTCCGCTTCAGATCGGTGCCGGTGTACTGAACCAGGGCCAGCACCTTTTCCATGGTGGTGCCCTCGATGGTCTCCTCGATGTAGTACCCGGAATCTTCATCCTCATCCAGGAAGACATGGGCCTCGTTCACCCGGCCGAAGAGATTGTGCAGATCCCCCATGATATCCTGGTAGGCGCCGGTCAGAAAGATCCCAAGATAATAAGGCTTGCCGTTGAGATCATGGAGCGGCAGGGTGTCCACCCCTTCTTCATACAGGTTGATGAATTTTGATACCTTCCCGTCCGAATCGCAGGTGATGTCGGCCAAGGTTCCCCTGCGCTGGGGCTCCTCGTTCAGCCGGTGCAGGGGCATGATCGGGAAGAGCTGCCCGTAGCCCCAGTGATCGAGCAGGGACTGAAACACGCTGAAATTACAGAGATACTGATCGGAGAACTTGCTCTCCAGCTCGACAATATCGTCGGGCTTGTACTCGGCATCCTTGAAATGCTCAAGCACCCTGGCGCCGGTGAGCCAGAACAGCTTCTCCACCTCAGCCTTCACCTCCAGACCGATAAGCCCCAGCTCGAAATGAACCTGGGTCTCCTCCTTGTTGTGCAGGGCGTCGTGGTAAGCCTCCAACGGGTTGCTGGGGTTGACGTGGGTGTAGTTGTACCAGGCCTCATTCGCTAGTTTATGACTGATCTCCGGCTTGGCAGGCTGCCGGGCATGCTCCATCTTCTTGATGTCGCCGAAGGTCTCCACCACCAGCACGGAATGATGCGCCACCACGGCCCGGCCCGACTCGCTGACGATCACCGGATGTTCGACCCCCTGGGAATCGCAGACATCCATGATATTATAGACGATGTCGCGAGCGTACTCATTCAGGGAATAGTTGATGGACGAATGAAAGGTGGTGCGGCTGCCGTCGTAATCCACGCCCAAGCCGCCGCCGACATCGATATACTCCAAGGCATGCCCGATCTGCCTGATCTTGGCATAAAACATGGCCCCTTCCCGCACCGCCTTCTTGATGGTGAGGATATCCGGGATCTGGGAGCCGCTGTGAAAATGAACGAGCTTGAGGCAATCGGCCAGACCGGCCTCCTTGAGCAGATCGGAAACCTGAAGAATCTCCTGGGTGGAAAGGCCGAACTTGGCGTCCTCGCCGGTGGATTTTTCCCACTTGCCCTTGCCGCCGCTCATCAACCGGACCCTGAGGCCGACCATCGGCTCCACCTTCAATTCCTTGGCATAGCGGATGATATTGGCAACTTCCTCGACCTTCTCCACCACCAGGACGATCTTCTTGCCCAGCTTGCGGCCCAGGAGCGCGGTCTTGATGTACTGGGAATCCTTGTAGCCGTTGCAGATGATCAGACTTTCCCGATCTTCGTGAAAAGCCAACGCCGCGTAGAGCTCCGGCTTTGAACCGACCTCAAGGCCGTGATGAAAGGGTTTGCCCGCGTCGATGATCTCCTCGACCACCTCCCGCAGCTGGTTGACCTTGATGGGATAAACGCCGCGATAGATGGATTTGTATTCCAGCTCGACGATGGCGTCGTTGAATGCCTTGTTGATCCGCTCCACCCGGTTGCGCAACAGGTCGTGAAAGCGGATGAGCATGGGGAAATGAAGACCCTGATCCACCGCTTCCCTGATCACGTCGACGATGGCGACGGTGCCGCCCTGCTCCTTGAGCGGGGAAACAGTCACCTGCCCCTTGGGATTGATATCAAAATAGCGCAATCCCCACCGGGCAATACCATACAGCTCCCTGGCCTTGTCGATACTCCAGGCCTTTGCTTCCGCTGTCTGCTGCATCTGATATCCTCCTAGGAAATTGTTGCCGAAATCAAGAGGGACAAAATACACAATTATCACAGAAACTCAATAGCTTTTTGTCCTGATTATCGTTCGATAACTGCGTGTCTGTCCACAGGAAAGAATGTCCACGCCAAGGTTCCCCTCGTGTTCGCTGAACAACCCCATGTCCGTCAGGAAAATTATATGCTGCCGACCTTTGGGAATCTGCATGAATAACGGGTTGGCCTCCTGCGAAAAACAAAAAATTTTCTGGACATCCCCTCCCCTCTCTGCCAACATGAATCTACCTTTTTGGGTTGGACGTTCTCGGTCCTTGCCGAACATCCTTTCCAAACAAAGCGCTACAGGATGAACATGATTCACTCGCGACTTTTTTCTCTGACCGCCGAAAGCGAATCGGACCACTGGGGGTTGTTGCGCACCCACCTGGAAAATATCTCCCGCCTCAAGGATCAAGGCATCCATCAGGAGCTGCTCTCCTCCATGGTGAAGAAATTCGTGGCCCTGGAGCAGCGAGTCGATGAGTTGCTGAAGAATACCCTGCCTGCGGTTGTGGCCGAAGAGATCAAATACCTGGGCACCTTCGCGCCCCGCAGCTATGACTGCACCATTCTTTTCAGCGATGTCGTCGGCTTTACCCGGCTGGCGGAACGGTTGTCCTCGGGAGAGCTGGTCGAAATCATCGATGCGATCTTCCGGTTGTTTGACCGGATAGTGCAGGATTACCAGGGGACCAAGATCAAGACCATCGGCGACTCCTACATGGCCGTTTTCGGCGCCCCCCTGGCATCCCGGGAACATGCACAGCAAGCGGTCAGCGCCGCCATGAAGCTGGTGACCGCCCTGGCCGATTTCAACCTGGAGCGCTTCGGCTTGGAGCAGGAACGCTATTTTCAGTGCCGGCTCGGCATCCACAGCGGCACGGTCACTGCCGGCGTGGTGGGTCAGGACCGCATGCAGTTCGATGTGTTCGGCGACACGGTCAACATCGCCTCACGGTTTGAATCGGCAGGAGAAGCGGGACGAGTCAATATCTCCGAGGAAACCAGGCTCCGACTGCCCGCCGGTTTTGTCTGCGAAGACCGGGGCGAGGTTCCCCTTAAAAACAAGGGCAGGATGAAGGCATACTTCGTCGTGCAAGAGCAGCAGGAACAGAAAAAGGACACGGGACATGCAGCAAGCACGCCAGTATGACCGGCCGATCAAGATCGCCGAGGGAATATTCTGGGTTGGTTTTTTCGACCAGGAGAGCAACCTGCACTGCAACCCGTATCTCATTTGCGCAAACAAGCAGGCCGTGCTGATCGACGGTGGCAGTCGTCCGGACTTTGCGGTGGTGATGACCAAGATCCTCCAGACCGGCCTGGACCCAAAATCAATCAGCCATCTGCTCTACCAGCACTACGATCCGGACCTCTGCGGCTCCATCCCCCATTTCATTGATGCCTGCGAAAATCCCGCGCTGAGCGTTCTTTCCCATCCGGCCAACAACATTTTCATTCGCTATTACACCGGACCGGAACACCACCACCATATCGCCTCAATCAAGAAAAACGACAACACGCTTGTGCTTGGCGACCGGAGGCTGCGTTTTCTCGAAACCCCATACTGCCATAGTACCGGCAGCTTCGTAACCTACGACGAACAGACGAAAACCCTTTTCACCAGCGATCTTTTCGGAAGCTTCTCCACCAAATGGGATCTCCATCTGGAACTCACCGACAAATGTTTCGACTGCCGCGATTTTACCCATTGCCCACATGGAAGATCCTATTGCGCCATGGCGGACATTATCGCCTTTCACCGGTATGTTATGCCCAGCAGCAAAGCCCTGGCCAATGCCATGCGCACTATCAAGACCCTGGATATTGCCCTGATCGCCCCGCAGCACGGCAGCCTGGTAACCAACCCGACCCACATCTATCGATTGATCGAGCTGCTCGAAGGTCTCGACAATGTCGGCATCGACCAGATCTGCTGAACCGACACTAACTGCCAGAACAGAGGGAATCATGACCACAGAGCCCGTGCTCAAGCCATACCAGGAAAAGATCATCGCCCTTATGCTCAGACAAGAAACCTTGCTGGCCAGGCTCTACCAAATTTTTTCCCGAAAGTTTCCTGAACATGCGGACTTTTGGAACAAACTGGCCCGGGATGAAGAAAAACACGCCGGCTGGCTCGAACAGCTCCGGGAGGCAACGGAAAAAAAGGTTATGCTCTTCAACGAAGGCCGCATCAAAACCTATACCCTGGAAACCTTTGTGCAAGGACTTGAGGAAAAGATCGAACGGGCGGAGGCGGATGGATTTGACACCCGCCAGGCCTTGATCTGCACCATTGACCTGGAGCGTTCCCTGATCGAGAAAAATGTTTTCTCCCTTTTTGAAGGCATGACTGAAAAGGCGAGCCGAGTCATGAAATTTCTCGCCCAGGAAACCAAGAACCACCAGGAACTGGCGCAGAAACTGTACCTCGAAACGGCAAAAGGGCAAGCCCCTCGATAGAGCCCCTCACAGCCCCTTACCCCTCACGAATTTCGGACTCAAAACCACACACACGTGTTGACAATCCCCCTCTTTTACCATACTACAATCTTACCTTTTTTTACTGTCCCCCTGCCTGAAAACAGGAGGATCTCCAGGCCGAGCACGTTTCTCCGGCAAGGGGCAACCCATCATCCCCAAGCCGCTCCGCTCATTGTATAACCAGCGCCCTGCCAAAAATCACAGGGAGGCGACATGGCTGCGGCCATCCGCCAAGGCACCAAGGAGACTAACCGTGACCGCGATTGAGACCAATATTCTTGTCCGTAAAACTAAGGGGATTCTCCCCTGCCAGGTGGAATCTCCGCGATGAGCAGCTCCCCCCGACACCCCGACAGAATCCCCAGCCTGGTTTTTGCCAACGCCGCAGGCGAGATCACGGATTATCCCGAGCTTGACATGGCTGGTCGCAGCGGCAGCCATTTTTTCCGGCCGAACCTCGAAGACCTTATCCCCCTGCCCGAGGGCAGCGACATCTTCGTGCTGCCGGGCCGCACCCCGGTAGGGATTGATCCTGAAACCGGCGAGCCGCTCCTGGTTGCGGAAAACCCACTGGACCCGGACGCCGGGCTCCAGGCGGTGGCGGCCTTCATGTCCCCGGCCCACACCGCCATCCACTGGGCCGCCTTTGAAAAACCTAGCGCCGACCTGCCCCATCTGCCTCTATTTGCATACACCGCCGTAGGCTGGCTCGACGGACAATTCTGGGTCAGCGCCTTCCGAAGCGATCCGGACCAACGCCAGGAGATGAACCGCTTCCATCCGGAAAAACTTGTCCACCGCACCGAACAATGGCTCAGGAAACACGAACTGAACCGACTCATCCAGCACCTGGGCAAATGCTGCCTCACTTACCGTTGTCCGGCGGCGATCAACTACTTCCTGCGCAAATTCGAGGCACCGCTGCCCACCTCGCCGGTCTGTAACGCCCAATGCGTCGGCTGTATATCACTCCAGCCCTCGGGCTGCTGCCCCTCCACCCAGGATCGAATCAATTTTGTCCCAACCCCCAAGGAGATTGCCGAAATCGCCGTACCCCATCTCAAGGCGGTCAAGGGCGGGGTGGCAAGCTTTGGCCAGGGCTGCGAGGGCGAACCCCTGCTCCAAGCCGACACCATCGAACAGGCCATCCTCCTGATCCGCAAGCAGACCGACCAGGGCACCATCAACCTCAACAGCAACGCCTCCCTGCCCGAGGCCGTGGCCCGCCTGGCCCATGCCGGACTGGACAGCCTGCGAGTCAGCATGAACAGCGCGCAACGCGTTTACCACCAACGCTATTACCGGCCAAAAAATTTCACCTTTGATTCGGTCAAACAGTCGATCAAGGTCATGAAACAGCATGGCCGCTTTGTCTCGCTCAACTATTTCATCCTGCCCGGCTTCACCGACGACCCGGGGGAATTTGCCGCCCTCTGCGAGCTGATCAGTGAATACAGCCCGGATTTTCTCCAGTTGCGAAACCTCAACATGGACCCGGACTGGTATTTCGACACCCTCCAATTTAAGGAGGCCGGCCCGCCCATCGGCATCCGCGTCTGGCTGCGTCAGTTGAAACAACGCTTCCCCAGACTTCGCTACGGCTATTTCAACCCGCCCCTGCGCTGACCCCCAGGACACCGATGACCGTCTCGCAACAATTAATAATCTGCTCCCGACAGGTGCTTCGACAGGCTCGGCATAAGTGGGATATCAATATAGCAGGACAACAGCCCTTCGACCTGAACCTGGGTAAGTGCTGCTGTTACGGACCCATCGAAAGATGATCGCCGCGATCAAAATCCTTTGCTTTCTCTTCTGGGGCAACCTGCTGCCTCCCCTGACCAGCCTGGTGCTGGGCGACCGTTTCGCCCGTCCCTTGGACCACGGCTGCACCTGGTTTGACCACAAGCCGCTGTTCGGCCCCCACAAAACCATCCGGGGCATCATAGCCAGCCTCATCGGGGGCGCCTTGGCCTTTCCCCTGTTGGACGTATCCTGGCAGACCGCGACTTTTGCCGCAACCCTGCTCATGGCAGGCGATCTGCTTTCGAGTTTTATCAAACGGCGACTGGGTCTTGCCAGCGGCGAATCCGTCTTCGGGCTGGACCAGATTTTCGAGGCGCTGCTGCCGACCCTCTATCTGGGCGAGCGGATGCAGGCCCCTCTCTGGTCGACGCTCCTGGCCCTCGTCATCTTTGTGCCGGTGGCCCATGCCGGAGCCCGATTCTGGAAATATGTTCTCTTTCGGCCTCCCATGGAAAACTATCCGCGCTTTGTCCGCTCCACTGTGCGGCTGCGCGAATGGCGCGCCTGCCACCAGCCCCTGGCCCGCTGGCATGTCCTGTTCAACCTTTCCTCCCTCATTTACAACCGGGTGTTGGTTAGCAGCGTTTTCCGATTTCTGGGCCGCTACCAGCAGGGCATGGCCAACGCCCTCAAACATGAACTGACCGAACACGAGATCATCTGCCCCACCCTGCCCAAACCTTTTGAGAACTTTACCATCCTGCTGCTCACCGACCTGCACTTGGACGGATTGCCGGGACTTGCCGATCAGGTTCTCTCCCGCCTCGGCCGGCGGAGCTTCGACCTCTGCCTGATCGGCGGCGATATCCGCATGGAAACCTATGGCCCCATCGCTCCGAGCCTCCGGGAGCTGCGCCGCCTGCTGCCGCATATCCGGAGCAAACACGGAATTTTCGGGGTGTTGGGCAACCACGACTGCATCGAACTGGTACCCGATTTTGAGGAAGCAGGAATGCTGATGCTGGTCAACGATGCGACCCGGATCGAACGAAACGGCGGGATTCTCTGGCTGGTCGGCATCGACGACCCCAACTATTACAAAACCCACGATGCGGACAAGGCATTTGCCGCCGTGCCTCCCGATGCCTTCAGCATTCTGCTCGCCCACTCGCCGGAGGCTTATAAGGAAGCGGCCCACCACCGGGCCGACCTCTACTTCTGCGGCCATACCCACGGCGGCCAGATCTGCCTTGGCTCGGGCACACCCCTCTTCACCAACAGCCGCGCCCCCCGCTACACCGCCAGGGGATTCTGGCAATACCAGGGCATGCAGGGCTTTACCAGCCGGGGGGTCGGGGCTTCCGGTGCGCCGCTGCGCTTCAACTGCCCCGGCGAGATTGCCGTCTTCACCCTGCGCACCGCACCATCCCAACCAGTAAAGGACACCCCATGAACCATCTCCACTTCCGCCTCCGTTTCTTCCTGGCCGCCCTTGTGCTGGTCGTGATCTCAGGCACTTTTGCCTTCATGCATACGGAAAATCTCTCCTTGGCCGATGCCTTTTATTTCAACATCGTCACCATCGCCACTGTGGGCTATGGCGATATCCACCCTGTCACCCAGACAGGCAAGATGCTCACCGTTACCCTGATCCTCCTTGGAACCGGCGCTTTTTTAGGTGTGGTCGCCTATGCCACCGAGATCATGCTCAGTCGGCACGAACTTCAAGCCCGCCACAAAAAAATGCACCTGATCATCGGGGTCTATTTCAGCGAGGTGGGCACCAGACTGTTGGCCATCTGCGCTCAGGCGGACCCAAGCCTGGCCCAGCTCAGGGAGCATCTCACCATTAAGGAGCACTGGACGGAGCGCGATTTCAAGCAAGCCGACAAAGGCATCCGCCCCCACGTTTTCACGGTTGATGTGACCAAGGTTGATCTGACGCGGTTGCACGATTTTCTTGCCTCGCAACGCCAGTCCCTGGTTTCCTTGCTGGAAAACCCCATCACCCTGGAACAGGAAAATTTCACCGAGCATCTCCAGGCGGTGTTCCACCTCACCGAGGAACTTTCCGCACGAACTGATCTGCTCAACATCCCGCCCCCGGACCACAACCATCTGAACGGAGACCTCAACCGGGCCTACAACTCGTTGGTCCGGCAATGGCTGCCCTACGCAGCCTACCTCCGCCACAACTATCCCTACCTCTACTCCCTGTCGGTGCGCACCAACCCCTTTAACCCGGAAGCCTCGGTCAACGTGCAATAAGGAGCCCCGCCATGCCGAACCAGCCCCGAATATTCATCAAAAACCGCTCACTCACCGTAACGGTCAGGCCGGCGTTCAGCCTGCTTAACAATTACCTGATGCAGGATATCCCCATCCAAACGCTCTGCGGCGGCAAAGCCATTTGCGGCCGGTGCCGGTTTCGGGTTTTGGAAGGAGCGGCACACCTGAGTCCGATCCGACCCGCGGAAATAACCCGCCTCGGGGAAGCGCTGATTGCGGAAGGCTGGCGGCTTTCCTGCCAGAGCCATGCCCTGCGGGATGTGACCATCGAACTGCCAGGTATCGATGAACCGCTTGACGACCACCCATAATCAAAATTAAAATCAAAATTCTACGGGAAAACAACAAGTTGCCATTTTCCTGAAAAATATGTATGCTAATAGTGTTATTTTCCTCCAGCAATCTTTGAGGACACGACGCCATGCTCCCATACTTCCGACAAATACTTGCCCAACCCAGCATCGCCATTGATCTCGGCACGGCCAACACCAGGATTTACGGCGGTCGGGGAGAATATTTCCGCGAAGAGCCATCCCTGGTCCGACATGTCCGCCAAAACCAAGAAATTCAATCCCCGGATGATTACTTCTCCTACCTCAACAACCACCTGACCTCTTCCCCGTTGCGCGGCGGGGTAATTGTCGACATCCACAACGCCGTCAGCCTCTTAAAACCCCTGCTAAAAAAAGAACGCACCGGTCTCCGGCAACCAATCTCCCTGGCTTGTGCCCCCACCGACACCTCGGAGCTTGAGCGGGAACTCCTCTGCAAGGCAGTCCTTGACGCAGGCGCATCCCAGGTGGCCATCATCCCAGAGGTCTGGGCTGCGGCAATCGGCGCGGGTATCGATGTGACCCTGCCCTCTGCCCAGATGCTTATCGATATCGGCGAAGGCGTTACCGACATGGCCGTGATCCGTGACGGGCAGCTGGTTTTCGCCACCGCAACGCGCACGGCCTGCAGCGATTTACAGAAAGCTGTGCGCACCGCGATCATCTCCAGACACAGGGTCTGTCCCAATCCTGCGGAGACGGAACGATTGACCCACGAACTTGCAGCCTTGCATCAGGGCAATGATTTGACCGACAGGGATATCCCTGTGCAAGGGATAGATATCATCCGCCGCCGGGAAGTAAACATCGCGGTGCACAACCGGGAGATCCTCGATGCCATGGCCCCAGTGCTGAAAAAAATTCTTAAGATGATCGAAACTGGAATCAAAAAACTTCCGGAAAACATCTCCTGCGAGGTTTTGGCGTCCGGCATCTGCCTTACCGGAGGCGGCAGCTGCATCACCGGCATGGACAGCCTGATCGCGGCAAGCAGCAACCTTGAAGTGCGAATTGCACCAGACCCCATGCACTCGGTGATCAACGGGGCGATCCAGACATTGCAGTACTGGAAGGGAAAAGAAAACTGGTGGGAAAATATCGGCTGGCCCAGCATCCCCTCATAATGCCGGGCTAAACCGTGGCTGCACACAGTGCCAGCAACAAAAAAAAGTGCGCAAAATCACGCCTTGATCCCTGAGGCAGTAGGCTGGAAAGCCGAACTACCGGACGCTATCTGATTTCAATGGCGCCGACCGGGCATGAGGCCGCAGCCTCTTCACAATCGCAGGCATGACACTGGTCCGGACCGATCACCCACGATTTATCATCCCGCCGGGCACAACTCCGCACACACCCCGCAACCGACACAGAGATCTTGATCCACCGCTGGTGCAGCCATTATTTTTCTCCTTTTTCGTGTTAGAGATGATCTATTTCCCCTGATCCCGGAACCCCTCGCGGATCACCCGGTAGGCGCCGTTCGACACATCCAGGTCGTAAATGTTGAAATTGGTCCGCATGTCGAGCCCTTCGTAATGCACGGCAAAATTAAGCGAAGCGGAACCTTCCGGCCCGCTGAGGATGCGGTGGAACACATACCGCGGCCAAACCAGCATGGCGGGTTCGTCGAGCAGCACCTTGCCTCCCTGGAGGATCTGACTGGGGGTGACGGTAAAGCTCTCCATGCCGTGCGCCTTCAGATAGATATCCACCTGCCGCGTGCCATAGAGAACAATGAGATTGTCATCCTGATGGGGATGCATATACCAGGGCCTGACCACCTCGCCCACCGGGCCGGGGGAAACCGCGCTCTTGTCATGCAACACCCTATCGATGGCATCGATCCGGGGCAGACAGGCCATGGGCACGTTGTCGAAAAACACCCCCGGCGTCCGCCGCAACATCTGCAACGGGATAATCCGGTAAAAATCCTTCACTTCCTTAAAAATTTCAAAATCAGCCATGACCTTGCTCCGTATTGATTTTTATCTTCCCTCTCAGCCTCTTGCAAAAAGCCTTGTCTGTGCTTCGGCATACGCCAAACCAGTAATGTCAACCGCGACGGATTCAGCCGGTCGGTCGATCGCCTCGCGCCTGCACAACCAGCATCGCAACGGCAGACCGGGATGCACGAAAACCCCAAAATCCAAAGATGGACTTTTTCAATATCTCTGCTATATTGTGACAGTTTTCGTGGCTTCCTGCAAGAAAACCCCGCCGGACCGCCATCCATTGCAGGTTACAGTTTTACCCGAGGAGAGCCCCATGGGCAAAGAAAGCGGCGCGGGCCTTACCCGCCTTCGCAACGCCTTCGGCTGGTCCATGGCAGGACTCGCCGCCACCCTGAAACACGAAAAGGCCTTTCAACAAGAGCTTGGCCTCTGCCTCATTCTGGCGCCCTTTGCCCTCTTGCTCGGCAAGACCGGGGTCGAAAAATCCCTGCTTCTCGGTTCGCTCTTGCTGGTGCTGATCGTCGAGATTCTCAACAGCGCCATCGAAGCGGTGGTGGACCGTTTTGGAGGAGAACACCATCCCCTGTCCGGACGGGCCAAGGACATGGGCTCCGCCGCCGTGTTCCTCACTCTGGCCAACGCCGGAATCTGCTGGATACTGATCCTCTTTTTCTAATCGCACCATACCACATTGTGGTATAAGTTTTCTTGACAACACCATGACTCTCGGGAATAATCGGAACCCATAACTTCCCGTTTATTTGATTCCATCAGTAACCGCAACCTCCCTGGAAAACCGGGAGAATTCACAGGTGCCCCATGAACAATTCCCCCATTCGCCCCACCGATTGCTTCAAACACTACACCCTTGACCAGGACAAGGTCTGCAGCCCCGTCGAGACGGTAACCCGCTTCAAAGAACGGCTTAAAGAGGTGAACCTGGACATCCTCCAGGAAGTGCGCCGCATCGACAACGGCCGTCTGGATATTCCGGTCTATTTCAGCGTCTGCGGCAAGGATGCCAAGGCCGTAATCGGCAACAAGAAACAGATGGGCAAGGGCAGCTCGCCGGAGCAGTCCCAGGCCAGCGCCTGCATGGAACTGGCCGAGCGCTTCAGCTTCTTCAGCTTCAAGAAGAACGAAGATAACTTCATCACCGACACCTACGCCAATCTCAAAAAAGCCGGACAACCGCTCCTGCCCCTGGTCCGCCTCCTGCTCTCGGTCCATGACGAACAGACCGACATCGCCACCCTGGAACGTCTCATCGAAGATATTCCCATCCAATGGGTCTGGGCCACCAACCTCAACAGCGGCGAGGTGCTGCTGGTTCCCTTCAGCTGGTTTTACGCGATCAACGAATTCAACGGGCCGTCGGCGGGCAACACCTACGAAGAAGCAATCCTTCAGGGGATCAGCGAACTGGTGGAACGGCATGTCTGCTCCGTGGTCAATCACAAGCAGCTCGCCACCCCGGCCATTAACCCGGACAGCGTCACCGACCCGGTGGCCCGCGAGCTGATCGACAAGTTTGCCAAAAACGGCATAGATCTCTACCTCAACGATTTCACCCTGGACACCGGCATCCCCACGGTGGGCGCGCTGGCCATCGACCGCAACACCTTCCCGGACTCAAGCGAGATCGTCTATACGGCGGGCACCACCCCTGACCCGGAGAAGGCGTTGATCCGGGCGATTACCGAGGTGGCCCAGCTGGCCGGGGATTTCAACACCCACGCCAACTATGTGGCCAGCGGGTTGCCCAAGCCCCTGTCCATGGACGAGGTACGCTACCTCACCGAGACGGAAACGACCATCTCCATCCACGACATGCCGCAGCTCAGCGACAACAACATGCGGGTGGAGATCGACCGCTGCCTGGCGGCCCTCTCCCGCCTCGGCCTTGAAGTGCTGGTGGTCAACACCATGCACGAAAAACTTCAGATCCCCACCATCTACACCATCATCCCCGGCTGCCATTTCCGAGAACGCTCCATGATCAACAACGTGGGCTTGTTTGCCGCGAAACTCGTGACCGAGCGCATCCCTGCGCCGGAAGACCAGCTCATTCAACTGAAAAAGATGCAGACCTACCTGCCGGACGCCTATTTTCTCGAATATTATCTCGGCAAGAACATGCAGGCCCAAGGTGAATTTGCCGCGGCAGTCGCCCATCTGGAAAGGGCGCTTACCCTGCGGCCTGAAGAAGAGGATATCCCCTATATCTATTCACATCTGGGCGACTGCCTGAAAGACATGGGGGAATACGCCAAGGCCATCACCGCGCTGCAAAAAGGAGCGGCGTATGACGAAGACCGGCCGGACATCCACAACCTGCTTGGTTTCTGCCATTTCAAGCTGTCCGACTACCAGACTGCCATCGGCCATTTCCGCCGGACCGTGGAACTGAACCCGGCCTCGGCCATTGATTATGCCAACCTGGGGGTCAACTACCGCAGACTTGGCAAAAGCGATGAAGCGAGCCGCTACTTCGAGCTGGCCCTCAACCTGGACCCGAACATCGAGTTTGCCAAGACGAATCTGGCTGAGTTGAGCGCAGCGAACTGATCAGAAGGAAATCACCCCGCGTACATGCCGGCCATCTCCGGCGTGTACGCGCCATCCTTTTCCTGACAGATATAAAAGGGCGGCAAAATTGCCAGCTCTTCCCCTCCGTCCTTCACCGCCTCCACCAGCACCAGCCCGGCCAGCGCACCGGGCCAAGGGTACACCATCCGGAGCCGTTTCGGCTCAAGTCCGTTTTCCCGCAAGACGCCGAGCAGGGTTACGGCTCGCAGTGCCGGATAGACAAAGGCCGCCCTCCCTCCTGATTTGAGGACGCATGCCGCAGCCGGAGCCATCTCGCTGATCCCTCCCAAAATTTCGTGCCTGGCCTTTGTCCGTTCGGTTTCGGGATGATGACGACCGCTTCCGGTCTGGTAGTAGGGAGGATTTGCCACCACCAAGTCGCATGAGCCTAGGGGCAGCAGTGTTTCTATCCGACGACAATCGCCCTCGATAACCGTGACCCGATTCTCAAGTCCATTGATGGCAACATTCCGGCGGATGATCCCGGCCAGACGCGATTGGACCTCAAGGGCGACAAGGCTGACGCCGGGCCAGCGGTGGGAGAGGATCAGGGAGACAACCCCGCATCCGGCGCCAAGATCGAGAATCCGCGCATCGTGTTCCGGGCTGATGAAATGAGCAAGGAGAACGGCATCCACGGAAAAGCGATAGCCCTGCCGGGGCTGCAGACAGCGCAGCTTGCCGGCAAAAAGGCTATCCTCGGTGAGCTCCGTGGCAAGGGCCATCAAGGATGTTCAGGATGGGATTTTCTCTTGGGGCACGATCTTATTGAGCAACAGACCGGTGAGCAGTTTCGGATAAAAATAGGTGGACTTGTGGGGCATGACCAGCCCCTCGTCCGCCACCCGCCGCACCTGGGAAACCAGAGTCGGATTCATCAAAAAGACAAGGGGGCTGCGGTCGGAGTTGGCCTCACCCTCCTTGATCGCGATATCCAGAGCAGTATCGGGATCGCTGTAATAGTCGACCAGCCCATCTTTTTCACACCGGGCATGGTCGAGCTGCAGCAGCCGATCGAGGATCAGATCGGAAAGCACCACCACGTCCAACTCCCGCAGGGCCGCGGGCTGCTTGGAGCCGAGGGCTTCGTCGATAACCCCGTCCCGCAGGCTCAGGAGCAGACAGCGATCCTCCTGGGGATGATACAGGCCGAACATCGTGGTCGCGCCGGCGTTTTCCGCCATACGGGCCAGAACCTCGGTCACCAGGGTCTCACGGGAGCCGCCGGTGACTTCCTCCACGATGAAACTGTGTCCCAGGTTGGCCACCAGACCGTCCAGAGCGACAGCCTCGGGCATCCGCACCAAACGGTGAGTGGGCAGCACGGACAGACCGGGGTCCTCCATGCCGCAAAGGTACATCATCGTATGATTGTAAGGGCTGTCCGAGGCCACCTCGCCCAACCGCTCCCGCATCAGGGCGCGGAACTGGAGGGCCGTGGTATAACGATGATGGCCGTCGGCGATATAAAGAGCTCTTTCCACAAACAACTCGCGGACCTGGGAGAGAATCGCCGGGTCGGTCACCGCCCAGATGGTATGGATGCAACCGTCGTTATCCGTGGCGCTACAAAGCGGCTCCGCGGAACGACCGCCTTCCAGAAGCGTCATGATTCGCCCTTCGGCATCGGAGTAAAGTGAAAAGATCGGGCTGAACTGGGCATGGCAGGTGTCCAACAGGCTGAGCCGGTCGGAGGTTACCCCGGAAAAGGTCTTTTCGTGGGGTTTGACGATGCCCTCGGCAAACTCGGCCAGTTGCACCAGACAAAGCAACCCCTTGCGGGTCAACCGCTTGCCGGAAGGCAACCCATACTCGGTATGATAGAGATAGATGGTCGGCTCCTGCTCGCGAACCAGCACCTCTTCCTGCTGCCACTTGGCAAAGGTTTCCTTGGCCTGCTGATAGCGGGTCTCGGACATTTGACCCGGCCCGAGATTCTTACTCAGATCCAGATGGATCATATTGTAAGGATTCTTAGCGGCAAAGGCTGAATGGGAAGCAATGTCGATCACGTCATAGGGAGGGGTAACCACCTCTTCCAGATGCTGGATCTTGGCCGAGTTGTATCGAAGGGCGCGAAAAGGCGCAATCAAAGCCATTGTTCTGTCTCCTTGCCCGTCCAGTCGGGGCAACCGCCCAAAACTGCCGGCAAATTCTCCCGGTGGTCATGAACCGGTTGACTTCCCCAGGGGGAATAGATATGTTTTAAAAAGTTTGCCATTGCCTAAAGTCAGCTTAGGGAATGGCTCGGCAAAAATCGTCAGATACAGACGCGCAAATAAATTTCACCGGAAGCGCACCCCATCCACCCCGCAATGATGAGATAATGCCGCGCAACACAGAAGCTGGCGCCTTCGTGCGACGCCATCATTACATAGTAAAAAAACATCCAACTTTCAAGTGAACATTGTACCCGGTCCGCTTTCTTTTACAAAAGAACTTTTCCAATACCTCAAGAGGTTTTCACATGTACGACATCTTTACCCGCACCCATTTTTCCTCCGGCCATCATCTGCGCAACTATCCCGGCAACTGCGAACGGCCCCACGGCCACAACTGGCAGGTGGAGGTAACGGTTCGCGCCACCGAGCTTGACGAACTGGGCATGGGGATCGACTTCAAGAACCTGAAAAAAGCGGTAAACGTAATCATGGAGGATCTGGACCACCGGGATCTCAACGAACATCCGGCCTTCCAGGACAAAAACCCCTCTTCCGAAAACATCGCCGCCTATATCTTCGAAAGCCTCAAGGGGTCGCTGACCACCGACCGCTACCGGCCTTACAGCGTCACGGTCTGCGAAACGGAGAACTGCTGCGTGACCTACCGTGAGGGATAAGCCCACCCTTCAACTTTCCGAGGTTTTCTACAGCATCCAGGGGGAGTCTTCCTTTGCGGGCTACCCCTGCCTTTTTTTTCGCCTCTCCGGCTGCAACCTGCGCTGCTCCTACTGCGACGCCAAGTACACCTACGAGGAACCGGCCACGCCAACCACGGTAAGCGACCTGCTGATCGAGGCGGCGCAATACCCCAACGTTCACCACATCGAGATCACCGGCGGCGAACCCCTGCTCCAGGAAGAGGTCTACCCGCTCATGGACGGACTGCTCGCGGCGGGCCGCACCGTGCTGCTCGAAACCAACGGCAGCCTCGGCATCGAGCGGGTGCCGAAAGAAGTAATCCGGATTGTCGATCTCAAATGCCCGGACAGCACCATGGCCGAGAAGATGAACCTTGCCAACCTCTATCTGTTGATGCCCCATGACGAGATCAAGTTCGTACTCAGCTCCCGGGCCGACTACGACTGGGCCAAGGCCATGATGGGGGAACACCGCCTGGCCGAAAAGGCGAAGGTAATCCTCTCCCCGGTGACCAACCGCCTCCAGCCCGCCCTGCTGGCCCAGTGGCTCATGGCCGACGCCCTCCCGGCCCGCCTCCAACTCCAGCTCCACACCTTGCTCTGGCCGGGGCTGAAGCGGGGGGTATAAGGGCTTCTCGCCGAGACTCGCCGGGCGGGAAAATCAACTCATGCCAGTCCCTTTATTGTCCGATTAATCCAGCCAAGCAAGAACTTGGATTGACTGCGATCTTTGTTGCAGATCTCTGCATAACGAGCAATTTTTGCGATCGCATATCTGGCAATAAACTGAGATTCTTCCATACTGTTTAGTTTGCCGATGGTTATCGGGCCGATGCTGCCATCTTGAGCGCTCCCAACCACCCTTTGCACCAATTTAGCTGCCGTAGTCACGCCTGCGTTTACGCCAAAATCGAATATTGCTTCCGCGACCTTTTGGCTGTTGATTTTCTCCCCCGCTATTTTATCCCAGAATTGGCTTTTGTAAAAATCGCGAACCAGAGTTGACAACTCAGGATGTTGCATATCACCAGTATCAATGTAACGCCAACCTGCCCAATTAGGGTGCGAGTTGCGCGCAATTCCGGCGTATGTTTGACCGCCATGATCTCCATGAACATTGACTAATCGGTACCCACCCTCGTTTTGAATCATTATCTCGAAAGCCGGATCAAAATTCGCCATCTCGATTCTCCTTTATTATTATTTTCATGAACCTATGATCGTCCGCTGGATTGAGACAACCACACCTCTAAAATACCTCCCGGCAGTTTCTTTGAGCTCCTGACCAAAACTGCGTTTTTCAAGGCTGATTGATATAGAAAGCGCTTCTCCTAATTTACAGGCAAGTTCGACAGCATAAGATTTCTGGTTGTTTTGGTAATACCGCACTTCCATCGGACGGATTCGCAGAATGAAGACGGTTTGTTTTTTTTGCCGCTTCCGGTCGGGCATACCTGTTTATCTGTCCAGTTTTCAGCTTGTTTCTTGCCTACCCCCACCCTCCTGCTCCATTATTTTGCCAGAAACGGCTTTATTGTCAAATATCTTCAGCTTTCCCTCTCTGATTCAGTGAGGCAGGTTGAAAAAAACGAACACTACTGACGCAACCTTGGTTTTTTTCGTGTTTTTCGTGGCAAAAAAATCCCGTGCCACCTTGGCCCGCCCGACAAAAGAAGGATGCAGGAAGAGAAGCAAAAGTGTATACTCTTGCACCATGATAATCCGTAAAAAAACACGCCAAATACAGGTGGGCAACGTAGCAGTAGGCGGCGATGCTCCCATCGCCGTGCAGTCCATGACCAATACCGACACCAGGGATGTGGAAGCCACCGTGGCCCAGATCCACCGGCTCGCCGAAGCGGGCTGCGAGATCATCCGGGTGGCGGTGCTCGATCTGGAGGCGGCTGCTGCCATCACCAAAATCCGAGAACAGATCACCATTCCACTCATCGCCGACATCCATTTTGATGCACGGCTGGCCGTGGCCAGCATGGAGCACGGCGCCCAGGGCATCCGCATCAATCCCGGCAATCTAGGCGGCCCGGACAAGCTGGCCCGGGTAGTGGCCGCGGCCAAACAGCATCAAGTATCCATCCGGGTGGGGGTCAACTCCGGGTCGGTGGAAAAGGATATCCTGCAAAAACACGGGCACCCCACCCCGGACGCACTGGTGGAGAGCGCCCTGCGCAATGTGCGGCTGCTGGAGGCCCTTGATTTCCACGAGATCAAAATATCCCTCAAGTCCTCCGACGCCATGACCACGGTGGAATCCTACCGCCGCCTCGCCGGCCAGTGCAACTACCCCCTGCATCTCGGGGTCACCGAGGCGGGCGGCCTGATTGCCGGCACTGTCAAATCCAGTGTGGCCCTAGGAATTTTGTTATACGAAGGCATCGGCGACACCTTCCGCATTTCGCTCACCCGCGATCCTGTGGAGGAGATTCGGGTCGGCTTTGAGCTGCTCCGCAGTCTGCACATCCGCGAGCGGGGGCCGGAGCTGATCTCCTGCCCCACCTGCGGTCGCTGTCAGGTAAACCTCTTTGGCTTGGCCGAGCAGGTGGAACGCCATATCCAGAACATCGACACCCCCTTGAAGATCGCGGTCATGGGCTGCGTGGTCAACGGACCGGGCGAGGCCAAGGAGGCTGATATCGGGGTGGCCGGCGGCCACGGGGTCGGCATTATTTTCAAGAAAGGCCAACTGTATAAGAAGGTGGCCGAAGACAAACTTCTGGCTGTTTTCCTGGCCGAAATCGACGCGATGATCCAAGAAGCGCGCCAAACCGCGCATAATCCATAACTGCTTACCAGGTGCCCCATGCTTTTTTCCCAGCTTCTCATCCCCACCCTGAAAGAAACCCCATCCGAGGCCGAGGTGGTCAGCCACCAGCTTCTCCTGCGCGCCGGTTTTATCAGAAAACTCTCCTCCGGAATTTATTCCTACCTGCCCCTGGGCCTTGCCGCCATCCGCAAGGTTGAACGCATTGTCCGCGAAGAGATGAACCGGGCCGGAGCCCAGGAGCTGCTTCTGCCCATGGTTCAGCCGGGCGATCTTTGGAAGGAATCGGGCCGCTGGGAAAAATATGGCCCCGAGTTGCTGCGCTTTACCGACCGGCATGGCCGGGAAAGCTGCCTCGGACCCACCCATGAAGAGGTAATCACCGACCTGATCCGGTTCAACGTGCATTCCTACAAGGAACTTCCCCTGAACCTGTACCAGATTCAGACCAAGTTTCGGGACGAGATCCGCCCCCGCTTCGGCCTGATGCGCGGCCGGGAGTTCATCATGAAGGATGGCTACAGCTTTGACGCCACCGAGGATGGGGCGGACACGACCTACCGGAAGATGCACGACGCCTACCACCGGATCTTCAGCCGTTGCGGCTTGGCTTTCCGCGCGGTTGAAGCGGACACCGGCACCATCGGCGGCAGCTTTTCCCATGAGTTCATGGTCCTGGCCGACACCGGCGAAGATACCATCGTGATCTGCACGGGGTGCGAATACGCGGCCAACATGGAAAAGGCCCGTTGCCAGACTCCGGACGCTCCGGCCGCGCCGGCCCTGCTCGTCCTGGAAAAAATCGAAACCCCAGGCAAGAAAAAGGTGGCCGCAGTTACGGAATTCCTGAAGATTTCCCCCAAACAGCTGGTCAAAACCCTGGTCTACATGGCCGAGGAGAAGCCGGTGGCGGTTCTGCTCCGCGGTGACCACGAGGTGCAGACGGTCAAGCTTGCCAACGCCTTGGGGGTGAACACCGACAACCTGCGCTTGGCAGACGACAAAGAGATCTTCGACGCCACCGGCGTGCCCAGCGGCTACCTCGGGCCCATAGACCTAAAAATCCCAGTGCTGGCGGACGAAGAACTCACCAGGATGCACAACTTCGCCATCGGCGGCAACGAAAAGAACTTTCATCTGCTCAATGCCAACCTGAACCGCGACTTTACCCCGCAAACCATCGCCGATCTGCGCCAGGTCACCAGCGAAGACCGTTGCCCGGCCTGCGGCGGCAACCTTGAGCTGACCCGCGGCATCGAGGTGGGGCACATCTTCAAGCTGGGCACCAAATACAGCGAGGCGCTTAAGGCAACCTTCCTCGACAATCAGGGCACGGAACAGCCTTTCATCATGGGCTGCTACGGCATCGGGGTGAGCCGGACCGTGGCTGCGGCCATTGAGCAGAACCACGACAAGGACGGCATTATCTTTCCGGTGCCCATCGCGCCCTTCCAGGTCATCCTCCTGAACCTCTCACCCAAGGATGAAGCGATCACCACCGCATCCGACGAGCTGCATCGCCACTTGGAACATGCCGGACTCGAAGTTCTCCTAGATGACCGGGATGAACGGCCGGGAAGCAAATTCAAGGACGCGGACCTCCTCGGCATCCCCTACCGGGTCATGGTCGGCAAGAGCTTCAGCGAGAAAGGACTTGTGGAGATCAGAGACCGGGCCACCGGCACCACCCTGAGTCTGCCCTTGGCCGAAGCCGGCCCTAAACTCGTCGCTCTGGTCCGCGATGCTTTGGCCCCGCCAAAATGACCGGGTGCAAACAAACAACCATAGCACAGCCGACCGCATGGTTACGATAGAAGCAATAGTCGACCGGGCCAAGGGCTACATGCCCGAGGAAGACCTGTCCCTGCTCACCAAGGCCCATGCCTTTGCCAAGGATTTTTACACGGGCAAGCATCGCCTTTCCGGCCGGGCCTATCTGTACCATGCCCTCATGGTCACGGACATCCTCGCGACCATGCGCCTCGATGTCCCCACCCTCTGTGCCGGCCTCCTGCACGGCGTTCTCAAGAAAGCCGACGACCTCAAGGAGACGGAAAAAAAACTCCGTGAGACCTTTGGCGATGATGTCACCAACATCGTCAAGGGCGCCACCAAAATCACCGATGTCCAGTTCAACAGCCGTCTTGCCTACCAGGCGGAGAATATCAGGAAGATGCTCCTGGCCATGTCTTCCGATATCCGGGTTTTACTGGTCAAGCTGGCCGACCGGCTGCACGACATGCAGTCCCTACAGCATGTCGGACGCGACAAACAGCTGGAATTTGCCCAGGAAACCATGGACCTTTATGCCCCCCTGGCCAGCCGCCTGGGGATCGACTGGCTCAAACGCGAACTGGAAGACCTCTCTTTCTCATACCTTCACCCCGAGGAATACGAGGAGCTCGCCGCCAAGATCCAAACCTCCCTTGCTGATCGGGAAACCTATGTCGATGAGGTAAAAGCCCTGCTCAACCGGAAACTGACCGAGCATGGCCTCAAACAGTTTCGGGTGCTCGGTCGGCCCAAACATCTCTACAGCATCTACAAAAAACTCGTGGCCCAGAATATCCCCTTTGAAAAGGTCTACGACAAGGTTGCCTTCCGGATCATCGTCTCTTCGGTCAAGGAGTGTTACGAGGCGCTGGGCACCATCCATTCGCTGTGGCCGCCGGTGGATGGACGCTTCAAGGATTTCATCAGCAGCCCGAAAAGCAATATGTATCAATCGCTGCACACTTCGGTGGTTGGCCTGCGCGGGGAATTCATGGAGGTCCAGATCCGCACGGAGGAAATGGACCAGATCGCCAAGGAAGGCATTGCCGCCCACTGGGCTTACAAGGAAGGCAAGGCCATCACCTCCAAGGACGCCAAGCTTTTCAAATGGCTCAAACAGCTGGTGCATACCCTTCAGGAACTGGAAGACCCCAGGGAATTTCTTGATGCGGTCAAGGGCGAACTCTACGAAGAAGAAATTTTCGTCCTGACCCCCACCGGCGAGGTAAAACAATTCCCCAAGGGAAGCACCCCCATCGATTTTGCCTACAGCATCCACACCGAAGTAGGCAATCGTTGCACCGGCGCCAAGATCAACGGACTCATCACCCAGCTCAAAACCCAGCTCAAAAACGGCGATCTGGTCGAAATTATCACCTCGCCCAAACAGAAACCAAACCGCGCCTGGCTCGGCCTTGTCAAAACCGCACGGGCCAAAAGCCGGATCCGCCAGTGGCTCAATCAGGAAGAGCGGGAAAAGAACTTGCTGGTTGGCAGGGAGATCTGCGAGCGAGAGCTGAAACGGCACAACTTCAGTCTGAAAAAACTGATCAAGACCGGTCATCTCAAGGAACTCCTCAAGACCATTGCCTGCAACTCTCTCGATGACCTCATGCGCCGTGTCGGTTCGGGGAAGATGACGGTTCAAGCGCTCATCAACGAGTTGCAACCCCAGGAAATCCGGGAAACCTTACCCGAGGATATTGTCCAAGAGCCTACCCCGCACAAGGGTGGGAAAAAGCGGGACAGGGATAATGTCATCGTGGTGAGCGGCGCGGACAATGTGCTCACCAAGATCAGCCATTGCTGCATGCCGGTGCCGGGAGACGAGATAGTGGGATTCATTACTTCAGGCCGAGGCATTTCGGTGCACAAGGCCTCCTGCCCCAACCTGACCGCCTCGGACCAGCAACGCCTTATCGCCGTCAACTGGGCCGAGGACATCAAGGCCAGCCACCGGGCCCAAATCCTGGTTATAGCCCGCGACCAGAAAGGATTGCTGGCCTCGCTCAGCAATGCGATCAGCTATGACGACGCAAACATTCTCACCCTTGAAGCCACAACCTCGACCGGCGGAATCGCCAAAATCTCCATAGTCGTTGAAATCAACAGCAGAGAACATCTCTTGCGCCTGCTGCAGCATGTGCAGCAGGTTGATGGCGTTCTGGAGGCCAGAAGGAACTGAGGAGTTTTAGCGAAGAATAAGCTTGGTGAAACGGAAGGATCGGCAGGGAGCGCCGGAAACACTGCCCGAACCATGCCGGCGTTACCCACAAAAAAAGCCCCGACATCTTTAAAAGAAGCCGGGGCGGGCAATACCTATTTCAAAAAATAATTCAGGCAGGCTTTACGACGGATCCGGAACGAATGCAACGGGTGCAAACACGGACATGGATGCCGTTACCACCGGAGGTGGCCATTCTTACCCGCTGAAGATTCGGCAGCCAACGCCTTCTGTTCTTGTTGTTCGCATGGCTGACATTGTTGCCGGTGGTAGGTCCTTTTCCACAAATCGCACATTTTTTCGACATGACAAAACTCCTTTAAAAAACCGCGCCAGCGGGCATTTTGAAATCATTATCTAGCGACAGCCTGTTTCCTTCCGGCCCGGCCACTATTTAAAGAGGAAAATTTATACACCTTCTCCCTGCACTTGACAAGTATTTTGTTCTATTTTTTGTGCAAGCGCAAAAAAAACACAACTCGGCAAAAAAAACCGGAACATACATGGGGAAGCGGTGTCATTTTACAAACAGGAGCAGCTGCCGCCTTTCCCGTTTCCCATCGACAGACAAGGCATAGCACAAAAACTCACCTGCAGGTCGGCATCCCCGGCTCACGGGGGAATTTTTCATTGACAGGCCAAGGCAAACAAGAGTAGAGATTACAGACAATTACCCAACGGGGTTACCTTGCCGCCAAGACAGTACCATCTGTCTTTTCCACAATCCCTTAATTCAAAAACAACCTCGCTCACAAGGCTAACATGAAAAAATCAGACAACATGGTGTGGCGTTTTTTCGCCTCCGTCAGACTTGCTCTTTTCTCCCTGCTGATCCTGGCCACGACCTCCATCATCGGCACGCTTATCCCCCAAAAGAATCCGCCCGAATTCTACATCAATTCCTTTGGTCAGCGCACCGCCCAGTTTTTTCAACTGCTCGATGTCTCGGACATGTATAATTCATGGTGGTTTATCACTCTGCTTTTACTGTTCAGCGTCAACCTCATCGTCTGCACCATCGACCGGTTGCCCAACGTTTGGCAGATGGTGGTGATGAACAACCTTGACACCGAGCCTGAACGGCTGGAAAAAATGCCGAGCCGTCAAGTATTCCACGCCCACGGCGACGCCCAAGCCCTTGCGGAACTCGCCACCGCTCTTCTGACAAAAAACGGATGGAAAACCCGGCAGGGGAATAAGCCAAGCGGCTTGCTCCTGTTTTCCCAAAAAAATGCCTGGAGTCGCCTGGGTGTCTATGCCGTTCACTTGAGTATCCTCATCATTTTTGCCGGAGCAATCATCGGCTCCTTGTTCGGGTTCAAGGCAGGTCTCATGATCCCGGAGGGGAGATCTTCCGACACCGTATACGAAACCGGCACCGGCAAACCCATCCCCCTGGGCTTTACCTTGCAATGCGAGGACTTTAATGTTTCTTTTTACGCGGACGGAAACACCCCGAAAGAATTTCGCTCCACACTTAAAGTTATAGACGGCTCTGGCAAGGAAACGCCTTTCACCAAGAATATCATTGTCAACGATCCCCTGAACTATAAAGGCATAACCTTTTATCAGTCCAGCTACGAACCCATGCAGGGATTCAACATCAACATCACCAACAAGGCCACCAACGCCAAAAAGTTTTTCCAAATTCCCATCGGCCAGAAAATCCACTGGGAAGAGACCAACATCGATTTCGGCATCATCAACCAGGAAGTCCGCAGCCGCATGGGAGATGTCAGCAAGCTGAAGATCTGGTTTTCCGATGGCCAGGGCGAACCCAGCATCTTCTGGATGGAGAACAACGCAACTCAGACCATTTCCAGCCCGACGGCCGCATATGATTTCCAGGCAAGCCAGGTGTACGCCACCGGTCTCCAGGTGGCAAAGGACCCGGGCGTCTGGACCGTCTATGCCGGGTGCACTCTCATGCTGATAGGCCTCTACGTTGCTTTCTTTCTTTCGCACCGAAGAGTTTGGGTATATATTGTTCGGGAAGAGGCTGCTGACCGCTGCCGAATAGTGGTTTGCGGCGCGACCAACAAAAACAAGATCGCCTTTGATAAAGAATTTGCCGCCCTTGTCGAGTGTTTCACACACGACTCCACGTTTCATAACGCTTAAGGATAAACCATGAACAGTTCACAACTCCTGGGCATTACAACGTTTGCCTATCTTCTCTCTGCAATTCTCTACATTGCAATTTTTGTCTTCAGGGCAAAAAAACTTGGCCTCTTCGCCACGCTGATTACCGCCTTCGCGTTCCTGATCAACACCGCCGGTATCGGTCTGCGCTGGTACGAATCGCACCAGATGGGGATCGGTTACGCGCCCCTTTCCAACATGTACGAATCCCTGGTGTTTTTTGCCTGGTCCATCGCCATCGTCTATCTCTTCATGGAAATACGCTACAAAAACCGTGTACTCGGTGCGTTTTCCATGCCCTTTGCTGCCCTGGCCATGATCTTGGCTGGTCTCAAGAATCCGGATATCAAACCGCTCATCCCGGCCTTGCAGAGCAACTGGCTCATCGCCCATGTTATCACCTGCTTTATCGGTTATGCCGCCTTTGCGGTTGCCAGCGGCATGGGGGTCATGTACCTGGTCAAGGATCGAAGGACGGACAAGACTGCTGGCCCTCTCATCGCCTCCCTCCCTGACCTCAAGGCGATCGACGATATCATTCACAAGACCATCCTCTTCGGATTCCTCTGGCTTTCCGCGGGGATCATCAGCGGCGCCGTCTGGGCGAATTCTGCTTGGGGAACCTACTGGAGCTGGGACCCGAAGGAAACTTGGTCGCTGATTACCTGGTTTATCTACGCGGCAACCCTCCATGCCCGATTCACCAGGGGATGGGGAGGCCGCCGCATCGCCTGGCTGGCCATCGGCGGCTTTGTCTCGGTGATGTTCACCTACTATGGGGTCAATTATCTGCTTTCCGGTCTGCACAGTTACGGTGGCCGCTGATTCACCGACCATTGGGAACACAACACGCAGCATCGGCCCAGGGTATTCTTCCTGCTTGACAAGGCTTGGCAAGTGGGTTTAAAAACAAGACTTGAAAGTAAACGGGGATTCAAAAACCCATTTTTAAACCAACCGTATTAAGGGAGAAGAACAATGAAGAAAAGCATTATCTGTTCCGCGGCCTTCGCACTTGTTTTCGGTTTTGCTGTTGCCGGCAACGCTCTCGCCGCAGACAAAGGTCCCGCCGATATCACCCTGAAAACCGAAGCAGGCAAGAAACCCGCTGTATTTCCCCATGCCAAGCATCAGGCAAAAACTGAATGTGATGCCTGCCACAAGAGCGCAGATTTCCCGGCTGACAAAAAGTGGAACATGAAGAATGGTCACGCTCTCTGTCAGGGTTGCCACAAAGCCAAGAATCAGGGCCCGACAAAATGTGACGGTTGCCATAAATAAGTTGATTGTTTCATAGCAAAAAAAAAGCTGCTCATTCGAGCAGCTTTTTTTTTGCTTATCCATATTATCCTGCAACCAATAAATCAATAACCCGTCTTTTTTCCCATAACTGGTCGATATCCCCTGACCACCAACATCACCTAATATTAATCAGACAACAGCATCAACGGCCCCTTACTCAACGCTGATTTTTCCCGGAACAAGTCCGCTGGACATAAAGGCCGTACACTGCTTTCTTTTTTCAGGGGAGCAATCGGCGATATTCCAGCAAGGGGTATACAGCAACAACTTCTTAATGGCCGCGATACTGATACCATGCTCATGGATCATATCCCGCAGACATTGAATCCACTTAATATCATCCATGGTGTAGTAGCGCCACTGCCCTTTCCGCAAAGGCTTGAGCAGATTTTCCCTTTCATAGATCCTCAGGGTTCGCGGATGCACTTCCAGCATTTTTGCTGCAATTCCGATGGTGAAGATCGCCGTTTTATCAGATACCATTATTTGTACTCGGGTTCGAGCTTCCCGCGGGCAGGATTACCCACCCGCGGGTTGGCCATTTGTCTTTGGCAGGCTCACGTGGGGCAGCGATCAATGATGCCCGGAATGCCGGAAGGCCTTGCCAAAAAACCGCTCGCCGAGCAGAAAACCGACGCCGACAACACCAAATCCGCCAAGAGCGACCAGGAACTCAGCCAATGAAGGGATATAAGAAAAATAGGTCGGCAGTTCATCAAAACCATTGTAGATCGGCACGATCTGACCGGCGACAACGATATCATACCGCTGAAAATACGCGCCGACCAAAACCATAAGGGCAGCAGTGGAAAGGGCCTGTGTGCTCTTCATCCGGGACAGGGTCATGAGCACAAGTGGGGCAAGCATGCCGATCACGGTCTCGAACACCCAGAAATTCACGGATAACGGCCCCTGGATCAGACTCAGGGCGGCAAGACGAGCCTCCTCAGTGCCACCGGCAAAAGCAGCAAGAAACTTCCAAACCGTGGCAATGACAAGCAGTACGAGGGTACTGAACATAACCTTTCCGGCACCCTGAATACCTTCACGGGTGGACTGACTCATTTCCTCGTCGCGCATTTTATAAGCCCAGCCGCTGAACAAAATGATCGCGGCGGAACCAGTCATCACGGCCGAAGCAAGAAAATAAATCGGCAACTGAGAACCGTACCAGAAAGGGCGGGAAGATAGAGTCGCAAACACCGCACCCAGGTTGGTATTTGCCGCCAGCTCTGCAAGAGCCCCAAGAACGCCGAGGGTCACAGCCATGGAGTACTGCTTGCACAGGATCAGATAAAACTCAACAAACATAAAGCCCACTGCCATGCTGTACAGGGTTCCCATCCACCAGATGTTGGAGGTAAGGTTCGGGGAAAGCATATTGTAAAGCAGCATGCGATGGGGATTTTCAAGCTCAAGACCGATGATGGTAAAACCGCCGAAGATGACTACGATGGAGAGATAGACCATCCGGTTAGCCAGGGGAGTCAAACGGTTGTGCCCAAAGATATGGCTGAGGACGGCGAGAAGACAAAGCCCGGTGGAGATAATGGCGAAATAGGCATAATTCGCAATCAGGATACCCCAGGGCATCTCCCTGGTGTTGTTAAAGGCATGCTCATGACCAACTAACTGCGCATACAGACCGGCGCCGACACCCACAAGGGCCAGGACCGCGCACAGAATCGTGGCTTTGGTCACGGTCGGGGTAGCAACCTTTTCCTCCGCCAGCTCAGCTATTGAGAAAGTGTCCAACATGATTTTTCCTCCCTAGGATTTTTACGTACGGTTTAACTATTTAATGTATAATTCACTCCCTGCCGGGGAGTTATTTTTCGCATGCTTTTTTTCGTTTGTAATTTCAACCTGTTCGCAACAATTGCTGTGCTTTTTCTGGAGCAACGCCTGTTTCCGACCCGCAACCGACCGAGGAGTTTGCGCCTCTTCTGAAAACTCCCAAACACTTCCCGGGGCCACCTCCATTTCCGCACGTACGCTTATCGGCAATGGATTCAAGAAACCACGGACAATAGGCCAAGACTTGGAGCGAGTGCACACCGTTATTGGACAAAACAAATTATTTGGCCGACTCCGATACACCCCATGAATCTTCAACACAACCGGAAAAGAAAAAAACATAAAAAAACAGAAAGGCTTTGTCCCGGCAAAGGCTTTCTGTTTTCAAAAAAGCTACCCATGCTGACTCCATCCGCCTTCTAGCAATCTGAAAGACGGATGGAGTTTCCCACAGAGGGACATTAATGTTTACCGGCCTTGCCCTGAGGCGCGACTCCGGTTAAGCGATTGTATCCCTTGACCCCAACATGACAGGATGCGCAACGGGTATTGGAGGCAAAAGCCATCTGCCCGTCATGGCAGGCGCCGCAGTATTTCCCCTTATACAAGGAAGCCATGGTAAAATCTGCATTCTGCTCGGCAGTACCGGCAGCCATTTCAAAAATCTTGTCATGGCAGCTATCACAGGAAAGACCGGAATCCATGGTGTGGGTTTTATGGGAGAACACCACGCCTTTCACTGGTTTTTCCCAGACAATGGGCGCCTTTGGTCCATAGGTATCTTCATCGTAGGCTTCCTCGCCAAAACACAGGCTGGAAAAAACAAGGAGGCCGACAACCGCCGCCAAGCCCACCATATTCTTTACGCTCTTATCGTTGCGTTTCATTACGGCCCTCTTCGCTGTTTGGTTAATCATTCATGTAAAACACGTTCGGCATGGCGCCGGTTTCAGGCCGAAGAACCCAGACAACCTTTTCAGGCGTGTGGATCAGTTTATAAGCCTCGCTGTCGTAATTGGTGAGATCACCGAAAATTCGGACTCCAGCCGGACAGGCTGCGGCACAGGCCGTCTTGCTCTCCCCTCTGGAGATACGGGTGTCAAAACAGAAGTTGCACTTGTCAACGGCCCGGTTCTCTTCCTTAAAATAACGGGCATTGTAAGGACAGGCTGCCATGCAGGTCTTACAGCCGATACAGCGCTTGTAATCCATCATGACGATACCGTTTTTCTTATCCTTATAAGTTGCAGTGGTGGGGCAGACCCGAACACAGGGCGGACGGTTGCAATGATTACAGAGCACAGGCATGAATACCCGCTCTTTCGTGCCCTTGGCAATCTCACGCTCCTGCTGAAGGATGGTGGTGCGATAACCGTAGGAAGGGACATTGTTGGTCTTTACGCATGCTTCCATGCACCGCTCACAATCAATGCAGCGATTCTGGCGGATAACCATGGTGTAATGGGGGCTGTAAGGAAAACTTCCCGAAGCCGGCACCGGCCCCATGGCGCTGTCGGCATTACGTGCGGAAGTCAGGGAAAGCACAGATCCTCCGACAAAAACACCGGTTACCGCCAAACCAAAACGAAGGAATCGGCGCCGCTCCTCGGAAGGAAGATTTTCAGCTCCCTCATTCTCGAGTTTTTCAAAGTCATCTATCTTCATTCTCACGTCTCCTCAATGTATTTCAGAAGGATGCCGAGCCTCTCATCCACCCTTCAAGAATCGGATAATTCAGACGCTACTTAAGCAATTAACATTTAAGATAATTACTAATATGCAAATTCGATGCATTGTAATTTGACAACCCTGCATGTCAAGATAATTTTCTCATTTCCATACCAAATCCACCCATAATCTTACGATTATGATATTCTTCTATCTTGACAATTCTTCCTTCCTCACAGAGCAAAACATACCCTACCCGCCTTCCCGCAAGCATTCTCGCTTTATTCCGCTTTCCCATATTTCCTAACTATCAAGATTGGTTCTCAAGCAATATCCAACCCCCGCACATCCTCTACCTCATATTCATGAAGAGCCGGGATCTATTCCGCAGCACACACAAAATCGTTGTCATGGGCAGCAAATTTCCTGGCCATATAAAACCACCGCCATTGAGTCTAAGCAAGATACCCCCCCAACAATCTTTAAACACATCTTACCGCCCGACTCCCTTTCCTTAAGAAATGTAGTGACCTGGCCGGGCTAACCCTGTATTATCTTTCGCTGACAATACGATAGCGGAAACCACATAATCCCGCGCCGTTCCATTCAACGAATCCATTTTTCAGTGTCTGCCGTGCATAACAAGACCCAGCCCACAATCAGAACATGGACCCATGTTCAGCTCAGCCTTTTCCTGCTCACCATTGGCCTCACCCTGACCCTCGGTCTGGGCGGGGCTTTTTACATCTTTATCTCCCTTGATATTCCGGCGATCGGCTCGCTGAAGCACTATCAACCGGCCACGACCTCCATCATCTACGATTCGGCCAAACAACCCATCACCTATGTGTCACGGGAAAACAGAACCCTGGTCCCGCTCTCGTCGATGCCGGAATTACTCCCCCAGGCCTTTGTTGCCGCAGAAGACTCCCGTTTTTATCAACACAGCGGAGTTGATGCCTGGTCGATTATCCGGGCGCTTATCCACAATATTCGTTCCGGTGAACGGGGCCAAGGCGGCAGCACCATAACCCAGCAGGTCGCCAGGGCGCTCCTGCTCACCCCGGAAAAAACCTACACCCGCAAAATCAAGGAAGCAATTCTCGCTTACAGAATCGACAAAGCACTGAGCAAAGAGGAAATCCTCCACATCTATCTTAATCAGATATATCTCGGCAGCAGCGCCTATGGGGTTGAAGCCGCGGCCCAGATCTACTTCGACAAACGCGTTCAGGATCTGGACCTTGCCGAAGTCGCTCTTCTGGCAGGACTGCCGCAAGCGCCGAGCCGCTATTCACCGTTTCGCAACTTCAAGCTTGCCAAGAACAGACAGCTCTACGTCCTGAATCGCATGGCGGAAGAAGGCTATATCACTCCGACCGCCGCGCAAAAAGCCTTTGAAAAAACCCTCCTCTGGAATCCGGAGAAGAACGACTCGGAGGAAAACAATTATTTTATCGAACACGTCAAGGCCTATGTCCAAAGCAAGTATGGCACCGAAGCCCTCCTGACCGGCGGACTTCGCATCTACACCACCCTTGACCAGAACATGCAAAAGGCCGCCAACATGGCCTTAAAACGCGGCACCGCCAAATGGGCAATCCGCCAGAGCAAACACGCCGACACCTTGCCCCAGGCCGCCTTGATCACCATGGAAGTAAAAACCGGATATGTCCGGGCAATGCTCGGCGGCACGGATTTCGGCAAAAGTCAGTTCAACCGTGCTACCCAGGCCCGCCGTCAGCCGGGTTCCGCCTTCAAGCCCTTTATTTACGCCGCCGGCCTTGAAAAGGGAATGAGCCCGGCAACCATGCTTGTCGACGAACCGATCCAGTTCCGCGGCGCCACCTCAATGCAGTATTGGGAGCCCAAGAATTACAACAACAAATTTGAAGGCCCCACCTCCTTTAGAAACGCGCTGGTGCACTCACGGAATATCCCCACCATCAAAATCCTCCAGCAGGTTGGGGCTGCCAACACCATTGATCTGGCCAGGAGACTGGGCATCACCTCCCCCCTGGTCAAGGATCTCTCCCTGGCCCTGGGAACCTCCGGTGTCTCCCCCCTGGAACTGACCAGGGCTTACGCGGCCTTCGCCAACAGCGGGCGGATGCCCCAGGCTCTTTTCATCGAAAAAATTGTGGACCGCACCGGCAAGGTGCTGGAGGAACAACACCCCGCCTTCAGCGAGGCCGTCGATCCCCGGGTTGCCTACCAGATAACCCGCATCATGGAAGCTGTTATCACCGACGGCACAGCCAAGGGCATCAGCAGCTTCGGCGCTCCGGCGGCAGGCAAGACCGGCACCACCGATCAAAACATTGATGCCTGGTTTGTGGGATACACCCCTGAACTGACCACCTGTGTCTGGATAGGACACGACCAAAACATTTCTTTGGGAACTGCGGAAACAGGCGGATTGGCGGCAGCCCCGATCTGGCTGGATTTCATGAATCAGGCAAAAGCTAAGTATCCTGGAACCGGGGGCTTCCCTGTCCCGCCGGGCATCATCATGCTCCCCTTGGACAACGCCACCGGCAAGCCCGGAACAGCAGTCGGCGGCAGTGTCACCCTGGAAGCTTTCCGGGAAGATACACCGCCCTGGCCCCAAGCCCCTCCACCATCAGAGACCAGCGAACTCCCCATCCCATAAAAAAAGCCGTGTTGCCGGGATCCCCGGCAACACGGCTCACAATACGCCCGTTTTTCTTTTACTTATTCGTACGATTCCTAAATCAAACAGCCCGCTTGTGGGGCATATTTTTCAGCTCGTCCTTGCCATGGTAAACCACGACAAAGGTTTCCTGCAGCTCCTTGATCATCGCCTCTTCCTCAACGGCATTATTAATCATCACGCGAATAGCCACCCGTTTTTTTCCTTCCGGGGCATCCTCAAAGGAGGTAAGAATACTGATAATCCGGGTATTGAATTTGCGAAAACACTCAGTAACCTTGGTCACGGAACCGGCGGCATCCGGCAGATCGAAAACAAACTGAATGGCGCCATCCTTGATTCCCGTGCTGTGAATGAACCCCCGCAGAACATCGGTTTCGCTCAGCAGTCCGACAAGATGCCCAACCCCATCCACCACGGGCAGACCGAAAATTTTGTCTTCCAGCATGATCAGCGCGGCCTTTTCCAGGGTCTCATTCTCACTCAGGGTAAGAGGATTGGAGGTCATCACGTCCTTTACCTTCATTTCCGACAACAGATAATACAACTCATGGATATCCAGGGATGTTGTCTTGGAAGGAGAGGCATCTTTCACATCCCGATCCGTCACGATCCCGATCAGTTTCCCGTGGGAAACCACCGGCAGACGACGGATGCAGTTCTCCTTCAGAATCCTGGTGGCACGCATCAGAGAAGTATTCTCATCCACCGTCAGGACGTCTTTCGCCATCCAGTCTCTAATCAGCATAACACACAACCCTCCATAGAAATTATCTTGCCAAGCTCAACAAAGAGCAATTCTTTTACACAGCGGAAAACGTTGATCGATAACCGACACCTGTTTTTATAAAATATTCCTATTGTTCCCGCAAGATGAAGTGCGCCTCTCCCTCCAAAAATCACAAATAAAGCCGCAATTCCCTGGCCCATCCCGTTTTTTACCTTGCTTAACTTCCCGCGAGTCGGTAAAGGAGTAACATTCCCGACAGGGACATTTTCCGCTGCCTGTCCTGCCCCCAGAACCAGAAAAAACTACGCGAAATTAACTGCATGCCTTGCCCACTGACAGACGAGACCTTAGCCCGGATCATGGCCGCGGCGGCCACCGAGGACTGCGTTTTTCTCGAAACCAGCAGGGTCACAGCGGAGGAATTTCACTCCTATTTTTTTCACAACCCCGTGGCGCATCTTGCCTGTTACGCCCATGACGACCCGGCCCGGTTTTTCCGGCAGGCGGAAGATTTTCTGGCGGATGGTCTGTATCTGGCAGGCTGGCTGGGATATGAGTTCGGCTATCTGCTTGAACCGTCCCTGGCAAAGCGTATCCACCCCGATCCCCAAAAACCCCTGGCCCGACTGGGCGTATTCCGCCAGCCCCTGATCTTCGCGCACGACTCAGGCGAGTTACACGGCGGCTCCTGGCCGGTGCCGCCTCCAGCGCCTGCTTCCACCGACTACCGCATCGCCAACCTGCGCCCCAACCTTACGCAAAAAGACTACACCGCAGCCCTTGCCGCAATCAAGGGATATATTGAAAGCGGCGACACCTACCAGGTCAATTTTACCCTGAAACTGCTCTTTGACTTCGAGGGCTCGCCGGAAGGCCTGTATCAGACATTGCGCCGCAACCAGAGTGTCTCCTTCGGCGCCTATCTCCGCTCCGGCTCCCAGCGCATTCTCTCTTTTTCCCCGGAGCTTTTTTTCAAAAGGAGCGGCGAGCAGTGCCTGGTTCGGCCCATGAAAGGCACCATCCAGCGCGGCCCCTACCCCGCCGAAGACGCGCGACTGGCCCGTTTTTTACAGAGCGATGAAAAAAACCGCAGCGAAAACGTGATGATCGTCGATTTACTGCGCAACGACCTCGGCCGCATCTGCACCCCGGGAACGGTGACAACCCAATCCCTTTTCGACATCGAAACCTTCGAAACCCTGCACCAGATGACTTCCACCATCACCGGCCATCTGCCCCGCACGACAAACATCGAATCCTTGTTCCGGGCTCTGTTCCCGTGCGGCTCAGTTACCGGCGCCCCCAAAATACGCACCATGGAGATCATCCACGAGCTGGAAAACGGGCCGCGCGGCGTCTATACCGGGGCCATCGGTTTTATCGCCCCCACCGGCGAGGCGACCTTCAATGTGCCCATCCGCACCATAGAGCTCAATGACAGCAAGGGCGAGATGGGAATCGGCTCCGGAATCATCCATGAGTCCGACCCTGAGCAGGAATGGCGGGAATGCCTGCTCAAAGGGCGCTTCTTGAGCCACCCGGCCCCCGCCTTCAATCTTATTGAAACACTCCTTTGGCAAGCGGGCTCGGGCTATTGGCTTCTCAGCGAACATCTGGAGCGGCTGGCCGCTTCCGCCGCCTACTTCCGGTTTCCATTCAGCAGGGAAGAACTCCTGACCGGCCTGGACAAAATGGCTGTGGGGTTTACCGCTTCCCCCATGCGGGTACGGTTAGGCTTGGCAAAAACCGGCAAGATGGAGCTTACCGCCACCCCATGCCCAGCTCCGGCCGCCATCACCTGGCCAACGCAACCGGCCACCCAATCCGAATTGCCCAAGGTTATCTTCTCGTCCCAGGCCACCGATCCAGGCTCACCCTGGCTTTTCCACAAAACCACCCTGCGGGAGCTGTACGACACCGAGCGGCAACAGGCACTGGCCGCCGGTTTTTACGAGGTACTTTTTGCAAACACCAAGGGAGAGGTGACAGAGGGCAGCATCACCAACATTTTTATCCAGCGGCAAGGCGCCATCCTCACTCCCCCCATGGAATGCGGGCTTCTCCCCGGGGTTTTCAGAAGATATCTGCTTGAGCACTCCCCCCTGCCGGTGCGGGAAGTCATCCTGACCCGCCGGGATATTGAGCAGGCAGAAGCGCTTTTCGTCGGCAACTCGATACGCGGGGTGGTTCAGGTCCGACTCGCCTGAAGCATAAAAGTTTAGCAGCACCGCATCTGCGATACTGCCAAACCTTTACCGACCAAGGCTTGCGACAAATACGCAGCCCGAGAGAACGATTACCCTGAAACAGAACTCCGCCGCCATTACCCCCTGGCCAGGGTCCGGATGATATCCGCCTGGCCGACCACGCCTACCAGAGTCCCGTTCCTGAGCACCGGCAGGGTATGGACCTTTTGCTCGGACATAATGGTGGCGATCTCGTCAAGCGGGGTATCCTCCCCGATCGTCACCAGCGCACGGGAGCAGATATCCCCCACCGTGGCGCCGGTCATCTTGGTAATTTCCTTTTCAACCTTCTTGGCGCGGTCCAGAAAGATGACCGAATCCAGGATGGTAATGGCGGTGGGGATATGAAACCGCTTGGTCTGATCCACCAGATCGCTTTCCGTCACCACCCCGATCAGCTGCCCGTCGTCGTCGACCACCGGCACACCGTTGATACGATGGGACCAGAGAATACCCGCCAGTTTCTCCACCGGCAGATCCTCCTTGACCGAAACAACCTTTTTCGCCATGATCTCTTTGGCAATCAACATGTACTCTCTCCCGTCATGGGTTTATTGAAATCGTGAAAACTGAAAAATTAACGCACCGACACAAAGACGCATAAAAAAAACCGCGACAAACCCATTCTACCTCCCTTTCACCCGACATTGCGACTCAAGATTCAAGAAGCTCCTGAAAAGCCGCCGGAATCTCCGCCGCCAACTCACTGGCCAGAAAGCCGAAAGGACGCCCATCCCTGACAATCCGGTCCGCGGCAAGGCCATGCACATAAACCCCCAGGCAGGAGGCTTCGAAGGGGGGCACACCCTGCGCCAGCAGACCACCAATGAGGCCGGTCAGCACGTCGCCCATGCCGCCGGCGGCCATGCCGGGGTTGCCTGTGGAGTTTATGGCCAGCCGCCCATCCGGCGCGGCAATGACCGTGGCCGCTCCCTTCAAGACCAGATACACGCCATGCCGTTTGGCAAAATCCGCCGCCACTGCCCGCCTATTGCCCTGAACCGCCACGGTTGAAATTCCTGCAAGGCGCGACATTTCTCCCGGGTGAGGAGTTAAAACCCTGGGGCCTGCAGCAAGGACGGCGACCTCGCCGGCAAGCAGGTTGAGGCCATCGGCGTCAACCACCATGGGCTGCCTCAGATCACGATACAACTTGCGTACCACCTGACCTGTTTCTTCCGCCGTTCCCAGACCGGGCCCGACGGCCACTGCCCCCTTGCCATGAACAGCCGCCAGCAGCTGGTCATAATCGGTATCGGAAATACAGTGCTGCGAAAAAGAAAGAACCGCAGTCATGGCCTCGGGCAATCCCCCCTGTACCACGCTATTAATCGCCTTTGGCGCGGCAATGGTCACCAGCCCCGCCCCCGACCGCACCCCGCCCAAGCCCCAAAGCACCGCCGCCCCTCCCTTGCCGAGCGAGCCTGCCAAGGCCAGCAGATGACCAAAGGTCCCCTTATGTGAAGCCAGACCGCGTTCCGGGATCAAACCCTTCACCGAGGCATGATCCAGCCACTCGACCTTAACCCCGATCCGCTCGACTACCTCGGCGGGAATGCCGATATCAACAACCTCAAGCAGCCCGACATACTCCTTGCCCGGCGGCTCAACCTGGGCAAACTTGGGCAACCCATAGGTGCAGGTGAGTCGCGCCCGGACACTGACGCCTTGAGGAGTACCGGTGTCGCTGGCAATCCCGGAGGGGATATCCACCGCCACCACCGGCATGGAACTGGCGTTGAGACATCTGATAACCGCGGCGAAGACCCCGGTTATCAGGCTGCGCAACCCCGTGCCGAAAAGAGCGTCCACCAGAAGATCGCTCTCCGCCACCAACCGCTCCACCCAAGGAAGATCGTCTTCGGCAAGGCAGGTGTAAAGCGGCATGGCCAGCTGCTTGACCCGATCAAGATTTCTCGCCGCATCCCCCTGCAATTTTCCCAGATCCACCAGACTCACCACCTGTGGCTGGGCGCCCTGCTCCAGCAAAAGACGGGCGATAACCAACCCATCGCCGCCGTTATTGCCGGGGCCGATAAAAATGAGCACTTTCCGCTCGGCCAGTGGGCCAAAATGGCGAATCATCGCCGCCACCGTGCCCCGCCCGGCATTTTCCATCAGCGCCAAGCTCGGAATGCCATATTCCGCACTGGTCAATCTGTCGCACAGCAGCATCTGTTCCGCCGTGGCAATCTTCATCCCGCACCTCCCTCAACAAGCACCCGGCGAATAAGCCGGGCAAAATCGCCCATCACCACCGGCTTCATAATATACCCGGCAATCCCGATCTGCCTGGCTTTACCTTCGGTCAACCCCTCGCTGAACCCTGTGCAGATAATAATCGGCATCCCTGGTTTCAACGTGAGAATTTTTTCGGCAAGGGCAACGCCGGTCATGCCGGGCATGGTCTGGTCTGTAACAACCAGGTCAAACGCATCCGCTCTGTTGCTGAACACATCATAGGCCTCGGCGCTGTTCGAGACAGCCATCACCTTATACCCGAGATATTCGCTCATTTCCTTGAGCATCTTCAGAACATCTTCCTCGTCGTCAACCAGCAGCAGCCTTTCCGATCCTTGCGGGATAGAGAAATCCACAACCTTGGCCGATTGCCCGCCGACATCACAACAGACCGGCAGATACAAGGAAACGGTTGTTCCTTGCCCAGGTTCGCTGTACACGGAAAGATATCCGCCATACCCCTTAACAATTCCATACACCAAGGCAAGACCGATGCCGGTGCCCTTGCCCTGTTCCTTGGTGGTGAAATAGGGTTCGAATATCCGCTCCAGAGTGGCCTTGTCCATGCCGCAACCGGTATCCCCTACCACCAGGCGCAGATATCTGCCCGACCGGAAGTCCTGACCGGACAAGGTCTCTCCCTGACTTACCTCGATCTCCCGCAGGCTGACTTCCAGCGTGCCCCCACTTTCCTCCATGGCATGAGCCGCATTGGTGCAAAGATTGATAAGAACCTGCTGGATCTGAATGCTATCGGCCATAATACACCCACAATCCGTGGCAAGATCCTCACGAAAGACAACCGTGGAGGGCAAGGTGGATCGCAGCATTTTCAGGCATTCCTCCAACACCGGAGGCAACGCAAGACAAACAAGTTCCGGCCCTTTCTGCCGACTGAAGGCAAGAATCTGCCGCACTAAATTTTTTGCCCGAAGCGCCGATTTCTTCACCTCTCCCAGATCCTGACGCATGGGGTCGCCGGGAGGCAACTTGGCCATGACCAGATCGGTATAACCGAGAATCGGGGTGAGCATATTGTTAAAATCATGGGCCACACCGCCGGCCAGAGTGCCGACGGCCTCTATTTTCTGGGACTGGCGCAGAGCCGTCATGAGCCGCTCGCGCTCTTCAGCGGCGCGGACCCCCTTGATGGCCAAAGCGCACGGCGTGGCCACCCGGAGCAACAGATCAAGATCTTTTTCCGTATAATCACGCCCAGCATTGGCCACGGCGATCAGGCCGACCAATTGACTCCCCAGCAGCACAGGCACGGCCAGAAACCGCTGCACCGCGATATCTCCCTCCGCGCAACCAAGCGCGGCATGGCTGTCCGGATCATTGGTATACTCCCCCTGCCCTTCATTGAGTACCCGCCCCCACAAACCCGGGTAGCGACCATCCGGACCGGGTGAGAACTCCAGTTCCCGATCCTCCCCGACCCCCATCATCTCCGTGAAAGCATGACAGACCAGATGGCCGCTCTTGGCATCGACGATACCCACATAGCCATGCGGACTTGCGGTGAGCTCCCTGGCCGCTGCAAGAATTGTCCGGGCGATGGAGGCCAGGCTCTGTCCCGAACCGACCAACTGTCCGGCCAGATCGGCCAGGGCCTGCTTTACCGTAAGTTCGTGGGCCAATTGCGCCTGCAGGGCATACTCCTCGGTAACATCCCGAAAAACAACGACCACACCGAGATTTTCACCATCCTGCCCCAGAATCGGCGCGGCGCTGTCCGCCACCTGATATTCCTTGCCATCGCGAGCAATGAGCACCGTGTGATTACCCAAGCCGACCATCTTGCCGGTCTCAAGAACCAGCGCCACCGGATTAACGGATTTCCCCCCTGTTCCGGAATCGATGATATTAAAAACTTCGTCGAGCTTCCTGCCGAGAGCCTCGGCCTGGGGCCAGCCGGTCAACTGTTCGGCCACTACATTCATCCGGGTCACCACCCCACAGGTATCGGTGGTGATCACCGCATCGCCGATGGAACGCAAGGTGACCAGGGCATGTTCCCTTTCTCGCCGCACCTCTTCTTCCGCCGCCCTGCGGGCCGCCCTGTCTGCCAGATAATTCTCGGCCAGTGCGTCGAGATCCGCGGCCAGCCGGACATGTTCCACCGGCCAACGCCAATTGAGCCTCGGCTTCTTTTTTCCCTCAAGAATCGAGGCAAAACCGCCCAGGAGTTGCCCATGCAGATGATTCGCATAATGCGCCATGGCCACCGCCACCCCGACCAACACCATGACCAACGCCAATACGATCATGCCGAGATTTTGTTTGTATCGCTGCAACCAGATCTCGATGGCACTTCTGTCCACCGGCTGCCCCACCCAGAGGCTGTTCTCCCCTTCCTCCTCGCCGATGAGCGGCAGCCAGACATGGGCCTCACCGCGCAGGTTCTTGAGGATAACCGGCTTCCCATCGTGCATCGCCTGCCGCAGCCTGGGAAAATCAACAAAGGCTTGCCCCGGCCCTTGCCGGCGGGCCCCATAAACCGCCGAGGCCAGATAAACGCCATCCTGGCTCACCAGATCATATTTCTCCAAGTTTTTGATAAGAAGGTGGAGATCCAGCGACAGCAAGGCAATGCCGGAAGTTCCGTACGCCTCATTCTGGACCGGAACCCCAAAATAGACGATGAGCTGCCGCAATCTCCCTTCCTTGTCCAAGGCGCCCACCCCCTGGATTGCGCCGACAAAGGTCGTCCCCGGCAAAAAAACCCTTGCCGTGCGGGACACTTTTTCTTCCATCTTGTCAGGGATCTTGGAGGAAACCAACCCGAGTTCGCCGTTTTCCCGGCGACTCACCCGGAACTGCTCCTGGCCCAGCCCATCAAGGACCGACACGGAAAGAACCTCCGGCCGATTCCTGAACCAGCGTTTAGCGACCACATCGGAAAGACGCTCCCGCAACTCAACAAGAGGAATCCCTGGCTCAGGACGGCCGACCAGATCCACGGTTTCCGAGAGCATCCCGAAGATACGCAGTGTTTCCCTGCCCTGTTCCACCCTCCGGCCCAAGGCGGCAAACTCATCCTGCAACCGGGCAAGACGTTGATCTTGAACCGACTGTTCAAGGGTTGCAATGAGCTGGGGGAGATTGAAAACAATGGAAGTGGCAAGGGGGAACAATCCGATGACAACAAAAACCAGGAAGATTATGCTTCTCAATCGCATGCGGCACGCTCCCCCATAACGTGTTGTTCCATCACACAAGAAAACGATTTACATGGCGTCATACTAGCACATTCAGACATGCACACCAGCATTTTCCGCACATTTCCCCCCTGCCGACTGCTATTAAAGCAGAATCTAAACCAACACCGGCGGAATCAGGCTGACACCCGGCGGCAGAAGGACTTCCAGCCAAGAAAGGTATTGCGCATTGGACTGCCGATGGTATAGTACGAGTCTTCTTTTTGCCCTGAAAAAGCAATAAACAGCCCTCGTAGCTCAGTGGATAGAGCAACCGCCTCCTAAGCGGTAGGCCGCACGTTCAATTCGTGCCGAGGGCACCAGTAACAGCAAGGGCTTGGAGACAATCCAAGCCCTTTTTCATGCCATTTCTGGGCCACCTCGCAAATTGGCAACAAAACAACCTAAAATCAGTTAGGGGTTGAAAGCAAAAACCGACGAGAGTGAAACAAGGAAGAGTCAAATTTACTCATGACTATTTCAGGTAACGGAGGAGGGTCTTTCCGTGCCGAAAGCTTTTCGGCGTCTTGAGGTCGCCACTTTTCCCAACCGATATCAGTAAATCCTGAACAATAAGTTACGCCATCCAAATTTCCCACCTACGACAAGGATCGCAACACAGCTTTCAGATTAAAGTTTTCCCTTTACCTCTGTATCATATTTCACGTAACCTATCCCCATGAACCTCCGCGATTTCCTTAAAAAAGTCAAAGATCTGCCCACCATTTCCGCTGTGGCCAACGAGATCAATGTCGCAGACAAGAATGACTCGCTCACAGCGAAATCGCTTGGCGCGATTATTACCCGTGATCCTGCCCTCACCGCCAGGGTTCTGAAACTCTCCAACTCCGCTTATTACGGGATGCCACGCGAGGTAACCAGCCTCGAACGGGCGGTTACAATTCTTGGTTTTAACACCATCAAAAATCTGGCCCTGACTATCTCCGTTTTCCATGTTTTCAAAACAAATGAAGGGCAACTCCTTGACCTGAAGGAACTCTGGTATCATTCCCTCGGGGCTGGCATCGCGGCAAAGCATCTTGCCCTGCACAGTCCGATGCTGGCCGCAGAGAAAGCCCTGCCCGAGCAGGCCTTTCTCTGCGGCATCCTGCACGACATCGGCAAGATCGCCTTTGCCCAAAATCTACCGACCGAACTGGCCGAGATCTTACACCAAACCAAAACCGGAACCATTCCCCAGCACGAGATTGAAAAAACCATCCTCGGCTTCAATCATCAAAGGGCCGGGCAGGCCATGGCAAACTCCTGGAATTTTCCGGAAGATTACCAGACCGTCATCAGGCTGCACCATGCGCCATCTGCCGCCGCCATCGGGGACAACCAAAAAATCCTGACCCTGGTCATCTCGGTGTATCTGGGCAACAAAATCGCCAAGGCTCTGCATCTTGGCGAAAGCACCGACACCCACATGGCAAAGGTGACGCCGGAGGATCTAAGAAACGTGGGGATCAACAAACAGGATCTTCCCGTGGTTATCCAAGAGATCAGAAACGAATTTAGCCAGTGCCTTGAAGCCTGGTCCTATGATCTCTGATTTTCACCCCCTCCTTCCTCTCACCCCTTAACACTGATAAACACCCCCTGTTTTGCCGGATCCAGTTCATAATAACGTTTCAACAACAGGATACTGGCCTGAGCAAGAACGGTCCCCTTGGTAAGCAAAAGAATCCCTGTTCCGCTGAATACGTCCCTGCTCGCCGTCATCCCCTCCCGCAAATTAGCGGGAAGCAATTCGATCTCAATATGGTCCATCCTGGGCCGAGTCTTTTTGTGAAATGCCTCGAACTGATCAAGAACCACAGGCATAAGCTTTGGGTCGAAAAATACCCCCCTCAGAGGTTCGATCTCCTTGCGCACCACCTCAAAACCTGTGGCCCCCATGGCTTTACGGAGCCTCTTATCGATGTAATCGACCAAGGTGATGATCCTGGCCCCAATGGGGATGTCCGCCTTTTTCAGTCCATCGGGAAACCCGGTGCCGTTATAATTTTCATGATGGGCACGGATGATCACCCCCGCCTCTCGCAATTCATCAATTCGGTCGATGGCCGTCTGACCCCGTACCGGATGCTGGAGATACTCCTCCCGCTCCGCTAAATTCATCTGCTCGGCCTCCCGCGCCAGCATGACATCTGAAATCCCTATTTTACCGATATCATGGAGCAGGGCCGCTACCATGATTGTTTCCTGCAAATCACTCTCCAGACCTAGCTGCTTGGCGACATTTACAGAGACCTCCGCGACATTGCGGGAATGGGTCCGCATTCGCTTGTCACGCAACTCGATGAGCCCGGAAAAGGCAACGATGGTGTTCTTGAAATTGACCCGCAACCTGCCGTGCATCGCACGCAGAGCCTCATAGCTCTTTTTGATCTCCACGGTCTGTTCTTGGACCATGGTTTCAAGTTCAGTATTCCACTTCTTCAGATCAGCGTTCTGCTTCTTGACAACGGCAGCCAACCGCTTGTTTTCGGTAAGCAGATTATACATATGCAGGGCGCCCTTGACTGCCTGAACAAGCTCGGCATCATTCCAGGGCTTGTTCAGGTAGCGAAAGGTGCCGCCCCGGTTGATGGCATCAATGGCGGCATTGACATCGGCGTAGCCGGTGAGCAGCATTCTGATGGACTGGGAGGAGATGGCCTTGGATTTTTCAAGAAAATCAACGCCGTTCATCTCCGGCATCCTCTGGTCGGAGACAATAACACCGACCCCGGCTTCCCTGGCAAGAATTTCCAACCCCTGCGCCCCGGACGATGCGGTGAAGACCTCAACCTTTTCATCCATAAAAAGCCGTCGCAAGGAGCGCAGGATATTTTCCTCATCGTCCACAAAGAGGATCTTTCCCTTTTCCGGAAAGGAAGGGCTCGATGTCTCAGTCATTGTTTCTCCTCTCCTGTTGCAAGCTGGGCATCGGTCGACGTAATGGTCCTCCCGCAATTCACGAAATCAAAAACCAGCACCGTTCCCGCCTGCCCATCCTTTTCATTCATCATGGCACCCCGTACGCAGAACTGCTCTCCGGCAAGACCCAGCACCCTGCTGGCAACCTTGCCCGGCTGCATTTCCTCCAGCAACGCGGCCCACTCCGGAGGCAGAACCTCCGACACCGTCGCACCAAGGAGGGAGTGGCGGAAATCCCGCAGCAGCTCTTCGGCACAGCGGTTCCGTTGCACAAGTATTCCCTCCCGATCAAAACCAAGCACTCCCATGGGGAGGGTATGAAGAATGACCTGACTATGCCTGAGCACCTTGTTCTGGAACAAAAGCTCTTCCGTGCGTTCCACCACCTTCTTTTCAAGTGCCGCGGCGATACGGGAAAGTTCACAATTGGCTTCCTGCAGCTTCATGGTGAGTTCGTTATTTGCCTGGACCAGGAAATAACGCTCCACCGCCTTGGCGATGGTCACCTTGAGTTCATCGTCGTTCCAAGGCTTGGGAATAAACTTGTAGATATGGCCTTCATTGATCGCCGCCACCACGGCCGGTGTGTCGGCATAGCCGGAAAGAACAATGCGAACAGAGTTCGGCCAGCGCTCATACACAGCTTTTAAAAAAGCGACCCCGTCCATCTCCGGCATCCGGTAGTCCGAGATCACCACCTGCACCGGATGATGTTGTTCCAGAAGGACAAGCCCCTCCCGACCTGATTCCGCGACGAGAATTCCATAATCCTCATCGAGAAAAAGCCGTTTGATGGATTTCAGGACGTTCGGTTCGTCATCCACGCAAAGAATTGTCACGTTTTCTCCCATGCCATCGTCCTCACTCGGTCTTGATAGGCAAGGTCACGACAAAGGTCGTCCCCTTGCCCGGCTCGCTGGTCACCTCAATTTTACCGTCATGTTTCTTGGTCACGATATTGTAGGTTATGCTCAATCCCAGTCCAGTGCCCTTACCCACCTCTTTGGTGGTAAAAAACGGATCAAAGATCCTGCTCAGATTTTCGGGGCTGATGCCGCATCCGGAGTCTGCAATGGCAACGGTTATCTCCGTTGCATGCGCCCTGGTGGAGATCACGATCTCGCCCTGGCCTTCAATGGCTTGTGCCGCATTGACCAGAAGATTCATGAACACCTGGTTGAGCTGCTGCGGATAACAGCGGATCTGGGGTAAATCGCCATACTCTTTTTTTACAATACATTTATATTTGAGTTCATTCCAGATGATGTTTAAGGTGTCCTCCAGACATTGATTGATATCGGCCAGACTGCAGTCGGACTGATCAACCCGGGAAAAGCTTTTCAAGTTCTGGACAATCTTGCGGACCCGTTCAACGCCGTCCAGGGATTCGGCAACCAGCGAGGGAAGGTCTTCTAAAATAGGTTCGATATTGAACTGCCTGCGGATCTCGCCAAGGCGTATGGCGCGGTCATCGCCCGTGTCCTGGGAGTAGAGTTCGGCCTGCATCTTCAAAAACTCCGCCATCCGCGCTGCATATTTCTGCAGAGTCCCCAGGTTGCTGGTGACAAAGCCGATGGGGTTGTTGATCTCGTGGGCAACGCCTGCGGCCAACTGACCGATGGAGGCCATTTTCTCCTGCTGAACCAAATGGGACTGTGTTGCCTTCAGTTCATCGTAGGCATTCTGTAACTCACTGTTCTTTTTTTCTATGATCTGCATCAGATGACTGAACTGGATGCCGATCCGCAGCACCGGATCATCCGTTGCTTCCTGATAAAAATCGCAGGCCATGCAATCTTTCAATTTATAGGGGAACCTGCCCTTCACCTCCCCCTTGCAGCGGGTTCCGTCAATGGTCCAGCACTGCAACGGCTCCCGCCCGAAACAGACGCACTCTTTCTGAACGCATTGCCTCGTCTTCCAGCATGGATCCAGCTCCGGAGGCAGGGTGAAAAAAAAGTCTTCCTTTCTCTCCTCGGTGAGCCGCTGGATCATGGAGGAAATCTCCTCCAGAGCACCTTCAATCTTTTTTCTCTCCCTCTCGATCTGCAGCTGAATCCGCTTGCGCTCGGAAATATCGTGGAGCGTAATTACGCCCCGGAACTCACCATTCTCTTCCTCCGGAAGATAGCACTCCTGCTGAAAAATCCTCTTGCTGGGCTCATGAAACCACTCGCGTCGGGATATACCAGCCTGCACACTCTCCGGTCGCATGCCCGCCTCGGCAAAAAGGGCTTCCCAAGCGCGGCCTAAAATATCACCATACGGTTTTCCCAGCAGATCAGACACCGCCTTGTTGCAACGCTGAACCTTCCCGGCGCCATCGACCAGAAGCACCAGATCGGCAATCCCGTCCATAACCAGGAGCCATTCGTCCTTAATGCGTTTGACCTGAGCAAAAAGCTGCTTCAGCATCTCATGCTCCCGGCGGGCCATTATCTCCTGCTGTTTATCCATGGCTCTCCTACTTGTGTCCGCTTAGATGGCGGCAACAATTATTTCTGAGGCGGCTCAGGCTCGAACGAATACCCATTGAACTCATGCCTGTCACCCTGCCTTTTCCGGGATCAGCTTCGACCGCTCCAGAGGAATAACCACGGTAAAGGTGCTCCCTTTGCCCGGCTCGCTTTCTACCCTGAACTCTCCGCCGTGGTTCCTGACGATTTCGTAGCTGATCGCAAGTCCCAGCCCCGTTCCCATGCCTGCCTTCTTGGCTGTGAAAAACGGTTCGGAAATGAACGAAATTTGTTGTTCGGAAATCCCGCACCCGGTGTCGCTGATCGAGACAAATATTCGACCCTCGTCATTCCAGCTGCGCACCGTGATTTCACCTTGGGTGTCGATGGCATGGCCGACATTGATCAACAGGCTCATAAAGACCTGACCCAACTGTTGCGGACAACATAAAAGCTGGGGCAACGCACCAAACCCCCGCCGGATTTTGGCCTTGAACTTCAATTCATTGTTGACGATGTTCAGGATGCTTTCCAGGCAATGGTTGATGTCAGAGAGCGTCTGTTCGGATTCATTCGCACGGGAGAAACATTTCAAATTCCTGACGATGGTTTTTATGCGTTCAACCCCATCCTGCGTTTCCTGGAGCATCTCGGGGAGGTCTTGCACGATATAGTCTATCTTGAATTGCCGCCGCTGCTCCGGCTGTCCGGCAAACAGTGCTTCATGCTGCACCTCGATAAACTCCAGGAGTTTCTCGCAATATTTGCCGAGCGACCCCACATTGCTGGAGATGAAACCATTCGGATTATTGAGTGCATATGAACGATTCTCGCGGGTAAGCGGTTACTGCATTCAGCATGGCAGTGCGCTCGAGAACCTCCTGCTTTAAATTGTCATGCACGCTCTTCAATCTCGTCTCGAATTGCAAGCGCTTAGTGATGTCGGCGACGATGACGACAAAGCCGACAAGATTGCCATGAGGGTCGTATTTGCAGTTCCAGTCTAGCTGCACATCAATAATTTTGCCGTCTTTTTCTAAGAATCAAAGGCTCTGGCTCTGACTGATTCCGTATCAGGTTGCTGAAATTTTACTGAAATTTCTTTTTCTCCCTCTTGAAAATCAACATATCCAGAACATTTTTTCCATGGAGTTCCTTCCGGCTGTAACCGAGAATCTTCGAAAGGGCTGGGTTGCAAAAAGTGATTCTGCTGGAAAGATCACATTCTTGCACACCAAGGGGAAGCAAATCCATCATGTTGCGGAAGCGATCTTCACTCTCCGCGACAACCGGCGGTAAAATTTTGATACTGGTGTCGCCCCGGCTTTCTTCCTGCCCTTCGCCGTGCCGTGTCCGTTGTTGATGCGAGAATGGGATTTTGGCCCGGGAGCGTAATTTCAAAACAGTCGACGCTTTGTCCTGAATTTTCATGCTGACCTTCCACCTCGATAGTTATCTGACTCCTTGCTCTACTCAAACATCATAAATGCACCCGCTTTCTCCAGCAGCACTGACGCGAATTCCGTAGCGGGCGTGTTGACATCTCTCCGATAAGAATAAGCCCATGGCTAAATCCCTAGCGACATAATTACTGCTTTAAATATCCTATCTAACCGCAGGAAACAAAGTCAATACAGACCTCTCCCCATTGTCGGCATTGGCGCCTCAGTCTTGCTTGATCAAAGAAACCTTTTTTCGAATTCTCACGCGCAATTGACAAGGGCCCCCATTTACGATAAACGCCACATTGAAAGATTCCTCGCATTACAGTATACTGTGCCACCTGAGGCCAAAAAATTACTTACAGCTCTATTAAACCTCGAAAAATCAGCGAGTTATTTTATGTCGGCTCCCGCCTGCCAAGCGGCAGGCCGCACGTTCAATTCGTGCCGAGGGCACCATCAACTCCGAATCCCCGTCTGTCATGCCTGCCATCGCCAAACCACAGGGGCGAACGGCAATATCATTTTTTTCCAGACCATTTTTCAAGGAGAAACACCATGCAGAGATTTCTCGTCTTTATCAGTTTCGTGCTTGTCGCGGTCGGCTTGAGCGGTTGCGGCTACAACACCATCCAACAAAACGATGAGGTCGTGATCGCGGCTTGGGGCGACGTGGAAGCATCCTACCAACGGCGGGCCGATCTCATCCCCAATCTGGTGGAAGCGGTAAAGGCATACGCCGCCCACGAGAAAGAGACTCTCACCGCCGTTACCGAGGCGCGGGCCAAGGTCGGCACCATTCAGGCGGGCGCCGAGGTGGTCAACAATCCCCAGGCCTTCGCCAAATTTCAGGAAGCGCAGGGCGGTCTTTCCTCCGCCCTCTCCCGCCTGATGGTGGTGGTTGAGAAATATCCCGATCTCAAGGCAAACCAAAACTTCCTTGATTTCCAACACCAGCTCGAAGGCACGGAAAACCGAATCAACGTGGCCCGGGTCCGTTACAACGAGGCGGTGCGGATCTTCAACACCTCCATCCGCACCTTCCCCAACAACCTGACCAACAACATGCTGCTCAACCTCCCCCGCCGCGAAGCCTTCAAAGCGGAAGAAGGGGCGGCCACGGCTCCAAAGGTAAAGTTCTAAACAATGCCGCACAACATGCAAGATACGATCCGGCGGCACGGCAAGCCCCTTGGGCTCCTCTGCCTGATCGGCCTCTGCCTCCTCTTTGTCGTCGGCCCCAGACAGGCAACAGCGCTGGAGGTGCCGCAATACCAGGGGTATGTCAACGATCTGGCCGGAATGATTTCACCGGGGGAGCGGCAAAGGCTTGAGCAGATGCTTCTTGCCTTCGACCAGTCCGACTCCACCCAGATCGCGGTGCTGACCATCCCGTCCCTTGAAGGCGACGCACTGGAGGATTTCAGCATCCGCACGGTGGAGGCCTGGAAGATCGGCCAGAAGGGTAAGGACAACGGGGTGCTGCTTCTGGTCAGCAAAGGCGACCGCAAGATCCGCATCGAAGTCGGCCGCGGCCTGGAAGGGGTCCTGACCGACCTTCTTACCGGGCGCATCGTTGATCAGGTCATTGCTCCGCGCTTTAAAGCGGGCCAGCTGGATGAAGGATTTGAGGCCGGTGTTTCCGCGATCATCAGCGGAGCCAGGGGAGAATTCCAGGGCACAGGCCAAGTCTCCCGCCATGGATCGCGCAGTGGCGGCCAATCCTCGCTGTTCAACTATCTCATCTTCTTTGCCATTTTGGTCGGCTTTCTCGGCCGACTGAGCAAGCCGGTGGGCGCTCTGACCGGGGCGGCGCTTTTGCCCATTTTTGCCTTCCTGGGAGTCTCATCGCCCCTGGGTTGGCTGATCCTGCTCCTTTTGATCCCCGGCGGCGCCCTGTTGGGACTTTTGCTCCCCATCCTCCTTGCCAATGCCGGTCGGGGAGGGGGATTTTACATGGGGGGAGGCGGCGGCTTCGGCGGAGGAGGCGGTGGTTTTGGCGGCTTCGGCGGCGGTGGTTTCGGAGGCGGCGGCGCCTCGGGGAGTTGGTAAATGATCAAGGCTGAGACGTTTTTCACAGAGACAGAAAAGCAGCGGATCGCCGCGACCATCAGTGAGATGGAGAAAAAAACCTCCGGCGAGGTTGTGACGATGGTGGTGGCTGCCAGCGACACCTATCCCGAGGCAACGCTCCTGGCAGGGTTCAGTATCGGGGGAGTGATCGGCCTCATTATCACCGACCTTTTTCTGGGCGACAGCCTCGGATACTTTTTGCCCCTTTTGATTGGCGGCGCCCTTCTGGTCTCCGGTCTGGCCAAGAAATTCCCCCCGCTGCTTCGATTGTTCATCCCCGACAGCCGGCTGGAAACCCGGGTGGCGGAGCGGGCGCTGCGCGCCTTTTACGAAAAAAATCTCCACACAACCCGCGACAACACCGGGGTCCTTTTTTTCATCTCCCTGCTTGAACGCAAGGTCTGGATTCTGGCGGACACGGGCATCTACCAGAAAATCTCCCAGGAAACCCTGATGGGCTACGCCGATGACATCGCCACCGGCATCAAACAAGGACAGGCCTGCAATGCCTTGTGCCGGGAGATTGAGGCGGTGGGCGCTATCCTGGCCCGTCATTTCCCCATCAAGTCCGACGACACCAACGAGCTTTCCAATCAGGTGCTCACCGGCTGAACCCAGCCTCGCCGCTTATCCCTTTCCTCTCTACATCAACCCGAGAGATCATCGGCCAACCGGGCGAAGTCCAGGTATTTTCCTGTTTTTTTCAAGCCCGGTTGCCATATCGGCGGCAGTTACTCTTCCCCGCAAAACCATCTTGATTTTCCAGGCCACACCAGCCAATTCCCTTCCAAAACAACCCACCCCCATTGACTCCGTTGACAACAGCGTAATATAGCTATATAGTGATTTAACTATATAGTCTCCGCCGATCGAAACGCCTTAGCCCTTCAGCAGAGACACCACCCAAGGAAAACGGAACCATGCCACCCATCAAGCTGACCAATCTTGCCGCGCAACCACACCAGAACAGACCGCCGGCACAGCCTCTTTCTCCTGCCGCCACCAGGCGCTATCTTGTGCTTGGCCTCATTTCCCTTGGCGTCTGGTTCGCCATTTACAAACAGCTTTCCCCCCTTGCCGATTTCATCGCCTTTACACTGTTCAAACTCTCCCCGGACACCCGCCTGGGCAAGGCCACCCAGTTCTTTCTCTACGATACGCCCAAGGTTCTGATGCTCCTTGCCCTGGTGGTATTCGCAGTGGGCATCCTTCGCTCCTTCTTTACCCCGGAAAGAACCCGCCGCATCCTTGCCGGAAAACGCGAAGCCGTGGGCAATGTGCTGGCTGCCCTGCTGGGGATCATCACCCCCTTCTGCTCCTGCTCGGCCGTGCCCCTGTTCATCGGGTTTGTCACCGCCGGAATCCCCCTGGGCGTCACCTTTTCCTTTCTCATCGCCGCTCCCATGGTGAACGAGGTCGCCCTGGTCCTGCTGTATGGTCTTCTGGGTTGGAAAGTAGCGGCCCTTTATCTCGTCACCGGCCTTGCCATCGCCATTCTGGCCGGCTGGACCATCGGTCGCCTCCACATGGAGAAATACGTTGAGGAATGGGTAAAAAACGTCCTTGCCGGCGGCGACGGAAACACCATGCCGCAAAATCTCCATGAGCGGGTGCTCTTCGGTTGCCAGGCGGTGCAAGACATCATGGGCAAGGTCTGGCCGTATCTCATCCTCGGCATCGGACTGGGCGCAGCCATTCACGGCTACGTGCCCGAAGGCTTCATGGCCTCGATCATGGGTAAATCCTCCTGGTGGTCCGTGCCCCTTGCCGTGCTCATCGGTATCCCCATGTACGCCAACGCCGCGGGCATAGTGCCGGTCCTGCAGGCCCTGCTGGGAAAAGGCGCGGCCCTCGGTACGGCCCTGGCCTTCATGATGAGCGTCATCGCCCTCTCCCTGCCGGAGATAATCATTCTCCGCAAGGTCTTGAAACCTGCGCTCATCGCCACCTTTATCGGCGTGGTCGGCAGCGGCATTCTGCTGGTGGGCTATCTTTTCAATCTGGTCATCTAAAAGGAGGCGCCATGAACACCTCCAGAAAGAAGATTCTCTTTCTTTGCACCGGCAACTCCTGCCGCAGCCAAATGGCGGAAGGATGGGGCAGACATCTCCATCCTGACCGCTACGAATTTTTCTCGGCCGGGATTGAAAAGCATGGGCTCAACCCCTTGGCCGTCAGGGTCATGGCCGAGGCCGGGATCGACATCAGCGGACAGCGGTCAAAACTACTCTCCGAACTGTTGGCCACCACCTTTGATTATGTGATCACCGTCTGCGACCATGCCCACGCGCAATGCCCATTTTTTCCCGGCAAGACGAACATTCTGCACCGACAATTTCCCGACCCGCCCAGACTTGCCCAAACCGCCGCCGGCGAGGAGGAAGCCCTCGGCCATTACCGTGCTGTTCGCGACGCCATCCGGGATTATCTGACCAGCCTGCCGAGCGCGTTGGCCGCCCTTGAGCCATAACCACCCGGCCCTTGGGCAACAGAGACATGAAAAGATCTGGCGCGCCCCGGACAAATAATACCTCTTGCGCTCCCTGACGGATCATGGTAAAAGACTTAATTCATTGTGTTGCCTCTGCCTGTAATCTATATCCATACAAAAGCAATCCGCACAAAGCCTCTGCCGAGGGAGTGCGGTTTTTTTGTTTAGGGGCCGTTACAAAACAACTTGTACAATTCCGACCGTTCCCTTACGGCTCTTGATGCCGTGTTGACCAGACGAAACGACCGAGTTATTTTTCAACACGGCTTAAAGGGTGTTGAGCCGCCAGGCCGACCCTTTTCCTGCACAGCAACCCTTCCCCCGCACGCTCTTCAATAAGGAACACCGCCCATGACCACCTTTGCTGACCTTGGCATCCATCCCGACATCATCACCGGCCTTGAAGCCCTTGGCTTCACCGCGCCAACCCCGGTTCAGGAGCAGATCATCCCGACTCTCCTCAAAAATCCGGTGGATATTGTCGGCCTGGCCCAGACCGGCACCGGCAAAACCGCAGCCTTCGGCATTCCCCTGGTCCAGCTCTGCAACCCGGAGAGCCGCAAAACCCAGGCCCTGGTTCTCTGCCCGACCCGGGAGCTTTGCATGCAGGTGGCCCGCGACCTCAACGCCTTTGCAAAAAATCTTCCCACCATCCGGGTCTGCGCTGTCTATGGCGGCGCCAGCATCGACAACCAGATCCGTTCCCTGCGTCAGGGCGCCCCGATCATCGTAGCCACCCCCGGCCGCTTGCACGATCTGATGCGCCGCCAGGAGATCGACCTTTCCGCCATCCGCTCGGTGGTGCTGGACGAAGCCGACGAGATGCTGCAAATGGGATTCCAGGAGGAGCTGAACGCCATCCTCGCCCAGACACCGGCCGACAAGCATACCCTGCTCTTTTCCGCCACCATGCCGCAAAGCGTGGCCTCCATTTCCAGAAAATACATGAAAAACCCGCTGGAAATCACGGTGGGCACCCGTAATGCCGGTTCGGAAAACATCCGCCACATTTACTACATGGTCCACGCCAAGGACCGCTACCTTGCCTTGCGCCGCCTGGTGGACATGAATCCCGACATGTACGCCATCATCTTCTGCCGCACCCGCCAAGAGGTCAACGATGTCGCGGACAAGCTCGGGAAGGACGGCTACAATGCCGACCCTCTCCATGGCGAACTCTCCCAGAGCCAGCGCGATTATGTGATGCAGCGTTTCCGCAGCAAATCGGTGCAGTTGCTGGTGGCCACCGATGTGGCGGCCCGCGGCCTTGACGTCACCGACCTTACCCACGTTATCAACTACAACCTGCCCGACGACAGCGCCAACTACACCCACCGCAGCGGGCGTACCGGCCGGGCGGGCAAGACAGGGATCTCCATCTCCATCATCCATATGCGCGAACGATTCCGCATCAAGGAGATCGAGAGCAAGATGAAAAGACAGTTCGAACTGGGACGCATTCCGTCCGGCCATGAGGTCTGCAAAAAACAGCTGCTCCACAAGATCGAGACCATCAAAAACGTCGAGGTAAACCAAGCACGGCTGGCCCCCTTCATGGATGCCATCACCGAGGCCCTGGCCGATCTTGACCGTGACGATCTGATCCTGCGTTTTGTTTCCCAGGAGTTTGACAGCGTTTTGGCCCATTACCAGAATGCTCCGGACATCAATGTCTCGGATAAAGGCAGAGGCCAGGATGACGACTACAGACGATCAGAGAGCAGATTCTCGCGGCCGGAACGCCCGGATAGCAGATACGCCCGGCAGGAACGCCCGGAAAGCAGGTTTTCCCGGCAGGACGATCGCGAACGCGTCAATTTCAGCAGGTTCTACCTCAATATCGGCGAAAAAGACGGCCTTTCCCCGGCGCGGCTCATCGGTCAGATCAATGATGCCAGCGGCTCGGCCTCCATCAAGGTCGGTCGCATAGAGATCCTGGACAACACCGCCATGCTGGAGGCGGACAGCAGATTTGCCCAGAAAATCCTTGAGGTGTTCCATGGCCTCAAGATCAATGGCCGGGACGTCGAGATAAAGACCCTTGACTCAGCCAAAGGCCGCCCGGCAAGACCAGCCGGGGGTGGCTATCCTGGCCGCAACACCAAGGGACCGAAATCGTATAAGCCTTCCAGCTCATCCAGGCCCTCCAGCTCGGCTAAACCGTATTCCCCAGCCAAGCCATATTCTTCGACCAAGCCTGCCTCCTCGAGCAAGCCATATCCGGCGGCCAAGCCTTCTTCCGCCCAAAAGCCCGCAAGCGCCGGAAAACCGGCGACCAGACCCCCAAGTGCCGGCATTCCCAGACGAGGAAAAAAGAAACCCTTCCCCGAATGAGCCGATGAGTTTGCCTGCCCCTCCCTTCACGGGAGGGGCATCTTGAAAAACCTGCCCGAACACGATTGTTCTCCGCCTGAAAGATATTTTCGCCGGGGAACAGATCCTTACAATATCCTAACCCAATTCTAACAATCCCGTGCTATTCTGTTGCTGTCGGCCCCATTAACTCCAACCGCAGCGGGGAATACCATGCATCACAAACGCCTTATCTGGCAGCTGTTTCCTAGCCAGCTCCTTATCACCATTATCGCCCTTCTGGTCGCCGCCGGGTATGGGGCCTACTCCCTCCGTACTTTTCAGCTGCACCAGACCGCTGCCAATCTTGAGGCGCGGGCCCATCTGGTGCAGGAAAATGTTCTTGCCATGCTGGCCGGAAACAACCTGGCCGCGCTTCGGAGCTTCTGTATAACCGCAGGAAAAGATTCATCCACCCGCCTCACGGTTGTCGGCGCCGACGGCGTGGTTCTGGCCGATTCAGATGAAGACCCGGGCCGCATGGAAAACCACGGCGACCGACCTGAGATCATTGCCGCCCTTTCCGGCCGCCCCACCCCCTCTCTGCGTTTCAGTCACACCCTCCAGGAAAACATGATGTATGTGGCAATCCCCCTGGTACAGGATGGTCAAAACAAAGGGGTGCTCAGAACCGCGCTCCCGGTCACCTTCATCGACAGCGCGCTCAGGGAAATCTTTTTAAAAATTATCTGGGGCTGCCTGATTGTCGCCCTGCTCGTGGCCCTGGTCGCCTGGTTCATCTCGCGACGCATCAGCAGACCCTTGGAAGAGATGCGCCTGGGCGCCGAACGTTTTGCCGGCGGCGCTTTCACCAGCAAACTGCGGGAAGAAGGGGCAGAAGAGGTGGCGAGCCTGGCCAGGGCCATGAATGCCATGGCCGATCAGCTCGACGGACGGATTAAAACCATTGCCCGGCAGCACAGCCAGCTCCAGGCGGTTTTTTCCAGTATGGTCGAGGGGGTTATCACGGTGGATACCGAAGAGCGCATCCTCGATATAAATCAAGCCGGCGCCAAGCTGTTGAACATCACCCCCGAAAAGCTTCGAGGGAAAAACGCCCTGGTGGCGATGCGCAATCTGGCCTTGCAACGCTTTGTCAGCAGGGCTCTTGCCTCGGACACACCCATCGAAGGGGAAATCGACCTGACCGACCGGGAAGGGCAGGAAAAATATTTTTACGCCCACGGCACAAAATTTCAGGATGCCTCTGACATGACCAGCGGCGCGATCATCGTTATCAACGATGTCACCAACCTGCGGCGACTGGAAAACATGCGCCGCGACTTCGTGGCCAATGTATCCCACGAGCTGAAAACCCCGATAACCTCCATCGAAGGCTTTGCCGAAACCCTGCTGGACGGTGCCTTGGATACCCCCGAAGACGCCCGCCGGTTTGTGGAGATAATCGCCAAACAATCAAAACGGCTGCACGCCATCATCGAAGACCTCCTCGCCCTGTCCCGGCTTGAGCAGGATCAGGAGCAGACCGAGCTTGTACTGACGGAAGAAAAAATCACAACCCCGTTGCGCAGGGCTATTGAGACCTGCGGGCTCAAAGCCGCCGAAAAAAAGATCAGCATCGACCTGGAGGCCGCGGATGATCTGACCGCCAAGCTCAACCCCCCCCTGCTCGAACAGGCAATCACCAACCTCATCGTCAACGCCATCAAGTACAGCGATGAAGGCGGCAGGGTATTGGTAAAAGCCGAACAGCCCGACCATGAAAAAATCGCCATCAAGGTACAGGATTTCGGGGCGGGAGTCGCAGCCCAGCACCTGCCGCGTCTTTTCGAGCGCTTCTACCGGAGCGATGCGGCCCGCAACCGTAAACTCGGCGGCACCGGCCTCGGCCTGGCCATCGTCAAACACATTGTCCAAGCGCACGGCGGCGAAGTAAGTGTCATAAGCGAACTCGGCAAGGGCACAACCTTCACCATCTTGCTTCACAAGGAAAAACAACATGAACACATCAATGGAACATGACTCCCCCACCTTGACCACCGCCCTGGAAAAGGCGGCCAAGCACATTTGCACCTCCCGTTGCGGGCTGTGTCCCCATGCAGCGGTGCAGTATCCCTGCCCCACCGACTGTACCCTGGAGACCATGGCCTGGCAATGCTGGATGCGGTTCTTCCTCGATCAGGCCAAAGCCTGACGGACTCGTAAAAACGGCGTCCAAGCAACAACCGTTGCCGGCGCGGTTTATTGCGCTTTCAATAAATCCTGACCGCCACAGGACAGCCTCCTGCCCCGTTCTTCCCTTCCGATCCCCCCCTCTCCCCTCCCGAATCAAATCATATTAAAAATCTAACACTACCCTGACACAGACCACTTATAGCTATAGGGAAAGAGGATGAGCCCGCACGGCCAATAATCAACAAGGAGGCAAGATGGTGAGCAGACTTTCCTTCGCGGACATGCCGATGCCGCAAACGGGGCAAGACCCTAGGCCCACGGAACGCGAGTGTATCACCCTACTCTCCCTTCATCCCCATGACCCTGCAAGCCTCCCCTTTTTCGGGACCGATGCCACCACCGGCTGCGAAAACGAACTGCAGGTCGCGGTGACCGGCAGCCGCGAGGCGGTTGACCTGCCCCGGGCCATTGAGCAATCGAGCTACTACGCCAACATCATCAAACGAGCGGATCGCGGCGAAACCTCGTCTCGATCCCTGCGGAACCTGGAGCGCTACCTCGGCGACAACGTCGAACAAGTCTGGGAAAACAGCTGGGTGCGTTTCCCCCTGTCCAGCCTCCACCCCAACGCCATGAATATCCTGGCCGGCGACCTCAAGGCCGACAAACAGAACCATGCCCGCGGCGAACGCTCCGACACCGCCCGCTTCTTCATGGAAGAGGGAGGCGAAAAACTTCTGCACATCCCCATCAGTTATCTGCTCAAGCTGGCCCTTGCCGATATCCTCGGCGAAAGCGCAAGCCACGAAACAGTGCGAAAAACCGGAAACCGGCTGCTCGCCCACCTGTTGAGCGACAACACCTCGCCGGAAACCTTTTCCTTTCATGTGACCGGGATGCACCCCCACACGGGTTACGGCCGAGCCCTGGCCCGGGAAACCGCCAAGCGCTTCCTCTTCACCCAACTGCTGATCATGTATGCCAATGAAAAGTTCGAGCTGGTCCGGCGGGGGCAAAAAGCGACGCTCTTCTTCTCCCCGCATCCGCCGATGCGGCAACGGGCCCTGAACGAATGCATATCCGACGCCTTCTACCGCAAACTGTTCATGAGCCCCTGCCTCTCCGGCTGGGATGAAGGCGAGGCCAAGCATCAGTACATGATCCTCTGCCATCAGGTCTTGAGCCGCAGCCACCTGAACGCGGTGATGAAGATGCGCGAGGCAGGCATCATCACCACCAATCTGGTGATGATGCCCCACACCTCCAACATCAGTCTGGCCAACAACGGGACCCATGTGAGCATGGGCAGCCGCAAGATGAGCCGGTTGCTGCGCGACCCAGGATCCGGGTTTACCCCCAGACACGAAAAATGCATGGGCGATCTGGTGGCCAAGATCATGGAGCATTTCCTGCCGCTATTTGTCACCACCTACAGCGCCGCACCCTACCGCATGGCCTTCGAAGACTTCCATCCGGAACAGGCCCTGGGCTTTCTCCCCCACCAACTTGACTATACCCATCTGCGCATGCTCTGGCGACGCTGGCGGAAAAAGGCGCGCAACAAGTTCTGCGGGCAGGCGCTCACCCCGTTCGGGCCGCAGCTTCTCGACCAGATCATCGGGGGTGTCTGCCGCTGCAAGGGTGATTTCATCCCGGATTTCCGGCTGATCGATTACCCTGTTGCCCTGCTTTCCACCAAGCGGAGCGCCAGTCAGGACGGACGAATCCACAATGACCGCCGCCTCAAGGAAGACCTGGACATGATGGGGATATTCGACAAAAGGATGTCGGTCTACCTGCCCTACAAGCTGCGGGAGTTCGAGGTCATGGGTTTTTCCGGCTTCGAGGCCAGGCATTATTCTCTTTTCGAGAAGTTCGACGCCGATCTGGGCCGGGCCACCGATCTGCAGATGCTGCTCAACGCCCTGGCCTTCAAGCTCATCGCCTCCGGGGCATGCAGCCATCAACACATCCCCGACACCCCCTTTGTCGAAAGCGAACGACGCCAGATTTTGTTCGGCACGGCCATCGGCATCCCCACCTTTTTCGTGCACAAGGAAACACCCAACCGTTTTTTGCGTTCCCTTCTGAAAAAGGCCAAAAACACCCGATCAAGCCACCGATACGGCGGCTATATGCGGGTGTTGCACCAAGAGTATCGCCTCGCCCTTCTCCAGTTTATCCGCGAAGAGGCGGCCGATCTGGTGGCGGGTTTCGGCTTTACCGATCTGCTTGCCGACCTGGAACTGCGCCTGCGGGAACCGGCCGAACATGGAGCCCTTGGTCGCCTGACCACGGGGATTCTCGCCAAGGCAGGCGCCGACTCTCCCTTTGAGATGGGGGCCAGGGAATTCAATCTGGCGGCGGAGCGGTATTACCGCGAAGAACTGCGCCAAGCGCAGATCAGTGAAGGCTGGCGTTTTGTCGCCGAGGATATCCAGGCCATGGATGCAGGCGAGATCCCGCTTTCCCTGGAAGTGCGTGCCGAATTGGCCTCCATCCTCGGCTCTCGGCAGGTCGATTCCTTCCTTGAGCAAACCCACGCAGAACTGCGTAACGATTCTCTTGCCCCGGCAACCGCGTCCCGGTTGCTGCAGCTCATGATCATCGCCGAGGATATGGACAACAAGCGGCAGAAACAGACGTGTTAGCCATAGCGGCCAGGAGAGCAAAATGCATCAGTATGTAGAACGGTTGAACGGCACGGTCATGACCGAAGAACTCTTCGGGGACCGGATCGTGCGCTTCCTTTACTCACGAGCCCGCGAGAATGCCCCTTTTCTCTTTCGTCTGGCGACCTCGGCCCGCATGTCGAGCCTGCTCGGCTTGTATCATTTTGATTTGCGGCTGGCGCCGAAACTTAGAGGGAATGCCCGCTTCCTGTCACGCTGCGGCCTCGACCTTGCTGAATGCCTGGCCCCGCGCGCATATTTCACCACCCCGCGCAGGATCTTTGAGCGACAGATCCGCTATTGGCAGTGCCGACCCATGTCGGAGATGGAGGGCGGGGTGGTTTCACCCGCCGATGCTCGGGTCGTTCTGGGGGCTCTGGCCCCTGATTCTCCGCTTTTTCTCAAGGACAAGTTTTTCGACTATGAAGAATTGCTGGGAGCTGACCGCCGTCACTGGCTCGAACTCTTTGCCCAGGGAGACTACGCAGTTTTCCGCCTGACCCCGGACAAATACCATTACAACCACACCCCGGTATCCGGCCGGGTGGTGGAACACTACTCCCTGGACGGCATGTATCATTCCTGCAATCCCGGCGCGGTGGTGGAAATCGTCACCCCTTATTCCAAGAACAAGCGGGTGGTCACCATCATCGACACCAACGTGGCCGGCGGCACCGCGGTGGGCCATGTGGCGATGGTTGAGGTGGTGGCCCTGATGATCGGCGATATCGTGCAATGCTACAGCGATAAGGGCTATGACCATCCGCTACGGATCCGACCCGGCATGTTTCTGAGCAAGGGACAACCCAAAAGCCTCTACCGGCCGGGGAGCAGCACCGACATCCTGCTTTTTGAAAAAAACCGGGTACGTTTTTCCGAAGATCTCCAGGAAAAAGGCAGAAGGACCGATGTCCACAGCCGCTTCAGCCTCGGTTTCGGCAGCCCCCTGGTGGAGATCGAGGTACAGGTCCGCTCACTCATCGCCATGGCCAGGAAGCAAGATTGCCTCTAAGCCATCGCCAAAAAATAACATGGCCGTTTTAGGAGCAACAAGATGAGCAACTCCATTTTCACCCTGATCCTGGGCCTGGTACTCCACCCACTGCTCTTTTTGGCCTACACGGTTCTGCCCCGCGAGCAGTGGCAGATCATCGCAGCGATTCCGACCAGGAAGGCCGAGAGGGACGGCTGGTGGCACGGCACCAACATTACCTATTACGGGGCGCTGCTCGCCAGCGGCAGCCTGTTCGGGGTGATAGTCTTTTTTCTGCTTCTGGCCGCCCTGGGTGTGCCCATGTGGGGAATCATCGGGCTGATCCTCGCGGTAATGGGCTGTTCGGTAGCCGCAGCCAAGCTGCTCGCCATGGCGGTGGAGAAGAAACAAAACACCTTCACCGTGGGTGGCGCCGCCATCATCGGCCTCATAAGCATGCCGCCGGCAGTGGCTGCCTATAACGGGCTGGCCTGGCGTCTGGACAGCCCGCAGGTCTCTCTCATCCCGGTGATGGGCGCCCTGGCGGTTGCCTACCTGCTGGGCGAGGGGATCGGCCGACTCGCCTGCCTCAGCTTCGGCTGCTGCTACGGCAAACCTTTGTCCAAGCTGGGCCCGAAAACACGGCGGATCTTCGCCCCATTCGCCGCCACCTTTCATGGCTCCACCAAAAAGATTGCCTACGCCTCCGGTCTTGCCGGGGTCGGGGTGGTGCCGATCCAGGCCATCACCTCATTTTTTTCGGTGAGCATCGGCCTGGTCAGCATGTATCTTTTTCTGGAGGGGTATTTCAGCGCCTCCTTTCTGCTCGCCTCCCTCTTCGCCCTTGCCTGGCGCATCCTGTCCGAGTACTTCCGCGCCGACTACCGGGGGGAGGGGAAGTTTTCCGCCTACCAGCAAATGGCCTTGTGGGGCATGGGCTACTGCACGTTGCTGGCCCTGTATGGCAACAGTGGCGCAGGCAACCGGACCAACCTGGCCGCCGGACTTGCCTCGCTCTGGAATCCGGCTGCCCTGCTCTTCTTTCAAGCTCTGTGGCTGTTGCTTTTCATCTATACGGGGATCAGCTCAGTGACCGGCTCCACCGTCGCCTTCCATGTGCGCGGAGAAAAGATCTGACAAAAGGTACAAGGTGAAAGGCTGAAGGCTGAAGGAAAAATGTGAACAAAGCAGAAAGACCGCCTACTCCTTGAACCTTCAGCCTTTCACCTTTACCCCCAGCCACTCCATGGTGGCCGAAACCACATCCTTCACCGAATACGGCTTGGCGAAATAGGCATTGGCTCCCAGCCCCATCCCCTTTTCAATATCATCGGGCGCGCCGAGCGCGGAAAGCATGACCACCGGGGTCCCCGCCACATCCAGGTCTGGATGCGAACGGATCAGCCGACAGACCTCATGGCCGTCAAGGCAAGGCAGCATGATATCAAGCAGAACCAGGGCGGGCCGCAGCTGCTCCACAAGAGCAAAGGCCGTCATGCCGTCATGGGCGACGGCGACAGGCACCTTATTTTTCCTCAACGAATAACACAACAACTGGGCGATATCCTCATCATCCTCGACAACGAGCACAACGCCTGGTTCCTGGTGACACCTGCTTTCGCGGTATTGCATTGCAGCCCCCCTCATCTCTTGTTTTTCGCTCATGCGGCCTTACCTTTTTTCCGGAGCGCCCGGACCAGGAGGCCCTCCCTTCTGTTCCGAACAATGGCCGACCCTTTTTCCTGCTTGGCCGCCCGTTTGACCTCGGAGGCGAGAAACGCCAGTTCCGCGTATGAATTCACCGGGCACTCCTCGGTGCTGACGATCCCAATGGAAAGCGCAAGCAAGGCAAAGCGGCGCTGTTGTCCCTGCCGGTCGGTGGCGCAATAAAACCCTTCGCCACACTCTTGATCGCCATGAAAATCCGGCAACAATCCCTTTAATTCCTCAATGATCCGCCTACAAATCTGCTGAGAGACATAGGGCCGGGTGATAACGATGAAATCATCCCCGCCTATGTGCCCGACAAAACGGAAACGGTCATCGCCGCCGGGCTGGACAATATCGACAATGAGCCGGCCGATCCGCTGAATGACCATGTCCCCCTTTTCAAATCCGTAATAATCATTGTAGGGCTTGAAATCGTCGATATCGATATAGCACACGTCAAAATTGACCTTCCGTTGAAGAAGCGTGGCCACGGTGCGCTGGATGTAGCCGTTGCCCGGCAGCCCGGACAATGGATTCGCCCCCTTGGCCAATTGAATGCTTTTCTGGGTGATGGCCTCGAGCAGGGCGTTGATGGCCACCGTGCCAAGGTATTTCCCATTTCTGGCCACACAGATATCATCATACAGATGCATCCCCTTCCGGCCCTTGATCCTGCCCACCACATTTTCAATGGGCGTTGCCGCCTCAACCAGCAGAAAATCATCCCCCAAAACATCCCTTACGGTCCGGTGGGCGGAAAGAGCGAACCCATAGCCATGGGGGCCGACCATTTGTTTTTCCAGAAAATGCATCCGGTTCAGCATACCCAACACCCTCTGTTCGTCGACAACCGGGATGCCCTGCAGATTGACATCCTCCAAAAACCGTTGATGGGCGGTCATGAGGGACTGATGGGGAGAAAGGGGCTCGGTGTACTTGACGGTGGCGCCTATGGTACAGGATGTGTCGTGTGCTCCCAGGCAATACGATACCTCTTGCCGGACAACCAACGGTGCAAGGTGCTGCCGGGAAAGAGTGGGACCAGGTCGTTCCAGCAAGAACCCCTGGAGCAGATCGATATCAAACCGGGTAATGATCTCCAGTTCCTCGGGCCGCTCAATCCCCTCGGCAACGATGGTGATGCCGAGCTTGTGACACACCGTGGCAATGGCGTCCACCAGGTTATGCTTGAAGGAGTCCCGGTCGATATTGGTGATGAAATGCCGATCAATCTTGACGTAATCAGGCTCGATGACCGAAAGCATCTTCAGCCCGCCATAGCCGACCCCGAAATCATCGATGGCAATCTTGTATCCCCGTTTCCGATAGTACTCCACCGATTTCTCAAAAAGGTCATAATTCCGGATGGCCTCCTGTTCGGTAATCTCCAGGATGATCCGTTCCTTGGCTATGCCGCATTCCTCGGCCAGCCGATCTGTCGCTCCGACCCGGTGATCGGGATGCATGAGGGTGGCAGGACAGATATTCACATAGAGATAACCGGTTCTCTCGGGAAAACCCAACTGTGCTACGCGACGGAAGGCATTTTCACGGCAGAGCATATCGAGGGTCGGAATAATCCCTTCAGCCCGGGCTCTTTGAAAAAGAAACCCTATATCAAGGGGAGGGGTCCGTTCTTCTCGCAGTCTGACCAAAGCCTCATAGCCGAAGATCTCCCCGGTCCGACTGGAAAAAACGGGCTGAAACAAGGCGGTGAGGCCGTCATTATCAAGAAGGTCAAAAATCTCGCCCCGCGACAGACTAACCGGCCCATCCCCTATGCGCCCTGCCTCTTTTTCCGGCATAAAAACCTCCCTCGACCGGCTCAGGCGGTCAGCAACCTGGGAAAGAGCTGTTCGGATTCTTCCTGCCGGCGGGACTCTTCCTCCTCAGCCGCCGCCCCTTGTCCGTTAATCAGGGTAATCAGCGATCCCGAGATGAGCCGCAACTCCACCGCCTGGGCTCTCAGTTCAGCCGCGGTCCTGGCCGCATCTTCCGCCTCGGTGGAGGCCGCCAGACTCACCGTGTCGATCTCTCCCATGGCCGCGCTCACCTGCCTGATCCCGATGACCTGCTCACTGCTGGCCAAGGCGATATTCTGCACTTCCTCGTCCACCTTGACAATGCCTTGATGGATCTCGACAAACGCCTTGTCCAGACTTTCACACAGCACGCTGCCCTGTTTCACTTTTTCGATATTATTCCGGATAATGTCGGCGGTTTCCTTGGCCGAGGAGGCCACATTATGGGCCAGTCTCCGGATTTCATCGGCAACCACGCCGAAACCGGAGCCGGCCTCACCGGCCCTGGCTGCCTCCACTGCGGCATTGAGCGCCAACAGATTGGTCTGAAAGGCGATATCGTTGATGTTCTTGATGATCTTCATCACCTCGGAAGACTGCCCTTCTATCTCCTGCATGGCAGCGAGCATCCTCTCCATCTGCGCCCCGCCTTCCCGGACCACCTGTTGCATGCCACGGGAAAGGCTACTTGCCTGCCTGGCACTCTCGTTGTTGGCATTGGTCTGACCGAGAAGCTGTTCGATGGAGGCCCCGGTTTCTTCCACCCCTGCGGCCTGACGCCCCGCCCCTTCCGCCAGATTCAGGCTTGAAGCGGAAAGCTGGCTCGACTCCTCATAGACCTGCTCCACTACGCCCTGCAATCGTTCATTTATCTGCATGATAGGGCGAATAACCTTACGTCCGAGATAAAAAAACACCCCCAGCAACACGACGAACACCCCCAGTCCAGCGCCGACGGTCACCAGGGCCGAGCGTATTTTTGCCTTCCGGTACACGGCCGCATGGCCGGACTGCACCGCGGCAATGGCCTCTTCTGTACGTTGGCTTGTCTGTTTCGCAATCTGCTCCGCCAGCTTGCGGGTCATGGTGATGGCTTCCGTCCCCTTGTCACCGGCATATTGATCAGCAGCCCGGATCCCTTCGGAATAGCTGTCATGGAACTCCATCATGCCCCGGGCGGTTCCCATCTGTCGCTTGAAGCCGTCATACTCCCCGGCGATCTTCCGCAGCTGCGCGGTAATTGCCCCATCGTGGGCAAAAGCAAGCTGGGCCGCACCCAGCATGGCGGTAATCCTGGCGTCTCCCTTTACCAGCTCCTGCTCATATTTTTGCCGCATGTCCTGGAACTGGCCGCGCACCAGAAAATTCTTCCACTGCAGCATCTCCTCCAGCAAGGCGGCCTGCAGCTCCCGGATCAAAAGCACATTGTCGATGCCATCCTCCCCGGAAATCTGGATGCCGTCATTTGCCCGACTCGCTTCAGAAATGAGTTGTTCCTGGGTGGTCACCGAAATACCGTACAGCACACCCATCCCTGCTCCGGCGGCAAGCAGGATAAAGACAAAGAAAAAAACAAGTTTATTTTTCAAGTTCCAACGCATGACATGCCCTCACTGTACCGCTTGAATGAATGGCGCTTTTCTTCCCATTGATTTGTTTTCAGCCGACAACGGCGGGAACAGCTCTTTTTCTTGCCAGCGGCCCCGGCCCGAAAGAGAAAAGATATGCAGGACAAACAATATGCCTGCCGCACTGGCAAAACCTTTCCAGCTCAACCAGACTTGGGACGTAGGGAGTGTTTTTAGCGGAACAGCTGGCCACGGACCAGGCGTGTGTTCCCTGACTGTAATGAAGAAGATGTTTGCAGTGCATGGCGTTAGCCTCCATATGCGATTATGATTTTCTTTCCATGGGGTGCAAACTACCGCCCCTTTGTTAGGCGATGATTACGAGGCGGTTAATTTTGCTTTAGAGCTAAAGCGCAAAAAAACTCCCCTGCCGATGCCCTGACAGGGGAGTAAGGAAGGGGGAGGTGTAATACAGCTAATGGAGATTTGTTTGCCTTGCAATCAATCGCCACTACTTTTGGGCAATGGCCGCCCTACCCGTGGGAGGAGGCAGAACGACCGCACCCGCTTAGCTGGGAGGAGCTGAAACTCTTTAAAACTTATAGCTTAGGTCAAATTGACAGATATCAACCTGGTCAACCGTGTAGTTGACATTATCCTCGTTCGGCTCAAAACTGAGCCAGGTAAGGCTTGTACCCCAATTCTTGCTTATATCGTAGCCCAACTGCACCCGATGCCCTTTCTTATTGGTCTTGGACGCATTAAGCCCGTCACCAAAATCAGAATCGGAAAGATATCCGAACAGAGAATCAGCCTCGACCACCGAATAAGCGTAGCCCAGCTTGAAGGCGCCGTATTTGGCATCGGCCCCGAATACCCAGCCCAGATCGGCATCGCCCGGTTTCTTGGCGAAATTTGCAGCCTGGCTTTCGCCGATTTCGCCGTCAGCCCCGAAATTCCGCCAGATCTGGCCGTAAAGCTTGAGTTTGACATCGCCGACCGGAAAGGAGATATCGCCGTACAGGTCACCGATGTTAAGCTCATATTTGTTTTCATCAACCCTATCCAACTCAAAGGCGGCGTTGCCTTCGTTGATCAATGATTTGCTATAGGTCTGGTAACCTGCGGCCAGGGTGTATTTGGCCTCGGCCAGCTTGCCCTTATATCCCGCCTGCCCGGCCACCAGCGTAGAGGTGTTGTCGTCATGCACCAACTTGGCGCCATAGCCGCCCAGGGTGGCAAAGATCCCCTCCTTCCGGCCGTACTGAGCGGTCAGCCCGGACAAACGCACGTCGCCGTCCCAAAAAACCCAGGAGGTCTTGTAGGGATTTTCCGCCTGACCGAGGGTGAAGATAAAATCATTCCACTTATGCTTGGCATAGGCGTAATCAAGACGAATATCGCCGGTTTCAAAGCTCTTGGTTTCGCTCCAGGTGTCGTTGGTGCTGGTTGGATCATCACTGCCCGTGGCCAGCCCGGCCCCTACCTGCCAGTTCTCTGCCTTGTTGTCCCAGATACCACCCAAGCGAAAACGGGTACGCCAACGGTCGCGCGAGACATCGCTGCCCTTCCCCTCTTTATATTCCTTGTCGCGTTTCTCATAACGCACCCGCAAATCGCCCTTAAGCGTGAGCTGATCAATAAACTCGTTAGCCACCGCGACCTGGCCTTTCTTCGCCTGCTTCCCCTCCAAAGCGTCGATGTGCTCCTGCTGGGCAGCGACCTTGTTGCGCAGGTACTCCAAATCCTTCAAAATCTGTTCATCGCTCACACCTGCGCCGGCCAGAGCGGCTGCGGGCAAGGTGAGGCAAATGCCCAGTGCGACAGCCGCTGATAATACCTTTCTCATCTGTTTCTCCTCTCTCCATACTGTTTAGAAAAAATTGCTTCCCGTTTTCGATGCGGCGGAAGGGAAGGAAGTGCAATTCCAACCACGGACCACATTCGAAATGTTACGGAGAGACTACCGGCTGAATATTAGCCGGCGGTCATCATTCGATTAAAAACAGATTAGAAGAAGGCCGGAGGCGCAAAGAGCGAGATTTGGTTTTAGCAAGGTTCATCTTCTGTTCATCTCCAAATGAAACCCTAATAAAATTCTAACAATCGGGGAGCATAGTGGCTGCAGATTTAGGAACCGCCACAAAACAACCCGTGCTTTCCCTTGATCCTTTCATTACGGCGCCTTATGCCGTTCACCGGATCACAATTGATCAGGTTGTTTGTTAACGACGGTTTACCGACCATGTCACAAACAGGCATAAGCCATCTGTAACTTCACTTTAAGGAGCGACAACCATGACGATGCACAAAGGTTTTTTAACCCGTTCACTCACCAAGGCTGCCTTGGCAGGCTGCCTGGTCGCGGTCACCGCCACCGGCGCTTTTGCCAACCCCATCAGCGTGGACCAGAAAACTCCCGTCTATAAGAAGGTCAGCGGAGTTTCTGGCAATCTCGACAGTATCGGCTCGGATACCCTGAACAATCTGATGACCTACTGGGCTGAAGGCTTCCGCAAGGAATATCCCAATGTCCGCATCCAGATCGAGGGCAAAGGCTCAAGCACCGCCCCGCCCGCCCTCATTTCCGGCACCGCCCAGCTTGGCCCCATGTCCCGGCCCATGAAAGCCGAGGAGGTCGATGCCTTTACCAAGAAATATGGATATGCCCCGACCAAGATCGGCGTGGCCCTCGACTCATTGGCTGTATTTGTGAACAAAGACAACCCGATCAAGGAGATGAGCCTGCAACAGGTTGACGCGGTCTTCTCAAAAACCCGCAAGGGCGGCCTGGCCGAAGACATTTCCACCTGGGGCCAACTGGATCTTACCGGTCCTTGGCAGCAGGCCCCCATCAGCATCTACGGCCGTAACTCCGCCTCCGGCACCTATGGTTATTTCAAGGAACATGCCCTGTTTAAAGGCGACTATAAAGATACCGTCAAGGAACAGCCCGGCTCCGCTTCGGTGGTGATGGGTGTCACCGAGGATCGCAACGCCATCGGTTACTCCGGCATCGGCTATAAAACCTCAGGGGTCAAGGCCATCGCCCTGAGCAATAAAAACGGGGAAAAAGCCCAGGAAGCCACCTACGAAAACGTGTTGAGCGGCAGCTACCCGCTCTCCAGAACCCTGTACATCTATGTGGCCAAGGAGCCGAACAAGCCGTTGCCCACCCAGACCGCCGAGTTCCTCAAATATGTCCTTTCCAAGGCCGGTCAGGAGATCGTGGTAAAAGACGGGTTCCTGCCCCTGCCTGCCAAAGCCCTCGAAAAAGAACTGGCCAAACTCAAGTAAGCCCTCCACCGGCCTCCTTGGCCGGAGAGTGTTCACCTCCCGGCCCCCGGGAAGGTCCATGCCCACGGGCAGGCCTTTCCGGGGGCTTCCCGGTAGATGCGGCATCGCGGCACAAGCCAGGACAGCAAGGAACACCCCATGCAGAAACTCGACAAACAATTCATCAAAAAAATTCGCCGACAGGATCGCATTGCCACCCGAGCCATCACCTTTGGCGGTCTGCTGGTCATTGCCAGCGTCATCGCCATCCTGGTGCTGATCGTCCGGGTTACCCTGCCGCTTTTCCAGCCGGCCAACGCCGAGATCAGCCACAGCTTCCCGACCGGAGCGGAACACACCCCGGTTCTTGCCGTGGGCATGGATGATACCCAGGAGGTCGCCTTTACCCTTGACGACACCGGGCTCTTTTCCTTCTATGATCTCGCCTCCGGCAAAACTTTTTTTACCGCCCCCGCCTCGGCCCGACAGGCAAGGGTTCAATCAGTCGAGAGCAACAAGAACAATGTCTTTGCCCTCCTCCGGGAGGATAACAGCGTAACCGTCGCACGGGTGGACTTTCGACTGCTCTACGACGAGTCAGGCCAACGGACCGTCCAGCCGCAAATCACCCCGATGGGCGAATATCCGTCCCGCAGCTATCCGGCCCCGGTCAAGAGCATCGCGGTCCGCGCCCAGGATGGACGGCTGACCCAGGTGGCGCTCCTGGCGGACAACCGTTTCCAGATAGACCAGGAGGTCGTCACCACCGATCTCTTTGACAATGAGAAAAAAGAAAGCTCTTCGTTTCTGATCGCCGAAGAACTGCCGGGCAGGATCACCGCCTTCACCCTGGATGAAAAAGGCGCAGCCCTGTTTGCCGGCACCGATACCGGCAGCCTGTTGCGTTGGGACCTCACGGAAAACGCGGCAGCCGACCGCACCGACAATGTGGTGGCCGTGCCGGGAAATAAGGCGGTCACCGCCCTGGCCATGGTTTTTGGCGACATCTCCGTGGCCGTGGGCGATGCCGAAGGCGGTCTTGCCACCTGGAGCCAGATCTGGACCGGGGAAGGAAAGGACCGGACCAGAAGGCTCCGCAAAACCCACACCCTGACCAACCATCAGGCCCGGGTGGAGCGCATCATCCCCAGCCGCCGCTCCAAGTCCCTGGTCACCCTTGCCGCCGACGGCACAACCCATCTTGACCATATGACCAGTGAAAACCACCTGCTGGACCTTGCTGCACCCCTGAGCATGGTGGGCATCTCCGGCCAGGGCAACGGCCTGATCGGTCTGGGTGCGAACAACACCCTCACCGTCTGGAAGATCAATGCCCCACACCCGGAAATCAGCCTGAAAACCCTGTTCGGCAAGGTCTGGTACGAAAGCTACGACAAGCCGGAGTATGTCTGGCAATCCTCGTCAGGCTCCGATGATTTCGAGCCGAAATTCAGCCTGATCCCGCTGCTTTTCGGCACCCTCAAGGGAACCCTGTACGCCATGATTTTTGCCGTGCCGCTTGCCATCTTCGGCGCGGTGTATACCAGCCAGTTCAGCACCGCCACCTTTAAAAAAACCATCAAGCCCGTGGTGGAGATCATGGCCTCGATCCCCTCGGTGGTCATCGGCTTTCTCATCGCCCTCTGGCTGGCGCCCATCGTGGAAAAGGCCATTCTCGCCGTGATCCTGAGTGTGATCTTTCTCCCGCTCATCTTTGTCGGGATCATGACCGCGCTCAGGCCTTTCCATAAAACGCCGACCTTGCAAAACTTCTGCAACGGGCATGAATTTCTCCTGCTGGTGCCGGTTATCCTTGCGGCCACATCCCTGGCCATGGGGATCGCCCCCACGGTGGAGCAACTGTTCTTTGCCGGCAACTTCAAGCAGTGGCTCTACAACGACCTGGGGTTGCGCTATGACCAGCGCAACTGCATCATCATCGCCTTCGGCCTCGGCATCGCGGTGATCCCCATCATCTTTTCTATTACCGAGGATGCCATTTCCAACATCCCGCCCAGCCTGACCGCCGCCTCCCTCGCCTTGGGCGCCAGCCGCTGGCAAACGATCTGGCGGGTGGTCCTGCCCTCGGCCAGCCCCGGCATCTTTGCCGCGATCATGATCGGCTTCGGCCGGGCGGTGGGGGAAACCATGATCGTCCTCATGGCCACCGGCAACACCCCCATCCTGGACTGGTCCATCTTCAACGGCATGCGGACCCTGTCCGCCAATATTGCCGTGGAGATTCCGGAAGCGCCCATGGGCGGCACCCTGTACCGGGTGCTCTTTCTCTGCGCCTCCATGCTCTTTGCCCTGACCTTTCTGGTAAATACCGGAGCGGAGCTGGTCCGCGAACGGTTGCGCAAAAAATATGGCCGCTATTAACTTGAAAACGGCGAGTTAGCCTCGAACCCCGAGAAAAGACACGAAGTATTTTTCAGCTCGATTTATCTGATTATTTTTCGTGGTTTTCGCGGCAACGTTCTGTAATTTCGGAGAAAACATCATGAGCAAAAAATTCTGGCGACAGGGAGAGCCATTCGTCTGGGCCACGGGCCTGGCCCTTTCCCTGATCCTCTTCCTGACCCTGCTCCTCTTCTATGTCGTGACGACCAACGGCCTCGCGGTCTTCTGGCCGAAAAAGGTCGTCCTGGCGACCTTGCAGGATGGCCGCTCCCTTCTGGGAGAGATTGTCCAGGAAGAAATCATCCCTCACACCGACACCAGGCGGCTCCAGTTCAAAATCGGCAATCGGGACCTTTACGGCCTCGACTTCAAATGGGTGGATGCCTCCGAAATCACCAGTCTCACCTACCCAAAAGATGTCCATGTGCTTGAACGCCAGGAATACGGCAATTTCTACGGATACTTGAGCGAACTGGAGGTCAAGGGAATCGCGCCGCCCGTCTCCGGCCCCAACAGTCTGGCCCGGACCATTGCAGCCCTCGAAGAGCGGAAAGTTGAGGTACATCTTTTGGGCAAGAAGATCGCCAACCTCAACCGGCGGGTGGAGTTGCTCGACCACCACCTGGCCAAGGCCAGCTACAATAATGAGGACAACACCCCGGCCATCGCCGCGCTCAAGGGCGAGAAAAACGGGCTTAAAACCGAGTTCGAGGCCCTGGTCTCCATCCTCGGGGAAAAATCCGCGGCCCTGGCCACCAATCAGGCAATCTTCAGCGACGCCAACGGCCAGCCCAAAGCCATAGCCCTGGTGAACATCGTCCGCACCTACCAGCCGAACAATATGTCCTTTTTCGCCAAATGCGGCTATTACCTGGAGCGGCTGCGGGAACTGTTCTTTGACGAGCCCCGGGAGTCAAACACCGAAGGAGGGCTGTTCCCCGCCATCTTCGGCACCGTCATGCTGATCTTTCTCATGTCCATCCTCTCCTTTCCCCTGGGAGTGCTGGCCGGGATCTATCTGCGCGAATACGCCAAGGATGGCTGGCTGGTGAAGATGGTCCGCATTGCCGTCAATAATCTGGCCGGCATCCCCTCCATCGTTTACGGCATCTTCGGTCTGGGCTTTTTTGTCTACGGGATCGGCGGCTCCATCGACCATTTCTTTTTTCCGGAACGGCTGCCCGCCCCGACCTTCGGCACCGGCGGCATTCTCTGGACCAGCCTTACCCTGGGGCTGCTCACCGTGCCGGTGGTGATCGTGGCCACGGAAGAGGCCTTGGGCTCCATCCCTCCCGGCATCCGGGAAGGCTCGCAGGCCCTGGCCGCCACCAAGCTTCAGACCCTGACCAAAATCCTGCTGCCCATGGCCTCTCCCGGCATCCTCACCGGCTTCATCCTGGCCATGGCCAGGGCCGCAGGCGAGGTCGCGCCCCTGATGATCACCGGCGTGGTCAAGCTGGCCCCGGCCCTGCCCCTGGACGGGGTATTCCCCTATCTGCACCTGGACCGTAAATTCATGCATCTCGGTTTTCATATTTACGATATCGGCTTCCAATCCCCCAACGTGGAAGCGGCCAAGCCCATGGTCTATGTCACTACCCTGCTGCTGATCCTGATCGTGCTTGCGATGACCAGCACGGCCATCTATCTGCGCAACAAGATGCGACAACGTCACTCCGTGGTCGATGTGTAACAACGCGAAGCGGTCACAAGACACCGCATCTTCTTTGTCATCTCCCCTGTCCGCATACCAGGGGGATGGAGAACAGGCCTCTTCCGCGGATCTGCGTTACCCTGCAACCGCTTATTGATGTGCACAATAATTGCGTGATCAGCTACTACGAGGAAACATAATGTTGACAAAAGACTCCGCCATAATCCGAATCGACAATCCCCAGGTCGAGATCGAAGATCTGAACCTCTACTATGGAACGAGCCAGGCCCTTAAAAATCTGAATTTCGGAATTCCGGCCCATCAGGTCACCGCCCTGATCGGCCCTTCCGGCTGCGGCAAATCCACCCTGCTCCGCTGCATCAACCGGATGAATGATCTGGTCGACGGCTTGCACCTTGAGGGACTGATAAAAATCAACGGGGAAAACATCAACGACCCCTCCCTCGACGTGATCGAACTCAGGCGCAAGGTCGGCATGGTCTTCCAGAAATGGAACCCCTTCCCCAAGTCCATCTACGAAAACATCGTCTACGGCCTGAGGATCGCAGGTATCCAGGACCGAACCGTTCTCGACGAGGCTGCGGAAAAATGTCTGAAAAAAGCGGCCCTCTGGGACGAGGTCAAGGACCGGCTGCACCAGTCGGCCATGGGGCTTTCCGGCGGACAGATGCAACGGCTCTGCATTGCCAGGGCCATTGCCGTCAGCCCGGAGATTATCCTCATGGACGAGCCCTGCTCCGCCCTTGATCCGCGCTCCACCTCCCGGATCGAGGATCTGATCCGCGAGCTGCGGGGGGAATACACCATCATCATCGTCACCCATAACATGCAGCAGGCGGCGCGGATCTCCGATTACACGGCATACATGTACCTCGGGGAGCTTGTCGAATACGGACCGACCCAGACCCTGTTCACCATGCCGGGAAAAAAGGAAACCGAGGATTACATTACCGGCCGGTTCGGCTGAACGGATACAAAAGCTCGGGGCGGGACAAATGACTGGGTGCCCTTTCTTTTGGTTCGTTTTCTCTGGGCAAGCAAAGAAAATGAACAAATAGCATTGCTCTCACCCCGGATCAATCAAACCTTTCCGACTCCTCCGCTCGAAGCGGTGGTGTTATGTAAAAACAAGGAGAAACTCCATGGCTAAAAATATCCAAACGGAAATAGAAAAGCTCAAAAATCAGATCGTCTATCTGGGCACGGCAGTGCAGGAAAACATGCAGAAATCCGTCAAGGCCCTGTGGGGAAAAAATATCGAGATGGCCCGGCAGGTTATCGATCGGGACAAGGATGAAATCGACACCTTCGAGATCAATGTGGAGGAGGAATGCCTGCGACTGCTCGCCCTGCACCAGCCGGTGGCCGGCGACCTGCGCTTCATCGTCACGGTGCTCAAGATCAACAACGACCTTGAACGCATCGGCGATCTGGCCGCCAAGATCGCCGACAAGGTACTCTTGCTCCATGCCGTCGATCCGGTCAAATTCGCCACCGACACCATGCGGATTCCGGAGATGTTCAACTCCATGTTTGAAAAAACCGTCTGGATGTTTCACAATACCATGGATGCCTTTGTCAACGAAGACACCGACCTCGCCTACCGGGTGTGCCTGGAGGATGACGAGGTGGATCGGGCCAAAGGGGAGATCCGCAACCAGATGGAAGAGATAATCATGCGCGATCCGGCCCAGCATGTCTATCTGGCCAAGCTGATCAGCGTGGCCAGAAGCCTCGAACGCATCGCCGATCATTGCACCAATATCTGCGAAGACATTATTTATATGGCGCAGGGCCGAATTGTTCGCCATCATATCACACGATAAGACCTACAAAAAACGCTCAGGAGATACTAATGGCCCGAGAAACAATCCTTGTCGTGGAAGACGATGAAAACATCCAGCAGCTGGTGGGCTACAACCTGGCCAAGGCTGGTTACCATGTCCTTTACGCCGACAACGGAGAACAGGCGCTCACCGTCATCAAACGGGAAAGACCGGAGCTGATCGTCCTGGACCTCATGCTTCCCGGCCTCGACGGCTTCGAGATCTGCAAGCTGGTGCGCAAGGAGCCCAAGACCAAGAACCTGCCCATTGTCATGCTCACCGCCAAGGGCGAAGAGAACGACATTGCGGCGGGCCTTGATCTCGGGGCGGACGATTATATCACCAAGCCATTCAGCCCGAAGATCCTTATCTCCAGGGTCAAGGCCGCCCTGCGCCGCAAGGATGGCCTGGCGGATGAAGGCAGCGGGAGTAAAAAAAATACCCCCCTCGCCATCCACGGCATAACCATTGACCCAAACCGCTACGAGGTGATGGTGGGTGGCGAAGCCGTCGTCCTGACCGTTACCGAATTTTCCATCCTGGAGCTTTTGGCCAGACGGCCGGGATGGGTCTTCAACCGGCAGCAGATCATCGACGGGGTCCGGGGCTATGACTATGTCATCACCCCCCGGGCCGTGGACGTGCAGGTGTTCGGGCTGAGGAAAAAATTGGGCGAGGCGGGCAAATACATAGAAACCGTGCGCGGCATCGGCTACCGCATGCAGGGCTAGAGTGGGGCTGGAGAATTCACCCGCTGACCTCAGACAAAGAGATTCGTCAGGGCAAACCGCTCCCCGTCAAAAATCCCCAGGTCGGTGATCTTCAGGGCCGGGATCACGGGCAGAGCCAGAAAGGCCATGGTCATGAAGGGGGTGTGCAACCGGCAGCCGTTTTCCTTGACCCGCTGCTCAATCGCGCTGTAATCCCGCGCCATCTCCTCGCAGCTGCCGAGCCCCATGAGACCTGCCACCGGCAGCGCCAGCCGCCTCTCCTCATCCCCGCAGACAAAACAGATGCCGCCACCGCTTTCCCCAAGCAGGTTCACGGACCTGGCCAGGTCCGCATCGTTGCCGCCGATGGCGATGAGATTATGAGAATCGTGGGCGATGGAAGAGGCCATGGCCCCGCGCTGCATGCCAAAGCCCCGGACAAAGCCGATGGCCGGGGGCGCGGGCGCATAGCGATTCCGGACCAGGATCTTCAAGAGATCCGAGGCCGGGTCCGCCTCGACCACGATGCTGCCTTTCGGCACGGAGTAACTCCCGGATCCGGTGACAATCTGGCCGTCCGTCACCTCAATGACCCTGATCCGCGTCCCTTTCACCTGCACCTGCAGCTGCTCGGCCGTGATGGGGGCGGCGTTAAAATGGTTGATCGGCTTGGGCTGCGCAGCTTCAAAAAGAGGCTGCCCCCTGTCGCTGACCATCTCACCGCCTATCCAGGTAGCGCCGACCTCCATGCGGGCCAGGTCGTCGACCATGATAAAATCGGCCCAATCACCCTTTTGCAGCAGCCCAACCCCGAGCTGGTAATGGCGCACCGGATTGACGCAAGCGCATTGCAAAAGGTCAAAAAGATCATACCCCAGGCTCAGCCCCTCTTTGACCAGCAGATTGATGTGGCCCCGGACCAGATCCGCCGGTTTCAAATCATCGCTGCAGAGCATGCATTGGCCGGGGTGCCCGGCGATAAGCGGATGCAACACCTCGAAATCCCGGGCGCTTGAGCCCTGGCGCAGCATTATTTTCATGCCCAGCGCCAACTTCTCGTAACACTCCGCCAGGGTGCCCGATTCATGATCGGTGGAAATCCCGGCCCGGGCGTAAGCGGCCAGCGCCTCCCCCCGCAAGCCCGGAGCGTGGCCGTCCACCCTTTTGCCCAGCTTCGCGGCCGCACCAATTTTGGCCATGACCTCCGGGTCTTTCCCGATGACCCCGGGGAAATTCATCATCTCGGCGAGAAAAAAAATGTCGTCGCGGCTGAGCAGCGCTTCCACCTGCCGGGCGTCAAGGGTGGCGCCACTGTTTTCAAAAGCGGTGGCCGGCACGCAGGAAGGGGCGCCGAAATAAAACTTCAGCGGCACTGTTTGGCCGCTTTCAATCATAAAATCGACCCCGGCAATCCCAAGGACATTGGCGATCTCATGGGGATCGGCCACCACCGCCACGGTACCGTGGCACACCGCCTTAGCGGCAAAGGCGGCCGGGGTGAGCATGGAGCTTTCGATATGGATATGGGAATCGATCAGCCCCGGCAGGATAAAGGGGCCTCTGACCGCAGGGTCGGAAAGGATATCGACAATACGGCCCTGGTCGATAACCAGGATGCCGGGGAATTGCCTGCGGGCCACAGGGTCAACAATGATCCCGGATATTTTTTTCATCACCTCTCCGTCTTTCGGGCGATATACACCACGTGCCTGCGCCCGCCCCGTCCCGGACGTTGCCGGTTTACGGTGAACCCGGCCGCCTGCAGCCTTTTCTCAAAGGCCTGGTCCGGGTCTTCGGACCACACCGCAAACACCCCGCCCGCTTTCAGGGCAGCCCGGCTTGCGGCCAACGCCTTCTTGCCGTAGAGATAATCCCCCCTGCCCTGGTCCCCCTCATAGGGGCCCTCGTAGAGATCAAGGATTATGGCGTCGAACAGGTGCTCCTTGCCCTTCTTCGCCGCCTCGGCAATGACCTTGGCCACATCGCTGATCACCACCGTGACCCGGGGGTCGTCAACCGCCCCGCCGGTTAACTGGGCAATGGGCCCCTGACACCAGGTGACCATGATCGGATTCAGCTCCGCCACCATCACCTCGGCATCGGGAGGAAGATGATCCAGGGCCGCCTTGAGGGTGAAACCCATGCCCAAGCCGCCCACCAGCACCTTGGGTTTCTTGATCTCCTTCAGACCCGCACAGGCCAGCTCCGACAAAACGATCTCGGACATGTTGGCCGAGGAGTTCATCAATACCCGGCTGTCGATGGTAATGAGAAAATCCTTCTCGCCCCGCTGCCGCAAATCAAGGAGCCCCTCATCCGTTTCTATGCTGTCCACTACCCGCCACGGTTGCGCCATTTACAATTCTCCCATCTCTTTGACCCGCCCCACGGCCCCGCTTTCCAACCGCACTTTAATGCCATGGGGATGGGTGGGGGACTTGGTCAGGATATCCTTGACAACCCCCTCGGTGAGTTTGCCGGAACGCTGATCTTCTTTGAGGACGATGCGCACCCGCAACCCGGGTTTGATCTCGCTTCGATTCCTGCCATCCATGATGCTCACTTTATTTCCCGTTGGATCAACGCCAGCAGCTGGGCAAAGGTATCGCTGAAGTAATGGGGGGTGGTCTGGCCCGGGCTGCTCGGATTTTCCACGTTCACCCCGTACGCAAGCCCCTCTTGGGTCAGGGCCTTGTATTTTTTCATCTTGCCGACATATTTCGAGCTGGGCCGCTCTTTCTCCGCGAGCAAGCCAAGGGATACCAGGATCTTGTTCGCCTTTACCGTGGAGATCTCAAGGGTGCTTTGTTTCAGCAGATTGGTGAGTGAATCGGTTTTTTCCACCACTTCCTCCTTAGAGGTCTGCTCCGGAAAACACCGTCCGGAAGCACGACCACTTGGTCTTTATTTTCAGCCGCCCTGCCCCAGGCCGTCCGCCAGGAGCAAGCTCTCCAAGCAGTGCTCCCGGATGGAGTAAAACTCCTTGATCTCCCGGATCTGAGCCAACAGCTCGGCCTGTTTGCTTAAATCCCCCCCCTTCACCCCCAGAATCATCTTGTTCTTGCTCGTGTGTTCCAAGGAGACAAACTCGAATATCCGGGTCTCGTAGCCGGAGGCCTCAAGGAGCAGGGCGCGCAGGGAGTCGGTGACCATCTCCGCTTCCTGGCCCATATGGATGCCGTGCTTGAGCATGGGGCGGAGCAGCTCAGGGCTCTGCATCTGGGGCCGAATCTGCTTGTGGCAGCACGGCGCGCACATGATGATCCCGGCCCCCGAACGGATACCCAAATGGATGGCGTAATCCGTGGCCATGTCGCAGGCGTGCAGGGCGATCATGATATCGATGGATTCCGGCGGGAAGCTCCGGATATCCCCTTGGGTAAAAGACAAGCCGTCGAGCTTCAGCCGCTGGGCGGCCTTGCTGCACAGGGCGACAAGATCCTCCCGCAATTCCACCCCGGTCACCTTGGGGCTAAGCCCCAGGCCGGCGCGCAGGTATTCCTCCATGGCAAAGGTGAGGTATCCCTTGCCCGAGCCGAAATCAACCACCCGCAGCCGCTCTTTTTCTTTCAGCTTCGCGGCGACAATGGCATGGTCCAACACCTCGATGAACTTGTTGATCTGCTTCCACTTGCGCGACATGGAGGGGATCAGCTGGTGCTGCCCGTTGGTAACCCCCAACTCTTTGAGAAACGGCTTGGCGAGATCGAGGAAACGTTCCTTCTCCCGGTCATGTTCCTGGGGGGAGACACTCCTGCCGGCTGCCTTGCCCCGCTGCAAATTGCACTTGCCCTTCTTGTTCAGCGACAGCTGGATATCCTCGCTCACCGTCTGCAGATGCAGATTGTTAAAGGCGGTGGCAAAGAGATCGCGGATGGTGGCAATCCCCGCCGCCATGGGCAGGTTCTTGGTGATATCCTTGGTCTGGTAGCGATAGAGGAAGGAAAGGCACTCCCCCTCCCGCAGGGTAAGCCGCCGGACAAAGACCCGCTCCAGCCCCGGCTCCGAGCCGTGGTATTTCCCCAAAACGAGTTTGACAAAGGTGTTATGGTTCAGGCAATCCGCCAGCAGGCTGAAAAAAAGATCGCTCTGGCTGTGAATCTTTTTAGGGCCGGTTGGCGTCTCTGTCATTTCGGTCATCATCATGCCCCATTAGATAAAAAACAAATGGATTGTGCTTCTGTTCATTTCTTTGCTTGCCCAACGAAACGAAGCAAAGAAAGGGGGCAACCCCTCACCCTTCTTTAAGGGAAAGCGCGATCCTCTTCCGCTGGGGATCAACCTCCAGCACCCGGACCATCACCTGCTGCCGCACCGTGACCACCTCGCCCGGCTCCTTGACATAGCGGTCGGCCAGTTGGCTGATGTGGATCAGTCCGTCCTGATGCACGCCGATATCGACAAAGGCCCCGAACTTGGTCACATTGGTGACCAACCCCGGCAGCCGCATGCCAGGCGTCAGGTCATCGATACTGTTGATCCCCTCGCTGAAGGCAAAGGGGCTGAACCCGGCCCTTGGATCGCGGCCCGGCTTGGCAAGCTCGGCCAGGATATCGTTTAGGGTCGGCAACCCCACCCTCTCGCTGACATAACGGCTGAGCTCGATCTTCTTGCGAATCTCCGGCCGCTCGATGAGATCCCCCACCTTACAGCCGCAATCCCTGGCCATTTGTTCCACGATCCGGTACTGCTCGGGATGGACCCCGCTGGCGTCCAGGGGATTGGCCGCACCCCGGATCCGTAAAAATCCAGCGCATTGTTCAAAAGCCTTGCCCCCCAGGCGCGGAACCTTCAGCAGCTCAGCCCGGCTTGCAAAGGGGCCGTTTTCGTTGCGGTACTTGATGATGTTTTGGGCCAGCACCGGACCCAGCCCGGAAACATGGGCCAGCAGCTCGGCGCTGGCAGAGTTCAGCTCCACCCCCACCCGGTTGACACAGCTGGCCACCGTATCGTCCAGGCTCTTTTTCAGGGCCGCCTGATTAACATCGTGTTGGTACTGCCCCACCCCAATGACCTTGGGGTCCAGCTTCACCAGCTCGGCCAGGGGGTCCTGCAACCTCCTGCCGATGGAAACCGAGCCGCGCACCGTCAGGTCATGGTCGGGAAATTCCAGCCGGGCGGTTTCCGAGGCGGAATAGATCGAGGCGCCGCTCTCATCCACCATGGTGATGATCATCTCGCCGGGCAGGCCCAAGCCCCTCACAAAGGTTTCGGTCTCCCTGCCGGCGGTGCCGTTGCCGACGGCAATGGCCTCGATCCGGTATTGCCTGCAGAGTTCCGCCACCACCTTGCCTGCCTCCCGGCTCTGCGCTTCGGAAAGGGTCGGGTAGATGGTGGCGTGGTGCAGGAGCTTGCCCTGTTCGTCCAGGCAGACCAGCTTGGCTCCGGTGCGAAAACCGGGGTCCAGGGCCATGACCCGCTTCCTCCCCAGAGGCGAGGCGAGGAGCAACTGCCGCAGGTTGTCGACAAAAACCTGAATCGCCTCCTGGTCCGCCCGCTCCTTGAGCTGGGTGCGCAGTTCGTTTTCCAGCGACGGAGCAAGGAGCCGCTTGTAGCTGTCCTGAACGGCAAGATTAACCTGCTCCGCCGCCGCCCCGCCGCCCTTGACATATCTCTTCCGCAACAGCGCAAAAGCCTCCTCTTCCGGGGGGCGCACCGCCAGGGTCAGCACCTTTTCG
>DUZW01000006.1 GCA_013349295.1 Deltaproteobacteria bacterium
GCTTGCGCAGGGGCCATTGTCACGACGAATTATCCGGGCGCTTGGCGCCAAGCCTGACCGGGAGCGGTTTCGAGAGGTTTACCGGGAGTTGGCTCAATGTCTGGCCAAGGGAAAGCTCTTTCTGTCATAGTAAATTCCGCGACTCCCCGGACGAACAAAAATGCCGGCACAGGGCCACAGCCCCATACCGGCATTCCGGGAACAATCATCCCCGTTAAAACCTAATAATTTTTATCAGCATATATAAGCCAACCGCCTGCTTCCACGAGTTTTTTGTCGAATTCATTCATTTTGAATGAAAGAACCACCTTCTTGTTGCCCTGGGCAGTGAGCGTGCATGCGGCAAGATCCACGGTAATCTCAACCGCATCACCCAAGCCAAAAAGGGTTTCGATATCCTTTTTCGGCAGCTCGATGGCCAGCATGCCGCAATTGTGCATGTTCTGCCGGAAGATGCGGGCAAAGCTTTCGGCGATGACCACATTGATGTCGTTTACCTCAAAGACCCAGACTGCATGCTCCCGGGAGGATCCGCAACCGAAATTGGCCCGGGTGACGATAACTCCTTTGCCCTCTATGTCCCGGCGCGGGTCAAAACCACCCAGCTTAAGGTCTTCCAGGATAAAAGGCTGCAGAGCCAACTTGGTATTTTCGGTCAGGTACTTGGCCGGGATGATCTCGTCGGTGTTGATATCGTTTCTGTCAAGAAACAGTGCTTTGCCGCCAAACTCTTTCATTATCGTTTACTCCAATGTCGTTGGGTCGTTGGATTCAGTTGTCTTTATTTCAGGAGCTTCCGCGGGTCGGTGATATGACCCAGCACGGCGGTGGCCGCGGCGGTGAGCGGACTCATCAGGTGGACGATGCCGCCCTTGCCCATCCGGCCATTGAAATTCCGATTGGTGGTCGAGGCACAGATCTCTCCTTCGGCCAGAACCCCGTTGCTCATGCCCAGGCAGGCGCCACAGGTCGGATTGGTAACACAAAAGCCAGCATCCATGAAAATGGCGATGATTCCCTCTTCCAACGCCTGGGAATATACCTTGGGCGTGGCCGGAGAGAGAATGCCGCGCACGGTGGCGGCGATCTTTTTCCCTTTCAGAATTCGGGCCGCGGAGCGGAGATCCTCGATGCGACCATTGGTGCAGGAACCGATATACACCTGATCCACCGGAGTGCCCTCCATCTCGGTGACGGCTTTCACTTCGTCCGGCTTGTAGCCGAAAGTTACCTGGGGCACAAGTTTGGACACATTGATGGTCAATTCCTGGGCATAGATCGCGTCAGGGTCGGAATGCCATTTGACGAAATCATTCACCGCCTGATCAATGGAATCGTACTGATTCTTGATAAACGGCCAGAGATATTTGGCCGTCACCCGGTCGGGCAGGCAGATGCCGCAGGTTGCCCCGGCCTCAATTGCCATATTGCACAGGGTCATCCTCGCTTCCATACTCATGGACTCCACCACCGGCCCGACAAACTCCATGACCTTGTCGGTTGCGCCGTTCACCGTGAGTTCCTTGATGATGAACAGGATAACATCCTTGGCTGAGACCCCGTCCTGCAATTTGCCGGTGATGGTGAATTTCATGGTTTCCGGGGTGCGGAAGGAGCACACCCCCTTCAAGATCCCCACCTCCAGATCGGTGGTGCCTACTCCGGCGGCAAAGGCCCCGAAGGCACCGTGGGTGCAGGTGTGCGAATCACCCATGATCACGGTGTGGCCGGGGCGAACAAAGCCTTTTTCCGGAAAGAGCGCATGGCAGACGCCGTTGGCGCCGATATCGAAAAAATCCCGGATCTTATGGCGTCTGGCCCAGTCGCGGAGAATCTTGCCCTGGGTTGCGGTTTTGGAATCCTTGGAAGGCGTGACATGGTCGATGACCGCCTTGATCTTATTGGTGTCAAAGACCCGGTCCATGCCACGGGCTTCAAGATCGGTAATGGCGATGGGGGTGGTGATTTCGTGACACATGACCACATCGATATCAAGAATGACATTTTCAGCGGTGGGAGTGTCGCGCAGATGCGCGGCAAAAATCTTTTCTGCTATGGTTTTACCCATTGTTCATGAGCCTCCGTGCGGGGGATTGTCTGAATATTTTCTGCGGGGTTCTTACCCACGGTAAAAAAAGTTTTTACCATAAACCGGCAACCCATAGCCACGATAAATGACAGGCCCTATCCTAAAAAATAACGGAACTGCTCAAAACTATTTAAAAGGAAACGCAGTTTTTTCATAACTTTGCGTTTGACCGGAGTTGCCATGCTGTATATCATACATCGAACTTGGCTGTTTTGCTGAAGCTGATATTTCTCCTGGCGCCTCATTTCATGGACGCATTTTTTGTCAGGATTACCCTATGACACGAAATAAGATCGAAAAACCTGACCGGCAATTGCCGGACTACCAAACTGCCAACCAGCAGACTGTCGGGTTGATCTTCGCCATTTCCCGCGATGAGTATGGAGAGATCCCCCCTCGCCTTGTTACGCTTTTTTCCGATGTCGGTGACCTGTATGCCGGTCACTGGTCAAGCCATGAAGCCTGCGCTGTCAGTTACCATAATTTCAACCATGCCCTTGATGTTTCCCTTGCCGCCGCCCGCATGCTCTCCGGCTGGAACAAGGTGGAACAGGCCTTGGCCCTGGATGAAAAATATTTTCAACTCGGCATGGCCGCAGCCCTGTTCCATGATTCCGGCTATATCAAGAGCAAGGGCGACCTGGCCGGGGCAGGCGGCAAATTCACTCTGGTTCATGTGGAACGGAGCATGGAGATCGCACGCGAATACCTGACCGGAAAACAGTGGCAGCCGGAGGAGGTTGAGGCGGTTTCGCGGATGATCTCCATTACCGATTATGCAAAACTGCCGGATCTCGCCCCCCTGTTCAAGGATCCTCGCTTAAAGGTCATGGCGCAGATGGTGGCCACCGCCGATCTGGTCGCCCAGATGGCGGACACGGATTATGTCCAACGCATCGACGATTTGTTTGCCGAATTCAAGGAGGTCTATGAATTTGAAAGCAGTGAAACCCTGAATCAGACAGGGACCAAGGTCTACAAGACCGTGCAGGAGATTAAGGACGGCACCATCGCTTTTTACGAGCATTTTGTCGTGCCTACCCTTGCCAAACTCGGTCGCGTCGACCGTTATCTCACCTTCTTTTTCGGCGACGGCAGAAACCCTTATCAGGAAAACATCACGGCCAATCTTTCCAGCCATCTTATGGATGTCACCTCCCAGTGGCGCCGTATCGGCGACATCCTGACCGATCTCGGTCTGGCCTCCAGTGAACAGATTGCCGGCGCCTTGGCCAGGCAACGGAAGCTTGCCAATAAAAATAATGAGATTCCCACCAAGGATTCCATCACCCTGGCCCGTGAACACCTGCTGCCCTGGTTCACCGCTCGGCCCCAGGAAGGACTTTGCCTTGGCGATATCCTCATGGAGATGCAGGCGGTCGAGCCGAAATCCCTGGCCAAGGGGTTGCTGGCCCAGATGCTGCCCGATTCCCTGTATGGGTCGCTTTCACCCCGGGAGCTGCACTTCCTGCTCCAATCCGCCATCCTCCTGCAGAATATCTGTAAAGGCCCATGGATTCTGGGGGTAGTTTTGGAAATGGCCAACGAAATTCTCGACTGCGAAGCCAGCTCGATCCTGATCGCGGATCTTGAAGAAAAAACGATGATAGTAGCCCTGCCCACCGGCCCAAAAAAGAATCTGGTCTCCGGCAAGAGTATTGCCATGGACAAAGGGCTTTCCGGCTGGGTGTATCGCAACGGTCAGTCTGCGCGGGTGAGTAATGTCAGCGCCGACGTCCGCTTTGACAACGGCATTGACAAGAATATTGATTTTGCCACCCGCTCCATCCTAGCCGTGCCCCTGTATGTGAATGGGGAGTGCATCGGCGTGGTGGAAGCGCTGAATAAAAGCGATGACAATTTCAGCCAGCACGACATGAATGTGCTTACCATCCTTGCCAATATGCTTGCCAATGTCATGGTTGGTGTTTTATACATCCAGTCAGAGCATTAGCCTCCTTCCCCCTTTGGCTTACCGGAATTTCCAATGAAAATCCTTTTTTTTGCCTTGCTGTCCCTGTTTGTCGTATGGCCTTCCTCCGTCCTAGGCGCACAGGGGATCAGCATCGACGGTAAGGTAAAATACGCCCCGGGTTTCAGCAAGTTCGACTACGCCTCCGACAAGGCGCAAAAAGGCGGCCATCTGTTTCTGCATGATCTGGGCAGTTATGACAAGCTCAACCCATATACCCTTAAGGGTACTCCCCCTGCGGGGCTTGATGAGCTGGTCTTTGAAACCCTTGCCGTGCCGAGCCTTGATGAGCCTTTTGCCTCTTATGGCCTGATCGCCAAGGATATCGTCGTGGCGGAAGACAGACTCTCGGTCACCTTCACCATCCATGAAGATGCCCGTTTTTCCGACGGCTCGCCCATCACGCCGGAAGATGTGAAGTTTTCGCTGGAAACCCTTAAAAGCCCGGCGGCAAGCCCCTCTTACCAGATTTATTTTCAGGATATCAGTTCCGCCGAGATTCTTGACCCTCGCCGCATTCGTTTTCATTTTTCCCAGCGCAATCGCGAGTTGCATATGATCGCCGCTCAGCTGCCGGTATTCTCCAAAAAGTTCTATACCAGCCATCCTTTTGACGCTCCGGACATGACGCCGCCCATCGGCTCCGGGCCCTATCTGGTCAAGGAGGTTATCCCCGGCAAATCCATCACCTATGTCCGAAACCCAAAATACTGGGGCAGGGATCTCAATGTGCGGCGCGGGATGTTCAACTTCGACACCATAACCTACAAGTATTTCAAGGATCAAATCGTTGCGGTGGAAGCCTTCAAGGCCGGGGAATTTGATTTCATGCCGATCAATATCGCCAAGCAGTGGGCGCGGGATCTTGACGGAGCCCGCTTCAAACGCGGCGAACTCGTCAAGGAGGCATTGCCCCATAAAAACAACGCCGGGATGCAGTCTTTTGTTTTCAATCTGCGCAAGCCGGTTTTCAAGGACCGTCTGGTTCGCAAGGCCCTGTCCCTGGCCTTTGATTTTGAGTGGACCAATGAAGCCCTTTTTTTCGGCCAATATACCCGCTGCGACAGCTTTTTCAGCAATTCGACAATGCGTGCTCAAGGGTTGCCTTCCGACCTTGAGCTTTCATATCTGGAGCCGTTTCGCGCCACCCTTCCCCAAGAGGTGTTTACCACGCCGCCCGCCCCATTTGGTACGCTGCCCCCGGCCAGCCTGCGCGCTAATCTGATCCAGGCCCAAAAAATCCTCGCCCAGGCGGGCTGGAACGTTAAAAACGGGGTGCTCGTCAACAGCGCCGGTCAACCCATGGAGTTTGAAATCCTCTTGGTCGGTGCGGGTTTCGAGCGAGTAATGGAACCGTATATCAACAACCTCAAAAAACTTGGGGTGCGCGTTCATTCACGGGTTATCGACCCGGCCCTCTACAACCGCCGCCTGGATAATTTCGATTTTGACATGACGGTCACCGTTTTTGGCCAGGCCCAATCCCCCGGGAACGAGCAGCGCAATTACTGGCATTCGTCTTCGGCCGAGCGGAAAGGCTCACGAAATCTTATCGGTATCACGGATCCGGCGGTGGACCGGCTGGTGGACCGGATCATTTACGCCCAGACCCAGGAAGAACTTACCGCCGCTTGCAAGGCCTTGGATCGAGTGCTCTGGTACGGCTATTATGTGGTGCCCAACTGGTATCTGGCCCAGCATCGAGTCGCCTATCGCACTATCTTTGCCCGGCCGGAAACATTGCCCTTTTATTACTCGCCTTTTCAGGCCCTTATGACCTGGTGGTTTGTGCCGGAAAAGCGGCGGCACAGATAGTTTTTTTGAAAGCGTATTGAATGCGGGTGGGGTAAATAGATTACAGGAGTTATGAGTAAATTTCATTTTAGATGTTTAAGTAAAAAAGTTAATATCTGCTATAGGCAGGTGCTTTGGCAATCCCGGTACGTGCGTGATATCAATGCGTTAAGATATTGGTCGTTCGTTCTGCTCTTGGCGCATGGTGTTTTTTGCAAAAACATCTTTCCACGGTTTGCTGAGGTTTTTGGTTTTCATTCTTATGAAGAAAAAAAATATCCTTCTTACGCTCCTTTTTCTTTTCGTGCTTTCTCCTTTTTCGGTGCAGGCCAATCAGCCGACGGAGCAGAAAAACAACGCAAATCCAAGGTGCCTGGTGATACCAGGCACCGGTGACAGCCAGGTTCTTTTGCACAAACTCGCTGTCTTGTATAGAAAAACACGGCCGTTTTCCGTGGAGATTCCGGAAAGCATCGGCAGCGGCGGCGGCATCAGATCCGTCATTACCGGAAAAAACGAGATTGCCAGGGTGGCCCGCCCATTAACGGAAAAAGAGAAGGCCCATGGTCTCAACTTCCGGATATTTGCCGAAGCGCCCATTGTCTTTGCGGTCAATCCCGGGGTTGCAGAGACAAAGAACCTTTCCCTTGAGCAGATAGTCGGGATATATTCAGGCAGGATACAGCAGTGGGATGGACTGGGCGGCGTCGGTAAGATATATGCGATGAGCCGGGAGGCTGGAGATTCATCCCGCATCGTGATGGAAAATCTTATTCCGGGCTTCAAGGAAATCTCCGTTCCTGCCGGATCAATTGTATATTCCACCCCTGATGCCGTAAAGACTCTGCTTGCTTCGCCAAACACCATCGGCTATCTGCCTCTGCCCGCAACGTTCGGCACCGAGCTCACGGTGTTGCGTGTCCAGGATCTGGAGCCATCCCCCGCCAATGTCCGACAGAAAAAATACCAGTTTACTATTCCCCTTGCCATGGTATGGAAAGATTCCCTCTCTCCCATGGCTCAGGATTTTCTTGATTTTCTTTCAAGCCCCACTGCCAGAAAGCTCATGCTGGAAAATGGCGCCATCCCTGTTGAGTGAGATTATTGACCAATGCGCATCTCCATTTTTAAAAAAATTTTTCTCAGCCAACTTGCCCTGATTATTTTCGCCTCCGGCGGCATTTCACTGGTCAGTTATTTTTTCATGGTCCGGTTATATAATGAATCCCAGAACGATACCTTGCGGATTCTTTCCTCGTCAACGGCCGCAAAGGTTGCAACCAAAATCGCCCAGCAAAAGGCGACCCTCAAGGAAATCGCCGAGGCAAGGGAAGTAGCTCAGTATGCTGAGAACTATCAGGAACCCCTTTTGGACAGACACCTGCTGCGTTATCAGGGGAAGTTCCCGGTCCTCAGCTATGTTGACAAGGATGGGAACCAGGATTTTAGCATGGTTAATGGGCATGTCGTTGAATCCTCAGATAATCTTGCCGGCATGGAGGTTTTTCGTGCCTCCCTGGCCGCCCCAAATCAGGCAATTCTCGGCGAGGTTGTATTTGACCAGGTTTTACAAACCCAGACCCTGGTTTTCGCTTACAGCAGGATTGAATATTTTGGCGACCAGTTTCTCGGCCAGATCCTTGGGAAAACACCATTGGCACAGATTGTCGCCCCTGCTGAGCACTGTATTTCTCAAGACAAGGGGTACTGTAGGGTTGTGGCCCCTGACGGCAAAATCCTTGGTGATCCTGAGCAAAAAAATATAATGAAACAGCTGGTTATTAAAGATCAGCCCATTGGCCGGCTTTTTGCCAAGGACGCGGCAGAGCCCCATGGCCGAATTTATCATGACACGGTCAACGGCCAGGATTGTTATTATGCCGTTGCCATGATCCCGGACACCCCCTGGCTGGTGATGTCGGTGCTGCCTGCCTATCAGTACGACGCGGTACCCAGACTGTTCATGGATTTCTCCATTCTTCTTTTTCTTGTTCTTTTGCTCCTTGCGAGCATCTCCACCTTTTTTCTCGCCCAGGGCATCATTGCTCCGATCCAGAAACTTGTCCTAGCCACTATTGCTATGGGCAAAGGAGATTTTGAACAGCGGGTTGCAGTGGGCAACGATGAAATCGGTGATCTGGCAGAGTCCTTCAACACAATGGCGGAAAAACTCGGCAATGCCATGAACCGGGAAAAGCAGATCCTGGCCGCCGAAGCGTCCGCCCGGCTTAACGCCGAACTCGCCGATCAATACAAGAGCGAATTCCTTTCCAAAATCAGCCACGAATTGCGAACCCCGCTCAACAACGTTCTGGGCATGGCCGAACTGCTGGAAGATGGCGAAGGCTCCGGCAATCAGCGGGCAGAGATTGCGGCCATCAAGGAAGCAGGCCAAAACTTGCTTCAGATTGTCGAAGGCATTCTCGATTTTTCACGTTTGGAAAACGGCACCATGAGCCTCACGCCGGTCCCCTTTGATCTCTACGCCAGCCTTGGCAGGTTGAAGAAAAAATATGAGCCGGCTGCCGAGGCAAAGGGAATCACCCTCTCGTACGAGGAATCGTCGGCGGTGCCCACCACGGTTGTTGGGGACCAAATCCGAATCACCCAGATTCTTGAAAATCTGCTGGACAACGCCATCAAATTCACGGAACACGGGGAGGTCTCCCTGCGAGTTCGCCCTCTTGGCATCAAAGCCAGCAACAATCAGCATATCATCCATCTCCGCTTTGAAATAGCCGACACGGGGTTTGGTATTCCCCTGGAACAGCAAACAGCCATGTTTGAGTCATTCAAGCAGTTTGAGTCCTATACGACGAGAAAAAAAGGAGGACTCGGGATTGGTCTGACCTTGTCGCATCAGCTCGTTGACCTCATGGGTGGAAAAATCGGCATGAAAAGCGAGCCGGGTAAGGGAAGCACCTTTTTTGTGGATTTGGACCTGCCGGTGGCCAAGGAAGAGGATGCCGAGGCTCCCGGGGTTTCAGGGACGCAGGCAGCGGCCGACACAGCGGATGCTGAAAGTGAGCAACATCCCATCAGTAATAAGGGCATGAATATCCTTATCGCGGAAGATAATCCGGTAAACCAGATGTTGTTGCGCCTCATGCTTGAGATGCAGGGACATCATGTGCAGGTGACCGTGGATGGCAAGGAGGCTGTTGCCATCTATCAGAGCGAGAAAATTGACCTCATCATGATGGATGTACAGATGCCGGGGATGAACGGTTTCGAGGCAACGACCATCATCCGGGAACTTGAGAAATGTACCGGCAGACATGTGCCGATCATTGCCGTTACCGCCCATGTCATGCCGGGCTATAGAGAGGAATGCCTCAGCGTGGGCATGGATAATTATCTGGCCAAGCCCTTCCGCATGCAGGAACTCTTCGGGATAATCGAAGAAACTCTTGCCCAATGTAACCGTTTACCGGAAACGAAAAAACGTGGCTCGATTTCAGAAATATAAACGTTCAGCCGAGCTGATGACCGTTTACCTCCAGTTGCAGAAGTCGGCGTGATATGGCGGCCTACATTGTAAGACGCCTTTTGCTCATGATCCCTACGGTGTTCGGGATCATGCTTGTCACCTTTGCCGTCACCCAGTTTGTGCCGGGCGGACCGGTGGAGCGGATGCTCGCCCAGTTGCAGGGACAGGACCGTGCAGGCGGCGAGGTTCGGGCCAGCCGCAGTGTGGATATCTACCAGGGCAACAAAGGGCTCGACGAGGAGCGGGTGGCGCAGCTCACCAAGCTTTACGGCTTTGACAAGCCTCCGGTGGAGCGCTTCCTGACCATGATGAAAAACTATCTGGTCTTTGATTTCGGCCAGAGCTACTACCACCACAACAGCGTGGTCGCCCTGGTCATTTCCAAACTGCCGGTCTCCATGTCCCTCGGGTTATGGTCTTTCCTCATCGTTTACGGGGTCTGCATCCCCTTGGGCATTGCCAAGGCAATGCGGGAAGGCTCTCGCTTCGATGTCTTTACCAGCAGCGTCATCCTGGTGGGCTATGCCATCCCCGGCTTCGTTTTGGCCATCGCCCTCATCGTCCTCTTTGGCGGCGGGAGTTTTTTCAGCATCTTCCCATTGCGTGGTCTGGTCTCCGACAACTGGGCAGAGCTGGGTTTTGCCGCCAAGGTGGCGGATTACCTCTGGCACATGGTTCTACCCGTACTCTCCAGCACGGTGGGCAGCCTGGCGGTCATGACCCTGCTGACCAAGAACTCCTTTCTTGAAGAGATCCGCAAGCAGTACGTGCTCACCGCCAGGGCCAAGGGGTTGAGCGAAAAGCAGGTCTTGTACCGACATGTGTTCCGCAACGCCATCATCCCCATCATCACCGGTTTTCCCGGCTCCTTCATCACCGCCTTTTTCACCGGCAGCCTGTTGATTGAAACCATCTTTTCCCTTGACGGCATGGGGTTGCTGGCCTATGAATCCATTCTCAACCGCGATTATCCGGTGGTGCTGGGCACCCTCTATTTTTTCACCATCATCGGTCTGATCTCCCGGTTACTCTCGGACCTCAGTTATGTTGTGGTGGACCCGCGCATCAGCTTTGAAAGTGTGGAGTCCCGGTGAATATAGAGCCCACCCCGCAGAAACTATCCTCCCGGCGCTGGCGGCGATTCAAGGCCAACAAGCGGGGCTTTTACAGCCTGATCATCTTTTCCATCTGCTTTTTCCTGAGCCTGGGCGCCGAAATCCTCAGCAACGACAAGCCGCTTCTTGTCTCCTATCAGGGAAGCCTCTATTTTCCTCTGCTTAAAGCGTATCCTGAAACCACCTTCGGCGGGGTGTTCGAGACCGAGACCGATTACCAGGATCCTTTTATCCGCCAACGGCTCACTTCCGGCGGCAATCATGCCTTTTTTCCGCTCAACCATCACAGTTACGATTCCATCAACCTGCAGCTCAGGCAACCGGTTCCTTCTCCGCCCGATGGTACCAACTATCTGGGCACCGATGACAGGGGGAGAGACGTCTTGGCCCGGTTGCTCTACGGCTTTCGCCTTTCGGTCATCTTCGCTTTTATCCTCACCGCCATCGGCACGGTCATCGGTATCATCACCGGAGCCTTGCAGGGGTATCTCGGCGGCCGCACCGATCTGTTCATGCAGCGCTTCATTGAGATATGGAGCGCCATGCCTGAACTGTACCTGCTGATCATCTTTGCCTCGATCTTCAAACCCAGTGTGCTGCTGCTCCTTATCCTGCTCTCGATCTTCGGCTGGATGGGACTGGCCGATTACGTGCGGGCCGAGTTTCTCAAAGGACGCAACCTCGATTATGTGAAGGCGGCCAAGGCGCTGGGCGTGGGCAACATCACCATCATGTTCCGCCACCTGCTCCCCAACGGAATGACCCCGGTGATAACCTTTCTACCCTTCCGCGTGAGCGGTTCCATCCTGGCCCTTACCAGCCTCGATTTTCTCGGCCTCGGTGTGCCGCCCCCTACCCCGAGCCTCGGGGAGCTGCTGGCCCAAGGCAAGAACAATATCGAAGCGTGGTGGCTCTCCCTGACCACCTTCGGGGTGCTGGTCGGAACCCTGATCCTGTTGATCTTCATAGGGGAAGCATTGCGGGAAACCTTTGATCCGAGGAAGGTGTGATGGCTGGTAAACAACCATGGCTCCCTGAAATTTCGGCCGATTATACAAGTTGGAATAATTCATGCTGCTTGAGCTGAAAAACCTTTCCGCTGGCTTTTACTCAGACCGCGGTTTTGCCCCGGTGCTGGACAAGGTCTCCTTCGCCATTGCACCGGGGGAAACCGCAGCCCTGGTGGGCGAATCCGGTTCCGGTAAATCGGTGACCGCCCTTTCCATCCTGGGGCTGCTTGAAAAAGACACGGCCAAGATCGAGGGGCAGATCCTCTTCAACGGGGAAGATCTGGTCGCCTTTCCGGAAAACCGGCTGCGCAGGATTCGCGGTAACCGGATCGCCATGATCTTCCAAGAGCCCATGACCTCGCTTAATCCCGTCTACTCCATCGGCGCCCAGTTGGTGGAACCGTTGATGCTGCATCAGAATCTTGCCAAAAAAGAGGCAGTGGAAAAAGCTGAGAATCTTCTTGAGCGTTGCGGTATTACTGACGCACCCCAGCGGCTGAACAGCTTTCCCCACCAACTCTCCGGCGGTCAGCGTCAGCGGGTGATGATCGCCATGGCTCTGGCCTGCCGCCCGGACCTCTTGATCGCCGACGAGCCGACCACAGCCCTCGATGTCACCATCCAAGCGCAAATCCTGGCCCTGATCAAGGAGATCCAACAGGAAATGAGCATGGCCCTGCTGCTCATTACCCACGATCTCAACATGGTGGAAAAGATCGCCCAACAGGTCCATATCATGCACCAGGGCAGGATCGTGGAAAGCGGCCCCACCGCAGAGGTGTTCCGCAACCCGCAGGATCCATACACCATCCATCTCCTGAACAGCGTGCCCCACGAGGCGCCCACCTCCAAAGGCAATCCTCCCCCGCTCCTGGCTGCGGCCAACCTCTCCTGCCATTTTCCGATCAAGGCCGGTTTTTTGCGTCGTACGGTGAATTCCATCAAGGCGGTGGATGAGGTAACCCTAACGATCCGGCAGGGGACCACCTTCGGAGTGGTGGGCGAATCAGGCTCGGGGAAAAGCACCCTGGGCATGTGCTTGCTCAAGCTGGTCAACAGTCGGGGCAGCCTGATCTACGAGGGGCGCGATCTCCTGACCCTGTCCAACAGCCAGTGGCGGCCCCTGCGCCGCGATCTCCAGGTGGTGTTTCAAGACCCCTTCTCCTCCCTCTCGCCCCGTCTTAATGTAGGCCAGATTGTCGGCGAAGGTTTGAGCGTGCATGGCTTGGGCAACCGGGAGGAGCGGAAAAAACGGGTCGCTGAGGCGCTGGTCGAGGTCGGTCTTGAGCCGGAAATGATTGAGCGCTATCCCCACGAATTTTCCGGAGGTCAGCGACAGCGGATCGCCATCGCCAGGGCCGTGGTGCTCAAGCCGCGATTTCTGGTGCTGGACGAGCCCACCAGCGCCCTGGACATGACCATCCAGGCCCAGATCATCGAGCTGTTAAAAAAATTACAGGCCAGGCACGGCATCACCTACTTTTTCATCTCCCACGATCTACGGGTGGTCAAGGCCATGGCCGACGAGGTGGCGGTGATGCAGAATGGCCGCATTGTCGAATCGGGGCCAGCCGCGCAGCTCTTTACCAACCCCTCCCACCCCTACACCCGAAAGCTCTTTTCCGCAGCCTTTGATCTGGCTCCAGTCTGAATGGCGTACTTTCTTCACTGATACTGGAAGTGTGGGAAGCTGCAACAGTTGAGACACCGGAACGCCGCTTAATTCCACCATCTCCGGCGGGAATCAGCCTGCCAGAATCCGATCGATTTCGGCGGACAGTTCCATGGTATCAAAGGGTTTACTGAGCATGGCCGCAAAGCCGTACTTCTTGTAATTGGCCATCACCGGATCGTTGGAATAGCCGCTGGCCACGATGACCTTGGCTTGGGGGTCAAAGTCGAGCAGCTCCCTGATCGTTTCCTTGCCGCCCATGCCGCCGGGAATGGTCAGGTCCATGATGGTCAAATCAATGGGGGTACCTGCCTCCAGATGCTCCCGGTACAGTCGAAGGGCTTCTTGACCGTCCGCGGCAAGGACCACTTTGTAGCCGAGGTGGTCGAGAACGTCCCTGGTGATGTCCCTGATCATCTCATCGTCGTCCATCACCAGAATCCTGGCCTGGCGGCCTGCCGCCTTCTTGCGTCTTATCACAGCAGGCTCTTCGGCTAATTTCGCCCCAGGAAAGGCGGGCAGATGGATGGTGAAGGTGGTGCCCTCCCCCACCTCGGATTCCACCATGATTCGACCGCCGTGCTTGGCAACGATGGAATGGGTGACAGCGAGGCCCAGTCCGTGGCCCTCTTTCTTGGTGGTAAAATAGGGGTCGAAGATGTTGTCCAACAGATTGGCGGGGATGCCGACCCCGCTGTCACGGATGACGATGCAGACATAGTTGCCGGAATCTTTTCCGTGCTTATCCTGATGAACATTGCGGCAGGAGATATCCACCACTCCGCCGTCGAGCATGGCTTGAGCCGCATTGATGATGATATTCTGGACAACCTGACTGATCTGACCGGAATCCATCGAAACCGGCCAGAGATCATCGGCCAGCTGGAAGTTGCCGCGGACGTTGCTGCCCCGAAGGACGAATTCGGCGGAATCACGGATCACCTCGCCGATGGCGGCCAGCTGTTTGACCGGCTCACCACCCTTGGCAAAGGTGAGGAGCTGGCCGGTCAGCTTTTTGGCCCGCAGGGAGGCTTTTTTCGCTGCCTTCAGCAGGGAGCTGGTTTTTTCATCGCAGATGATCTGGCTCAAGGCAAGGTCGATATTGCCCAGAATGGCGGCCAGGATATTGTTGAAATCATGAGCGATCCCGCCGGCCAGTACTCCAACCGACTCCAGCTTCTTGACCTTGAGCATCTCCGCCGTCAGCCGGTTTTTTTCCGTTTCATCACGGAAAACCAGGACCGCGCCCACCATCTCGCTTTGTTCGTTGCGAATGGGGGCGGCGCTGTCGGCAACATCCCTTTCCCCCCCGCTTTTAACAGTCAGCAGGACATGGCCGGACAGCATGGTGATCTGACCGGTCCGCAACACCTTCGCCACCGGGGTTTCCAACGGAGCGCGGGTCTCGCCGTCAATCAGTCGAAAAACCTCCTCAAGCGGATTTCCCATGGCATCGTGCTGTTCCCAACCGGTGAGTCGTTCCGCCGCCTTATTGAGCAGGGTCACCCGGCCCTCGATATCGGTGCAGATTACCCCCTCGCCGATACTGCGCAGGGTCACCATCAGCCGTTCTTTTTCCGCAGCAAGCTCATGTTCGGCCCGATTGCGTTCCCCTACCTCCCGGTGGAGGTCTTCCACCACCCGGGTCAACTCGCGGGTCCGTTCTTTCACCCGGTCTTCCAGCAAGTCGTGAGCCTGATGCAGTTCTTCCTCCACCAGCTCTCGCCTGGTGATTTCCCGCTCCAGAGGTCTGATGGCCATGGACCTGAGAAGAAACCATAACACCGTGCCGATAAAAAACGTGACCGTTAGGGAAAAAAGAAGCAGATCCCGTTTGAATCGCTGGAGAGGCGCGGCTGACGGGGCCAAGTCCTTGACGATTTCCAGAGTCAGGAGATGCTGCCCCTCGAAATAGATCGGGGTGCTCACGAGGAGGACTTCTTCGGCGGGCAAGTCTCGCTTAAATTCAGCCAGGGTCTGCCCTTGCGGAAAAAAAGCATGAAGGGCAGCCACATCAGGAGTGTTCCTCCCCCACTGGAGGAGAAACTGCTCCACCGTGCTGAATTCCTGCTGCAGCATGGGCTCAACCACAAAGGCGCCGATCAGCTTCAGGTCATGATGAGCCTTTTCTTCCTGTTCCAGGGCATGTTTGTTCTGTTCCCGCAGAAAGAAGAAACTGTCCAGACCTACCAGGAACAGGGCCAGCACCAGAATGAAGGCCAGAATGGTTTGTCCGTATTTTTTGGAAAAAAACAGCATGCGTTATTCTCCGGGCATGGGGCCAAGGTTGCGGGCGATATGGCGGAGCCCGTCGTAAACCTGGTCTGTGGCCGGCGCCATGCCGGTGGCGGTTTTCTGAATCGGGGTTAGCACTGCCGGGTCCTTGAGTTGCAGCAGGGCGCTACGCAGGCTCTTCACCAAGGGAGCGGGCAGTTTTTTTCCGGCCAGAAAGAGATGTTCCGGGACAGGCGGGCTTTTGGCCAAAATTCTTAAACCACGGGAAGCGTATTCGTGAAAAACCTCCTCCTTCAACCCACCCGCATCGTAAATCCCCCCCAAAATCGCCAGGGCTACATCGTTGTGGGAATTAAGAAAGGTGTAATGGCTGAGGCGGTCGACTCCAAGCCCTGCTTCCCGCAACATGAAGCGGGGCAGCAAGGTCCCCATGGTGGATTCTTTGTCGCCGAATGCGAAGCTTCTGCCGGCCAGATCCTGGATGGTTTTGATAGGCCCGTCCTGTCGCACGGCGATGACCCCGTGGAACTGGGCTTTACCGTTGCCCTCCACGGCAGCGAGAATAGTCTTGCTGCCGTGGAGTTCGCTCATATGGACGTAGGAAAACGGCCCGACAAAGGCAATATCCGCCCGGTCCTCACCCAAACGCTTCTCATGATTCTCGTAACTCGGAGAAATCTTGATTTCGATCTTACGTCCGGTTTTTTCTTCAAGATAGCGCGCCAGGGGGGTAAACCGCCGCACCAGTTCAGGCGCGGGAAGATAGGGGTGGATCCATAGTTGCATTGGTGGTTCCGCAGCCCGGCACGGGAAAGAAGGCAGGATACAGAGAAAAAACAATGCCAGGAAGAGCCGTGCGGCTTGTGCGGAAAAAAAGATCATGAGTATGCCCCCGTTTTCACCTTGAGATCAGCTGTTTCAATGTAGCACAGACAGCCACGAGCTCAAATCATTTCCTTTTATTTTCGGCAGGTTGATTTCCGAATCCATGGCTCTTGTCATTTATCGGGAGAAATAAGAGCTCCCTAACCGCTTCGGCCTTGGTAATATTTTGCCGAAAAGATTTCAGGATGTCGAGAGATGGTCCATATCCAGTTGAGGAGCTTAAGATTAGGTCTTGAATAATAGGAAAAAGAGATTTCATCCTCCTTGAGGATACACTTACATATCCAGTCGTTCCAAAGCGGTGACCGTGCCTGCGGTGAATTCGACCCGAGCCACGGTATATTCCTCACGGGTGTCGCGGTTAATCCAGACGTTTTCATACTGGACACTACTTCTGCCTGATTTATCACGCACCTGCACTGGGACAGTCATACGGTCAGTCTGGGTGAGGATTCTGGTTTTGGAGTATGTCCAAACCGTTGCTTCCCCCTGGTCCGTGGTACGTGTATAAATCTTGTCCGGTATTCCCCAGGCAAGTCGGACCATTTCTTCGGAAAAACCGAGTTCTATCTGGCCGGCTCGGATTTTCTGCTGGATTTCCGGGCTTAAAGAGTTGAAAATTTCCGGATTTGAGGCAATGCGGCGGTCCCTGATCTGCTGGGCGGTCATGCAGGCGGAAAGAGCACAAGCGAGCAACAGTATCAGGAGCAATGGTTTTGTTTTTTTTATCATGATAATGCCCCACTGAAAAATGAACGCGTTTCAGAAGCCTTAAAAAACCGTATGAACCTGATTTATTGTAAATAGGATTACGACAGAGAGAAAGAAAAGAAAAAAAAGGACTGAAAAATAAGAATATCCAGCTCACTTACGATGCTCTGATCACCAACCGACCCTATGCCGATGCCAGGAAATCATTTTCCACACTCAAGGTGATGCCGGAACAAATGGATGGGCACTTTGACTAAGAACAGTTGGTCGCCTTTATCCGGATTTTCGGTGGCGAAACTATATTGTAAGCTGTAGACAGCGCATCGGTTTTAGTCAGGGTGAGTCGTGATCTCCTACCCTTCCCCGCCGGTGATCAGATATTTGAGATAGTGATAAAACGACAACCCTGAAAAAATCAGCAGCAGCATCAAGGAAAGCTTCACCGCAAACCGCTGGTAGTAATCAACCACTCCGCTCAATCCGGTCTTGCCCCGCACCAAACCTGCCATGGCCGCGCTTGCCCCGAAGAAAGTTGCAGGGATCAAAGCGCCATACAGGGCAAAGCCGAAATAATGATACTCCGGTTTGAGGAGGCAGAACGGGCATTTATGGTAGGGCATGGCATAGACGTAGGATGAGATCACGTTGATGATCACCACTAGGGAAAGGCCAAAATACCAGAGCCAACCCGCAGCGTAGAGCCCAGCCAGCCCAGCCTGCCACCGCCGCAGCAAGCCCCAGCCCATCGCCATAAGTCCGACAATGGAACCGATAAAAACCACCAGCAGGCCCTGTTGCGAATAACCGGTTGTCAGAAGATTGGTGGTGGTGCCGGTGGTCTCGCCAAAGACCACGGCGCAGCAAGAGGTGATGATGTCCGGTTTGATTCCTGCAATATAGAGTGTTTGTAAAGAGACATCGAGCACCAGCATCGGCAGAACCAAGAGCAGGGCCAGATATTTGATCCGAACCAGGGGGTAATGCTCAGAGCGGATATCCAACTGATGAAGGAGAATCCAGAATCCGTAGAAGAAAACCCCAAACAGCTTGACCATGAGCGCGGGCATGCCGTAAGGATTTGCCAGCAGGGCACCGGTGGCGCACATGGCGCCGACGATGACCTGGCAGAACTGATCGGCTGCCAAGACGAAGAGGATCAAGGTGATGATCTGGAAACCCAGGCCGTAGGCAACCAGGGTTGAAGAGAGCCAGATCTCGTTTTCCAGCCGGATCTGCCGGTTGGTGTCGCTGCCCGGCTCCCAGAAACGCAGAACCCGTGCCGCGGTTTTTCCGGCAACCGCGCCAAGCATCAGCACCACCAGGCTACAGAGAGTGAGAGCCAGACTCCAGGGATTAAGAAGCATGGAGTCTGCCGTCCTTGATGGTGACTGTCCGCTCAACGGCTGGATGTTCAAAGACCAGGGGATCGTGGGAGGCGATGACAATGGTCTTGCCCGCCGCCTGCAACTGCTGCATGATCTCCATGAATTCCCAACTCAGGACAGTGTCGAGATGAGCTGTCGGCTCATCGGCCAGGATGATGGGCTGGTTGTTGATCAGGGCCCGGGCAATGGCCACTCGCTGCAGTTCGCCGCCGGAAATCTGCCCGGCCGGGAATTCGGCCCGATGGCTGATCCCAAATCGCGCCATAAGCTGCTGGGCCCGCTCCTTGCGTTCCTTGGGCGGCACGCCCAGCGGCAGCAGGGGCAGGGTGATGTTGTCCAGCACTGTAAGCTCAGGCAGGACATTGAAGCGCTGGAAGATAAAACCGATGGTCTCGCGCCGGTGCAGAGTGAGAAAACGATCAGGGAGCCGGGCCAGCTGCCGGTCGGCAATGGCGGCTCTGCCGCTGGTGGGCGGGAAAATACAGCCGATGATGGCCAGCAGGGTGCTCTTGCCCGAACCGCTCGGCCCCTTGAGGCAGACCATGCTCCCCTGCTCCACCACAAGATCGATGTTGGTCAGGGCCCGCACCTCGTTGGCCCGCCCCTGGTTGTAAATCTTGCTCACCCCGGAAAGTTCGATCAGCATCGGGTCAACCTCCCAGCGCCGAATCGGCGGGAACCGTGGCGCTGCGCCAGGCCGGGATCACCGTGGCCGCCAGATAGGGAATCACGGTGAAGGCCAGGATCAGCAGGATATCCCCAGCCGCCATTCTGGGGAGCAGATGCAGGTCAGGCCGAAGTACGGACCAACCCATGAGCACCGGCCTAAAAAGAGAGGCGGCAAAGTAAACCACATGGATGTAGGCTGCGGTCATCCCCAGGATGCAGGCCAGTCCGGAAACAATCAGCGATTCCCAGAAACGAGTCGCCAGGATATCGCTGGTTTCCCAGCCCAGCACCTTGAGGATGGCGATTTCCCGCCGCTCTTCCGGGGAAAGTCCGGAAGCCTTGTCCCAGGCCAGGATAACAAAGGCTGCCAAGGCCGCCAGCAGACAGATGGAGCCGAAGCCGCTGCGCCAGCCGAAGACTACCTGATAGGTCTTCTGGATCTGCGGCCGGGTCAGCACCCGGACCGAAGGCAAAGCCGTGGAGATCTTTTTGGCAATGGTGTCGATCTCCTTGGGATTGGCCACGTATACGCAGAAATCGGTGACCAGACCGGCGGGGATACCGTACAGATCGCGGGCATCGGCAAGGTTCATGACAATGAGATCATTGGTCAGGATATCGGTATCCCGCGAAAACTCCCCGCTGACTGTAAAGGCTTTCAGGGTAAGATCCGGCCTGAACAGGGAAAAAGTATACCGCTCGTCCAAATTCAGGGCTTCTTTGATGGAATGCCCGACAAACACCCAGCCCCGCGCTTCAGGCCCCGGCATCTTGCCGTTGGCCAGGGAGGCGTCGAGACGTGCGCCTTCCGGCATATTTTCCAGCTCCATGCCCATGACCGTGTAGTTTGCCAACCGGACCTCGTCAAAATAATAGCCCCAGATCCGGGGAACCACCCGGCGAATGCCGAAAATTCCGGCAAGCTGTTCCCGGTAGGCCAGGGGAATGGCTTCTTGCCTGCCGGCCGACATCTTTTGCAGGGTAATCTCCGGGGTATAGGCCAGCACCTGCTTCGCCTTATCCGAAAGGGACTGGGTTACCATCTGAAAGGAAGCCAGTAAAAAAATAATCGCAGCAAAGACCAGGAGTATGCTGAAGCTTTTCGCCCGCCGCCGCCAGAGGGAAGAAAGGGCATAATCGAGAATATTGAGTTGTTTTTCGATGTTTTTTAGTGCCATGGCGGGTCAGCGTGGGGGCGGCAGCCAGAAGGCGCCGGTGGGAAAATGTTCGATGGCCCCGGGATGATCCATAAAGGGGGCTACTGGGTCGCTCACCGCCGGATGCCTGGTATAGCGGGCCTCGGTGGCCACGGCCAGATCGGTGAGACCAAGGGCGCCGGTGACCACCTCCAGTTGGGCAAGGGTCGCATCCTCACCCTTGCGCCTGCTCAAGCCATCGACAAACAGCGCTCCGTCAATGGCCAGCAACAGACAAAGGAACAGGGTGAAAATAAGAGAGGGGCGCATCGTCTAGCGCATCTTCTGGCCGTGGCGCATGGACTGCACCAAGGGCTCGGTAATTTCATCAAAGCGCACAACCTTGGTTCCTTTGTGATCCTTGCGAAAATTTTCCGCTGCGGCAGAGGAGGAAAAAGGGATAAACTCGTGGCCCATGGGTCCGTATACATCACTGCCTATGACATACCAGGCCGAACGGCCATCGACCCAGGCAAGGGTGTAGTAATCTTTTACCCAGATCTCCTGGATCTTCTGACCAGGCGCACCGAAGGAGGTCGGATTTAAAAAAAAGGCCATCAAATCTTTGACCCCATCAAAAAATTTTACCGTGCCGTTGCTCAAGCGGACCTGGGTAATCCAGTCCGGATATTTGGAGACAAACATCCCACACACCGGACAGCGTTCCTGAGGGGAGATCTCCTTGCCGGGTTGGGCCAGAAGCGGAGTTCCAGTCAAGATAAAAGAAGCGAGGCATGCAAACAGCGCGCATGTAACGGTAAATTTCTTTTTAAGAAATACGCTTGGCATTTTAAGTTACCTGGCTGAACTATGATTGTTTCTCTGCTTTTTCGCTGAAATATCCGCCCAGGAGACTTTTCAACTCTGCCTCGCTGACCCCTCCGAGGATGGCGGCAATAATCTTGTGATCAGGACTGATAACGATGGTCTGAGGCTCCACTTTGATATTGTACCGGGTCGAAATCGTCCCGTCCTTGTCGATGAGCACAGGAAAACCGATCTCGAGATCAGCGACGAACCGGCGCACTGCTGTCTCGTCGGAATGGCGATTGACATAGACAACCCGCAGCCCTGCTTCCTTGTACTTTTCAAAATACTGATTGAAGATCGGGGTATCGGCCCGGCAGAATTTGCAATCCGTGGACCAGAAGCGGAGAATAACCGGCTGCCCTTGGTAACCGCTCAGGGAGACCGGGTGCCCGGCCAGATCGGTCCCGGAAAAATCAGGGGCCTGATCGCCTATTTTGAGTTTTTTTGCCGCCGAATTACCTCCCAAACAGGCGCTAAGGAGAAACAGTACGGAGCAGAAGAGAAATACCGGAAGGATTTTTTTTAACATAACAAAATCAATCTCGTGAAAAAAGCAAAACCGTCATGGCGGTCCAGCCCGGGAAGCTCAAAAAAATATCAGGCGTCTTGGCTGGAAAGAACGCCCTGCCGCATGGAAAAAACCCTGGCGCCCTTTTGGGTGGCTGCAAGATCGCTGTTATGGGTTACGACCACAAAGGTTGTCCCCTGTTCATTATACCCCCTGAACAACTCAAGGATATCTTTTTCTGTTTCTTCATCCAGATCCCCGGTGGGTTCGTCGGCCAGGATGATATCGGGACAGTTGATAAAGGAACGGGCAATGGAAACCCGTCGTTGCTGGCCGCCGGAAAGTTGGGAGGGGAAAGCCCTGGCCTTATCCGCTAGTCCGACCTGGGCGAGGATATCCAGGGCAAGCTCACGACTGCCTGCGGGATTCCGGCCGAAGCTCAATGGCAGCAGGATGTTTTCCATGACCGAGAGGGTGGGAATCAGGCTGGCGAATTGAAAGATAAAACCGATCTTGCTGTTGCGCATGGTGGAAAGAGCCCGGTCGGATTGCTGCCAATTTTCCACGCCATCGATAAAAACCTGCCCGCTGTCCGGGGAGGTCAAACCGCCGATCAGGCTTAACAGCGTTGTTTTCCCTGAACCGGAATGGCCCAGAATAACAAGAAAATCCCCTTTGTTCACGGAAAGATTCACCGTGTTGACGGCGTGGACCATGGTGTTTTCCACCGGGTAGGTCTTGATGAGATCCCTGCATTCGATGATCACGGTTTTCCCCAAGGTGAAATTCCATATTTACTCATAACCAGAAGGCTGAAAGCGTCACGAAAGCCTACCGGCACAACCTATTGCAAAAAAATAAACGCATCAGCATAAAAATGAGGTTGCCAATATACCATCGAGTGGTAATATCGTAAACATCTATGTGGCAATTTGTCGCATGGCAATTTGTCGCACCCAAAAAAAACAGCCTTGAGCAATAACGGTAAACCGACCGTGTTGTCCTAGGCCGTTAAACGTAACAGACAGTCACCAGCTGTCGGATGTCGGCCTGCCCCACCCAACCGCGGACTTTTATCAGAAGGAGAAAACAATGCAACTCACAAAAGCTACCTGGCGCAAATCCCTGATTACCGGCACCGTCGTCGCCCTTGGCCTCGTCGGCGTCACCGCAGCCATGGCCGCGGATAACTATGCGGGTACTGCATACATCGCCGGCATGGGCGGCCATTTCGCCAAGGCCGTGTTCAAGATCGACCCCAAGGCAGAGAACCCCATCACCCTTGACTCCCTGGACAAGGTTGATATCGGCGACGGCAAAACCCATCCCTTCCATGATGCCCGCATCGACTACAAGGACCGCAACACCATCTATTGGTCCACCTACAAGCCGGATCATTCCGCCAACGATGTGTATCATTACGGCAAAACGGACCTGAAGACCGAAAAGGTACTGGTTGACAAGACCTTCCCTGTACCGGCCAAGGTCTTGAACACCAAGGCGGGCTACTGCGCCTCCGCCCAGACCAAGGACTACTTCATGCCCATCTCCATGAATAAGCCCGGCTACATCAGCATCATCGACAAAAAGTCCATGGAGATGAAGCACAATATCTTCTTTGACGGCACCGAGGCCGATGTCAAGGGCGGCGTGAAGTACACCCACGGCATCAACTCTCCCGACATGAAGGAAGTTCTCATCACCATGAACGAATCCAACTCCGCACCGGACAACAAGGAGTTGGGCGATGTTATCGGCAAGATGCACATGTTCGTTTTGGACTCCAAGGCGCTTGAGCAAGGCAAGGTAAAGGTGCTGCGCAAGGGTGTGGCGGACGGCAACTTCAAGTCCACCGTCAGCTTCCGTCAGTACTACTCACCGGACGGAAAGTACATCGCCAACGCCACCGGCGACCTCCTCTTTTTGATCGACGCCAAAACATTGAAGACCCTCGCCTCCGTGACCATGGCCAATCTGGAAGAAACCCACGATGCCATCTTCACCCCGGACAGCAAGTATGTCATAATCACCACCCGCACCAAGACCATCCTGCCCAGCTGCACGGATCCGGCCAAACCTGCTGACGGCGAGTGGCGCATGGACGGTCAGGTTCGCCTCTTTGATGTGGCTGCCAAGAAGCTGGTCGGCAAGCCGACCTCCACCTGCCTGAAGTGCCATGACGAGCAGCTCGGCACCGACGAAAGCGCTCCGCATGCCATCCTCTGCGGTCTTGACGTGAACTGGGCCGGCAAGGCAGTAAAGACGGCAAAGAAGAAATAAGTTCCCTTCAGTACTCTTTTGTTCTATAGGAAAACCGGAGGGCTATCGCTCTCCGGTTTTCCTGTTTCTTACCCCTAACCTCCTCCGTTACAGCCCAAATCCCTATGACTCCACGCAACGCCCACTCCATTCTCGCCATTGCCTGGAAAAGCGTCACCAGAAAGATGTTCCGCAATCTTATCCTGATGCTGGCCGTTGCCTTACTTGTGGCCCTGCTGACCTTTGCCATGCTCTTTAACAAAGCGGTGGAAGAGGATATCGATGAGGCGAGCAAGCGGCTTGGGGCGGATATTGTCATCGTGCCCTCCGAGGCGAAAGGCAGCGCCGAAGAGTTCATCCTGGAAAGCAAGATCAAGAGCTTTTACATGGATAAATTCGTCTTCGACGACATCAGCGGCTTGCCCGACATCAAGCAGGCCACCTACCATATCTACCTTAACACCCTTACCTCCGGCTGTTGCAGCATTGATGAGGGACAGGTTATTGTCTTCGATCAGGACAAGGATTTTGTGGTGGCGCCTTGGCTGGAGAACGGCCCCAAACGTCTGGAGCCGGGGCAGGTCTATGTGGGAAGTTATGTCTACGACTTTCTCGGCCTGATCAACACAGCCAGTCTGTTCGGCAAAGGGGTCAAGGTGGTTGGGCATCTCCAGCAGACCCGCACCGGTCTTGACCATGGGGTGTTCATGCGATTGGACGACCTGAACAAAATCTCTCCCGAAGCAATGGGAGGATATCAGCCCGGAAAAATCTCCATCATCTTCATCAAAGTTAAGGATGGGGTCTCGCCCGCCAAAGTGGTCGCGGATATCCGCAGAGTCAACCCCACGGTCGGGGTGATGACCAGAGGCGAAATCGGCGCCGATGTCAGGAATACCCTCGGGGACATCCTCCGGGTGTTCTCCATCACTATCCTAATCTCCTCGCTTCTCGCCCTGCTGCTTGCCTGGTCAACCTTCACCGTGCTCGCCAACGAACGGCGGCGCGAGGTCGGCATTCTTCGGGCAATCGGCGCCCACCAGATTCACATCATGAAGATTTTCTTGGCCGAAGCGTTGCTGATCAGCTCCATGGGCGGTCTTGGCGGTGTAGTAATCGGCCATTCCCTGATCATGTATCTATCCAAGGATTTCACCCTGCTTCGCACCCTTGGAGCGGTCTCGGCCATAAGCGCAAGCAACATCACCATCGGACTCATCGCCATGGGAGTCGGCATCGCCATTTGTCTGGTCGGAGCAGCGATTCCCATTCTCCGTCTGGCCCGGATGGAGCCGCTGTCGGCAATTAAGGATGCCTGACGGCTATCGGCCGTCAGCTCACTTACAAGGCATATTTTGCTGCGTATCCCCGGGGAGTGACCATAAATCCCTGCCAGGCAAAAGTCATGGAGTTGCCGACGATGATGGTTGTCTGCATGTCGATCTCGCTCTCCAGCATCTTTCCCAGGGTGGTAAGCACAATCCGTTCATTCTCCCGGGTGGCGGCGGTAACGATGCCCACCGGCGTCTCCGGAGCGCGGTGCGCCAAGAGGATCTCACGGGCCCGAACAATATGCTCGGCTCGTTTCTTCGATTTCGGATTATAGATCGCCAGGACAAAATCCGCTGAGGCTGCAGCCTCAAGGCGTTTTTCAATCTTTTCCCACGGAGTCAGCAGGTCGGACAGGCTGACCGCCGCGAAATCATGCATGAGCGGCGCGCCCAGACGGGCTGCGCAGGCGTTAATTGCGGCGATTCCGGCAATCACCTCGATATCGACGGAAGAACCCTGCTCTCGGGCCATCTCAAAGACCAGCCCGGCCATGGCATAGATGCCGGGGTCTCCGCCGGAAACAAGGGCCACCTTTTTGCCTTCCGCCGCCAGATCCAGCGCCTTGCGGCAGCGGTCAACCTCCTTCATCATCTGGGAGGCAATCACCTCCTTGCCCACGAGAAACTCAGGAATCAAATCAAGGTAGGTCTGGTAGCCGACGATTACCTCGGCTGCACCGAGGGCCTCGCCCGCCGCCGGCGTCATATGTTTTGCAGAACCCGGTCCTGTTCCGACAACGTACAGTTTGCCCTGGCCACTGCCATGGTTACATTGTGCCATTTTCTTTTCCCAACCAGTAGATCATTACTCTGTGCGCTGAGCAGGGCCGCCGGTTCGGCCACACCGACCGCTCCGACATGATGCAAGGCCGCTTCGGAAACCGCGACATCCGCAACCCTGTTCAACTCGTCTTTATTGAAAAATTCTATTCGTACACCCAACTCTTGTGCAAAGGCCAGCAGTCCGATCTCGTCGTTTTTGAGATCGATGGAGGCAAGGTTGCGGATGCTCAAAGGCGACAATCCCTGTTCGCGAAACAACTCTTGAGCGGCCTGATGGAGTTCGGCAACCGGAACCCCACGGTTGCATCCTACTCCGACCACCAGATTTTTTGGGCGAAAAACCACGGCGGCTCCATATTCGCCGAGCCGAGAAGTCACCACAATATCGGCTTGCTCCGCTCCGGCGACCGCAACCAGTCCACGGGGCAGCGAGGCAATCTGTATCTCCGAATACACGCTCAGGCTGCCGGTATTGACCAGTTGCGCACTGGCCCGGGTCAGCGCCTGCTTGCTTTCGCAAACAAGATTCTGCTCCTTGGCCCAGAGATCGACGGGGACAAGCCCCAAGATGTCCGAGGCGGTGGTGATCACCGGTTCGCCGCCGCACAAAGCAGCCACCCGGCACGCCAGCTCATTGCCGCCTCCCAGATGGCCGGAAAGCAGGCTGATGGCATGACGCCCCAATTCATCCACCACCACCACGCAGGGGTCGTGCTCCTTGCCTTGCAAAAGCGGGGCAATCCCCCGCACCACGATGCCGGTGGCCATGATGCAAACAAAACCGTCCAGCTTTTGCCAGTGCCGGGCGAGAGTAAGCGCCACCCCCTCCTCCAGAGGAAGCAGAGATGCGCCCATTCTTTCTGCTAACTCAGCCGCCAGCCTCTTGCCGCCGGCGGTTATGGCCAGAATCCCGATCTTCATACCTTACCGGGCCGCATCCCGATAACCGTGCGCGAAATGGCGGTCGTAGAGTTTGGACAAAGCCGGGGGCGGGGCACTGGCCAACACCTTGCCCACCGCGATGATCGCGGTTTTGGTGATCCCCGCCGCCGTTACCTGTGCGGCAATGGTCGCAAGGGTCCCGCGGATGATGCGCTGCTCCGGCCAGCTCACCTTTTCCACCACAGCCACCGGGGTATCCTGCGGGTAGCCGCCGCTGAGCAAATCTCCAACAACCTCCTTGATCATACCGATACTGAGCAGGATCAGCATGGTTGCCTGATGACTTGCCAAGACAACAAGGGATTCCTGCTCCGGCACCGGAGTCCGACCTGCCCTCCGGGTGATGATCACGGTCTGGGAGACCTCGGGCAGGGTCAGTTCGGTGGCCAGGGCCGCTGCGGTTGCCACGGTGGAACTTACCCCGGGTACCACCTGAAAAGGGATATTGACCGCAACCAGACGGGCAATCTGTTCATTGATCGCCCCATAAATGGAGGGGTCGCCGGTATGGAGGCGGACCACCTTTTTTCCTTGTGCCTGGGCGCTGATCACCAATGTCATGACCTCGTCCAGGTTCATACCGGCGGAATTGTGCACCTCGCCATTCACCCCGGCAAGAAGCGCCTCCGGCACCAGGCTGCCGGTGTAGACTATGCAATCGGCCTCCCGCAGCAACCGTTGCCCCTTGACCGTAATCAGCTCCGGGTCGCCGGGGCCGGCCCCCACAAAAAAGACCGGAAAACGTTCCATCATGACTTCCTCACAATGATGGTGGAGAAGTAATGGGGCTGTTCATGGAGGGCGGTGGTCAGATCGCGCCTGATCCGCTGGCCGGACTGGCTTGAGCGTTCTATCAGTACCGCCTTATCGAGAAGATTCATCTCTTGCAAAAGCGGCACCAGCCGGTCCATCACCCGGTGTACCTTCATGAGGACCACCGAATCGAACTGCTCCAGAGTCTCACGTAAGCGGCCATTTTCAAAGGTGGCCGGGATGACCACCAACCGGTCATCTCCCAGACAGAGGGGCTGCCCGGCCGCCGCGGCGGAGGCGCCGATGGCGGAGACCCCCGGGATGATCTCCACAGGCAGGTCCGGAGCCAGAGCAAAAAGGGTTTCGCAAACATAGAAGCCGGTGCTGTAGATAGCCGGATCGCCGAGGGTGGGAAAGGCCACATCCCGGCCTGCCTGGAGATGAGCGACGATCTGGGCCGCCGCCGCACTCCAGGCCTTTTTTACCTCGGGGTCCGGGGTTTCCCCCATGCGGATCTTTTTCATGGGAAAATGGTGGGTGATAATCTCCTTGTCGCCCCGATTCACCACCCCTTCAGCGATCCCCAAGGCCGTACTTTCCCCGTCCTTTTTCGCCGCCGGTGCAAGCCACACCGGGCAACGCTCCAAAATCCGCATCGCCTTGAGGGTCATCAACTCCGGATCCCCCGGCCCTACTCCGACTACATATAATGTTCCCTTCATTTGCTTCCTGTCATAACGGTTATGGGATTTAAAACCTTTGCCGGTTCATTCTCCGGGAAAGTCGTTCGTTCAATCTGCACCTTGGTCAACCCGACCTTCAGCCCGTGCTCGGCCATGCATGGCGGGGCTTCGGCCACGGTTTTGGGGATCACCCCATTCACCACCAGCCTGCCCCTGAGAGGCAACCGCCGGGCAGCCTGGCCGATGATCTCCGCCAATTTGCCGCCGCTGCCGCCGATAAAGACCCGATCCGGGTCCGGCAAGGTGCTCACAACTTCCGAGGCCTCACCCTGGACCGGGATGATGTTGTAGCAGCCGAAGCGACGGATATTGCGCTTCACGTTAGCAATGGCTTCGGGATGCTGGTCCACGGCAAAAATCGTCAGGTCCGGCTGCAACCGGGCCGCAGTCAGGGAGATGGAGCCGCTGCCGGCGCCGAGGTCCCAGAACACCCCGGTACTCGGCAATCGCAACGCGTGCAGGGTCACGGCCCGCACCTCATCCTTGGTGATCAAGCCTCGGCTGTGGGCAATCTCTGTCTCGAACAGCCCGAATAACGGGAGATTCTCATCCGTTGCGCGGGGTCGGGTGACAATCAGCACATTCAGTTCGGCAAAATTCTGCTCTGCCGCTTCTGCCAGGGTTCCGGAAAAAAGACGCTCTTCGGCGCTCCCGAGATTTTCAGCAACATATACCCGACACCCAGCCAGCAGGGGTTGGTCTTCGATTAACTCCAGATAATCGGCAAGCTGCCGGGCCAAGCAGGCTGGGGTATTATGCCGGTCGGTGAAGACAAAGGTCTTCTCACGGCCAAGCAGGAGACCGGGCCCATGCAGGGTTTTCCTGCCATGAAGACTGACCATCTTCATGTCATCCCAAGACAGATGAAACCGGGCACACGCCTCCTGCATGGTGGAAAGCGCCGGAAGAACGACCAGTCGATCCGCGCCGAATTCCTTGAGCAGCCTGCGACCAATGCCGAAAAATAATGGGTCGCCGCTGGCCAGCACCCCGACATCCCCGTTGGTCAACTCCAGGCGGATGGTTTGCAGGGCAGGAGCCAGGGGAGAGATGGCCCATTTCTCCGCGGCCATCTTTTCCACCAACGCAAGATGGCGGCGGTCTCCGACGATGAGCCTGCACCGGGCCAGCATCCCGATCTGTTCCTCGGTGAGCCCTCGGCAGCCGACGCCTATCAGGATCAACTCAGGCCGTTGCATCAAAAAACTCGTCCTCCGTGGATTGACAAAACGGCATAAGGAGCCGCAGTGAAATCATTAAGCAACCAGAGGTTATATCGTAACGGCTCCTAAACATGGTGTTCCACCCGGGTATGGCTGTTCACCAGATAGACCCGCACTTTAAGGCCGGAAACCTTCTCCGCATAGCGGCGCGCCGCATCGCAGACAGCCAGGATCAGATCATCTTTTCCCTGTTCATGTAACCGCTCATGGATCTCCCGGGCGGTATTGACCTCTTTGAGGCTCGCCAACAGGGGTTGATCCGCACCCAGGCTTGCGAGAAGCGCCAGCCCGTCCGTCACTTCCAGAGCCCCATGGCGGACATGGGTCTGGGGAATCCGCAGGGCCGCCTTCATGATCTTTGCCCACATCCCGGCGAGATGGATGGTGGTAAAACCACCCCGAGCCGCAGCCAGAAGGGAAAACTCCAGGTAATCGCCCATCATGGCATAGGCTTCCTCCGGCAGGGAGAGCAGGGTTTGCACCCCCTTTTCCGAGGTGCGGCCGGTGGAGAGCACTACCTCCTTAAGCCCGGCCTCCTTGGCCACCGCCAGAGAGGCCTCGATCGTTGCGGTCCAGGCAGCGGCGGATACGGGATGAACAATGCCGGTGGTGCCGAGGATGGAAAGTCCGCCGACAATGCCCAGCCGCTTGTTCAGAGTTTTCTCCGCCAGTTCCTCGCCACGGGGCACGGAAATCACCACCTGCACGGTCTTACCCGCTTTTGAACCAAGACCCTCCAAAATCGCGGCCAGAATCATCCGGCGCGGCACCGGGTTAATCGCCGGTTCCCCAGGCTGAATGGCAAGACCCCGCTTGGTTACCCTGCCAACCCCTGGACCGCCGCAGAGAAAAATACCTGTCTGCTCGAGACGGACACAAATCAACCCCTCCTCCCTCGACGGGAGGGAATTTCGACAAGAGGCTCCTTCCGGCAAAAAAGAAACTCCGGCCACGATCTCGGCGCCGTTGGTCACATCCGGATCATCCCCGGCATCCTTGAGCACCGAGGCCCAGGCCTGGCCGGAGTTGGCCGCACATTGATGCACGGCAAAACAATGGCGGCTCCCATCCGGGAAGGGAATCTCCACCTGTTCGGGCCGGGGACGGCCCAGAAGCAGCAACAACGCCGCCTTGGCCGCCGCCGCGGCACAAGCACCGGTGGTATATCCGCTTCGCAACCTGCGCGCCATGGGTTTCTACGCCTCTCTTGCCAAGCGGATAAGGGCATTGACGATGGCCACGGCCACCGGTGTCCCACCCTTCCTGCCCCGGCAGGTGATAAAAGGATACATCTTCTCGCTCAACAACTCCTTGGATTCCGCGGCATTGACAAAGCCCACCGGCACCCCGACCAACAGACCGGGACAAAGACTTTCCGGCAGATCCTGCCAACATTCCATAACCTTAAGCAGCGCGGTGGGCGCGTTGCCCACCGAGACGATGCCGATATTTTCCTGCAACCCTTTCTCGATGGCCACCTCGGAACGGGTCAGCCCGCGCTCTTTTGCACTCTCGGCCACATCCGGCAAAGCCACCTTGCAGATCACCGTACCTCCCCAGGCTGCGAGCAGACCCTTGCTCACCCCGGCCGCGCCCATGTTGACATCGGTAAGGATATTACGGCCCGCCCGGATCGCCGCGATCCCGGCGTCAATGGCCTTAGGATGAAAGATCAGGGACTCGGCAAAAGAGAAATCTCCGGTTGCATGGATCACCCGCTGAACCACCTTAAAGGTTCTGGGATCAAAGTCGGTGGGACCAAGCTCCTCGGCAATGATCCGAAAGCTTTCCGCTTCGATCTCTTCCGGTCGTATCTGCATGATGGTGGTATTCATTTTTTCTCTCCCCACTGGGCGGCAGGCTGACAGGCCCGGACAAATTCCACGGCCATTTGCGGATTGAAACCGAAATGGAGGTGAAGATACCCGCCCAGAACATTTTTATACCGGTATCCTTCGCGGCTGTCGTTGTTCACCGCATAGATTCGTTCAATATGATCCGGCATCTCATCAATCACCGAATAATGGAACTCATGGCCACGAAGCACGGTGGAGGCCGACCCGAAGAAGCACCCCTTTTCAAGGCGCACCTCGCGGTAACCCAGGCTGGCCCGCTTTTTTTGCATCCGGGCCGAAACCGGAAATACCCCGGCCATGGGCAGCACCCCGAGATCATCCCCGGCGATGCCTTCGGTCAGGTACATGAAGCCGCCGCATTCTGCATAAAGCGGTCTGCCGGATTGGGCCCAGTCGTAAACCGCCTGCCGCATGCCAAGGTTGCCGGAAAGCTCCCGGGCATAGAGCTCCGGGTAGCCGCCGCCCAGATAGAGGCCATCCAACCCCTCGGGCAGTTGTCGGTCTTCCAGGGGGCTGAAAAAAACCAGTTCCGCACCCGCAGCCTGCAGGAGATCAAAATTATCCTCATAGTAAAAGCAGAAGGCCCTGTCCCTGGCCACCCCGATCCGGGCCTGTACCTTAACGCTCTCGTGTCGAACCGGTTCGACTTCCGCAGGCGGCAAGGTGGCGGTTGCTGCCAGCTCCAGCAGGCGGGGCAGATTGACCTGGGCGGTGATCGTTGCGGCCAGGCCGGCAAGGGCCTCGGGACTGATGGGCTGTTCCTCCCCGGTAAACAGGCCAAGATGCCGGGCGGGCATGGCAAAATCAAGATTCTGGGGCAAATGTCCTAGAATCTCTGCCCGACAATGGAGACGAATGGCCCCACTCACCAGTTCCAGATGTCTCGGGCTGGCAACCCGATTCAGAATTACCGCCACCGGCGCTACCTCCGGCATGAGGGTTTCAAACCCCTTCAAAACCGCAGCCACGCTTTCCGCGGCGGAACGCACGTCAAGGATCAGAATCACCGGTACGCCCAAGGCCCTGGCCAGCGTAGCGCTGGAAGAAGCCTGGCCGTCGAACATACCCATGACCCCTTCGATCACCGAGATATCAGCGCCGCTGCGTTGCCGGGTAGCGGTGAAGGTTTCCCGCACCCTTGCCTCGCCCATCATCCACGGGTCAAGGTTTCTGGAAACGCGGCCGCTGGCCAGGAGATGCAGACCCGGATCAATAAAATCAGGGCCGCATTTAAAAGGCTGCACCGATTTGCCCATATTACGCAGGGCGGCAAGCAACCCCAGGGTGATGGTGGTCTTGCCGGAGCCGCTGCTGGTGCCGGCCACCAGAATGGCTGATGACCGATCAGCGGACATTGGCTTTCCCTTGCTTGCGCGCTGCGCCGGCAAAATGATCAGGGTAGAGCAGTGCGCCGATAGTCCGTATTCCTTCGATAATACGCAGGGTTGGCCGCGAAACAATCCGCTCGTCAACCAGAAAAACCCGATTGTTACGCACCGCCTTGATTGCCTGAAATCCCGGTTCCTGGATGATGCTCTCAATGGTCACCGGATTCATCCGCCCCTTTTGCGCGAGGAACACCTCAATCTCCCCGGACTTGGCCAGGATACGCTCCTTGCCGTAGGCGGCGATATTGGTTTCCCGAACCTGGCTGGCGTCCGTGGCCACATTGATGCCACCTGCCTGCCCCAGCACATACATGGCGATGCTTTCCTGGGCAAAGGTCTTCATCTTGGCGTGAATTGCCTCAAAGTAGACCTTGGTCCTGGACTTTTCATCCACCTTGGCGACGATTTTTCTGATTGCCGCAATCTCCGACTGAAATGATGCGACCATCTCCTCGGCCTGGCGCGTTCTGCCGGTGAGCAGACCAAGGGCGCGCCAATAATCGAAGATCTCGGACACCGTGTTGGGCTGAAGAGAAACCACCGTAATGCCGGCCTGGCGCAGGGTGGCCACCAGTTGCGGCGCGGATCGTTCGATCATCGGCCGGATCAGAACAAGATCCGGGCGGGCGGCAATGAATTTCTCAGGATCTTCGTGGTAGCTGTAATGTTTTTTGCCCTTAAGCAGGGGCAAATCCTCATCCCCCGCTTCAATGCCGACGATCTCCGTATCAAGCCCCAGGCTGATCAGGTTCTCGGTGTGGGCCGGGTAGAGGGAGATGATTCGGACAAAGGGACGGGTCACCGTAACCGTTTTCCCCTCACTGTCTTGAAAGGTTGCAGGAGCAGCTCCAGCCGAGGCTGCCGGGCTGAAACCGACCAGGAGGACGGCAAAAACAAGAAAAAACAGGCGCATCGTCATTGCAGGCACAATTTTAACTCCAGTAGCGAAAAGAAATCTGTTGGGTGTTGCTGAAATCATCAAACGCCACCCTGCTTTCAACCCCGAAAACCTTTTGGATCATAGTCGCCTCCAGCACCGTATCCGTGGGGCCGCTGGCGGCAACCTTCCCCCCTTGCATGAAGATGATCTCGTCACAGTAGGCCGCAGCCAGATTCAGGTTGTGAATCACCGCGATTACGGTGCGCCCTTCTTCCCGGACCAAGTTCCGCGTCACATTAAAAATCTGCATGGTGTACTGCACATCCAGGCTGGAGGTTGCCTCGTCGAAGAGCAGATATTGGGTGTCCTGGGCCAGGGCCCGGGCCACAACCACCCGCTGTTTCTCTCCGCCGGAGAGCTCGTTGACAAACCGATCCTTGAAATGACTGATGCCGATGGCCGACATGGCCGCCTCGACCTGGCGCCAATCCTCCGCCGCCGGAGAGGCGAAACGGCCGATATGCGGGTGGCGGCCCATGAGCACCGCCTCCTGGACGGTGAAGGCAAAATCAATGGCAAAATCCTGGGGAACCAGGGCAACCAAGCGGGCCAGATCCCTCCGGCGGTAATCAGCCACCGGCCGATCCATGAAGCTGACGCTTCCTTGGCCGGGGTTCTTGCAACCGGTGAGCAGATCAAGAAAGGTGGTCTTGCCGCAGCCGTTGGGGCCGACAATCCCGTAAAACTTGCCCGGCTTAAGAGCAATATCCAGGTCGACAAGGGCCGGTGTCGTACCGTAGGAAAAGCCGACTCCGGCCAGGACAAAGCCGTTTGCCGGAATCATGCCGCCCTCCTTTGCCGCTTGCGGAAGATCACGCAGAAAAACGGACCGCCGATCAGGGCGGTGAGTACGCCGATGGGCACCTCCACCGGCAGCACTGCCCGGGTCACGGTGTCGGCCACCAGGAGAAGCAGGGCTCCGGCCAGGATGGAAACCGGCAACAGCTTCCGGTTGTCCGGCCCGACCAGAAAACGCATCAGGTGCGGGACGATGAGGCCGATAAAGCCGATGATCCCGGAAACCGAAACACAGACCGCGGTCACCAGGGATGCCCCCAAAAGCAAAAGCCAACGCACCCTGGTGCTCTCCACTCCCAAAGTGTCCGCCGATCTGTTGCCCAGGCTGAGGATGTTGAGATCCCTGGCGTAATACAAGGACAATACCAGGCCGCAGAGGACCGCTCCGGCAACCACGCCCACATCCAGCCAGGTGCGGGAAGCAAAGCTGCCCATGAGCCAGAAGATAATGACCGCCACCTGCTCATCGGCCAGATATTTCAAAAAACTGATCCCCGCCGCCAGGATCGCCCCGACAATAACGCCGGAAAGGATCAGGGTATTGGCCGAGATCTGCCCGTTAAAACTGGAAAGATAGAGCACCACCAATAGGGTAAGCGCCGCGCCGACAAAGGCGAACATCGGCACGGAAAAATGACCCATCATGCTCAGGTTTGCCAAGAGAGCCAGGGCCGCGCCAAAGGCCGCCCCTGATGAAACCCCGAGGGTATAAGGGTCGGCCAGCGGATTGAGCAGGATGCCCTGGTAGATGACGCCGCTCATGGCCAGCCCCCCTCCGACCAGGGTGGCGGTGAGTATCCGGGGCAAACGCACCTCGAACACCACAAAGGGAAAGACCGGGTCCATCCCCCCAAGCAGAGCGGGATTGGCGGTGATCCTGGCCGCGATCACCCGGACGATATCACCTCCCGGCACAACGATATGACCCATGCCGGTGGCATAGATTATAGAGCCAAGGGTGGCTGCCGCCAAAGAGAGGCTAAGCAGCCATATTCGGTATCCGCTGCGGGTCATTGTTCCTTAAATTCCTTCATCGCTCATGGCATCCTTGGCGTGCTGGGCAAAAATGGCGGCAAAGGTATCGGACTCGCCCAAGCCGGTGAGAGAAACCGCCACGTCGATATTGCGGGCCTCAAGCAGGCTTTTCAGGGAGTCAGGCTCTGCGCCGGCCATGTCATTCTTTGCATGATCGCCGGCTACGGTCATGAAGGGCTTGAGCAGTACCTTCTTTGTTTTATCTGCTTTCAACTCCGCGAAAAGACGTGTGTTATCGGGAAAGCCCTCAACCATGGTAACATAGATGCGCACCCCGGGATACATCTGGCGCATCACCTGCTCGAATTCCACATAGACCCCGGTTGAATAATGCTCGTTACCATGGGCGAAATAGACCAGGGCTCTGCCTTCTTTTCTGGCCATTTCCACGTCCGGCGCCACGATGGTTGCCACCTGCTTGATATCGTGCCGGTACTCGTGCTCAATGCCGTGGGTTCCCAAGGCAGGCCGCCCGAGCAGGATCTTTTGAAACGGCATGTTCCTTTTTTTCACGGTTTTGATGCTGTTCAATCCCTCCACATAACCGGCCAGATCGGCGAACTCCTCACTGCTGGAGATATGGGTGGGTTGGACAACGATGTAGCCGTAGCCTTCGTCCTGCAAATCGGCGATGGCAGCCAAGGGCCCTTTGACATGGAGGATTTCCGCGGGCACCTCCGGATGTTGTGCCCCATAGGCAGGATCCTTGCGCCGCTCCTGCCAGATCCGCCGGATGATATTTGAGGTAAAGGCCAAGCGGACCGGGATACCGGGCAGTTCTTTCTGTATCTGCTCCCGGATATTGAGAATGCCGGAAAGACCGCTTTCATGGCTGGTGCCGAACACCGCCAGAACCACGGCCGTTTTTTTCTCGGCCTTGGCCGCTTGGGCAGCCGTGGCCCCGAGCAGTAAAAACAGGGCGACCAGCAGCGAAACCGCATTGTGTGACATAGTTTTCAAACGCATTTGTATTCCTCCATCTTTTTAAAAAAGGGTAATGGGTTTCCTTCGAAAAAGACGGTACTCCTCCCCTGCTTGTATCGCTTTGCGCGCAAGGCCGGAAACCTTTCCTCGAAGGTTGCAGCACAACAATCAACAAGGCAGGTCTCCTGACTTTTCCCACAATCGGTTCGCCTTCCCGCCCAAGACAGAGGGCAGTGGCCTGAGAACCGGCGTTCCCGCTTCCAGGTGGAAGCAGGAGGAAATTACAGTGGCGGGACCGTTCCCGATTTGCACGGGATTCCCTTTTAAGCCCAATGGGCGCCTTATTGACACAACACATGAACGTCTAATCAAAAAAACGATTATTCAGCTCAACAAAATACAGAGACAACCTCAGCCAATCGGCATGAGATAATAGCCAAGACCGACGGCAATCACCGAGGCCAATCGTAATATCTGACTCACCCCCACAAGCTCAACGGCAAGTTTCGGGGTGAAAATACCTACATAGTAGGGAAATTGGTGCCGCACGGCCCGAATCGGCGTCGAGAGAATATTGCCGACCAACAAAGCGAGAACCACCTCTTTATAGCTGAGGCTTTTATCTGCCAGCAGGGCTCCGGCCGCAGCCAAACCGGAGGAAAACTCCACCGTGACATGGGCCATGACGATGCCGAGGCTTTGCGGCTTGAGCCAGGCAAGAAACCAGGCCTGAGTGGCAAAAAAATTCTCAAGCCAGACAAAAAAGCCATATTTACCAAGGAAATAGAAAAGAATGTAAACGGGCACGGTAAAATAGATGAGCCCCTTGATCCTCTTTTGAAATCTCTTCAAACTCTTATCCAGGGCATGCTGCCAATCGGTTTTTTCGCGGGCCGGGGCTCCGATCTCACCCTGCTTGCCCTGTAGGGGGGGGAGCAGAATACGACCGCCGATTACCACCAACACGGTTTGCAGCATTGCCGCCGCAAAAGTCAGGGCCAGATATACCAGGGCAGCCATTTTAATCAGCGGCGCCGTCAGAAAAAAGACGGTGGGCAGATGGAGAAAGAAACGAGGCAGACCGTTAAAGAGGTTGGCAAGCACCAGTTCTTTTTTACTCAACTGCCCTTTGTCAAAGGCCTCGGCCAGCATGGTGTTAGCGGTAACCCCGGAGAAAAAAGCCATGGAAAAGCTTGCCCCGGAGACGGTGGAGAGCCTGCCCAAACGAACCAAAGGGCGGGTCAAGGATGCCAACCGGTGCGTCCAGTTGAGAGCCTCGATGAAATTGGCGGCGATGAGCCCCACGGAAACCCAGAAGAGGATCTTCACCAACGGCCAAAGCAGATGTGCCCAGAGAGAGGTAATAAAGTGCAGTTCCAGCGGCATAAAAAATCCCCGGACCGATATTCTCGATCCGGGGAGTCCCTGTTTCATCCGCGGAAATCATAGCATGATCACTTGTCCACGGCGATCATACAGCATAATTTTTCAAGGCAGGTCTTCTGACTTCCGGTTCATCCTTGTTCCGCGCCTTCCCATTCAAAAACAGTGGCGTTATTGCGAAACTCGTCCCCGGTTACAGCGGCGGGCCCGTCCCCGATTTGCACGGGGTTCCCTTTTAAGCTCCCATGGAGCACCTTGGAGGACAATATGTAGCATATTTGCCGCAAGTTTGCCAACATTCTTCTTTAATTTCCAATGACACACTCATAACCGCCCAAGATTTAGCAGTAAAACTCATCGAAACAGGTTGAATCTGCGGTCTCTCTTCTCCGCCTTTTTTTGAGGTCTCCGAATATTTTTTTGCAACACTTCTGGTATCGAAGCATGCTACTTGCCATCCTTAGCCTTTGCACAATTCAGTGTTTAAATTTGTTTGTTTGCTATACACTAACATAAGTTAGGTGCGACGGTTAATGGGGTGGTCAGTTGCGATGCGTAAAACCACTGTCCTGGCTTTTGATGCCACGTACCCGGCTTTCGGAGTAGATTGCATAGGAACGACAATAAAATGCGAAATTCCCGTTTGTCTTCCATGTTTGCCGCGTTCGAACCACTTGAGCTGAACGGTTTTCCGCGTCGTGCAGCCTTGTTGGTGGCGGTACTTGGGCTGATGGTGCTTTTGGGTTGGGTGTTTGATATTCCTTTGCTCAAAAGCGTGTTGCCCGGCGCGGTGACGATGAAAGCCAATGCGGGGCTGTGTTTTCTGCTGGCGGGCGGCTCGCTGTTCCTGACCCTGCAAAAACCCGGCTGGCAACGCCTGTCGCTGGGCATGGCGCTGGCCGTGACGGCTATCAGCCTTGCCACCTTGAGCGAATATCTGTTCGGCTGGCAACCAGGCATCGACCAGTTATTGTTCCGCGAGCCGGCAGAAGCACTGTACTCGCTGTATCCGGGGCGCATGTCGCCGTATCTCGCCACCGGTCTTTTCGCCGCCGGTTTCGCACTGCTCGCCTTGCCCAGGCCGCTCCTGCTCCTGCCGATGCAACTGGCGGCATCGTTGACGGTTATTGCCGGCGCTGTGCCGCTGTTCAGCTATCTCTGGAATGTCAGCGCGCTCACCACCGCCAGCGTAACAACGCCCCCGGCAGTCCATGCCGTGCTGGGGCTGATTCTGCTGGGTGTCGCCCTGCTACGGGCAAGCCTGCAGTCAGCAATTCAAGTAAGGCACACCGCGCCGTTAAAAACGGTGGAATTCAAGGTGTTGCTCGGTTTCATCGTCACCATGCTTCTGATTTCCTTCGGCGGCGGCCTCACGTATCGTGCCGGTACGAAGTTTGCCGAGTCCGCAATGCAGGTGGCGCGCACACAGGAAAAACGCGCCATGATAGGGGACCTTTACAGCACCATCGTGAATGCCGAATCAACGCAACGCATTTACTTGCTGCTCAGGGATAAAAAGCAACTGGCGCATTATCGGCAATTGACCAAGAAAGTTCCCGTCCTGATGGAGTCACTTGAGCAGACGATCACCGACAGAACGCAGTTGCGCAACATGGCCGCCCTGCGCCCCCTTGTTACGCGGCGGCTTGAGATTCTGGCGCAGGTCATGGCAGTGTACGAGCACCGCGGTCTGGCGGCGGCTCAACAAGAGATAATCTCCCGCCAGTATCAGGAAATCATGCTCGATATCCATGCCCTGAGCGATGCGATGAAGGCTGTTGAAATTGGGCTGATCAAGGAGCGCGAAGCCGCCACTAAGCAGACGCGCCAATTCACCATGATCTCCATGCTAATCACCCTGCTGCTGGCCATGGCAGTGCTGACGGTGCTGTTCATCGCCATCCGGCGCGAAATGCTTACGAGCAAGCAGGCCGGACAGGCGCTGCTCCAGGCGGGGGCGTTGCAACGCGCTGTTCTTAACAGCGCAAATTTCTCCAGCATCGCCACCGACCTGAAGGGAGTCATCCAGATTTTCAACGTTGGAGCCGAGCGCATGCTGGGCTACACGGCCGCCGAGGTGATGAACAAGATCACGCCGGCGGCCCTCTCTGATCCGCATGGATTGGTTGTGCGGGCCAGGGCGTTGAGTGAAGAACTCGGCACCCCGATCACCCCGGGCTTCGAGGCATTGGCGTTCAAGGCCTCACGTGGAATCGAGGACATCTACGAGATGACCTTCATCCGCAAGGACGGCAACAGCTTCCCGGCAGTCGTATCGGTCTCGGCGCTGCGCGACGCTCAAGATGGCATCATCGGCTATCTGCTGATCGGCATCGACAATACCGTGCGCAAGCAAAATGAACTGGCGCTGGCAATTGCCCAGAGCGATCTGAAAATCGCCTACGATATGATCGTGCTCAAGAACACCCAACTAATAGAAACCAGCCGCACGAAAAGCGAGTTCATCGCCAATATGTCGCACGAACTGCGCACGCCGCTCAACGCCATCATCGGCTTTTCCGAAGCATTGAAGGACGGCCTGATGGGTGAAGTGGCGGAAAACCAGCGCGAATATATCAACGACATCTATGTAAGCGGCGAGCATCTGCTCTCGCTCATCAACGACATCCTCGATCTCGCCAAGATCGAATCCGGCAAGCTGGAACTGGAACTGGAGCCGCTTTCAGTGAAGGACTTAGTGCAAAACAGCCTGGTCATGATCAAGGAAAAAGCTCTAAACCACCAACTGAAACTAAATCTGGAGGTGGATGACGAGATGCCGGAAATCGTCGCCGATATGCGCAAGCTCAAGCAAATCATCTACAACCTGCTGAGCAACGCCGTCAAATTCACCCCTGACGGGGGTGCCGTCACGCTCAGTGCTAAACGAGTTGACGGCCTGTTGGAGATTTCCGTCACCGACACCGGCATCGGCATCAGCGCCCAGGATCAGGCCCGGCTGTTTCATCCTTTCATCCAGCTCGACAGCGCGCTCTCGCGCAAATATCAGGGAACGGGTCTCGGACTGCTCATGGTCAAGCGTTTGACCGAATTACATGGCGGCAGCGTGGGCCTGGAAAGCGAGAAGGACAAGGGGGCGCGTTTCTGGATGCGGATTCCGTGGCTGCTGGCAACGGACGTGGAAGCGCCAAAGTCTGCCGAGACAGGAACGCGACCCCAACACAATGCGCCATGCACTCCGACCGAAAAGGATGTATCTGATACCCGTTCCGTACTCGTCATCGAAGATGACCCCTCGGCCATCAAGCTGATCATCTCCCCCCTGAAGAAAATAGTAGACTTGCGCGTGATCTGCATGACGACCGGCGAGCAGGCGTTGGAATGGCTGGCACACAACCGTCCCGACCTGATTACGCTCGATCTGTTGCTGCCAGGCATGGATGGCTGGCAAGTGCTGAGTTGCATCAAGGAGATGCCCCATCTGGCCACCGTGCCGGTGATGATCATCTCCATCGCCGCCGACGGCAAACGCGGTTTCGCACTGGGCGCAAGTCAGGTGCTGCAAAAACCGGTATCAAATGCAGAGCTGAAGAATGCGCTGGTCGCAATCGGCATTCTCAATGAGCCCGTGCCGCCATCCACGGAGGTTCATCCCCGCGTGCTGATTGTGGATGATGAACCAAGCACGGTTGCACTGATGAGCACCTATCTTACGGACAGCGGCTACCAGACGATCGGCGCGTATACCGGCGCCGAGGGGATTGCCCTAGCGCATGCCGAACAACCCGACGCCATCCTGCTTGACCTGATGATGCCCGAGCTTTCAGGCTTCGAGGTGATAGAAATACTCAAAAAAAATCAGACCACAGCACAGATACCCATCATTATCATCACCTCAAAACAACTTACGGCGGAAGATCGCCGCCTGCTTAACGGGCACGTTGCGACGATTCTCGAAAAAGCCGTGTTCTCCAATGAAAATTTGGCAACCGAAGTGCGCCGTGCTTTGCAGGGCAAGGGATAATGCCATGACCAAGATCGTCATCATCGAAGACAACCCGGCCAACATGAAACTCATTGTCTTTCTGCTGAATGGCGCCGGCTACGAAGTACTGCCGGCCGTCGATGCCGAGATCGGCCTTATGCTGATCCGCGAACATTTGCCGACTTTGGTGCTGATGGATGTGCAACTGCCCGGCATGGATGGCCTTACCGCCACCCGCCTGATCAAGGCCGACCCCACCATCGCGCATATCCCGGTTGTCGCCCTCACCTCCCACGCCATGAAGGGCGATGAAGAAACCATGCGTGACGCCGGATGCGATAACTATTTGCCGAAACCCTTCCATCATCAGGATTTTTTGGCAATGGTGCGTAAGATGCTGGGAGAATCATAGCAAGGACTATTAACCAGACAGGATTTCACAAGGCAATAACCATGACAACAACCCACGTCTCCACCATTCTCCTGGTCGATGATGAACCTCGCAACTTGCGGCTGCTGCAAGTTCTGCTTCAGGCCGAGGGCTACGCAACGCTTTCCGCCGAATGCGGCGCGGAGGCGTTGAATTTGGCGGCGGAACAACGACCGGACATCATCCTGCTCGACATCATGATGTCCGGGATGGATGGCTTCGAGGTGGCGCAACAACTCAAGGCCAACCCGGACACGCGTAACATCCCCATCATCATGGTGACGTCATTGGACGACCGCACCTCGCGCTTGAGAGCGCTGGAGATAGGGGCAGCGGAGTTTCTCAGCAAGCCGGTGGATAGGGCGGAACTGTCGATCCGCGTGAAGAACCTGCTGCGGCTTAAAGAATATGCAGATTTTCTGGAGAACCACAATCATCGACTGGAAGAGCAGGTGGACGCGCGCACAGCGGAACTGTCCGAGAGCTACAGAGAAACCATTTATACCATGATGCTCGCTGCCGAATACAAGGACGAAGACACCGGCCTGCATATCACCCGCATCAGCCACTATTGCCGCGTAATGGCGGAATATCTGGGAAAAGATGCGGAGTTCGCCGATCTCATCTTCTACGCCAGCCCGATGCACGACATCGGCAAAATCGGCATACCAGACCAGATTTTGCTCAAGCCCGGCTCGTTTCTGCCGGATGAATGGGAGATCATGAAGACCCACGCCGCGCTGGGCGCGAAAATCCTGGCGCGTGGCAACTCGCCCTATCTGCACATGGGCGGGGAAATCGCCCTCAACCACCACGAACGCTGGGACGGCGGCGGTTATCCCAACGGAAAGCGAGGCGAACAAATTCCCCTCGCCGGCCGCATGATGAACATCGCCGACCAATACGACGCGCTGCGTGCCAAACGCCCTTACAAACCGGCCCTGGATCACGATACGGTGATGCGGATCATCACCCAGGGCGATGGCCGTACCATGCCCGGCCACTTCGACCCGGTCGTGCTGGCCGCCTTCAAGGCCTGCGAGGAAACCTTCCGGAGGATTTATGCCGATAATACGGAAAAATCTCCACTTTGTACGTGTGGAGTCTAAGAGACGATCACTTCGTAACCCAAATAGCCCGGTTTTCATTGAGTTAAGGAGCCCATGAAAAAATGCCTACCATACTGATTGCAACGGATAACGCTGCCGATGCCGAATTTGTGATGCGACAACTTGCCGAGGAATACGAAAACGTTTTCACTTCGATCAATCATGAGACATCGGTAAAGGAATTCGATTCCAAACTGCCTGATGTATTGGTGCTGGCATTTAATTCGCTGGAGAAAGCGGAGCGCTACTATCTCGGGCTTTACCGCCTGAGCACTTTGGTGCATACACATCCGCATCGAACGGTCATTCTGTGCGACAAGGATGAACTCAATCGCGTGCATGACCTCTGCATGAAAGATTATTTCGACGATTACATTCTGTTTTGGCCCATGGCGCATGATATCAAGCGACTGTCAATGGCGATACATCATGCGGTGCGCGGTCTGGCTTCAAACAAAGCTGCCTTTTCCGCCGTGGAGTTTGCCGCTCTGGCGCGTCGGCTTCCTGATCTGGAGCCTCTGCTGAAATGGCATGTTGTCGAAGGTAATGAGCGTATAGATACCGCAAGCGATTCCATAGCACGCGCGCAGCAGGAAATGAATGCTGCACTGGACGATTTTTTCCAACGCCTAACACAAGGAGACTTCTCCAATCTCGTGGAAGTCAAGGATGCAAAAGGGTTACAGTATGAAATCGGCAGACTTCAACAAGAAATGATTCCTGACCGCTTTCACGGCGCCATCGAATCAATCATGGCCATAAAATCGTCCGCACAGGAATTCCAGCAAAAATATGCACCACATCTTGAATCTGTCCATGCCTTGAGAGCCATGGCAAAAAAAGCACCTGCCACGATTATGGTGGTGGATGACGATGAGTTGGCACGAAAATTATTCAAAACCATGTTTGAGCCGGAAAACTATGAACTGATGTTTGCCGCAAGCGGCATCGAAGCGCTTGCCCTGCTAAACAATCGGCGCCCCGACCTGATTTTGATGGATATGATGATGCCGGATATTGATGGATTGGAGCTAACCCGACGGATAAAATCTACCGAACAGTTTTCGAACATTCCTATTATCATGGTGACTTGCAATAGCTCGCAGAGCATCGTCAAACAATGCTTGATGGCTGGGGCCTCAAATTATGTGGTGAAACCTTTCAATCGCACAAACCTCCTTAAAAAAATAGACAAATTCCTTTGGCATCGGTAAATAATTGCTTGACTGAGTGAGTAAAGTACATCTTTTATCTCCGATAACTTTGTCCACAGTTGTTGACAAAGACCCGCTAAACATCTGAGCTCAAATGAATCTGGACTTTAGCTGATTGATCACGGTTCAAACACCGAGGAACCTTTTTCTTTGGGCCTTGACTTTCTCTGGCAAAATCCGTCCCTTTCGCCTACGATACTGCATCGTGCATGGATGAGCCACCCTCCCTGTTCGACCTGCAAATATCGGAGAAATTACATGGAAAATTTCGAGCAACTTCTTGAAAAATCGACAAAAATACATGGCCACATCTGCGCTGGCCAGGTCATCGGGGTACGCATGTCCATGATCGGTCTGCGGGAGATCGGCATCGACGATCCCAAAGCCCAGCGGAAGGACTTTTATGTGCTGGTGGAGATCGACCGCTGCGCCACCGATGCCATCCAGACCGTCACCGGCTGTTCCCTGGGCAAACGCTCTCTCAAATGGCTCGATTACGGGATTATGGCCGCGACCTTTGTCAATCTCAAGACCGGACAGGCGGTGCGGATCACCGCCCTGGAAGAATCCAGGGAGACCTCTAAAAAATACTGCCCGGAAATCGGCGACAAGTACAAGCAGCAGCTTGAGGCCTACCGAATCATGCCCGAGGCTGAACTCTTCAAGGTGCAAGCGGTTTCGGTCACCGTGCCCGAAAAAGATATGCCGGGCCGGCCCATGCGGAGGGTGCAATGTGAACGTTGCGGTGACTGGGTACAGGATTGCCGCGAGGTAATGCTGGACGGAAAGGCGTTATGCAAGCCCTGCGCTTTAGGCCGCTATTATGAAGTCATCTGAAAGTAAGCGAGCACAGTGCACCGCATCTGCGGCACCCTGCAATCACTTACGGTTCTCGGCAAAGCATAACACGCCGTTTTTCCCCGTGATCGATTACACCTGAAAATGCCCGGTAGGGCAACTGGAGCACACATGACAAAAACAATCCCGGTTGAGCAGGCCATCGGCATGGTCCTGCCCCACGATATCACGGAGATCCGCACCGAAGAATTCAAGGGGCGCGCCTTCAAAAAAGGCCATATTATCAAGGCTGAGGATGTCGAACGGTTGAAACGGCTCGGCAAGGAAAACATCTATGTGCTGGAGCTCGGACCCGACGATATTCATGAAAATGAAGCGGCCGAACTGATGGCAGGCGCCCTGGCCGGTCCAGGCACCGAGGTTTCCGGGGAGCCGGTGGAAGGTAAGCTCAACATCGTTGCGGCCCATGACGGGTTGCTCAAGGTCGAGATCGAGCCCCTGTACCAATTCAACCTGTTGGGCGAAGTCATGTGCGCCACCCTGCACAACAATACCCCGGTCAAGAAAGGCGAACAGCTGGCCGGAACCAGACTCATCCCCCTGGTTTCCAAAAGAGGGATTGTGAAGGCTGCCGTTGATCTGGCCGAAAAGGCCGGGGGAGTTCTCAAGGTTGCCCAACTGAAACAGGCCAGGGCCGGATTGATCATCACCGGCAACGAGGTCTTCCATGGCCGGATCAAGGATGCCTTTGAACCGGTATTGCGTAAGAAACTGGAAAAACTAGGCTCCGAGGTGATCGCGGTTCGCTTCGCCCCGGACGATATCGAGACCATCGCCTCTGAGATCAAGTCTTGTCTGGATGCGGGCGCGGACCTCATCGTCACCAGCGGCGGCATGTCCGTTGACCCGGATGATGTTACCCGGCAGGGCATTGCCAGGGCGGGGGCACAGGAGATCGTCTACGGTACTCCGGTTTTGCCTGGGGCCATGTTTCTGGTTGGCTATATCGGGGAGGTTCCGGTAATGGGGTTGCCGGCCTGCGGCATGTTCCACAAGATCACGGTTTTTGACCTGATTCTGCCAAGAGTGTTGTGCGGGGAGAAAATCACCCGTGAGGACATTGCCCTGCTGGGACATGGCGGCCTGTGCCGCCAGTGCAAGAGTTGCGCCTATCCCATCTGCGGCTTCGGCAAGTAATTTTACTCCGAAACCTTCCCGCGCATGGCTTTCACCTTGCCCCGTTTTTCCTTGCCTTCCAGGCGTTTTTCCTTGGCGCCGCGGGAGGGTTTGGTGGGCCTGCGTTTTCGCTCCTGTTTGACCGCGCCCCTGATGAGTTCAGCGAGCCGCTCCAAGGCGTCGGCACGATTCTTTTCCAGGCTGCGAAACCGTTGCGCCTTGATGATGATATCCCCGTCTTTGGTAAGACGCTGATCGCTCAGCCCCAACAGCCGTTGCTTATAAAAATCCGGCAGCGTTGAGGCATGGATATCAAAGCGCAGGTGTACGGCCGAGGAAACCTTGTTGACATTCTGACCGCCTGCGCCCTGGGCCCGGATAGCGGTAATCTCTATCTCGCTTTCGGGAATATCAACCGCATGGGAAATCCGCACCATCTTAACTCCCCGGGGTAGCGCTGGTCTTTGCTCCCATCATTGTTCTTTGCCGGGTTGAGGTTTGCCGACGACGCGCACACTGGTTGCCTGGGGTCCATCGTTTCCCTGCTCCTCGACAAACCGCACCTCGGTGCCCAGGGTAAGATCGGCAAAATCCGCATTGATCAGACTGTTGCGGTGGAAGTAGATATCGTCACCCAATCCCGTGGCAATCCGACCGTAATCTTCATAGGGATAGAGCTCGGTGATCTTACCCTGGGGCATTTCTTCGTGGGCCTTCACCTCTCCTTTTTGCCGACTGACAAAATCTCGCAGTTTCCGCTGGGCGGTATCAAAGATATCACGCACCACCACATGCGCATCATGGTAGGATTTGTGCAGATCGGGCTCCCGATTAACCACGATGGTTTCATGGGGCAGGCCGATATCGATACTGGCGTGAAAAAGACCGCCCTTACGCTGATGCTTGTGGGGCGCCTCAACCACAACCCGGCAACTGACCATGTTTTCACAGATGCTGTCCAGTTTTGCCGCTCTCTCACGAATATAGGACTCCAGCGCCTCGGAGCTTTTCATGTTACGAAAGGTAATCTGTAAAGGTATCTGCATGTTCCATTCCCCCAGTAAAGGATGTCTTGTTTTCTGAAAACCGCAAGGTTCTCAGGGAAGTGCGGGCGGGATATTTTTTTGCTCCTCGTCCCTGGCGCTGCAGGCAAGACACAAGCGAGCGGCCGGCAATGCCTGCAGACGCGGCAAAGGAATCTGCTTGGCGCACCCTTCGCATTTTCCATATTGCAAGGTCGCCATCTTGACCAAGGCATCATCGATTGCTTCGATTTCCTCTTTCTGCCGCTCATCCAACTGGGCATACAATTCGGAAAGCTCCGCCTTTTGCGCCTCCTCCTCACGCTCGATATCCTTCTCGGCCAACTCCTGCCAACCATCGTCGAGATGCTGCAGACATCGAAAGATATCCTGACGCATCGTGATGAGTTTTTCTTTTAACAGATCCAGTTCCTGTGCAGACATGGCAGCCCCCTTTCTGTATCATCAACCGGCAGTGAGATTCGCTTATTTAATTATACGGTCAAGGAGAGCTGAAAACTCAACCTTATTTTCACGGGCAAGGGCAGAGAAAAGGCCCCAAAAATAGCTGATCGCCATGTGGGCCTTGGAAATAAGGGGGAATGAAGAGGGAAAAAAATGACAAGAGCAACTCAAATTGGAGGGAAAATTCCTGTATCCCACAACATCAACCCTGACCGAGGTTAGGTATCAATGACAGGAAACGAGGTAATTAGAAGAAAAATATGCAAAATGCGAGGGAGTATCAGATCCCGAGCAGAAAGAGCTCTCCCAAGATCCACTTGCCCTTTTCCTTGCGGATGTTGGCGGATTGGGAGCTGAGGATTCGGAAACCGTGGCGGAAGGCCATTGCCTCAATGTAGGAAAAGGAGTGGGCATAGCGCCCGGACTGACGCAACTGGTATCCCTGCCCTGCCAGCTGCTCAGTGGAAAAAAGAAATCTGCCGTTTTTTGCAAGTCCTCTGCCCAGGGTGGCAAAAATTCGGTCCAGTTCGCCCACATAGATCAGGACATCCGCCGCGACAATCAAATCGAACGGCTCCCGGTTCTGCTCAAGAAAGGTCACGATTTCCGCAACCACCAGTTCATCGTAGACCTTCTTGGCCGCAGCCGCCTCCACCATCTTGGCGGAAAGATCCACCCCGACCCGGCAACCGCTTATATCCTGAAAAATTTGTCCAACCAGGCCGGTACCGCATCCCAGATCCAAAAGGCGCTCAAAACAGGCAGGCCCTTTGTGATCAGTGAGCAGCAGGCTTTTGAGTTCCCAAGGGGTCCGGTATTCCAGATCAACCAAGAGACGCTCTTCAAAATGACCGGAAAAGCTGTCAAACAGTTCGGCAATATAGGAAGAAGGCGCAACAAGGGTTGTTTCACCGGTAAGGGCCGCGAGAATATGGTGGGCCGAAACCGCGTTATGATCCAGCTCTATGAGCCGTTGGTAACAGGCAATGGCCTTGTCCACCTCATCGTGGTCAAGATAGAGGACCCCAAGGTTGCCGTGGGCTGCGCCGTATTCCGGGCGCAGGGCAACGGCGATCTCAAGGGAGGTGATGGCCTCGGCCCGACATCCCAGTTCCTTGTAGACCAAGGCTAGATTGTAATGGACTTCTGCATCATCCGGGGCAATCTCCATGGCGCAGTGATACGATTGCATGGCCTCTTCAAGCCGCCCCGCCCTCTTGCAGGCCAGACCGAGGTTGAAATGGATATCTCCATCCTGGGGATTGAGTTGTGCAGCGCGTTGATACGCCTTGATGGCTTCGTTGGTGTTGCCTTGGGCGAGGTGGGCGGTACCCAGATTATAGGCCGCCTGCCAGTGCGTGTCGTCCAGACTGAGAACTTTGTGGAAATGCTCGATGGCCATCTGGTGTTGTCCCAGGAAATAACGGGTTATGCCAAGTTCATAGGCGATTGTCGCCTCTTCCGGCAACAATCCATGGGCGCGGTCAAACCAGAAGCAAGCCTCATCCGGCGCTCCCATGGAGCGGCGGAGAACGGCCAGATAAAAACAGGCATCCACATGTTCCGGACAGAGGGAAATGGTCTGCCGATACAGGGATTCCGCCGAGTCTGTCTCTCCCTGTCGGTGCAGGTCAAGGGCCCGGTGAAAAAAATCGTCCGCATTGCTGGGGCATGGCCGGCTATTTTCGGCAGCCTGCCCGTTTGTCTGCACAGGGCGTGAGTCTGTGTTCATCGGCATTAAAAAGATAAATTTTAATGATGTACAGCGGTCAAGTTCGAATTATGATGATATTTAAAAGAGAGAAAAAATAACGCAACGGCGCAAAGGCGCAAGTGTTTTTTTGAGAAACCGAGATTTGCCCTTGCGTAAAAAACGGCATGCCGACCATGCCGGTAAGCTTTACTTTCAAGCTCCAGGATCCAGCCCCCATGAAAACCCTGCCAACACCCAATAGTCAACAGATCGAATGGATGCGGGACATCCGCCGCCATCTTCACCGGTATCCGGAGCTTGCCTTTGCCGAGTTTGCCACGGCGCAATATATTGCCGAGCAACTTGGAAAATTGGGCATTTCCTGTCGGGAACAGGTGGGCCGGACAGGCATCGTCGCCAGCCTGGGAAGCAGGGAAACGGGTGTACCGTGCGTTGCCTTGCGGGCAGACATGGACGCTTTGCCCATCACCGAACAGACCGGCCTGCCTTTTGCCTCGGAAACGCCCGGGGTGATGCATGCCTGCGGCCATGACGGCCATGTGGCCATGCTTCTCGGCGCGGCTGCACTTCTTAAAGAGACGGAACTTCCAGGTCGGGTGGTTTTCATCTTCCAGCCCGCCGAGGAAGGCGACGGCGGCGCCCAAGGCATGATCGCCGAAGGCGCTCTGGACGGGGTCGGCTCCATCTTCGCCGGCCATATCGATCGCAATTACGGACTCAACGAGATTGTCGTCCAACCAGGGTTGATCTCCGCCTTTACCGACGAATTCTCCATTGAGATCCGCAGTCAAGGCGGTCATGCCGCCAAGCCGCATGAAACCGCGGACAGTATCCTGGCGGCAGGCCAGCTCATCACCAGCATCCAGGGTATCGTTTCCCGCGAGGTACATCCTTGCTTGCCTGCCGTGATCACCGTAGGCGCCATAAAGGGTGGCGGCCCGGCCAATGTCATAGCTTCACAAGTGGTTCTCGAGGGTACCATCCGCACCACCAGCCCGGAGACCCGAGCCGTATGCATCGCCAGCCTGCAAAGGATGACTAAGGCCATGGAACCTCTGCACCGGGTGGAAACCTCCTTCATCTTGGCGGAAGGGTATCCGCCGGTGATCAACGACCCGGCTGCCGCCCTGATCGCTGCCGAGGTAGCTGCCGGAATCGTCGGTCAAGACAAGGTAAAGGGCCAGCCGCTGCCCAGCCTGGGCGGGGAGGATTTTTCCTTTTTCCTGCAAAAAATCCCCGGCTGCCTGGTTCGCTTTGGCGCGAAACACACCGTGCTTCACGATGCCCCGGCCCACAGCCCCCGCTTCGATTTTGATGAGCGGGTGCTGGTCACGGGCGCTCTTTTTCTGGCACAAACAGCCATCCGCGCCCTGGAATGCATGGAAGAACCGCGCGGTCCGCTGCAGGGCACTATTAACCGGAACGCCAACTAATTTTCCGGGGGAATTCCCCATCAATCCGTGGTATACAGGGCTTTCGATCCAGCTCCCCCACAACCCACTTTTTGGATACACATGGAAAACGAAGCAAACGATATTTTTTTCAACGTCATCAACCGGTTTGTCGGATGTTACAGCCGTGATGCCGTTCGGGAAACACGCAACGATACCGACTGCGAATATCCCTTTGTAGCCATGGATACCCGACAGGTTTTTGCCCAGCTTGAGTTTGCCGCACGGTATCTGGAGCTTGATCCGGATGCCCCGCCGAAGCATCCGCTCCGCTTCCTTGATGTGGGCTGCGGCATCGGCAATATCCTCCTCTTTGCCGAACAGTTCGGCTTTGAGGTGCACGGCATTGAAAAGGACGAGTATCCGTTCCAGGTGGCCACCAGACTCATTGGCGAGGAACGGATTGCCCAGGCTGATATCTGGACCTATGAAAACTATGGCGATTACGACGTGATCTACTACTTCCGGCCGTTTTCCGGACGTGAGCAGCAGCTGCGCTTTGAAAAGCTTATTGAAGAGACGATGAAGACTGGGGGAATCCTTATCGCCAACCACAAAAACAGCGAGGCTATCGACCAGGACAGCCGCTTTGAGAAACTCAGCCCCACCTTGCCGATCTGGAGAAAAACCCGGGCCGCTTAGCAACTACCCGGTGGAAACGACCTTGTTCCGCCCCGCGTTTTTCGCAAGATACAGGGCTTCGTCCGCTCTCTTAAGTACATCATCAAGACAGGAATCATCTTGCCGGAAACTGGTGACGCCGATACTGACCGTGAAGTGGACGATCTGAACATTCGTATACACCTTCAGATCGGCAATGGATCGGCGAACCCGTTCCGCAACGATCAACGCCCCTTCCATTTCTGTTTCCGGCAGGATAATTGAAAATTCCTCCCCTCCGATACGGCCCAAGACATCGCTTTCTCGAAGAACTTCCAGGCAATTGGCGCCAAATGCTTTAAGCACCTCATCGCCGACTGCACGACCATGGGTATCGTTTATTTTTTTGAGGTGATCGATATCCATCTGGATCACGGAAAAAATGTGTGAATACCGTTGGGAACGCAAAAACTCCTTGGTGGCGAAGTCCATGAAATAGCGGCGGCTGTAGACACCGGTCAGCGAATCGGTGGCGTCAGGACATGCACGCTCTTGTTTCCGGGCGGAAATACCTTGTCGTTGCGCCCCATGCTCCTCCGCTTGCAAATTTAGATGCCGGAGGGTCGACTGCAGATTCTTGAGATGATGACCGGCGGGAAGTTTGGCGAGAACCTGAACGTCCAAGTCGCCAGTGGAGAGATGATGTGCGGCATGTGTCAAGGCAGACAATGCCTCGGTAAGGGTATTGAGTGATTCGCCTAGCTGACGGATCGTATCCTCTTGCTGTCCGGTAAGATCGAGGATGCCCGGCTGTTCGTCATGCAGCAACGCATGGATCTGTGCGTTGACCCTCTCCAGCCTTTCAACATCATTATGATCCATCTGATTCCCAAGCCTATTTTGCAGGTTACACCTCTGCCGGCATGACCTCGAAGCGACATACCCGATCGCCGGTGCACCAGCAATCCGTTTCCCTTGCCGTGAATTGCTTGCCGAAATGAGCCGAAAAGAGAGCGGCGATAAAACCTTCGTCAAAGGTGCACACCGACTCATCGCTAATGGGCAGCCCAGAACAGTCAAGATCTTCCGCCACACTCAGCACAAAATGGTGCTTGCGCAGATCGGATGACTCAACCTGCAGAATGCCGATCAAGAGAGTTTTCCATGTTTCTCGAAGCTTGGCGATGAACTCATCAAAATCATGAGTATCCTGAAGCAGGTGCCCATAAATCGCTCTTCCCGCACTCTGCCCGGCATCATAAAATATCCGGTTGGCCATTGCCACATCGGTATGGAAGATGAGCGCATCGCGCAGGGAGAACTGCATCAGCCGGTATACAGCAACCGTGGTTTGGGGACCAAGGTGGGGACGTCCCCATTCGATGTCGCCAAGATGCGACCAGTCAAACTGCAAGGATTTCCGCTCTTCCTTGAACATTTCCATACCTCTTTTGTTTCTGATGTCAGCCAAGAACGCTTATACGCCACAACTTAGATGCTAGCATATCCTTCCTGGAAAAGGCAATGGGCAGACAGACGGAAAAAAACGAGGGAAAAGGCTAGAAATAATAGGCGTTGGGGAAAAGATCTTCGGGGATGCTTCTTCTGCCATGCTTTTTTGCATAGGCATGTCTGGCGCATTGGCGGAAATCGGCATGACAGTATTTTCCCTGAATCTTTGTGGAAAATTGTGGAACACTTGCCATGGTCGTTACAAAGAAATCACAGGTGTTTAAAAATTCACAGCCCGTATTCTTTTCATGTGTCGTTGTCACGGTGATCTCCAAAGCAGGTCTGAGTTTAATATGAGTATAACCCAGGGCCTGATGGCGGCACAATACGGGAAAACTACGGAGATGGCTCATAATGAGCATCGAACATGATCACTTAAGGAAATTCGGGGAAAGCAACCTACGGAACACGCAATTCAGTGGATACTCTTTGTCGGCGAAGATTTATGGTTGCATCAGAAGCCAGACACGAACTGCAAGACGCCCAGTATCTTTTTCCCTTGCGCTGATCATGATCCGGTTGAGACGGCGAGTGAGCGGACGGGTATTTTTGATGGAAACAAAACCCTTGTCGTTGGAGGCTTGCTGCCAACCCAGCTCACTCACATAGATACCGAAACTCGATTGGACGTAGCGCTCCGGGTGCAGCAAGCGCGCACCAATAACCGGTGGCGTGGCGTTTTGCCGAGGAGCAGCGATGGATGGAGTCATTTCGGCAATAGGCAGGTCTACCCTGCCCAGGACAGAAACGAAATGAGACAGGCTTGCCCATTCCTTCCCGAGAATAGGTTCCCTGGGGATGCAGAAAACATCCGTGTCGCTGCTTACCGAACCTGGATCCTGGCTGAAAATTGCCTCATACCCAGTTGCCTTGGCCTCTTCCATGACAATGGAATTATACTCGCCGTAAGGAATGGCAAAATATCTGGGCTTGCGGCCAAGCCGGTCTTGCAACACCGCAAGACCGCGGGCAAGATCCGCCCTGATCCACTGTCGGTACTCAGGCTCACCCATCCCCTTGGGACGGTCGGCCAGGCGATAATGCGAATAGCTGTGATCCTGAAAATCCACCCCGGCCGCCTGCATTTCCAGTATCTGCTTCCAGGAAAGGTAGTTGCTGTAGCCTTTTTCAATCCCTTCCGGATAAAGAAAAACCGTGAAAGGGAAGCCGAAGGATTTCAAGACCGGCCAGGCTTCGCTGTAAATGGATTTGTAGCCGTCATCGATGGTGATGACCGCAGTCTTCTCAAGAATTGGCCGTTTTTCCCGCACAAGCTGCACTGCTTCAGCGAGGGGGATTACATGGTATTTGTTGTCGGCAAGATAGCGCATCTGGGCGACAAAATCCGCCATGGCCACATTGGTGGTGGGATAGCGCTTGTCGCCGAAATGATGATAGATAAAGAAGGTGAGATTGCCCGACTGGGCCGTGATTTTTTCAGCAAGCGGTGCTTTGCCCGGGTTTGCCAAGGCAGGAGCGAACATCCTTGCAGAGAACAGAAGTGCCACCCCAAGAAGCAGGCATGCAGGGAAAAAAAAGCGAAAAGGCCGAAACCTTGACACGCTCTTCACTGGATATTTGTCAGACTCGCAAACCGTACCCTGTCCCGCAAGCCACCCTTGCCGGCAAGAAAGCACTGGTCGTAAATCTGCAGATCATTGCTTCTGATAAGCTGGGACAGATCGGCGACATACTCGCTTCCCCGTTCGGAATACTGGAGCAGACCATTGGCCAGGACAAGGGAATCCATGGTTGCCTCCCTGATTTCCCGCAGTTCATTGTAAGCGGGAACCCGGTTGATCATCAGGATATATGCCCGGACGGATTCAAGTAAGGAGGCATAGGCCGCGACCGAGTGCGATTTACCCTCATCACGGTCGGAAGGAACAAGCCCCACCTTGTCCCAGGTCCAGATGCCGAAGAGATTGTTCCCCTCCAAGGCAAAACGGGAGCCACCCCATGCGGACTCCAAAGCTCCCTGAGCCATAATCAGGCTCACCGGCACCGGGTTGATGCGACGGCGCAGGTCGGCAACCTCAGTGGCCCGGTATTTCCGGCAGAGGTTCTGCAGAAACAAGACCTCATTCTGAGACAATCCCACAAATCGGCCAAAATCTTCCGTATTCAGAAACCGGGGTGGTTGGGCAAATTTCGCCATAATCCTCTCAAAGGCGGCCCGCTCTGCCTCGACCTCGGACAGGGCGATCATCGCTGCGGGAAGAAGGACATGCAGAAAAGCCTTTTTCTGGGTTGGCGCATCAAGACTCGGCAGATCTCCGGGAAACTTGCTGACCAAAACAGCAGGAACCTCTGAAAATGCTTGCACTTCCCATAAATTATTGGCCTTGAGCTGTCTCAGCAGATCCTCAGCGGAATTCGCTTCAATGGTGGGCACAGAGTTAAAACGTTGGGGGAAACGGATGAATACTGAGGAGGGCTGGATCAATATGGTGAGAAAAAAGAAAAGTATGACCAGGGACAATCCGGATATCATCCGCACCATCCCGGAATCGATCGGTTGCCGACCGAAATATATCGGGGTTTCATCGTGTTTTACTGACACAACTTTATGTTTTACTACCACAACCTTTTCCTGCTCTTGGGTTACGTCCGGGGGACGGTTTGATGCAAGGCGGTTCATGATTCCTCCACCTGTGCACCACATAACAAGAGAGCAAACGCCCATCCTTGACCGCTGCCGTTGTTCCCCCTCTTCATATGTTGAAGAGGTGTGCTTGTATAACAGAGGGGTCTTGAAAAGGCAAGCAAAACATCCCTTGCGCAACCAGTAGACGCACCAACATATACTTTGTGTGGTGCACACTCAAAAAGAAAAACACATCCCATGGTATAGTGTAGTATTTAAAATAATACCTAAATATCGAGATATTATCCAACAATATCCAGAGGTTTTCTTTCCTGAATTTTATTTTTTTTGACGGATAATGGATTTTTTTTTGCAAGCGCACCCCAAAAATCCCTTTTTGGGAAATCTTGAGTGCCGGGTTGATAGGGGGAAGAGAATGAAATAAATGGAGGATTAACGGTAGGTAACTCAATGACTCAAGCGGCAAAAATACTGATGCCGCTCTTCGACCATATTATGCCCGAGGCTCAGGGCCATCGTCTTCCGCAGGGCTGGAAACCTCGGAAGGTTCATCCGGGGGCCGAGATTCGATCTCACCCTCTTTCGGCGGAAAAAGGGTGGGTTGCACCTCCGGTACTACGACTGGATCCTTTTCGGAAGAGAGCTCGGCTATCCTCCGCACCGGGCGGTCGGAGACCCGTTTACCGAGCGCGGAGGCACCTTTGATCAGAACTTCGCTGAAGCTGCAATCCACGTAATTATGGCGAGCTCGCTTGGACGGAGCGAGATGCACCCGCACCCTGCCCCCTTCACCGGTGCCGAGGAAAAGGATAGCGGAATTCTTGTGGACCGGAAAGAGGTGGTATTCTTTTTCAAGAATGAATTTCGGGCTCTTGAACCGCTTGACATAGCAAAGATTTTGGCTGCCTTCGCGGTAGAGGATATTGAAAACCCGTTTTTCCTCGACAGTGCCGAACCAAAGTATATCATGGCCGACAAAGAGCTTGTCGGTAACGTTGATGACCTTGTACATGCCGTTCTGGTAAATGAGCAGCAGCTTGTCGTATTCGGAGCATGGAAAGGAATCCTCGGGCTTGGCCTTGACCTGATGACCGAGAAAGCCGGTTTCCCGGTCATAGCCCATGGTCAGGTTGGAGAGCGCGACCTTGCGCACCTCTACCTCGCCGAAGGTGGCGATCTCGGTACGACGCGGGTAGAGATGGCCATAGCGGTTCAAGAGGTCGTCCAAATAATTGATGGTGTACCCGACCATATCAAGGAGATACTTCTCCACTGCCTTGATGTTGTCCCGAACCTCCTTAATATCCTTCTTCTTCTTGTCCAGGTCATAGCGGGAGATGCGTTTAATTCGTATCTCCAGCAGCCGCTCGATATCTTCATTAGTCACTTCACGGACCAGCTTGTCCCTGAAGGGCAGCAGAGCTGCAGCAATGGTCTCGATCACCGCCTTGTAGGTTTTACACTCCTCGATCTGCTTATACAGCCGTTCTTCGATAAAAATCTGCTCCAGCAGGTGGGCATGGAGTTTTTCCTTGAGCCTCCCATGCTCGATGGTCAGCTCCTTCTCAAGATCGCGAACCAATTTTTCGGTGTTATGGCGCAGCACCAAGCTCACAGTGAGCACCGCCGGATTATTGTCCTGGATCACCGTCAGGTTTGGACTGATCGGGACCTCGCAATCGGTAAAGGCATAGAGGGCCTTGATGGTGTCGGCCGCATAGATGCCGCGCACCAGCTTAATCTCGATCTCCACCTCCTCGGCGGTGTAGTCGTTGATGCTTAAGATCTTGAGCTTGTTGCCCCGCGCCGCTTTTTCCACACTCTCGATCAGGGATTGGGTGGTGGTGCCGTAGGGGATATCCTTGATGGTAATGGTCTTCTCGTTTTTCTCCTCGATCCTGGCCCGACAGCGCAGGCGGCCATTGCCATCTTCGTAGCCGGAGACATCAAGGGTGCCGCCAAGGAGAAAATCCGGATAGAGGGTAAAAGGCTCGCCCCGGAGGATCTTCTTCTGCGCCTCCAACAGTTCGCAGAAATTATGGGGCATGATCTTGGTGGCCATGCCCACGGCAATCCCCTCCGCCCCCTGCATCAACAGCAGGGGAATCTTGGCCGGCAGGGCCACCGGTTCCATCATCCTGCCATCATACGACTCGGCAAACTCGGTGAGATCTTTGTTAAACAAGGTTTCCCTGGCCAGGGGAGAAAGGCGGCATTCAATGTAACGGGCCGCGGAGGCCTGATCGCCGGTGAAGATGTTTCCGAAATTGCCCTGCCGGTCAATGAGATAGCCCTTGTTGGCCAGATTGACCAGGGCGGAAAAGATGGAGGCGTCGCCATGGGGGTGAAGCTTCATGCAGTCGCCCACCACATTGGCCACCTTGTGGAAGCGGCCGTCATCCATGTTAAACAGGGTTTGGAGAATACGGCGCTGCACCGGCTTCAAGCCATCGGCCACGTCGGGAATAGCCCGTTCCCGGATGACGTAAGATGTGTAGTCCAGGAAGTTGGTATCAAAAAGCTTGTGCAGCTCGCCGTAATGGGAGGTATCCATGATTACACGACCACCAGATGATCCATGATATATTCTTTCCGCTCGGGCGTATTCTTACCCATGTAAAAGGAGAGCAGCTTGGGTACCTCGCTTAAGGTATCTATATTTACCTGCTGGAGCCGCATGTCCTCGCCGATGAACTGCTTGAACTCCTTGGGGGAGATCTCGCCAAGCCCCTTGAAGCGGGTTATCTCCACCGCCTTTCGGCCCTTGCCCGAACCGCCCAGCTTCTTTTCCGCCGCCTCCCGCTCCTTGTCCGAATAGCAGTAGATGGTCTCTTCCTTGGTCCGCACTCGGAAGATGGGGGTTTCCAGGATGTAGACATGGCCGCGCTTGACCAGGGACTCGAAGAAATGCAGGAAATAGGTAAGCAAAAGGTTGCGGATATGCAACCCGTCCACATCGGCATCCGTGGCCAGGATAACCTTGTCGTAGCGGAGGCTTTCCACCGAATCCTCGATATCGAGGGCCCGCATCATGTTGTACATCTCGTCGTTCTTATACAACAGGGTCAGGGGCTGACCGTAGACATTCATCGGCTTGCCCTTGAGGGAAAATACCGCCTGGGTCATGGGGTCGCGGGAGCTGACAATAGAGCCGGAGGCGGACTGGCCCTCGGTAAGAAAAAGCATGTTATGACGGTCCGGGCTCGAGGGTTTTTCTGCGCTGGGATGATACTTGCAGTCTTTGAGCTGGGGAATCTTCAGGGCGACTTTTTTGGCCTTGGCCTTGGCCTCCTTGCGCACGTGCTGGAGTTCCTTTCGGATCTTGGCGCTCTGCTGGATCTTGTCGATGATGATCTCGGCCAGCTCGGTATTCTTGTAGAAGAAATCGCAAACAAAGTCTTTGACCTTGTTGACGATATCTCCCCGGACATCGGTATTGCCCAGCTTGTTTTTGGTCTGCGACTCAAAGATAGGGTCCTTGACCTTAACGGCGATGGCGCCCACCACCCCTTCCCGCACATCCTCGCCGGAAAATTTCTTGCCGGAAAAATCGTTGACTCCCTTCAATATTCCCTCGCGGAAGGCGGAAAGATGGGTGCCGCCTTCGTTGGTATAGGTACCGTTGACAAAGGAGAAATAGGTCTCGCCATAACCGTCCGTATGGGAAAAGGCGAATTCCAGGGTGGCATCCTTGGCATGGATGGGCGGGTAGAGCTGGGTTTCGGCGATCTCCTTATCCAGCAGGTCGAGCAAGCCGTTGGCCGAATGGAAGCACTCACCCTCGTAATAGATCTTGAGTCCGGCATTGAGGTAGGCGTAACGCCAGAAACGCTTGCGGACGAACTCCCGCATGTAATAATAGCCTTCAAAGGCGTTGGGGTCCGGATGAAAGGAAACCAAGGTGCCGTTTTTTTCCGTGGTGTCGCCCTGCTCCTCCCCGATCAGTTCGCCATTGGCAAAGGTGGCCCTGGCAAACTTGCCGTCGCGGAAGGAGGTCACCTCAAAACGGTCGGACAGGGCGTTGACCGCCTTGGTGCCCACCCCGTTGAGGCCCACGGAAAATTGAAAGACCTCGGTGTTGTACTTGGCCCCGGTGTTGATCACGCTCACGCATTCAACCAGTTTACCCAGAGGGATGCCGCGTCCGAAATCCCGGACCTTGACCACGCCGTCGGCCCCGATATCCACGTTGATCCGTTTGCCCACCCCCATGATGAACTCATCCACCGCGTTATCCACTACCTCTTTGAGGAGGATATAGATGCCGTCGTCCGGATGACTCCCGTTGCCGAGCCTCCCGATGTACATACCGGGTCTCAGGCGGATATGCTCCAGGGAACTTAAGGTCTTGATCTTGCTTTCGTCGTAAACGGCGGCGGAATCGGAACTGTGTGCACTCATCGGGTAATTGGCTGCAATGTTATAAAATTTGATGGTCTGGTAAAAAAGGGAGAAAATTGATTCCCATTTGTATATCGCTCTTTGACTTCTGCCGCAATGATATTTTGCTGAAACCCCGCTCTGCCGTAGCTCAGAAGGATAATGTATTGAAAAGACGCGACTTCTCAGGTATTGAAGTAGGTTGAAAAAATAGAGACTCAATAATGAGCACAGGGAGCAAAACCATGACCACCACCTTGAACGAACAGCTCGGCACCACCGAGATTCTTTGGCAGCTGGCCGATCTGTACCAGGGGATTGCTGATCCCAAAATTGAGACAGACATCGCCTGGTGCGAGCAGGAGTCCCAGGCTATTAAAGAACAATTCGCAGGCAAGGTCGCAAGCCTTGATGCGAGTGAACTTCTCGCCCTGGTCTTGCGACTGGAAAAGCTCGAAACCTTGATGGGCAGGATTGCCACCTTCGCCTTTCTCAATTTCACCACCCAGATCCAGAACGCCCCGGCGGGCGCTTTCCTGCAAAAAATAAAGGAGGCCGGCAGCCGCATCAACAGGGAGACCGTGTTCTTTGAGCTGGAATGGAGCAAGGTTGAGGAAACCATAGCCAGTACCCTGTTGGCGGGAGAGACCCTGGCCCATTACCGCCATTACCTTAAGAGCATGCGGCGCTATGCCAGGCATCTCTTGTCCATGGCCGAGGAAACCCTGCTCATAGAAAAAGCGCCGGTGGGCCGCTCCAGCTGGACGAACCTTTTTGAAAAGGTCATGGGCCATCTTAAATTCGGTGAGGCGCAGCGGAGCGAAGAGGAGGTATTGACCGATCTTTACAGCCCGGACCGCCCCGTCCGATCCCAAGCTGCCGATGATCTCACTGCGGGACTCAACAACCAGCTCCATGTCTTGACCCATATCTTCAATACCCTCCTGGCCGAGAAAATGATCGACGACCGGCTCCGCAAGTACGACTCCTGGGTCAGCTCCATGAACCTGTACAACGAGCTGGAGGACCGGACCGTAGCGGTGCTGGTCGAGGCGGTCACTTCCCGCTACGACATGGTCCAGCGCTACTACCGACTCAAAAAGGAGATTATCGGCCTCGACGAACTGTGCGACTATGACCGCTACGCCCCCCTGCCCCACCTGCCCACGGCCACCGTGCCTTGGGACACCAGCAAAGAGATGGTCCTGACCGCTTTTCATGATTTTGCCCCGGAGATGGGGGAAATCGCAGGTCTATTCTTTGAAAAACGCTGGATCCACGCCCCGATTCTAGAAGGCAAACGGGGCGGTGCCTTTGCCCACCCCTGCGTGCCCGAGGTACACCCCTACGTGATGGTGAACTACACCGGCAGCCTGCGCGATATTTCCACCGTGGCTCACGAGCTGGGGCATGGAGTACACCAGTATCTGGCCGCCAAGAACGGCTACTACAACTCCTCAACCACCCTGGTCCTGGCAGAAACCGCTTCGGTGTTCGCCGAGCTGCTCCTTTTCAACTCCCAGGTCAAGCTCCTCACCAATCCTGAGGAGCGGCGGGCCTTTATCTGCCAGAAGCTCGAATCCATTTTTGCTACCGTCTTTCGCCAGGTCTCCATGAACCGCTTCGAGCACGCGGTGCACAACGCCCGGCGGGAAAGCGGCGAACTCTCCCCGGAACAACTCGCCGGCCACTGGCTCACCACCCAGCGGGCCATGTTCGCCGATTCCGTAACCCTGCGGGAGGATTACGGGATCTGGTGGTCGTACATCCCCCATTTTCTGAGCACCCCCGGCTATGTCTATTCCTACGCCTTTGGAGAGCTGCTGGTTTTGGCCCTGTACAACCTCTACAAGGAAGACGGGGCTGCCTTTGTGCCCAAATACCTTGACCTATTGCGCGCCGGAGGCAGCAATACCCCGGCCGAACTGCTCAAGCCCTTTGGTGTTGATCTGGATGACCCGGCCTTCTGGCTCGGCGGGCTCGCCACCATTGACGGGATGTTACAAATGGTGGAATGATGGGTATCCATAAGAAATCAGCCAACAATTCCGGCCTGGTCTACTCAACGGAGCATGGCCGGACCTGCCCGAAATGCGAAAAGTCCTTGGCCCAGTGCAACTGCGGTCAGAAAAAGGCCAGCCCAAAGGGCGACGGTATCGTCCGGGTCTCGCGGGAAACCAAAGGCCGCAAGGGCAGCGGCGTAACCCTGATCACCGGGCTGCCTTTGACCGAACCGGAGTTGACCGCCCTTGCCAAACAGCTCAAACAGCGGTGCGGCAGCGGCGGCACCGTAAAAAACGGAATTATCGAGGTGCAGGGCGACCACAGGGAAGTGGTGCTGGCGGAGCTGATCCGGCTCGGTTACCAGGCAAAAAAAGCGGGCGGCTGATGGAGGTTTCCAAAGCCGCCTGGTTTGTCTATCTGGTCCGTTGCCGGGACGCCACCCTCTATTGCGGCATCGCCAAAAATCTGAAAAAGCGACTGGCGGAACACAATTCTCCAGACAAGGGGGCGAAATACACCAGGGGGCGGCAACCGGTGCAACTGGTCTACGCGGAAGAGGTCTCCTCCAGGGCTGAGGCGACACAGCGGGAAGGAAGGATCAAGCGGCTGTCTCGGACAGAGAAAATGACGCTCATTAAGACCTTCATCGCCGGGTTGAAAAAGTAGCAACAGCGGAGGATTCCATGAAAATATTCATCGCAGGCTCCACGGGCTTTCTGGGGCAAACCCTCATCCGAAGATTTCTGCAGGAAGGGCATACGGTAACTGCGCTGGCCAGAAGCCAGCAAAAACTCGGCGATCTCGCCCCGCGAATCCGCGTGGTTTCCGGCTCCCCGCTCATCCCCGGCCCCTGGCAACGGGAACTGGCCGACCATGAAGTAATCATCAACCTCACCGGCACAAACATCTTCACCCGTTGGACGCCAGCGGCAAAAGAGATGATCCTGAGCAGCCGGATTAACTCGACCAGAAACATTGTCGAGGCCATTGCGGATCATCCCGCCTCGCCCGTCACCCTGATCAACACCAGCGCCTCGGGGTACTACGGCTTTTGCGGCGATGAAGAAAAGTATGAAAACGCTCTGCCGGGCGGCGATTTTCTTGCCTCGGTCTGCACAGCGTGGGAGCAAGAGGCAAACAGGGCGCAAGGGAAAGCCAGGGTTATCCTGATGCGGATCGGTATAGTGCTGGGGGAAAACGGCGGCGCCTTGGCCAAAATGCTGCCGGGTTTCCGTCTCGGAGTGGCCGGCAAACTGGGGCACGGCCGCCAGTGGTTTCCCTGGATTCATCTGGACGATCTCACCCGCGCCATCCTGTTTTGCCTGAACAACAGCGGGGTCCATGGTCCGGTAAACCTGAGCGCGCCTGCACCGGTGCGCAACAGCGAATTCACCACCATTTTGGGGAAGGTCTTACACAGACCGACGTTTCTGGCGGTACCGGGGGTTGTTGTTCGCCTGGTTCTGGGGGAACTGAGTGGTGTGGTGCTTGAGGGGTGCAAAATGATGCCGGGGGTGCTGACGGCAAACGGCTTTTCTTTCCGCTTTCCAACGCTGCAACCAGCCCTTGAGGACATTATTGGGAAGGCTAAAGGCTAAAGGCTAAAGGCTAAAGGCTAAAGGCTAAAGGCTAAAGGCTAAAGGCTAAAGGCTAAAGAAAACTTTTTCCCTCTTCCTCATGCAAGGATTTTCTGCAAAGGGTTAAAAAAATCGCCGCGTCACCTTTCACCTTGCTCCTTTCACCTTCTTATTTACTCGCCAGATTGGCCTCAAGGACAAAGGTGCCGCAGTCGGTCTGAAACGGAAGCACGATGATCGGCACATCGGAGTGATGATAGATTTCCACGCCCTTGCCGGTAACCATGGTAGGGGTGGCAAGGTTAAAGGTCATGCCGAGCTTGCCGAATTCCGCTTTGGCGCCGCCGCAGATCATGTTGGTAATCTCGCCCACCGCATCGACAATTTCATTATCAATGGCGGCCTTGGGCTCTTCCATGAGCATCCTGGCAACAATCTGCAGGATGCAGGCAGCCGGAAAGCTGATGGTCATACTGCCTTCGACGACCTCGGAGGCCATGCCGATAATGCCGGTTACATCGCCAAAGGTATGCGCGCCATCCTTGAGATGCGGCTTCTGCGCGGTCAGCTTGGTCTGGGCCATGGTCTCCAGGACATTTTTAGTCGCGTGCACGAAAGGATTAAGATATTCAGCCTTCATAAGTCCCCTGTCAAGTATCGTTCAAACATCCGGCAAAAAAACCGGCACGTATGCTTACCCATGCAAAAACCCTATGAAACGGGGCGGTTCTTTAACATCCTACACCATAATCAAGCGCGTTCCTAAAAAAAAATCAAAGACTCAAGGCTTTTCGTCTGACTGAAAAACCGGCATAAGCACGACTTTTCCAGGCAAAACTCCAACAGCAACTTCCCCAAGTTCATGAACCGTATGGGTGAATAGAAAAGATTGTCGGCAACTCAGATCCAGACAAGTCCCATTATCATCATATGCAATTGGGATATGGATGATTATAGCACATACCAATACTGATTTGCTCTGTGATCTGCAAATAAAATCCCCCGCCTCACAAGACAAGTAAGGCTAAGGGGATCAAAGCAACCGGGACATTGGCCATGATTTTGCCGCCCATCAAAGGCAGTTAAAGAGTTATCGCGGGTTTTTTCCCATGGTCTCAAGCCGTGTCGCCAACTCCGCCAGATCATTGATCGGCAAGTGACAGTTGAAGTTTTCACAGAGATACACAGTGGTTTTATTCTCCTGTACGGGCAATTCAGCCAGAACAGGTTGATGTTGCTTAAGAAAATGATCCTTCCCGCCATCGGCCAGCAGCACAACCTTGCCGGGCAAAAAGCGTTTGCGGATCATGGCGAGCATGATTTCGGTATCCGGTCGGCCAAGCTTGCCGACAACCACGAACTGCCGAGATGTACTCAGCCTGAAATCATGGGCTACGAGCATCTGCGGCAGAATAGAGGGATAATCGTTCAGCCTGCCGGCAAAGGCCTCAATGGTCGTCTCTGCCCTCCTGAGCCACTCATCATTGCCGGTTATTCGGGCAAGCCGGAGGAGATTAAGGGCGCTCACCGAGTTGCCCGTGGGTTCGGCCCCGTCATAATCAGCCTTAAGACGAACCAGCACGGAATGGTCGCTTCCGGAGGTTTCAAAAAAACCGCCCTGAACCTCATCGGCGAACAGGGCTATCTGTTTTTCCGTCAAGGCAATGGCCAGTTGCAGCCAGGCAAGGTCAAAGCCAGCTTCGTAAAGATCGAGAAGACCGTTGACCAGAAAGGCATAGTCGTCGAGCTGCCCGGCAAGACCGGCCTCCTGATCCCGATAGCGCCGAAAAAGAGTGCCGGAATCAAGATCATAGAGCTTGGCCCGGATGAAGATCGCCGCCCGTTCAGCAGCGACGAGATAGCGCTTCTCACCCAGCAGCTGGGCCGCTCGGGCAAGAGCGCTGATCATATGGCCGTTCCAGGAGGTGATGATCTTGTCGTCCAGCTGCGGCCTGGGCCTTTGCTCCCGCACTGCATGGAGCTTCTGCCGGGAGCGCTCGAGGAGTCGGGACAACTCCTCCTCCGGCATGCGGAAACGGCTGGCGGTCTCTTCAAGGGGGTGGGCGACATAGAGGATATTTTTACCGGCAAACTCCTCGTGGGGATCGGCAAGCGCATTGCCCATTTCAAGAACACCGTAATGAAAAGAGAAGATCTCCCCATGCTTTTTGCCGAGGATGGCGCCAATCTCCTCCCCGGTCCAGAGATAAAACAACCCTTCTCCATGAACCTCGGGGTTTCCCGACTGGATGCTGTCGGCATCTTCTGCCGAATAAAATCCCCCTTCCGGGCTGGTCATCTTCCGCAGGACATAATCGAGAATATCCTGGGCGACATTGGCATAAAAAGGGTCCTGCCCCATCTGAAAGGCCTCGAGATAACCGATCGCCATCTGGGCCTGATCGTAGAGCATCTTTTCGAAATGAGGCACCCGCCACTGGCCATCCACCGAATAACGGTGAAAACCACCGCCAAGATGATCGTATATCCCGCCGGCCGCCATCTTGCGCAGGGTCACATAAGTCATATTCAGGGCTTGGGGTTCGCCGGTGCGCGCGGCATGACGCAATAAAAAATTAAAGAGCACGGGGCGGGGGAATTTTGGTGCATGGCCGAATCCGCCGAATTCGGCATCGTACTCCGCAGCAATCTGCTGGAAGGCCTTGGTGAAAATCTCCGACTCGATTTTCCCTGGCCCGGTATCCGTGGCCTTCCGACGGAGATGCTCTGTAATTTGGAACGCAACCTCCAGCATCTTCTCGGGCCGATTTTGCCAGGCATCATGAATCGCCTCAACAACCTCGATAAATCCGGGCAGGCCATGCCGGGTCAGAGGCGGGAAATAGGTGCCCCCGTAAAACGGCTGCAAATCCGGGGTGAGAAACACCGACATGGGCCAACCGCCACGGCCGGACAGAGCCTGCACGGCTGCCATATAGATCTGGTCAAGATCGGGCCGCTCCTCCCTGTCTACCTTGATGCAAATAAAATTTTCATTGAGAAGCCTGGCGACTACCTGATTTTCAAAGGATTCATGGGCCATGACGTGGCACCAGTGGCAGGTGGAATACCCGATAGAGAGAAAAATCGGCTTGTTTTCTTTGCGCGCCAGGAAAAAGGCCGCATCTCCCCAAGGGAACCAAGCCACGGGGTTGAAAGCATGCTGGAGGAGGTAGGGACTTTTTTCAGTGACGAGACGGTTGGGATTTTCCCCCTGATTCCGTTGCCGATCGATACAGGTTTGCATGGATGTGGCGGCTACCATTGGTATCCCTCCTTGCCGGACTAAGAACTCCGGCCTGGAAAATAAGCCTGACAGACGCGGCTGACAAGACAGAGCGCTCCTGCATGTTTTCTAAAAATACAACCCATCCCTACCAACAGAGATCATTGCCGCCAGGAAGTATTTCCTCCCTTGTGAGCACTCCTGGCCATGCTCTTAACAAAAAGGACGGCTACTGTTCGGACATCGAACGGATGGTAAGGGCCAAGGCGGAAAACGGCGCCAGAAACAGGGCGAAAAAAATCATGCAGTTTTTTTGGGTCTGGGGATTTTTTACCAGACGGACAAGATCCGGGTCGAGTACGCCCTGAAGTGCAATGGTGATAAGCGGCAGAGACAACACAGCGATTCCGCTGAACACCATCTCCATCATAACCAGTTTTTTGAGAAAAATTGTCAGGGTGTCCAGGGCCATTTTGAGCTTCTGCATCCGTACGATCACCCCTTGCAGCAGTTCAACCTGTTCCTGCCCTTGCCGCAGCCGCGCCCTGCCCTTTGCCAAACTCTCGCCGGCAATGCTGCGGGCTTCGACAAACTTTCTTTTGCCGGCAAAAAGAAGCTCCTTGAAATCCTTAAAAAAGGATTGATAGGGATATTTTTGCCATAAGGTGTTGTAATCCACCCAAGCCGCGGCAGCCGCATCCACCTGGGCATTCAGCTCATCAAGCCTTGTCTCGCGCAGAGAGGGGCAGGCCAGAATCAAGGAATTGGCCCTGGTCGCGACATCAAGAACATCATAAGTGCCCCGCCGGTCAAACTGTATTTGCAGGTTGGTCAACACCGAAAGATTGGCCTTCAGCTCCTCATCCTCCACCTCACCGAACCAAGCCTGCAAGTCGGCGAAAGCCTCTTGCGCTTCGGCCAGATTCTGCCCGGCTTCCTTGGTTTTCAACTCAAGCAACCCGGATAGCACATTTTCAACCATGCTGTTAGCCGACAACAAGGCCGGATCCATGAGGGCGATCATGAAATAGTGGGGATCGGCGGAAGCCAGCTTACGAAGCAGCTGCATCTGCTGCTGACCTTGGCCGTCATTGACCCTCGTCTGAATAAGGCTGTATTGCACCTCCGGACAATCGACATAGAGATTGGCCACCGAGCTCAACAGTTGTTCCGCTTTCCAGGGATGACCGGTCAATCTGTGAAATCTGGCCCAAAGAAGAGTAATAAAAATTTTCTCTTTTTCCGTGCTGGCCGTACTATGGGCCATTTGCAGAAAATGACCCATTTCCCCCATTTGTCCTCGCTCCAAGGCGACAAAAGCAAGTCCGAGGGTGGCGTAAAACTGCTTGCCTCCCATGGTCTGGCTTTCTGTCTTCATGAAGCTGACGGCTTGTTTGTACTGGCCGACCCGCAGGCAATCGAAGCCGTCATGCAGAGTACGGCTGTCAACCCTGACCCTGCGGGTTTTTTTGCCGCCGTCCCAGGACGAAAGCAGGGAAAAAGCGGCATAGTTCAAAAAGCGAAGCTGGTAAATGAGATAGATGTCAAAATAAGCGACATATACTTGCAAGGTTTGATCGGTACGGATCTGGACGGCATCAATATTTGTAGCCAACAGCTCCGTCATTTTTTTCTGCTCGGCCATGACCTGCTTGAAAAGGCTGTCGATTTTTGGAAGAGGCAGATAGCCAACCAGATTGAGACCGCGGGTGTCCATGTCCAAGTATTTGCTGGGGCAATGGGCAGGTACATGATTGGTCATCCCGCAGTAAAAACACTCCGGACAGGTTCCCTGGGTCGCCAGAAACCTGTTGTTAAAAAGCCGTTCCCGTTTCATCACGCTAAGGTCGCCGGAAAAAATCAACTGAAACAATCCGTCTCCCGCATCGACAAATTGATGAGCAGGCATTTTTTTGCCGGCAAAAATCTGATCCCACTGAAGCTTCAATGCCCGGGTCACATAAAGAGTTTCCGGCTGCAATATCCCCCAGACAGGGGCTGTTGCTTCGCCAAATTCGATAAGCGGATCTTTTTTTCGGTGGAGATGCAAAAGAATCTGAATGGGAACCGGGCCCCAGTCTGCTTTCCAGTGCTTTTTCTTGAGAGACTCCAGGCTTTCAAAAAATGTACTCAAAGCGGCGAAGGGCTCGTCATAATAGATCAAAAAAAGCCCATCGGTGCTGTTCGCCGCCTCTATCCCCACCTGGACAAGGATGTTGCGCAAGGCTTTCATGAAGGCGGGCCATATATTCTTAAGAACCTGCTCCCCTTTATGCGACAAAGGGCGAATGGCCAGCAGGGTGGAATGATCAATTTCTTTCATGGTGTTTATTGGTCCGAGCGTTTTTTTCTCTATTGCCGCAATATCTGCCGTGGCCATTGTACGTTTTTTCCGGTCTCAGCACCACACCAGTTTTTCTCCGACTGCAAAAAAGCTGGCCGAGATTTCAAACAAGGATTACCTTAAAAGGACTAAGAGTCAAGCAATCCGCTCCTTCCTCCATTCCCAGCATTCCCAGGCAACGCAATGACACTTACAACAATGACTTCCGACCAGGAACACATCCGTAACGATAATGTAAAACGTTTCGATGAGGCCGCGACAGACTGGGAAGAAAAACCGCAACGCGTTGCCCTTGCCCGTAAGGTGGCGGAAGCGATACGGCAGGCGATACCCCTCTCCGGCGCCATGCAGGTTCTCGAATACGGCTGCGGTACCGGCATGGTCTCCAGGGCCTTGAGCCAAGATGTGCGGAAAATCGTTGCCGTTGACACCTCGCCGCGGATGCTGGAGGTTCTCCGCCGAAAAGCCGAGGAAGAAAAGATCGGCAACATTGAAACCCTTGTCCATGACCTTACCAGGCAGCCATTGCCGGACAAGGACTTTGACCTGGCAATAAGCAGCATGACCCTGCATCATATTCCAGATATCGAAGCACTGTTACACCAATTTTTCGCTGCCCTGAAACCGGGGGGCTATCTGGCCGTTGCCGATCTGGTCACGGAAGACGGCACCTTTCATGATGACAACAACGGGGTCGCCCACTTTGGAATCAACCCGGAAACCGTCCGGGATATCCTGATAAAAAACGGTGGGTTGGACATTGGTGCGCAAGAGATTCACATCATTGAAAAACATTCGGAAAACAGCGCAATGCGGCGGGGATACCCTGTATTTCTTGCCTGGTGCAGAAAGGATATTACCCATGATACGTAAGATCAGCGGTGCCTTTACCGGCGGCGCCCTCGGCGCCCTCATCGACAGCGTCAATATCTGGATATTGGGTCAGGCGGGGATAACGACCCTGCTCGGCATCCGCCTGCATCCGCAATTCACCGCTTCCTGGCTCTATCCCCGCCTGGTCTGGGGCGGACTCTGGGCCATGTTGCTGCTCCTGCCGTTTTCACGACAAAAAACAGCCATGCGTGGTGTCATCATGAGTCTGGCGCCCACCACCATGATGTTTGTCCTGGTCTTTCCGGAAATGGGTCTTGGCCTCCTGGGCCTCAAGGCCGGACTTTTAACCCCGCTCCTCGTATTGCTCCTGAACTTCATTTACGGCATGGTGGCCTCTTTCTGGCACAAGAGTTGTGCGTGATTTGCGGTGGTTCCGTACCGCGGAAACATCCGACCTCTTTTTACCCGATTCTCTGCACCGGAGGTTTTAAGAGCTGACATGAACGGCAAAATCTTTGCCATCGGCGACATCCACGGCTGCGCGGCCAAACTCGAACTGCTGCTGAACCGGCTCCCCTTCGACCGGGCGCAAGACACCCTGGTGTTTTTGGGAGATTATCTGGATCGCGGCCCCGACGCCAAGGGCGTGCTGGATCAGATCTGTCAACTGCGCGCCGAGGGGGTCCACGTTGTTACGCTCATGGGAAATCACGAGTATTTGCTGCTGGAATATCACCAAAGCGGTGATCAGGTGCTGCTCCCCTACCTGCGGCGACTTGGCATGGAAAACACCCTGGAAAGTTACGGCTGCGCCAGCCCCAGCGGACTTGTCTCCCTCAATTTCATGCCAAAAGAACACCGAGACTTTCTGGCCTCGCTCCTGCCCTATTGGGAAACCGAGGAGTATATTTTCGTACACGCCGGTCTGCGCCATGACCAGCCTCTGGTCGACCAGGACATCTCCGACCTTTGCGAGGTAAGAGATCCCTTCCTTTCCCATGATCGGGATTATGGCAGGCGGGTTATCTTCGGCCATACCCCATTTGCCACCCCGCTTCTCACTCCCTACCGTACCTGCATCGACACCGGCGCGGTCTACGGCAACCTGCTTACCGCCGTGGAACTCCCGGGACTGCGCTTTCATCACGCAGCCTGACGCCGCTCCGGTCAGAGATCAAGGCAATAATCGCCGACCAGAAACCGGCGGGCCAAGATGGTCACCATTTCGTCGGAATCAAGACGCGCAACCGACCGTGGAAACCAGCCTTCCGCCTGCAGCTTTGGCATAACAGTTTCCAGAGCAAAAACTGGGGACCAATCACCGATTCATGATATTCAACCCAGAGACAGCCATACCGTGCGCCCAGTGCCGCCAGAGCATAAGACTTTTCAAGCCCTGCCTTCATTGCCACCCTCAAATATCACCTCGCCCTGCTTTGCTTCATCCTGCTCCGGCAACCCGTTCAAGGCGTAATTTCCCTCCATAAAAGCACGAGCCACAGCGGGAATCATCGAGTCGGCACCCATGACTGCGTCCAGTAATCTGGTAAAACCCAAAATCCTGCCGACCATCACCAGTTTTTCCTCAATGGCATTCTTGTCCGCCCCCTGCAGCGAGGCGTTTACCAAATCCTCCTTGACATCAACGAAAAACCCATGCTGTTCAAAAATATCTCCGATACAGAGGGCACGCCGCCGCCGCCGTTCGCGGGAAGTACCTCCGCCCTTAAAGCGAAACTTGATATGATTGCTGCGGGGCTCATGGGAAGCCACCGTGTCGATCATGATGAAATGAAAATCCATGCGGGCGTTCATGTTGCAATAATCTCGGCTGACCATGGCGTAATTGGGCATGCCGATGGGCCGTTCCGATTTCTGGTCGGTCATAAAATTAGACATCACCGAACCCATTGGGGTCCCGCCTGGTGGTGGACCCCAATGCAAGCCAGGGGTGGTAATTCCCTGCCATAGTGACTGAAAGGGTGCGGAAATCACCGATTCCGGAGGAATCCGCCTGCGGGACGGAGCGGAAAGCGCAAGGCCGCCACCCAGGTCGATGACGCTGACAAAGAAGGGCACCGGTGAGTCGATGACATGTACGGCAGCGAAATTTTCTTCCAGCATCTCGTCACCGGCGCTGAACATGGCCAGCACTGCCTTTTCATGGACAAAACGGACGATATCGTGGAGCGACTTACATTCAAGAATGGAGAAAGTGGGGCCGTAGGCATCGGTGAGATGCAGTACCGTAACCAGTTCCTGAATATCCCGGTGCAGCGGGGGCAGCGGGATGCGCGTTGCACAAAGTGGTGGCGGACCATTTTTCCAAGCCTTTTCCGTGGCCTCGATCTCTTCGGCACCGGCGTGATAAACCTTGCCATGCCCTCCGTCCACCGTAATCCACTGACCGTCTTGCAAAGCGCTGGAGGCGTCTTTCAACCCGCAGATCAGTGGAGTTTCCTGTTCGCGGGCTACACAGGCCAAATGATCTGCAGGGCTGCCCAGTTCCACCAGTACCGCCGCCACCTGAGCCAAGAGATTCGCAGCTTCGACAAAGCTCTGGTGCATGACCAGCACCACCGGTTCCCGCGGAATACTCTCAAAATCCTTCCTCCCTTTCACCACCAATACCCGGCCCGTGGCCCGACCCCCCGAAGCAATCAACCCCTGCAACAGGACCGGCGACTGTTCCCGCAGGGTGTCTGCGGCCTGGACACCTATGGTGGTCATGGGCCGCACCTGGAGTATCACCACCACCCCATCGCGGTCCACCGCCCATTCCAAATCCAGAGGCATACCCTCACGTCTTTCCATTTCCCTGCCACAATCGCTCAGGGTTTGCAGCTCTTCTGTACTGAGCACGGGTTGCAGACGGGCATCCTGATCAAGCTCGCGCCAGGCGACACCCCCTGTTTCCTCGCAGGCGAGAAATTTCTCCTTGCAGACAATGGAGGAACGCGACCAGTCCACCCTGCCCTCTGCGTCGAGCAAATAGAGATCGGCGGCGGCGCTGCCCGAGACCGCGGCCTCACCCAAACCAGGTACCGCGCTGACCAGCATCAGGCCGCTTTCCGGCTCTTGGGGAGAGCGGGTAAGGAGGACGCCTGCAGCGCGAGCATCCACCATCTCCAGACAGAGCACCGCCATGTCGAAACGCAGGGGATCAAGCCCGGCGTTAAGCCGATAGGCCAGGCTGCGCGGATTGAAATTGCTGGCCACCACCTGTTTGAACGCCTCAAGAAACTGCGCCTCATCGCGGACATTGAGCACCGAACTGAATTGCCCGGCAAAGGAGTGATGGCGACCGTCCTCGCTGATGCTGCTGCTGCGCACCGCCAAGGATTTGCCGTTTTTTAAAAATGCGCGGGCCGCTTCAGTTATTTCCTCGGCCAAGACCGGAGGAATCACCGCCCCGGTGATCAAGCCCTTCACCTGGTCGGCGGTGGCGGCGGACACATGTTTATCCTTATCCGCGCCGTGGGTGGCCAAAAGATGGACCAGCTCCAGAGAGAGTCCACCGTGTTCAAGAAAAAAGCGGCATCCCGCCAAGCTTATCACAAAGCCATCCGGCACCGGCAGACCATTCTTGCGAAGTTCCGCCAACGCCGCGGCCTTATTCCCGGTTTGCCCCTTGAGGCCGCCGTGGATCCGGGCAAGGGGCAATACTGAGGGAACATCTCGGGAGGGAGCAAGACGAGCGAGCGTAGCCTGGAGGCGTTGGCCAATGGTGTGATGGACACCCAACAGCCCCCTGTATCGGCCGCCGGCCAGATTTTCCAGGCGGGCGATCATTTCGGCGGTTTCTTCGAGCAACCGGTGGACAAGTTGGACAAGCCCCGCCGAATCACCTTGCAGTCGCAAATGAATGCTGATTTCGGTAAGGCAGTCCACGGCCCGGTTGTTGCCGGCCAGGAGGGAGCGGAACACATGGTAGCGCGCCTTGAGCAGGTGTTGCGAATCCGTTTTCCGCTGCTGACGGGCCTGTCGTCCCCTGTCGAGCTGTCGCTTGATCCAGCGACGCATTTAGGCCTCCCCCCCGTCCTGCTTGATGTTTGAGAGAAAACTCTGGAAGAATTGCTCGATGGCCGTTTCGTCGCGCATCCGCACATCCAGCTGGCGGGTAAAGGAGATCAGCTCACCCAAGCGGCCAAGCACACGTTCCATTCTCGGAATATCGAGATTCCTGGCCTTGCCGATCACCAGATCGCCTGTGCGCTCCACCTTGAAAAAGAGGCCTGAGAGAATGGCGCTGATCAGGCGGGCGCGCCATTCGCGTTTGGCCTTTTCGGCCATCCCTCCGGCAAAACGGAAGTAGATGTAGTTGTTGTCCGGATCCGGTGACATATAGGCGTCCACCACGTTGAAGTGGTAGCCCAGACGCAGGCAGAGATTGCAGTAATCCTCCGCGATGATCCCAAGGTTGTCCCCGGGATAGGAAGGTCCGGTGAGCAGGGCCAGCGGCTTGCTGATTCCGGAAAGGATATCCTTGAACCCGAGCGGCGCCGGCTCCTTCCCCCCCTTGTCATCCTTGAGAAAACCGCTGAGAATGGCGGCAAGCGGACGACTGTTCAGCATCTCCATGCCTATCTCTCCCCCTAAAGCTGCCTCCGGCCTCAGTCCGTAGCCCAGATCGATGACCCGCAATTTGAGCGGAATCGGCAGCCGCACCGGTCGGCTCAGCGCTTCCTGGGAACCGCTCTGCCCGGCATGAAAATTGATCAGCGCATCAATGGCCTTTTCGTGGGAAAAACGAAGAATATCGTGGAAGGTGTGGCAGTTTTCCGCCAAGAAATCGGCAGCGGTCGGATTGACCAGGGTGAGGGGCGCCACCCAGCGTAGGATTCGCCGCAGAATTCGCAGTTCCTGGGAGGCGCGATAGTCATCCTGTTCCGCTGCATGCAGACTGACCAGACCCTCGATAATCCCTTGATAGACCTGCTTGTTTTCCACGTCGACCGTGACCTCCGCACCCTCGGCAAGAATGCTTATGGCGTCGCCGGTTCCAAACAGGGCCGGGGTCCGGTACTCACGGGCGATGGTGGCCAGATGACCGGTAGGACCGCCGATCTCGGTAATGATGGCGGCAGCTCGCCAGATAATGGGGCTCAATTGCGGGCTGGGGAAACGGGCCACTGCTATGGCACCCACCGGAAAGTGTTCCGGGTCGGTGTTCTGATCCACATGCACCACCCTCCCTGCCGCGATACCGAGCTGCGCGACCTGGCCTCTTCCGGACATAAGGGGAGTGGCTGCGGATAACTCGGCGGCCAGCTGGCCGGGGAGCGGCGGCGGCTTGACGGGCAAAGAGAGGGAACGGCTCTGCAGGATCACCGGTTCGTCCCCCAACGCCCACTCGATATCCTGGGGCTCGCCGAAGGTCTTTTCCAGCAGCAGAGCCTGCTCGGCAAGTTTGGCCAGCTCTTTGGGCATTAACGTTGCCGAACCGCGTCTCAAACCGCCGGGCAGCTGATCAAACGCTTCCCGGGTGGAGGAAAAGGAATCCGGAATGACGATCTCGCTGGTCAACGGGACAAAAGGCCAACCCCGGCTCATGACAAAGCGGTCCGCCTGCCTGCGGCCGGAGACCAGATCGTGGGCTGCGCCGCGCAGGGCGGTGATGAGCAGCTGATTTTTATCCGGCGACTCCGGATCGCGGCTGTAGGTCACCCCGGCAATGCGGGCCTGAATCATCGGCTGTACCCCGGCGGCCATGGGGATGTCCCTGCTGCCGGCTGTTGGGCCCATATACTCCAAGGCCATGACCGAGAAACGCGAGGCGATCACTCGCCGATAGGCATCGAGTACCGAGGACAACTCGGGCCGCACCTCAAGCATCGAGGTAAACTGTCCTGCAAAACTTCTGGTTTCAGCATCCTCGCCCACCCCGCTTGAACGGACCGCCAGAGGAACAGGTCCGCCTGCCCGGTTAAGCAATTGGGCAAGCTCATCCCGCACCGCAGCCACCAGCTGTTCCGGAAAACGCGCCTGATCAAGCAGTCGGGTGATGGTCTCAGAACGATCCCGGCTGGAACCGGGCCCAGCGCAAATGTCATCGATGGCGGCAAAAAGGGAGTTTGCCTTCATGAACTCACGGTAAGCGGCAGCGGTGATGGCAAAACCGTCCGGCGTCCGCAGATGCAGCCGGTTGCGAATCTCGCTCAAGGTAGCATTCTTGCCGCCCACCAGCTCCTCGAAATCGCTGTTGATCAGCTCATAGGCCAGGGTGAGACTCCGATCGTAGGGCCCGGCATAATCCAGTGCCAAGCCGGACAATTTTCCGGCAATCTCTTCATAGCGGTCGTACAGAGGAAGGTAGCGGTTGTTGGTCAGGCTTCCCAGACTGGATACCACCTCCCGCACCAGTTCGTTCAACTCGGCCACGGCTTCGCTTAAAAATTTACGGTCAAAAACATATTCACCGGCCAGGGCGCCCTCCATGCGGCCGATCTTTTCAAGTACCGCGTTGTTCAGGGAAAGGAGCCGCCGAAACAACCGGAAGGAGGCGGCAAACGAGGCAGGTTCCTCCGTTGACGATTTAAAGAAGGGATTGGCAGGGAAGCTCATCTCATGCATCCCTGTGTAAAAGAGGCAAGGTAATCCGGAAGGTCGTCCCACTGCCCTTCTCGCTCTCCACCTCGATATCGCCGTTGTGATCTTTGACAATGGCGTAGCTCAAGGAAAGGCCGAGCCCGGTCCCTTCGTTCTTGGTGGTGAAAAAAGGATCGAAAATATGGGTCAATGCCTCGGGAGCAATACCGGCCCCGTTGTCCCTGACCACGATCCGCGCCTCATTTTCCTGGGCGAACACGGTGAGGTTAAGGCGGCCATTGGGCTGCATGGCCTGGACCGCGTTGAGCAGCAAGTTGACCAGCACCTGCTGTAACTGGTTGGGGTTGCCGTTGACCAACACCGGCTGATCGGGATGGTCGTAACGGCAGACGATCCCGCCCAGACGGAACTGGTTCTTCACCAAGGCAAGAGAGGCCTCTACCAGCGCAACAAGATCCACCGATTCCACGGTATTGGACTTGCGGGTTCGGGAAAACTCAAGCAAATGGTGCACCACCTCACGGGCTCGGTCCGATTGGACCAGGATGTCGCGGACCATATCCAGCCGATCGCTGCACTCCAGGTTGGGAAGATCTTCCAGCAAAACCTCGGCGGTGAGCGATATGTTGTTCAACGGGTTGTTGATCTCATGGGCGATACCCGCGGTCACCTTGCCGATGGCCGCGAGCTTTTCCGACTGCACCAGCTGGTTCTGTTTGGTATTCAAGGCTTGGAGCATAAGATTCAGTGAGTTGACCAGTTCCACCCCCTCCACCGAGCAGCGGATCTCATCATCCATCGGGATGGAGTTCATCTCCCCCTGCATGATCCTGGCCGAGGCCTCGCGGATGGCGGTAAGTGGTCTCATGATCCAGCGCATCATATACAAAATCAGCACGGCGCCTAGTCCCACGGCCAGAACAAGAATTAGCACCGCGGATTTCTGGTAGCCCGCCACCTCGGTTTCCACCCGTACCCGTGCCTTGGTATCCATATCGAAAATGGACTTGGTGATGTCCTGACCGTGTTTACGCAGGGAGTTTTCCAGGGATTGCTTGTTTTTCGCCGAGAGTCCGGCCTGCAAAAGGCGACGGGAAACAGCCTCGTATTGACCAAGTTCCTTGTCGTGCAAGAAATCAAGCTCGCTACGGTTTTCAAAGAGAATCTCCTTCAACGCGACAATGTCGGCCCTGACCTGATCCACATAGTCAAGGGCGCTCAGCAGATCCTTCCGGTCGTTGAACAGGAAATAATTCTTCTCGTAACGTCTGATTTCAAGCACCTTCTGGTTCAACTCGTAAAAGGACTCGATAATCCGGATCTTGTCCTCCATACGCCATAGGGCATAGGTGGCGGAGGCAGTGGCGATGATGCCCAGGCCCGCGACGATACAGATCGTGACCAAGAGTTTTCCCCGGATGGAACGAATCGCGGGAAAAAGAAATCGGCAGGGAGGGCATTCCGAAGAGCTGCCCTCAGGACTGACTGCTGGCTGCAACGCCGGGGGCGTGGGGATGCCGGCATTCATTCTTTCACTCTGGGAGCTTCAATGGCTCGTTGTATGACCTGTTTTAATTCGTCCAGCCGGAACGGCTTGGCAAGGAAAGCAAAAACCCCTTGCTGCTCCGCCAGTTCCGCCGTATCCGCCGAGGCGTAGCCGGTGATAATGATCACCCGGGTCTCCGGATTCATGACCCGAACCCGCTTCAAAACCTCAATGCCGTCAATCCCCTCCATCTTCAGGTCGGTTATCACGATGTCGAAGGATTTAGCCGCCATGGCGGCAAGGGCCGCGGACGAATCGGTATAGGTCTCGATCTCAAAGCCGATCTTGCCGAACACCTGCTTGAGACGCTTACCGACGATGGGTTCATCATCCACCACCAGCAGCCGCGTGTTTGTCTCACTCATAGTTCCATCTCCCTGCTCTCATTGTTATAATCTCGTGCAAAAACAAAAATTGTGGATGGCCAGGCAAAAATCGCCTGATGCAAGGCGCGTGATTTTGACTGCGGCATCATCGGTTATCGTTCACAACGCCGTAATCACCCATGAGAAACGCTTCGGCATACCGGGCCACGGCCTGATCATCCGTCATCTGGACGTCCAGCTGCCTGGTGAAACCGATCAAACGGCCAAGGATATCCAGGGTACGTTCCATTTCACTCTGGATCAGGTTGCCGGTACGGGCAATGACCAAATCCCCCCTGGTCCGGACACTGAAATCAAAGGCCTCCAGAATGGTGGCGATGAGAGTCGCCCGCCGCGAACGCTTGGCAATATCGGTGGCCCCGCCCAAAAACCGAAAATAAATATGATTGTCGCGTTCCACGTCATGGCAGAATGCGTCGACGATGTTGAAATGATACCCGAACCGGAAACACAGGTTCACATAGGTTTCGCTGATGATGGCGATGTTATGCCCGGTATATTGCCCGGAAAGAGTATCTTGCGGGGTGGTCATCATGCTGTGCATCATGTACTTGAAACTCACCGGCATGGTTTCTTGATGCCAAGCCCCGGGAAAGAGCATCCCCTGGAGAATGGCCCGAAAGGGGATGGAAGTGATGGCGGAAAAAGGAATCTGGTCCGGCGGGGCATCCGGGGCAATACCGCCGCCGATATCAATGGCAAGTATCCCGGCCTGAATGGGCAGATCCAGCCGTCTTGCCAGTCCACCCGGCAGACAGCGGTCATCCCGACCCAGCTCCACCAGCTCGAGCACCGCGGTTTCATGGATAAAACGCAGCACATCGTGGAAGGTTTTGCACCCTTCGGCCCTGAATTCCTGCATCAGCGGGTCAACCAGGTTCAACCGGGAAACCTCCCTGAGGATACGGCGCAGCATCCGAAACTCCGGGGCCATGTGCAGGTCCATGGTGGTGGTCGCCTGATAGGTGAGGAGCTCCACCACCCTGCCCCGATAAATCCGGCGATCTTCGGCATCCACGGTTATTTCCTCGCCGGGAACGATACGGGCAAGGATATCAGGAACCCCGACCAGACAGGGAACCCGCAACTCGCGGCACAGAGTAGCCATATGGCTTGCCGGGGTTCCGACCTCGGTGATAATGGCTGCGGCCCGCTGCATTACCTGGACAAATTGGGAGGAATCGCGATGGCTGATAAGCACCGCCCCCTCGGGAAAGTTCTTGAGATCGGCCAGGGTTTCCACCCGGTAAGCGGGCCCGGCGCCGATACCCTGTTGGGCAACCCGTCCCGCATCCGAGGAGATAAGCTCATAGCCTTCAAGTTTTTCTGAAAGCAGAGGCTTTTCCCGGGTGCTCTCCGTGATCAACAGAGGCCTGGATTGCAGGATATAGAGCACACCCTGCGGGTCCACGGTCCATTCGATATCCTGGGGCCGTTTAAAAAAGGTTTCCAGGTGAATAGCAACCCCGGCAAGCTCCAGAAGGGTCTGCTCGTCAAGACAGGGAGCCTCGACCTGCCCGTTGGGCACCGCTTCCAGCGCAAGGCCACCGTCCACCCCCCCTGTCGGCAGCAGCGCTTCGTGTTTTGCCGCGATCACCCGCTCAACAATCCGCTGCGGCTCGGTTTTACTGATCCGAAAAAAATCTGTGGGTACCTGACCCTCGACCACTGCCTGACCCTGTCCCAAGGCGCCGACCACTACAATGCGCTGTGAACCGGGCTCCATGGGATCAACGGAATAAATAATGCCGCTGGCTTGGGCCGGGATCATGCGCTGGCAACAGGCGGCGATGGACATGGTCCCGCCTTCGGGGAAGACCTGACGTCGGTACAAAATAGCCTTGGCGCCGAAAAGACTGGCCGCCACCTGCCGATAAGCGAAATACACCGCCTCGGCCTGGGGAGGAACCTGCAATTCGGAATGAAACTGCCCGGCAAAGGAGAAATCCATGTCCTCTTCCTGAGCACTGCTGCGGACCGCAAGAAAAAGAGGTGCTTCGCCGCCGGCAGCTAGCCGTTGGAGATACTCGGCCAGCATATCAAGAAAGCCGGGGGGCGGTTCGGCACGGAGTACATTTTCCCGGAGAAGACAGCGCAGTTCATCAAGCCTCTCTTCATCGGGAAGGTGGTCGGAAAGCATCTGCTCAAACCGGTCGAACTCCGGCCGGATTCCGTTCAAATCCAGCAAATCGTGGAACAGCCGGGTGGTGATCACAAAACCTTCCGGCACCCGAACCTTGGGGTTATGCAACAGCTCGGAAAGATGCGCGGCCTTGCCGCCCACCAAAGGCCAATGTCGGGTCTCGACCTCGCTAAGCCAGAGCAGGGGCGGACCATCCCGGTCGTCCCGCTTGTTGAGGATCGCCCGAACCCTGGCCTCCATGGGAGCGAAGATTTCATTCAGAGCCACGCAGCGGTACTGGGTCAGGGTATTGATCGCGGTGATGGCACGGAGCATGGCCGCAATCATCTCTTCAACGGTGGATTCCACATAGCGGAGATCAAAAAGATAGTCGCCGCTCAGTTTTTCCCCCATGTCCGCTATAAGCTCAAGGGCCTGGTTATTTGCTTTGAGAACCTCGCGGAACTGGAAGAAGACAAGGGGAAGAGGCCGACAGACCTTTGGCGTGAGCCAGCTTAAAGCAGAAAATCCTTTCAGGAGATCACGAAGGGACATGCGTTGCGGTCCTGACAAAGAGAAGCGGCGTGGGGCAGATCAGGATACCCTTTTCTGCTCCACGCCTCCTAAAAAACAAGAATTGAAAATCAGTGGCTGCCGCCACCCTTCTTGAAGATTGCGCCGACAGCCAAGCCGGCGACCAACGCGATAATAACCGCCATTATGCCATACAAGCCGGCCTGATCAAAGGCCATTTTCGACAAGAACGCAGTCATGCCGACACTCTTGACCTCAAAATGGGTCGAAGCCCGATCAACAATTTTACCGTCCCTGGCGGCGAGAACATCCACCGTGTAAACTCCGGGAGGGGCCTGATACGGCCAGGCAACGTCAACCATATAGGTGTTGCCCTCTACCCCATGCTGTCGGACAACGGCTCCCTCCTGGATATCGTACACCTTTTCCTGCTTCTTGAACTTGAGGTATTCGTCGAACCATTTTCCGTCCGCCTGATTTCCTGCGCTGTCTTCAATGCGGATACGTCCGCGCAAGGCTTCATAACCAAGCAGATTCTGATTGCGTTCCGCCGCTCCGAGTATCCGACTCAGCTCGGCAGTGCTCTGCAACAGATAAATACGGGGCGCATCCTTGAATTCAAGGGTCCCTTTTTTCATCCAGACCAGGCCGCCGACCTTTTCCTTGAACTTCAAGGCGGTATCAGCCGGTTCACTGGTGATGGTGACGATCAGATCGTCGGTGCTGGCGCTCTGACCGGTGATCGACAGCACAGCGCCATGATAGGTAAAGGTTATCGGAATATTGTCCGGAGTCACCGAGCAAGTGAGCGCCTGAGCCGCGGAAACAGGCAGACTGCCAAGTCCGAGGAGAACAACTGCCGCCAAGGTTAATTCCCTGGAGAATTTCATAAGCATACGTTTCATTTTAGTGGCCTCCCGCATAGGAAAGAAGAATGGAAGGCTCCAACACCAGCTCCAGGATAATCTTGACGGTAACCGCAAGCACGATGAGGGAAAGCAAAATCTTCAGCTGGTCGCCATGGAGCTTACGACCCAGCACGGTACCGATCTGTGCGCCGAACACCGACCCCACCAGAAGAAGCAGGGCAAGCATGAAATCAACGGTGTGATTGGAGTACGCCTGAAGATAGGTAACCTCAATGCAGGTGAAAAGAATCTGGAAGAGGCTGGTTCCCACCACCACATGCATGGGCATCCGCAGCATATAGATCATCACCGGCACCATGAGAAAGCCGCCACCAACCCCCATGATCGCGGCGAGGACACCGACAAAGGTACCAAGGAAAAGAGGCACCAGGGCTGAGTGGGTGACCCCTGATTTTTCAAAATAGATTTGCAAGGGCAGGGCTGTGAAAAATCCACCCTTCTTCACTTTCGCCGCGGCAGCCGGTGCGGCTGCGGTCGGGACCTTTTTGGTTTTGCGCATGGCGTTGAGACTTTCAACAAACATGAAGCTGCCGACCAGACCCAGCATGATCACATAGGTCATTTTGATCATGAAATCCGCGCCGCCGGTGGCCCGCAGGATCTTGATAACCTGGACCCCGGTTGCCCCGCCGGCAAAACCGCCGATCAGGAGATAGAAGCCCATCTTGAAATCCACGTTGCCCAAACGCCAATGGGAAATGGTTCCGGAAGCTGAGGCTGCCACGATCTGGTTGGCATCCGTTGCCGCCGCGATTGTGGGCGGAATGCCGATCATCATCAAGAGCGGGGTCATGAGAAAGCCCCCGCCCACACCAAAGAGGCCGGACAAAAGGCCGACCCCCAATCCCAGGCCCATTACCACCAGATAATTCACGCTGGTAAGGGCTATTGGCAGATACATGTACATCTTCTTCCTCCTTTACTCATTCTTGTTGTGTTGCAATACCGTTAAGAAAATGTCGGTCCATTCACTGTCCGTCAGGGGGATTTCCCCCGGGGAACAAAGCTTGGGACCGGCTGTTGACCTCGGAAATAGCGCGTTCAAGGGTTGATGCGTCCCATGGAGTCATGATAACCGACCACAGGTCCGGCAGATACCAGTTATCACTGCTCTGAAGCTGCTTACGGAGGAGGTTGACCCAAACGGTTTTACGCTCGAAACCATTGCGGTCATTGACCCCGAGGACAAGACAGAAAATCCGGTGCGCGCAAAGAAACCGGATCAAGGGATCGCCCGTCAATCTTTCCAAAATATGCGTTTGAATCCTTACCCCTTCCTGGCCGGAAAGCCTGGTTGCCAGAGAAACAAATTGCTCCTGCGTTTCTCTGGCAGACGAACTCTTTCTCCCGCTTTTGCTGTCTGCCTGGCAAACGGCATGCAGGATTCCCGTGGTGCGCCTGGCAAGTTCGACAGCATGAACAGTGGCGGAAAGATCGACGGTGGCTCCGGTCAGGAGGAGTGCGATACCAGCTTTCATGGACGCTCCTCGCTTGCCTTGAACAGGCAATCATTGCCCGCGCTTTAAGCATTAACCGTGCCACCAGACATATCTAGCTGTTTACAGGTACTTTTGCCTCATTCACACGAACAAAGACAGCGACCCAACTGTTCACTATTGAAACAGTAAAAGTGCAACTGATTGTAATTACGATTTTTTTTCATACTGAAACAACTGTTCCCATATGAAACAGCAAGACTGAAACAGCGAAAAAGCAAGGAGGAAGGAGAAGATTACTTGTCGGAAAACAAATTAAGATTCTTGAGACGCCGCCACAAGGTGGTGCGGGAGATACCGAGCAGACGGGCGGTCTCTGTCTGATTGAAACCGCTGCGACGGTACACCTCGGTGATGTGTTCCTGTTCAAGCGCCTTGAGATGGTGAGCGTTTTTCTCCGGCACAGGCGGCTGAATTTCCGCAAAAAAGATATCCGGAGGAAGATCCCTGGCCGTGAGAACGGAATCCCGGGAAAGGGCCACCGCCCGCTCCACGATATTCTGCAACTCCCTGACATTGCCGGGGAAAGTGTACGAGGAAAGTGCCTCGATAAAATCCGTCGCGATTTCCGGCACGGGCTTACCGAACTGTGTGGCGATGAGCGTGACAAAATGCTCAACCAGCAACGGGATGTCCTCCTGCCGTTTCCGTAGCGGCGGGATATTAATCATCACCACCTTCAGGCGATAGAAAAGATCTTGGCGAAACTCGCCCGCGGCGATCATCTTCTCGATATCCCGGTTGGTTGCCGCGATAAGCCGAACATTGATGCTTACCGGGACAACGCCGCCAACCCGGAGCAAGGTTCGCTCCTGGATAACCCGCAGCAGTTTGATCTGCATGGCAATGGGCATCTCGCCGACCTCATCGAGAAAGACCGTCCCGCCGTCGGCCGCTTCAAGCAACCCAAGTTTGGTACTCACCGCCCCGGTGAACGCGCCCTTTTCATGGCCAAAAAGTTCGTTGGCCACCAGTTCTTCACTGAAGGCCCCACAGTTAAAGGGGATAAAGGGATGGGGACCACGGCCGCTGGTGCTGTGGAGGGCCTTGGCCACAAGTTCCTTGCCGGTGCCGCTTTCCCCCTGAATAAGCACGTTGCAATTGAGCGGCGCGATCTGACGGATGGTTTTGAAAATCTCCAGCATGGCCGGGGAGCGGCCAATGATTCCGGCAAAGCGGTCGGAAAAACCTGCCTCGGCCACGCTGCGTCCGCCGGCGCCCGCGTCCTGCAGGGCATCGCGCACGGCATTGCGCAGTTCCTCAAGCCGAAACGGCTTGGCCAGATAGTGGTAAGCTCCGGCCTTCATGGCCCGAACCGCATGGTCCACCGTGGCGTAGCCGGTCATCAGGATAACCTTGGTCGCCGGGGCCAAGGCGGTAACCCGGAGCAGAACGTCAAGGCCGTCGGCATCGTTGAGGCGGACATCCGTGACCAGGATATCCGCCGCTTCTTCCGAGAACCGCGCCATCGCCTCGGAGGCGGAAACAAAGCCCTCCACCTCATAGCCGTCCTTGCCCAAGGCCTGGACCAGTCGTCGGACCGTAACGATTTCATCATCGAGTATATAGATGCGGTTTTTACGCGTTACGTTTTCTGTCATCACAGATTTTTCCAGGGAACTACGCGAAGGTGAAAGAATATTTATCAAGGCATCGGAAACGGAGCGAGCATCTCCAGCGACAGAGGTTTGGCAAGACTAGCATGCTCCCCATAGCCTTGCAAAGTGATTTTTCACTGCCGAGAAATGAACCGCCCCACTCGCCTTCGGCTTAAGGAAAACAAATTCATTGGCATTCTCAATTGCCCGGCGTATTAACAATGTTACGGGATACAGCTCTAGAATACATCCAAAACAAACAGGGAAGAACCAGGCCATGCCTGCAGCCAAAAAATCCAACACCGCCACCGCCATAACAGATTATCCGCAACTGCGTCTTGACTGCATCTTCTGTGGGGGCAAGGCCACCCTTTCCGGACGCTGACACAACGGTTCGGTGCTCTGCACGGTGTGCGGAATGGAATCTCACGCAAAACATTACCGTGAACAGATCGAATTATGGCAAGAGGATGTCTGTCGCTGCCTGACACAGAAAGGGATATAAACGAAACAAACGCCCTAGACAAGGATTAGCGGGATTTTTTTTAGCTTGCAGAGAAAAGGAGACAAAACTGGAAAGGGGGATGCTCAAATTTTATAACGCTGATAAATCTCCAGCCGCACCGGGCAATCACAGGTATGCAGGCTGCCGTATTTTTTCTTGTAGGGACAATTTTCATCCCCCTGATCAATGAAATAAAAATTATCTCCATCAATGGGAAAAGCCGGTCGGCAATAGGTATGGCTCTCCCGGCAGGCATAGGCTCGTTGACACAACGGGGCCAAGGTCTTCTTCTTTTCAGTCATTCGTTTTCCCTGCCGCATGGATTATTAATAACTGAACGCTATCACACGGCGGAGATGAAACACAATACTGGAAAAATACGGGGTCCCTGGATGTCCCTCTCCAGAGACAAACTCCTTGAGGACGGATTTACGCTTTGATTACCACCTGAACCGACGGTCAGTACTGACCCATCACCCACGGAAAACCGTTAAATATCAAGGAGATCAGAGAAAGCCCCCCGGAATGGCCCGGCAAAAAGCCGTTTAAGAATTACTCCCCTGAATGGCATTTTGCTGTAATCCGTCCGGACAAATAAAAAAACTTCCAGCGCTTCCCCTTGAAAATCACTGCCCAGCGGAAACAGAGAAAACCGGGGCGCTCCGCTCACTGATCCCCCGCCGAATCACTTCCTTGTTGTAAGCGGCGATGGCATCCCGGCGCTTGAGCATCCCAACCACCCAACGGTTGTCCGTGGCCTCCACCACGGGAATCTCTTCCAATCCCTTTGCATCGAAGAGGGTCATGGCGGCATGGAGGTTATCTTCCGGCGTGAGTACGACAACCTTGCGGGTGCAGATATTCCCCACCCGGGCGGAAAGCCGCAGCTCCTCGTCATGCAGAATGCTTTTCACGTCCTGGAGGGAGACAACCCCGGTCATCCTGCCGCTTTCATCGACCACTGGAAAATAGAAACTGTCCCTGGTCATGCTGAAGATGGTCAGCAGCTGGTTCACATTGGCCTGTTCGCTGATAAAATCCACATCCTCGCTGACAACCCTGCCGACCTTGATGGACTTCATCACCGAAATTTCCCTCCCTTCATGGAGATCAATACCGTCGCGGCTGAAATCCACGGTGTCTATGGAGTCCGGATTCAAGCGAGCGGCCACCACCGTCCCGATAATACTTGAAAGCATGATGGGGATGATGATGAGATAGTTGCCGGTCATTTCAAAAAGAAGAAAAATGGCGGTGAGCGGTGCATGGGTGGCCGCGGCTAAAAAAGCACCGATACCCACTGCGGCATAGGCGCCGGAATTGGCGGTATATTGGGGAAACAGTCCATGGGCCATATCGCCGAATGCCCCGCCGGTCACGGCCCCGATGAAAAGCGCCGGAGCAAACACCCCGCCCGCTCCGCCGGATCCCAAGGTAAGGGCGGTTGCCACAATCTTGAAAAAAATCAGGGCAATCATCACCCAGAGCACACCATTACCGGCCAAGACCTCTTCCAGATAATGGTACCCGTCTCCCATTATCTGAGGAAAGCCTATGGCCAGCACGCCAAGCATCAAGGCCCCGAGCAATGGCTTGAGCTGCGGATGCAGATTGAGGACGGTGAAGCGATCGCGAATCTTATAAAACACATAAATATGCAGCACCGCGATCAGTCCCATAACCACACCCATCAGCGAATAAAGGGGGATTTCCACCAGGGAGTTGACGATCTCATAGGCGGGAATGGGAAAGGCGGGAGAAGCACCGTAATAGCCGCGGGAGACAACGGTGGCCATGGCCGAGGAGATGACCAGGGCGGCAAAAGAGCCGATTTCATAGGTGCCCAGCAGAACGATCTCGGCGGCAAAAAATACCCCGGCAATGGGGGCGTTGAACATGGCCGCTACTCCGCCGGCGCAACCTGCGGCGATAAAAACCTTCATCCTGCTGCCGGAAACCCGGAAGAACTGACCGAACTGCGAACCCACCGCCCCGCCCACCTGGGCGATTGGCCCCTCAACCCCGGCGGAACCGCCGGTGCCGATGGTCAAGGCGCAGGAAAGGATTTTGAGCGTAATGATCCTAAAACGGATAATCCCGCCTTCCAGATTGACCTGGCGCAGAAATTTCGGAAAGCCGTAACCGTTGACATCGCCGCGAAAAAGCAGGGAAAGGGGGATGAGCAATACCATGCCGCTGATGGGAAGCAACGGCAAAAGCAGGAGGTGCAGCCCACCTTTTTCCAGGCCGAGCAGCGCGGAACCGGCAACAAAAATATTGTCATGAACCAGGGCGACGGTGGTGCGAAAGAGAATATTCGCCGCCCCGGCCATCAGGCCGATACAGGCAGCCATGGCAATCAACCGGAAATTCTCGCCCGGCAGGATTCTTTTGATCTTCGTTTTCATGTTTTTTCCGGGACTTCACAACCCAGTAACCTTGCCTGTCGCAAAAAATACTCATCGGTCATCCCGGCGATGAAATCTCGCACCATGATGGCAGGCTGTTGGGCCATGACATACTCCCGGCCCTGTTCATTTAAAAAATTCGTATACATTTCAGCCTGTTGTTCCTGCTTGGCAAACTGGTCCAGACAGGAAGCAAATAGCACCCGGTAACAATCGGTAATCTTGGCAAGCCCTTTTTTGATGGCGGGATTCAGATAGATCCGCTCGTAGTTGAAACCCTTCAACTCTTTCAGCCCCTCTGAAACCTCCTCGCTGAAGGCAATGGCCCCATCTTCAAGGCCATTGGCGATCAGGTCCGTCACCAGACGATAGACCATGCTGCCGTTGGTCCGACCAAAGACCTCCTGACAGCGGAAAGGAATATCCTCCCGCCTGATGAGGCCAAGCTCAATGGCATCCTCAATGTCCCTGCCGATATAGGCAATGGTGTCCGCAAAACGGACCACGCACCCTTCCATGGTCATGGGGACCAGTTCCATTCGGCGATCAAGAGACTTTGCCTCACCCTGCCGGTCAAGATCGGCAAAGGTCTTGCCGCGCTGGGGCGCAAGGCAGCGATTGTGAATCTCCCCATCGTGGCACATGATGCCGTCCAGGGTTTGCAGGGTCAGATTCCAGCCCCTGCCCTGGCGTTCAATACCTTCCAGAAAACGGACACTTTGCAGATTATGCTGAAACGAGGGCAGCCCGTGCTCACGGCAGAGTGCATCCAGAACCTTTTCCCCGTCATGACCAAAGGGCGGATGCCCGATATCATGCCCCAGGGCTATGGCCTCGATAAGATCTTCATTCAACCGCAGATAACGGCCGATGGTCCGACCGATCTTCGCCACCAACTGCACATGCAAAACCCGATGGGTGATATGGTCGTTCTTGACCATGTAAAACACCTGGGTTTTATCGATGTATCGCGTATAGGCCCGCGAATGCAGAACCCGGTCGCCATCCACGGCAAAAGATTGACGATGATCCTGGCCTTGACCTTCTTCGGTTCGCCGCCTGACCCCTTCCCTGCTTAAGCTGGCGAGCGGCGACAAACGTCCGGCCTCAAGGTCGTCCAACTGGTCTTTCAAGGCAAGCAAATGGGGGTTGGTCACATGGGGCATGGCGTTACGGTCCGATTGTCTCATTGATGAGGGAAAATAAAAGTATATCCCATCAATCCCATCCGCACAATGCCTTGTCGCATTTAAGATACCGACACATAACAACCATCACCGTCAGCACTGCTGTGCCGCTTATTTTAATGCGATTCCTTGCAAAGTTAGGTAATAATACCTAACGACCTAAAAATGGAAACTCTGCCATTTTCCAACAATACAGGCTGAAGACTGAAGGCTGAAGGTTAACGATTTATTTTCTCAACACTCTTCAGTCTTCAGCCTGTAGTCTGTTTCCTTCAACCTATCACCCAGCCGACAAGGATCTCCGGTGCATATCTCTCGCCCTCTGGCCATTGTCACCCATTCCCGTTGTCTTGCCCACGACACCGGCGGCACTGATCATCCGGAAACGCCGGATCGCCTCACCACGTTGCTGAAAAAACTGCATGCTTCACCGCTCCGGGAGCAGCTCACAATTATTGAACCACGCCAGGCGGAACGACGTTGGCTGACTACCTTTCATGATGAAGACTACCTCTTTCGCCTGGAAGAGTGCGCCCTTTCGGGAAAAACCCATCTTGACCATCCGGACAATCAGCTTTGTTTTGACTCCTACGAAGCAGCCCTGCTTTCAGCAGGCGCAGGGCTCACCGGCATAGATCTGCTTGAAGACAAAGACAATCTGGTTTTCTGTGCGGTGCGCCCCCCTGGACATCACGCCGAACGCAATCTGGCTCTTGGTTTCTGTTTTTTAAACAACAGCGTGCTGGCCGCCAAATACTGGCAGCAGCAGTATGGCAGGAGGAAGATTCTGATCATCGACTGGGACGCCCATCACGGCAACGGCATCCAGAGCGCCTTTGAGGAAGACCCAGATGTCTTTTACATCAGTCTGCACGAACATCCCACCTTCAGTTTCCCCGGCAGCGGCTATGCGGAAGAAACCGGCACCGGCCCAGGGCACGGAGCCACTCTAAATATCCCCTTGCCGCCCGGGGCGGACGACAAGATGGTGCTCAACGCCTTTGCCGGAAAAATTGCCCCGGCCGTTAACGCATTCGCACCGGAACGGATCATTGTCGCGGCAGGCTTTGACGGACACCGTGATGATGACATGTCCGGCCTTGCCTATTCCACGGAACTTTACGGCAGGATTGGCGAATACCTGGCTGCCTGGGCGACGAAATTCTGCCGGGGCAAGCTATTGACCATTCTCGAAGGAGGTTACCATCCGGGAAGCCTGGCCGATAGCGCGACCGCGTATCTCAACGCCTTGAGCAACTATGGATAAACTCGTAAAAAATTGCCAGCCCGGCGAAAGACGGGGGCCGAAAAAGTTGCAACATCCCAAAGACAGATAATTCCGGCTTCGCCGGAATGACGGAAAAACGAAATTTCGATTTTTTTTTTGCAAGACCATCAACCACTGACCAGAGGAGCAGCCATGTTCATCACCCAGCACATGACCAGGAAACCGGTGACCATTTCACCGGAGACCACTCTCCCCGTGGCGCGGGAAATTCTCCAAAACGGCAAATTCCGCCATCTGCCCGTGGTGGATGAGGAACACCGTTTGGTCGGCATGGTCACCGATCGGGATCTGCGCTCGGCCTCACCCTCCTCGGTACTTTCCGAAGAACGTCTCAAGAGCTCTCTTGAGACGTTCAACAAAACCCCGATCAGCGCCATCATAAGCCGTACTTTTTTTACCCTGAACCCCATGTCCACCCTGGACGACGCCCTGATCCTTCTCGACCGGGAGAAAATCGGGGCTCTTCCCGTGGTGGATCAGGAGGAGCGGGTCATCGGCATTTTTTCCATACGCGACCTCATGGCTGCCTACCGTAAACTTTTCGGCCTTGGCGAACGCGGCTCCGCCATGATCGTGATTGAGCATGACGGCAAACCAAAACCGCTTTCCCGTATCGCCAGGGTACTTGAAGAGCACAACATCCGCTTCACCCGGCTCATCCGCACCGAGGCGGAGGGGAGCTCCCCGGAACGCATCTATCTGCGGGTCAATACCTACAACATCAGTGCCGTACACCTTGCCTTGAACAGGGCAGGGTTTACCATGGTCATGCCGGAATTTCCCGAATTTGCCGAATAACAAACCAGGGTTGCCTGTTAACGCATCGCATGTGCTACAATATAAGTACGCCCCCCCACGGGAAGCCTGAGACATAAAGCCGACCGAACACTACCGCCGGCAGATTCTCCCTCACATAACAGGACAAGGGCCATGCTCAAAAAGCTTTTCTACCCGGAATCCATCGCTGTGCTCGGCGCTTCCCGCACACCGGGAAAAGTCGGCCACGACATTATCGCCAATCTGCTGGCCGGCGGCTATGGTGGCCGCATCTTCCCGATTAATCCGGCAGCCCGGGAAGTGCTGGGATTGCCCTGCCTGGCAAATATCAAACAAGTCGGACACAAGGCCGACCTCTGCATTATCGCGCTCCCCAAAGCCCTGGTTATGGAGGCGGTACGGCATTGCCTTGAGGCCCAGGCCGGGGCAATCACCGTTATCAGCGCCGGCTTCAAGGAAACAGGGCCGGAAGGCGCGGAACTCGAACACCGGATCGCCGAGCTCTGCCAAAGCCACCAAGTACCTCTTCTTGGTCCAAACTGTCTGGGGCTCATAAACACCGACCACCGGATGAACGCCTCCTTTGCCAACCGCATGCCGGAACCGGGTTGCATCTCGGTCCTCTCCCAGTCCGGGGCCATCTGCACCGCCCTGCTGGACCTGGCAGCCGCCCGGCACACAGGAATCGCCAAAATGGTAAGCATGGGCAACAAAGCGGACATAAACGAGGGAGACCTGTTGAGCGCCCTGGCCGCCGATGCGCAGACAAATGTGATTATCGCCTACCTGGAAGACATTGCTTGCGGGGACGAATTTGTCAAAGCGGCAACCGAGGCCTCAACGAAAAAACCGGTGATCATCCTTAAATCAGGCACCACCGTGGCCGGGCAGAAGGCAGCCTCATCCCACACCGGGGTGCTGGCCGGAGCGGAAATCGCGTATGGCGCGGCCTTCATGCGCTCGGGAGTCATCAGGGCCGACAACTTCGAGGCCCTGGCCGACTATGGAGCCCTTTTTGCCATGCAACCCCTGCCCAAAGGCAAACGGGTGCTGATCATCACCAATGCCGGCGGTCCCGGCACCATGGCCGCCGATGCCGTGGAAAAATCCGGGATGATCGTGGCCACCCTGAATCGCAACACCGCCACTGCCCTGCGCCAAAAGCTACCCAGTGCGGCCAGCATCGGCAACCCCATCGATGTGCTGGGTGATGCCGAACCGGACCGATATGTGGCCGCACTGGCAGCGGCCCAGGAAGACGAAGCCGTGGATGCAATCGTCATCATCCTCACCCCTCAGGCCATGACCAAACCCGCGGAAACCGCCCGGGCCATTGCCGCCTGTCACAAAGGAGACAAACCGGTGGTTGTCGCCTTCATGGGCGGAACCGATGTCATCCCGGGCCGGGATGCGCTGGTGGCGGCGGGGTTACCCGATTATCCTTCCCCGGAACGGGCAGTGGCCGCGCTCAAGGCCATGGTGGAATACGCCGCCTGGCGCAAACGGCCGCCTCGCCTGGTAGCTCGTTTTCCCGTAAACCGGCGGCGGGTGGAACGCATCATCACCCGCCGGTTGCGGACCAATCGCCCGCAAATCGGCGAGGTCAAGGCAAAAAGCATTCTCCAGGCTTACGGCTTTCAGATTCCCCAGGGCTACCTTGCCACCAACGTCGACGAGGCCATGGAGATAGCCGAACGCATCGGCTATCCGGTGGCCATGAAGATCGTCTCTCCGGACATTATCCACAAGTCGGATCTTGGCGGGGTGCGACTCAATGTAACCAGTAGCGAAGCAACGGCTGACGCCTACGATCTCATGATGCTCCGCATCAAACAAAGGGCGCCGGAGGCCTGGATTGAAGGGATCTACGTGGAAAAAATGCTGGGCCGCGGCCTTGAGGTGATCATCGGCATGAGCCGCGATCCCCAGTTCGGACCGATGCTCATGTTCGGCCTGGGCGGCATCTTTGTTGAAGTGATGAAGGACGTCACCTTCTACCTGGCGCCCATCACCAACGATGAGGCCATCCAGATGCTGATGTCCACCCGCTCCTACGAAATCCTCAAGGGAAAACGCGGTCACAAGGGGGTAGATCTGGCCGGTATTGCCAACGGCCTGCAACGGATCAGCCAGTTGACCACCGATTTCCCTCAGATTGCAGAGCTGGACATCAACCCCTTCATTGTTGGGGAGACAGGCACCGAGCCGGTGGTGGCTGATGCGAGAATAACCTTGCAGGCCACGGGAGCACGGCAATGAGCAACGCAAAAACCTTTGATCCCGAGTGGCAGCAAAAATACAGCGACATGATCGCCACCCCTTCCCAGGCCGCAGCCAAAATCAAGCCGGGCCAAAGGGTCTTCATCGGCACGGCCTGCGCCGAGCCGGTGCTGCTGGTCCAGGCCCTTACCGAACGGGCCGGCGAATTGGCCGACGTGGAGATCATCCAGCTGCTCAGCAAGGGCGACGCCCCATACGCCAGCAGCAGTCTGGCCGACTGCTTCACGGTGAACAGCTTTTTCATCGGCGCCAACATCCGGGAACATATCCAGCAGGGACTGGGCAACTACACCCCCATCCTGCTCTCCGACATCCCCATGCTCTTCAACTCCGGCCAGCTGCCCATCGACGTGGCCCTCATCCAGGTGACTCCGCCGGACGAGCGCGGCAAGGTGAGCCTGGGCGTTTCAGTGGACATCGTAAAAAGTGCGGCGGAAAACGCCTCGCTTGTGATCGCCCAGGTAAACCCGATGATGCCCAAGACCCTTGGGGACAGTTTCCTTGACATCTACGATCTCGATATCCTGGTGCCTGCCGCTAGCCCTATCATCGAGCGGGAATCCACTCCGGTCTCCGAGGATACCCGTCGCATCGGGGAGCACATCGCGGCCCTGATCGAAGATGGGTCAACGATCGAATTCGGCATCGGCCGCATCCCCCACGCCCTGGTTGAATTCCTCCACCACAAAAAAGACCTGGGCATCCATACGGAGATGCTCACCGACTCCATCATCGATCTGGTGGAATCGGGCGCGGTGACCGGTCTCCAGAAAACCACGGACAAGGCCAGAATCGTGGCCAGCTTCTGCATGGGCACCCAGCGCCTCTACAATTATATCGACAACAACCCCATCTTCTACTTCAGACCCACGGAATATGTGAACGATACCCACATCATCGGCAGACAACACAAGATGGTGGCCATCAACATGGCACTTGAAATCGACCTTACCGGACAGGTCTGCGCAGATTCCCTGGGCTCTCTTTTCTATTCCGGCATCGGCGGCCAGGTGGACTTTAACCGAGGCGCTTCCCGCTCCATCGGCGGCAAGCCCATCATTGCCCTCGAATCAACGGCAAAAAACAAAACCATCTCCCGCATCGTCACCCGTCTGACCCCAGGCGCCGGGGTGGTCACCACCAGGGGCGAAGTGCATTACGTGGCCACCGAGTACGGGATTGCCTACCTGCACGGCAAGAGTGTGCAGGAACGGGCCCTGGCCCTTATCAGCATTGCCCATCCCAGTTTCCGCGAGCAGCTTTTCCGGGAAGCCATTGAGGCCCGGTACCTTCGCCAGGATCTCGGCGAGGTGGAGGGCCGCTTCATGATTGCTTCCCAGGAAATGAACACCACCATGCTTCTGGAAGACGGAACCCAAATCAATTTCCGGCCCGTGCATCTCACCGATGAACCCCGGATGCGGGACATCCTCTACGCCCTTTCCCAGGAAACCCTCTACTATCGCTTCATGACCCACAGCCAACGCTTCGGCCACAAGCAGATCCAGAACTTCGTCTACATCGACCACCGTAAGGATGCTGCCATTGTCGGCACCTTGCCTGAGGCGCACGGCGAAGAGATCATCGCCATCGGCCGCTACTACCTGGATGAAAAAACCAACCGGGCCGAGGTGGCCTTTATTATTCGCGACGAATGGCAGAACAAGCAGATCGGCACGTTTCTTTTCAAGCATCTGGTCACCATCGCCAGGAGAAACGGGATTAGAGGTTTTTCCGCCGAGGTGCTTCGGGACAACAAACGGATGCAAGCCATCTTCCTCCATTGCGGCTTCACCGTGAAAAGCAGCCTTGAGGAAGACGTTTACAGCTTCCAGATTGATTTCTAATCGGCTATCATATTTTAGGTGAGTTAACTACAAGGGACTCAGAAAACACTAAGATATTGGATCACGCTTGGTTTGGGATCAAATTTGCTGATGCCGATTGAGCAGAATCACAGCGTAGTAGAGCTACGGACAGGTTTTACGATTGAAGCGCGGCCACAGATGGCCCCACGACGGGATGCGTGCCGGATATTACTATTTTCTGCGTCCCCAATAATACGGAGGAAGAGATGAATTCCCCAGTCGCGGCCGATGATTCTCGAAAAGATATCAGAATATTGGTGGTCGAGGATGTGGATTTCAACCGGGAAATTCTCGCCGATATCCTTGCCGACCGCTGCTGGCTTGTTGTTACAGCCGCCAGCGGCGAAGCGGCGCTGGATATTCTTGCCCAGGACGCCGATTTCCAAATCATCTTGATGGATATAGGCCTGCCCGGCATTGACGGCATGGAGACCACACGCAGGATCAAGAAAAATCCGGCGACCCGCGCAATTCCGGTCATCGCCCTAACGGCCGAAACCGCGGACGAACAGGAACATTTTTTAGCCGCGGGTCTTGACGGGTATGTAGAGAAAAACTTCGATCCGGACCAACTTTTCGCCGCCATTGAAAAACATCTCTTCCTTGCCGGCGGGAATCGGCACGATGCACATCCTAACACGGTAAACCCCGAGGAATATTTTGATTTGGATTACGAGGCCCTGCTTGCCATCTACACCGACGAGAAAACCCTTTGCCGAATAGCCAGGGCCTTTTTTACCGATACAGACAAAGAACTTGTCCGGCTCGGCGAGGCAATGGCCCAGGACGATCAAGCAGGGATACTGGCCTGCTGCCACAGCCTCGGTGGTTCATCCGCGATCTTCACCGCAAAAAAACTGGGCATGGCGGTCAAAGACCTGGATGACTGTGTCCGCCATGAAAAAAAGGACGAAATCGAGTCAGCCTGGCGCAGGGTGCTGTTTGCCCATGAATCCCTGCGTGGGTCGGTATCACGTCGACTCAACCTGTCGATATAAAACAAATAGACAGTGGGCCGCTCCCGGTTTCAAACCAACATTTTCTTGCCTTCATCCACGGAAAATTTTTGAACGAATTTATGCCTCCTGATTATTCAACCATACTTATTGTCGACAACGCGGAATTTATCCGCATGGTTGCCCGCTTGCGCCTGGAAGGAGCCGGGGTACCGCCTAAAAACATCCACGAAGCGGAAAACGGTCAGGAAGCTTACGATCTTCTAACCGCAAAAGGGATACCCAACATCCTTTGCGATTATGAAATGGCGGTTATGGATGGAATAGAGCTTGCGATCAAACTCCTCATCACGGAGCAGCGCCGGGGGCTTCGCTTTGTCCTGTTCAGCGGTACACCAATGGCGAAAATCGTTACAGCCCTGGCCGGTACCGGTCTGGACATCCCGGTCATTCCCAAAACCCGGCTCAGGGAAAACTGGACCCAAACTGACACGATCAGCACCTGGTTTCCGGAACTGGCCGACTTCCTGACTCATCAAGACAGATAACACGGTTCATTCCCGAACCTGCCGACATGGATAGCTCACAGGGAAACGGATCAGTGCCCGCAGGCACACCGCCGATCATGATTGTCTGGAGAGGGAGAGCGGAAAGCTGGACCGAGGATGTGGAATATCGCATGACAAAAGACAGAGAGAGTCTCCGTCAGGAACGGGGTGACGCACTCAATGCGAAAGCACTTCATTTACCGTGGCAAGAAAATCCTTGTTGGAAAAAGGCTTGGCTATGGTCGCGGAAACCCCAAGAACTCCGGCAATCTCAAGGTAATCCTGGGGTGAACATCTCCCGCCCCCGGACATGGCGATTATCTTCACCTGGGGACAACGCTGCCTCAGCTCTTGAATCATCTCGATGCCGTCCATTTCCGGCATGATAATGTCGGTGATGACCAGATCGAAATCCTGACTCCGGCATAGCTGACAGGCAACAAGGCCGTCCCCGGCGGTGATCACCTCATACCCGGCCCTTGTCAGAACGCTCACCAAAAGCTCAAGAACCATCTGTTCATCGTCAATAAGAAGTATTCGCGCCATCAGCCTGTCAACCGCACTCTGTTAACCGGCTTATGCGTAAGCCGGGGAATATACAACAGCGAAAGACTATACTCCATGACAAGAGAGGGCACCACACAAACTTTCCTATATTTCCCAACCGGCTCAGCGGTGTCCGAGCAAAAAAATACCGAATACCAAAGAAATCCCTTCTCCCCTTGCGGGAAAAGGAATTTCTTCCGGGTTTGAGGCACGTTACAACTTCACCCCTCCCTTCAAGACAGGAAGACTCAAGGCAAAATCATAAACGAACATTAGCGGATGTCGGTGCAAAGAAAATCACCCATTATTTTTTTCAAGCGCCACAAGCGATTCGCCTGCGGCATACAGGGTGAAGTGCATCCCATCAATAACAAAATTCCAGCTGAGCACCGGCGAATCCGGCACATTGAACGGTTCCCGGAACAGTTCCGGAATTCCAAGGGTAAAGCTCTTATCCTCAGGCAGAATTGCACTCAGAAATCTACCGGCAATGGTGTTCAGCAGTTCATCAAGAAAATCTCCTTCGCACTGCTCGGTCATCTCGTCCGGCATGGAACCATAAACAATACCGGACAGATATTTCAACAGACCATTTTCCATGATCAACTGAAACTCCCCCTGAACAGGATCATGCACCAGCAATGACGCCCCTCGCGCCTCCAGACCATACAGAGGGGCGGCCTCGATGGGCATAACCTCGGTAAAGGCCGTATTCTCCATAATCTCGGAAATAAGCGGAACAATTATCCCTGTCCAGGCGCTCTCTTCACTGGTCACTCTCTTGCCCTCCTTTTTCCAAAAAATCACCCAGCAGCATATTGAGTTTTGCCGGAGAAACAGGCTTGCTTAAAACACCCATGGCGCCCAAGGCCTTCAGTTCAACCTCTTTTGCCGGGTTCCCGGCGCTGGAGATGACCAGCACCGGCAATCCGCTTGATTTCGGATTCGCCTTGATCCATTTCAGCAGGGTGGTGCCATCCATCACCGGCATGGTCAAATCGGTGAGCAACAGGTCAACCGGCGTATGCCTGATTTTTTCCAAGGCATCCTTGCCGTTTTCAGCCTCGATGATTTCCGCCCCCTGAAATCCGGCAATCTCTAGACACCGCCGGATAAACATCCTTGCCGTGCTCGAATCATCCACGATGGCAATCCTCATTCCGAAGCCTCCTCTTCTTTGCCCAAAAACACCGCGGCAGCCTTGGAAAATTCCTGTTCCACGCCAAGCATTACCATGGCCAGTTCATTGCCGCTCAAAGGAATATACATTTCGTAGGCCGTATCCAGGGTATATTGCAAGTCATCCGAGCCGGTACCCACTCCGGACATCATCGCCACGATATCGGCCAAATGGATGGTGTAAAGCAAAGGTTTCAAGGCCTCGTCAATCAGGGCCGGCTGATGGTGAAACCGTATTGCCTGTGGCAAGGGCGCGGGCAGATTCCAGTTCAGACTCAACTCATAGCCCGCCTCGGCATGATCAATGCCGAGAATGGCGCGCTCGGCCGCGGCATAATCCGGAACCTTTTTTTCCTCCATGGCCCGGCGAATCTTTTCCGGAGTATTGCGTAAAAAATCAGAAAGCACGCCCTTGCCGAGATCATGCAGCAGACCGCAGGTAAAGGCCAGATCACCGTTCACCTTGGTCCGCGCATAACCGGCAATTATTTTCGCGGCAATGGCTGTTTTCAAATCATGCCGCCAGAGAGAGCCTGCTTCCGCCGCATAGCCTTCCAACTTTTTATCAAAAAGCAATGCCGCCGCCTCGGACATGGCAATACCCACCACCATATCTTCCCCCAACAACGACACGGCGTGATCAATTGAATATACCTCCGTCCTTCTGGCAAAGGCGGCTGAATTGACCACCTTAAGAATCTGGGAGGTGAGCACGGCATCGTATTTGACAATATTTACGATATCGACAATCCCATGCTCCGATTCGCCGCTCAACTCAAGAAGCCTGGCCGCGGCGCTGGAAATAAGCGGAACCTTGTTGATGGCCTCCCGGACAGCGGCCTGTTTTTCCTGCCTGTTCATAGCTCCCACACGCCCTTTGTCGGGGAGGACAGGGCAATCTTGCCTGTCTCCACCGACACCGATACGGTACGACTGATACTCCCGCCCACATCCTCAGCCACTGGCCCCATGCCCAACGGCCAGAGAATTTTTTTCAGGGCCAGAACATTCCGCTTGCCGATGTTAAAGGTGTTATTCGTATCCAGCACATTCGCCCCCCCGGCAATTTTCACCATCATGCCCTGGGTAAGATTAGCGCCCGGGGTGGCACAGGCCGCCATCTTTTTCAAAATAGCCGGGATGCCGGTATCGACAAAGTAGCCGGGCCGATCCCTGACAATATCCGGACTGATGCTGGACTCCGGCAAGGCCACATGAATCAACCCCACCGTTCTGGTCGGCTTATGCAGAAAGATTACGGCAACACACGAACCCAAGGCAAAGGTTTTAATCACCTCACCGGGATCATTGGAAACCGCAAACTCGCCAACCCCTACAACCACTGTTTTTCCCATGAATCATTCCCGCTACGGAACCGGCAACAGTTCCAAACCATTAAAGCTAGGCCAAAAGCCCCACCCGTTTAATTTCGGCCAACAGTTTCTCGCCATCAACAGGCTTGACCAGATAGGCGTCACAAGAACCTTTAACCAATGCGGCCATAATGTTTTTTGCATCATCCAGGGCACTGACCATGAAAATTTTGGACATATCAGACCCTCCTATGCAGCGTTCTTTTTCTATATCCCGAATCTGCCTGAGCACCTCCTGGCCATTGAGATTGGGCATCATGATATCAAGACAGATAAGGTCATAGGGCTCTTTCATTTCAAGAGCCTGTTTGTAGGCGGCCATGGCCTCAAGTCCATCCATGGCCACATGACAAATTCCCAGGGGAGAAAGCATCTCCTGCAAAAGTGTGCGACTGACGAAATCATCTTCGGCTATCAGGATTTTCATGAAACATTTCTCCTCGTCACTTACTAAGCCATCGTCAAAAAATAACATGGCCGTTTTAGGTAGCCAGATGGCATAAGGAGCCGTACAGTAAGATAACATAAAAGTTCATGTTGTTTCTGAACGGCTCCTAAACAATATCAAAATCATTCCAAGTTATTTTCATGGGAGCATGCTCCGTTTCCTCGGAGACAGGGCCTGTCGAACGGAAAAACCAATCAGATTCGGCATGGCCCGGTCAGAAAATTGCTGCATGAAAAAAAATCACTCCCCTCACCGGAGAGGAAGCACTACGCAACAAGCAAACCGGTGTCGGATTACGCCTTGTTTACGAGGCTATCCCTTGTCCTGCCAGCAAGGGTCTGAAAAATAAGCAACAATCCTCTCGATTTCCTGCTCAAGCCGCCGCAACATTTTCTCGGCAGCGGCCAGTTCACCCATGGCCCCGGAAATCTCAAGGGCACTGGCAAATTCCTTGGCTTGCGTTGCCCCGAAACTTGCCAGGGAACTCTTCAATCCATGGGCGATGGCACGAACCTGAACGACATCTCCTTTATCCAGTTCCTGGCGAAGCTGCCGGAGTTTCTCAGGGTATTCCACCAGGATATGGTCAACCAAATGCCGAATTACCTCCATGTTCCCGCGGACGGTCTTCTTCATCTCCGTCAGATCAACAGGAGGGGTGGAGCCGGTAAGGGGCTGTTGTTCAGTCATTTCCCACTGTCTCCACGACAATCTCGGTGAGGCCCCGGACTTCGAGAATAAGGCATACCTCGCCGTCGCTTAAAATAGTACAGCCGGATACGCAACGGACCTGACCGACCTTGCCGATGTATTCGGAAAGCCCCTTGATCACCGTCTGCTGCTGTCCTAAAATCTCATCAACAAACAGGCAGACATTTCGCCCCTGATTTTCGAGCAGAATCAATATCCCCTGGTCCAAAAGCTCACTGGCCGGTTCGATTTTGTGCAATCGATGGAGCCGCAACACAGGAAAAAGTCTGTCGCGCACCCGCACCAGCTCTTGTCCATCCGGGGAAACGGTGATGGCCTTGGCCAACGGCCGAAACGATTCCCGGATAGAGAGAATGGGAATAATGTACCGGACATCGCCAACCCGGACCAGCATGCCGTCAATAATGGCCATGGTCAAAGGGATTCGCAGCACGATTTTGGTGCCGGCGCCCGGTTTGCTGTCGATATCGATCTTGCCGTCTATCTGGTTCAAATTCTGCTTGACCACATCCATGCCGACTCCGCGACCGGAAACATCGGTCACCTTGTCCGCCGTTGAAAATCCGGGGAGGAAGATCAGGGCCGCCACATCCTTATCGGTGAGATTCGAGCCATCTCCCTGGACAAGCCCTTTTTCCAGCGCCTTTTTCAGGATTTTTTCCCGGTTGAGCCCCCGGCCGTCGTCCTCGATCCTGATCCAGACCTCACCTTCTTCATGGCTGGCCGTCAGTCGCACGATCCCTGTCTCCTTCTTACCTGCGGCCAACCGCTCCTGCGGAGATTCCAGGGCATGATCCATGGAATTACGAATGAGATGAACAAGGGGGTCGGTGATCTTTTCGATTACGGTTTTATCAAGCTCGGTTTCCATGCCCACCAAGACAAGGTCGGCCTTTTTCCCGGACTTTCTGGCAAGGTCATGCACCAGGCGCGTCATCCGGTTAAACAGGCCGGCAACGGGGACCATCCGAATGGTCATGGCCACCTCCTGCAACTCCTTGACAAGCTTGCTCATCTGCTGGGAGGCCTTGCTGAAATTCTCCAGCACCAATCCAGCCAGATCTGGACTGTGGATCAGCATATTCTCGGCGATCACCATCTCGCCGATCAGATCAATAAGCGTGTCGATCTTTTCCAGATCAACCCGGATATCCTGCCGTTTCAAAGAGGCGGCCTGCTTGGCCTGCTCGGCGACCGGGGCGCCCTTGATCTGCTCCTGATTGAACAGGGCCTGATCCACCTGCTCGGGCAAAACCGCGCCCATGCCGACCAGCACCTCTCCAATGGGTTTTTTCTGGATATCAAGGGCGTCAAAGAGGGTTTCCGGGGTAATTACTCCGCTTTCCACCAAGATTTCACCCACCCGCGGCGGCTGCACCGAAGATTCACTCTTCAACTCGGCAGGGATAAAATCATCCAGCAGTTCCAGATAGAGATCCAGTCCGTCAATCCTGCCTTCGCTTTTTTGAGAGATTTCTCCCAAGGAGTTTTTCAGAACATCGCAAAGATTGAGCAGGGCATCAGCCGGTTTGGCGTTCGCGGCACATGTCCCGGATTTCACCGCATCAAGTACGGTTTCCATGCGGTGGCTCAGACGTTCGAGATCGCCAAACCCAAGAAAACCGCAGTTGCCCTTAAAGCTATGGATCTTGCGAAACAGCTCCGCTACGACCTCCTTGTTGTCCGAGTCCTTGCTCCAAACCAAAAGCCCGTGCTCAACCTCCTGCAGTTGCTCGTTTGCTTCCTGCAAAAATGCCTCGACCAGTTCCGGGGTGATGGCAAGATCCGGGACCGCCATGACAGGCTCTGCCTCGGGAGGAGCCTCAGTTGCCGACGCACGAGGCAAGGCGGGCACGCCTACGCCGCCCCCCTCAAGAGCCGCTTTCAACTGCCCCGAAAGCTCTTTGGCCTGCCCCTCCATGCATCCGTCGTTCAGCTCGACGGCAACATGATCCAAGCACTCCCGCATGAAATCACAGGTCTGGCAAAACAGATCAACATGCTCATTGGTCATGGGCAGTTGCCCTTTACGGATCTGGTCCAACAGATTTTCCGCCGCATGCGCGGTGGAGGCCATGAAGGAAAAATTCAAAAATCCGGCGCTCCCCTTGATGGAGTGGAACAACCGGAACACCTCGTGCATGACCGGCATGCTTTCCTCGGTCGGCAGAAAAGGGCCCTGTTTGGTGAATTCGGCAAACCCGATTATTGTGGGTTCGAGATGATCCAGCAGATCGATGCATTCCTGGATGAATTCCTGAATTATCTCTATTTGTTCACTGGAAAGTTGTTCAGCCATGATCCCGTCCCGTAAAGTTGTCTAACTCACAGATAACTATTCAGCATGTTCAACCAAAAAATAGTTTGTTTCCTGACTTATGCCTCTCCCTCCGAGTCTGAAAAACCTGAAGCGAGGGATTGAGGGATGGGTGAAACGGCCATTTGAGTCAGACACGGCAACGATGCCGACCGCATCAATTCACTCCTAATTTGTTCAACATGTTCAGCGACGCCTCGGCGATTTTATCCAGCGGAACCAACCGTTCCGCCCCGCCATTCTCAAAGGCCTCCTTGGGCATACCGAACACCACGCAGCTCCGCTCATCCTGGGCAATATTCCTGGCGCCCGCCTTGCGCATGGCCAGCATGCCATCGGCTCCGTCACGTCCCATCCCGGTCAACATCACCCCTACGGCGTTGCGCCCGACATGCTGGGCCACGGAATGCATGAGCACATCCACGGAAGGGCAATGCCCGGAAACCTTTTCCCCTGCCTTGCATACCACCTCATAGATTCCGCCGGAACGCACCACCTGCATGTGCTTTTCCCCCGGCGCGATCAGGATCCGGCCGGGCATCACCCTGTCCCCGGTTTCCGCCTCTTTCACCTGCATGGCGCAGAGCTCGTTCAATCGTTCGGCAAACATCCGGGTGAAACCGCTGGGCATGTGCTGGACAATAACAACCCCCGGAGTACTGACCGGATACCGGGTGATCACCTCGCGGATCGCCTCGGTACCGCCGGTGGATGCGCCAATGGCAATGATTTTATCCGTGGATTCGGCCAGGGATTTGGGCGCGGCGAGAACCTTCCCGGCAAACAGGGCCTCCCGCTTATCCTTCCAACGGGAGACATTGGCGGTGGAAGCGATTTTCACCTTGGTCCGCAACTCCATGAGCATGGCGGACAGCCCCCGGGCCACATCGGTACTCGGTTTGGTGACAAAATCCACCGCCCCGGCGTCCAAGGCTTCCAGGGTGATCTGCTTGCCCTTTTGGGTAAGGGCGCTGACCATGACCACCGGCAGCGGATGCTGGGGCATGAACCTGCGCAAAAACTCAACTCCGTCCATTCTCGGCATTTCCACATCCAAGGTGATCACGTCGGGGTTGAATTTAACAATCATGTCGCGGGCCACGAAGGGATCGGGCGCACTGCCCACCACCTCGATCCCGGGGTCCTGGGCAAGACCTTGGGAAAGAATACTGCGAACCAGCGAAGAATCATCAACCACCAGCACCCGTATTTTTCTGCCTGTCATAAAAATGCGTTCTCCCTATCTCCAAGCATGTCCGCTTATAAAATTGACGCGCTATGCACAATGTTCCCTCTCCCCGGCGGGGGAAGACAGAGAACCATGCCGGCACATCCCCCCCAGCACACTGCAGTTAAGGGAAGGGTAAGCCGATTGCAAAACAGCTCCCCGGAAACTTTGCCTAAATCCGTCTATATACCGCCGGCATCACATACTGGAATGTCTCCTGTTTCCGCCCCAGGGTTTCGGAGTGGCCGATGAAAAGATAGCCGCCGGGCTCAAGAAACTGATGAAACCGGTTTACCAGGGCATCCCTGGTCTCCGAGTCAAAATAGATCATCACGTTTCTGCAAAAAATCACCTGAAAAGGGCTTTTAAAAGGAAACTGCTTATTCATAAGATTAAAACGCCTGTAGGTCACCTGTTTTTTAAGCGCATCATTGACCAACCAAACGCCATCCTTCTGTCTGGCAAAATACTTGTATTTCACCTGGGCGGGAATGCGGGCAACCTGATCATCCCCGTACACCCCTTGTTTGGCAAGGCTAAGCACCTGATCCGAGATATCGGTGGCCAGAACCCCGCCATCCCAAAAGCCATAGTCGTTGCCCAGATATTCCATCATGAGAAGAGCCAGCATGTATGGCTCCTCGCCGGAAGAACATCCCGCGCTCCAGATCCGCAAATCGCGGGTATTTTGTTTTTTCAGTCGGGCAATCAGGGGGGGGAGCACCTCCTGGACAAAAAAATCAAAATGGGCATGCTCCCGGTTGAAATAAGTATAATTGGTGGAGATCCGGTTGACCAGCTTATCAAGGGAAGAACCGGAGGTATCACGGATAACGCGGTCATAATAATCCCCGAAGGAAACAAACCCTTCGTCCCGCAGCAACTTTTGCAGGCGCCCCACCACCAGGGAGCGTTTCTGTTCCGTGAGATTGATTCCGAAACGGTCATAGACCAGGGTCCGGATGAGGCGAAACTCCTTGTCATTGATGGTAAGGCTTGTATCCATTACAGTCCGTGCGCGAATTCTTCTTCAATTAAAAAAATGATAACTGCACAGAAAAAAGATGTTGAGACTGAAGACGAAAGGGCTGGTAGCCCTTGCTCTATCAAAAATATACTTGATCTGGACTGGTACTCTCTTGCGAAAATACATCAACATAACACGATCGAACATTCTGATCAGTTGCCTTCCGCACGGCCTTCAGCCTTCAGTCTAACCACCTGAGTAGTTACCCAAAAAAAATCTCACCCAAAAGTTCCCTCACCCTCACCCTTGGCTGGGGAGGATGAGGGAGGGGAATCAATCCTGAAGAGTTTTGCAAGAGGCTCGACTCCTACACACCTTCAGTCTATCAACCTTGCTTTCTTAATACCTGCCGAACTCTTTATCATCCAAGGCAATGATGCTGCTCGGTTTGACCTGGGCCGCACCGCGACTTGGACTGCTGCTTCCGCCCCAATCGCCTTCGCCATAATCAAGCTGCGGCCTGGGGGCTTGCTGCCGCGGCAGCGAAGCGAACTGCTGACGCTCGGCAGCCATTTTCAGTTTAAACCGTGCCAGCATTTGCCGCAACTGTCCTGCTTGACTGGAAAGCTCTTCCGCCGCGGCCGCGCATTCTTCCGCGCTGGCCGTGTTCTGCTGGGTGACCTGATCGATCTGGCTCAAGCCTTCGTTCACCTGGGAGATCCCCTGGGCCTGTTCGTTGGAGGCGGCGGCAATCTCGCCCACCAGATCCGTGACCTTGCCCACCGAGGTGACGATCTCACCCAAGGCCTCGGCGGTGCGGTCGGCGATCTCGGTGCCCTTTGCGGTCTTGCCCACCGAGCCCTCGATCAGCTCGGCGGTCTCGCCCGCGGCCTTGGCGCTGCGGGCTGCAAGGTTGCGCACCTCTTCGGCCACCACGGCAAAGCCCTTACCGTGACGTCCGGCCCGGGCCGCTTCCACCGCGGCATTAAGGGCGAGCAGATTGGTCTGGAAGGCGATTTCATCGATGACCTTGATGATCTTGGAGATATTCTTGGCCGACTCGCTGATGTCGGTCATGGCGGAGACCATTTCCTTCATCTGCACATTGCCGTTCTGGGCCGCATCCCTGGCCTGGCTGGCCAGCTGATTGGCCTGGGTGGCGTTGCCGGCGTTGAGTTTGGTTTGCGAGCCCATTTCGGTCATGGAACTGGTGATCTCCTCAATGGAGCTTGCCGACTCGGTGGCCCCCTGGGAGAGCGACTGGCTGGCCGAGGAGACCTGGGCCGCCGCAGAGTTGACCTGCTCGCCGGCCAGGTAGATCTGGCTCAAGGTGGCGTTCATATCGGTAAGGGTTTTCTTCATGGCCGCGCCGATGGCATCCTTGTCATCCACCTGATGAGCGTCAAAGGCAAAATTGCCGTCGGCGATCTTTTCCAGAGCCACCACGAAGTTGTTCTGCAGGTTATCGGCAAAGTCGTCCATGGCCTTGGCCATCTGGCCGATTTCATCCTTGCGGTTCATGCGCAACCGCTGACCGAGGTGCCCCTTGCTCAACTCCTTGAGCATTTCCATCCCCTGATTCAGCGGCCCCTCGATACCCTTGGCCAGGATGAAACCCAACAAAACGGCAAGACCTACGCCAACAACAACGCAACCAGTCATGATACGGATGACGGTATTGGCCAACACGGTATTTTCGTCTGAGTTTTTCTGGGCGGCCTCGGTTTTAAATTCTATCATCGCATAAAGGGCCTCGTTCGCCTCAGTTGCCGCCTTTTTCATCGCGCCTTTGGTCAGGGACTCAGCTTCCGTCATTTTCCCGGCCTGAACCAAGGCATTGACCTGATCAATGTACTGGCCGTAATCCTGCCGCTCCTTTATAAAGGTCTCAAACAACTTCCGACCCTGTTCGTTCAAAATGGTTTTCTCATACTCCTCGCAATGTCCCCGAATCTCTTCACGCAACTGCTTGATGGCCTGCTGGGCCTCTTGGCGACCTTCAGCCGTAACATTCTGATCCGCGATTTCACGGGCATTAATCCGTACCCGTTGAAATTTGATGCCTATTTGGCCCAAAATCCCAATGGGTACGGTCATGTTTTCATAGGCCATGGAGTAAGAATCATCCACCGATCTTAACCCTCTGATCCCAACAATGCCGATAATGCCGGCAATAGCGGCGACCACCAGAAACGCGGACAGGAGCTTCTTGAACATCTTCATATCATTGATAAAATCTTTCATCCCATGCTCTCCCTATAAATTTTTCCCTCACGCCGCCGGGGCGATTTCTTCCAATTGGGCCATCTCTTCCTCATAGAGCAGCTGCTCCACATTGAGCAAAATCTTCACCTGATCATTGATCTTGCCCATGCCCTGCAAAAACCGGCTCCGCTTGCCCTTCCCTTTTTCCGGCGGCGCCTCCACCTGCGACTCGGGGATATCCACCACCTCCTGCACCTTGTCCACCACCAGACCGATGG
>DUZW01000007.1 GCA_013349295.1 Deltaproteobacteria bacterium
CGCCAGCGGTTGCGCAGGGCAATGGCCACGGATTTCTTGGCTGCATCCTGGCCGATGATGTAGCGATCGAGCTCGGCCACGGTTTGTCTGGGAGTCAGGGTAGTTATCGGTTCCATCGTTAAATTATCCTTATAAGCCGTCTACCGGATTATTTTTTATTCGGCAGTCATTTTTTCCACAACAATACTGTCATTGGTATAGATGCAGATGGAGGCGGCAATCCGCATGGCCTCACGACAGATCTCCTCGGCGGAAAGTGCGCTGTGCGCCACCAAAGCCTTGGCTGCGGCCTGGGCATAGGGTCCGCCCGAGCCGATGGCCAGCACCCCGTCGTCCGGTTCAATCACGTCCCCGGTCCCGGAAAGCAGCAGACAATGATGTTTGTCCACCGCTACCAGGAAGGCCTCAAGCTTACGGAGCATCTTATCGGTACGCCAGTCCTTGGCCAGCTCCACCGCCGCCCGCATCAAGTTACCGTTATACTGCTCAAGCTTCTGTTCCAGCCGATCAAACAGGGTAAAGGCATCGGCCGTTGACCCGGCAAAGCCGGTGATGACCTTACCTTCATAGAGGCGACGGACCTTGCGCGCCTCATGCTTCATGATGGTATTGCCCAGCGATACCTGACCGTCTCCGGCCAGAGCCACCTCTCCCTTGTGCCGGACGGCAATTATTGTGGTCGATCTGATCTTCAAAGCTATTCCTCCCGATGGAGATAATGTTGATACCCAGCAACCTGTCCCTTGCAACTACCGCTTAAGCCAGGAACACTCCAGCAGCACCACAGATGTGCGAAAGAGGCCTGCGCCGTGTACTGTTGCACATTAGCAGGCCGATGACAAAGCCGATACGGTGCTGCGTGACCGCTCCTCATCTTCTCGCCTTCGGATGGGCCCGGTCATAGACCTCATTGAGATGATCCATGTTCAGATGGGTATACCGTTGAGTGGTTGACAGGCTGACATGCCCCAATAACTCCTGCACCGTTCGCAGATCCGCCCCCATTTCGAGGAGATGGGTGGCAAAGGAATGTCGCAGGGCATGGGGCGTAACCCTTGCAGCGATTCCGGCCCGCTGGGCATAGTGCTTCACCAACCGCTCGATGCTTCGGGTGGTGAGCCGCAGTCCACGGTGGTTCAAAAAAACCGCTTTGTTTTCCGGCGCATCCCCGCGGGCAATCCGTTCACGAACCAACAAAGTCCGCTGGGGAAGGTATTGCCCCAATGCCTCCAAAGCCGGTCGGCCCACCGGCACCAGACGTTCGCGATTACCCTTGCCGGTAACCCGAAGCATCCCCTCTTCCGAATCAAGGCGCTCAAGGTCCAGGGCAGCAAGCTCGGCAACCCGCACCCCTGTGGAATAAAGGATTTCCAGCATCGCTCGATCCCGGAAGGCGAAGGTATCCTCAGGGCCCGGCATCTCCATAAGGGTAAAAACCTCGTCCACCGTAAGAAAAACAGGCATATGTTTTTCCTGTTTCGGGGTGGCAATGGGCGCGACAGGGTCATGCGCTATAACCCCCTCACGGAGCAGATGACGGAAAAAGGTGCGCAGGGCGGAAAGTTTCCTGGCCACGGAACTACCTTTGTTTTTGCCGTTTAGGAGGTAAACAAAGGAACGGACAACACGGGATTCGATCTGACGGACATCTTGCTCATAGCCAACAAACGCCGCAAATTCAGCAAGATCCAGACCATAGCTCTCAACGGTTTTAAGGGAATACCCCTTTTCCACGGAAAGCCAGCGACCGAATCGGGGGAGAAGATCTTGCAGGGAGTATGACATGAGGGTCTTTCTTCAGAAAAAGCGTTTTGAAGCGCAAAGATACAATATACCATGTTGTAATTACTTACCATACTCATGTTTTTTTGGAAAGACATTGCCCATAACCGCAACTTCATTTATTTTATAAAATTCCATTCAATCTTGACGACAGACACGGGGCATCTTTTTTGAGGAACCTCGGGAGGGATCATGTCCAAAAAATCTTTCGAAGAAGCCCTCGATTCACTTGAACAGATCACGAGGGAACTGGAAAACGGTGATCTGAGCCTTGAAAAATCACTGAAAAAATTTGACGAGGGCATCAAACTGGCGGAGTTATGCAACCACAAACTGGAGGAAGCACAACAAAAAGTAGACCTCCTCCTTAAAAAAGACGGCAAATTCATCACCGTTCCCTTTAATACTTCCGGCACGGTCCCTGATGAAGACGACGCCTAATCTCCGTCTCACTTGAAAACCCGGGAATTTTCCAGCATGGAATTCAAAAAATACCTCACGGAACAATGCGCACTTGTCGAACAGGCCATGGCGCGCTATATGCTGCCCGAAGAGGGGCCTCTTGCCAACCATATCAAAGCCATGCGCTACAGCCTTTTCGCCGGGGGCAAACGAATCCGTCCCATCCTGGCCCTGGCTGCGGCAGAGGCCGTGCACGCCCCCACCGAGCATCTTTTACCCGTTGCCTGCGCCCTGGAATGCATCCATACCTATTCCTTGATCCATGACGATCTGCCGGCCATGGACGACGACGACCTCCGGCGCGGCAAACCGACCTGCCACGTGGTGTTCGGCGAAGCGGAAGCCATCCTGGCCGGGGACGGTTTGCTCAGCTTCGCCTTTGAACTGATGACCCATCCCGATGTCCGGCAGGGCATCTCCCCGGTCGCGCAACTCCAGATGATCAACATCATCGCCAAGGGCATCGGCCCCGTGGGGATGGTCGGCGGACAATCCTTGGATCTTGCCGCCGAAGGCCAAGCAATCACCTTTGACCACCTGCGGCTGATCCATGGCTACAAAACCGGCGCGCTTATTACCGCCTCGGTGCAGGCCGGGGCGATTTTCGGAAAAGCCGACGACAAACAGTTTGCCGCCTTGAGCCGATACGGGGTACAGATAGGCCTTGCTTTCCAAATAGTTGACGACCTGCTGGATGTTGAAGGAACCACGGAAGATCTCGGCAAGACCGCAGGAGCCGACGCCCAACGGAACAAAGCAACCTACCCCGCCTTTTTCGGCGTTGCAAAAACAAAGGTCATGGCCAAGGAGGCTGTTGATGAGGCCGTGAACGCCCTGAAAATTTTTGACGCCAAAGCCGAGCCGCTCCGCGATCTTGCCCGGTATATCTACGAACGGAACAAATAAGCGGACACCCACCTGGGTACCACCGGAGGAAAAGGCCACAATGAGCCATACCCCTTTACTAGACACCATCAATTCCCCGACTGATCTTAAAAAATTTTCAGTGGAACAACTCGGGACACTGGCAACTGAAATCAGAGAGACGATCATCCAGACCGTTTCCCAGACCGGCGGCCATCTCGCGCCCTGCCTGGGAGTGGTTGAACTCACCCTGGCCATTCATTATGTTTTCGATACCCCGAAAGACAAGCTTGTCTGGGATGTTGGCCACCAGGCTTATGCCCACAAACTGATCACCGGTCGCAGGGAGCAATTTCACACCCTGCGCCAGTTCCAAGGCCTCAGCGGCTTTCCCAAAAGAGCGGAAAGCCCCTTTGACGCCTTTGATACCGGCCACAGCAGCACCTCGATCTCCGCCAGCTTGGGCATTGCCACGGCCAAGGATCTGAAAGGCGACCCACACAAGAGCATCGCCGTAATCGGCGATGGCTCCATGACCGGCGGCATGGCCTTTGAGGCCCTCAATCAGGCCGGACACCTCCACAAGGATCTCATTGTCATCCTCAATGACAACGAGATGTCCATCTCCCCAAATGTAGGGGCGCTTTCCAGTTTTCTAAGCAGAAAACTTACCAGCAAGACAGCGGTGCGGGTCAAAAAGGAGATGGAACATTTCCTTAAGTCTTTCTCCAATGTGGGCGAAAACATCCTCTCTGTTCTCAAGAAAAGCGAGGAGAGCCTCAAAGGTTTCTTCACCCCCGGTATGCTCTTTGAGGCCCTCAAGTTTGAATACATCGGCCCCATCCCAGGCCACAAGCTGGAAAATCTTATCGAAGCCCTGCGCAATGTCCGTGACTTCAGCACCGGCCCCACCCTCATCCATGTGCTGACCACCAAGGGAAAAGGCTACGAACCGGCGGAAAAAAATCCAGGCGGTTTTCACGGGGTTGGCCCATTTAACATTGAGACCGGCCTGCCCGTCCCCACCCCTCCTGCTCCGCCCAGCTACACCAAGATTTTTGGCCAAACTTTGGTCCAAATCGCCGAACAGGACCCCCGGGTGGTCGCCATCACCGCCGCCATGCCTGCGGGCACAGGCTTAAACGATTTTTCCCACCGTTTCCCTGAACGTTTTTTTGATGTGGGCATTGCCGAACAGCATGCCGTGACCTATGCGGCAGGCATGGCCACGGAAGGATTGCTGCCGGTGGTGGCCATCTACTCCACCTTCTTCCAGCGAGCCCTTGATCAGATTATCCACGATGTCTGCCTGCCAAATCTGCCGGTGACTCTAGCCATTGACCGGGGCGGCCTTGTCGGGGACGACGGCCCGACCCACCATGGGGTGTTTGACATTTCCTTTCTACGCTTCATTCCCAACCTGGTTATCATGGCCCCCAAGGATGAAAATGAACTGCGACACATGCTCAACACCGCCATTCTGCACCCTGGCCCCGCGGCAGTCCGTTATCCACGTGGAAACGGGGAAGGTGTTCCCCTTGATAATGTCTTGCAACGCATCCCCTTGGGAACAGGCGAGCTTCTCAGAGAAGGAGCGGATATCCTTTTACTCCCCATCGGCAACAGGGTTTCCGCTGCCCTGGAGGCGGCAACTGGTCTAAAAAAACTCGGACTGGAGGCGGCGGTGATCAACCCGCGCTTTATCAGGCCCCTGGATGATGCGCTGATCTGTGAATGGGCCGGCCGGACCGGCAAGGTGATAACCATTGAGGACAACGTGAAAAAAGGCGGCTTCGGCAGCGCCATCCTTGAGCTCTTCGCCCAGAAAAATCTCTGGAACGTTCAGACCAAAGTGCTGGGCCTGCCGGATAAGTTCATGGAACACGGCACCCAGGACCAGCTCCGCCATAAAGGCAACATTGATGTCCCGGCGATCATCGTCGAGGCGCTAGCCCTCTGCGGCAAGCAGAACTAAGCCGTTGCAACAAAAGATCCCGCGCCTGGAAAAACCAACCAAGTGTGTTGACGGGCGATAATCAACAGAACAAACGCGTTAGATAACGACCACCTAAGCTTCGTGCCCGAAGAGCCCTTCCTGTTTCTCTATCACTTTAACAACCTGGGCCAATTGTTTTTTGCTTTCCTCCGGAATACTGATAAATCTGCAGGCCAGACGAATACGTCTTGGCGAGTAATCCGGATTCGATTCAACCACCATCAGGCGCCTGGCAACGGAATACAACCCAGCCACTTTCAGGGTGGCGCCATCGAGGTTAAACTCCATATTGATCATTGCAGGCATAACCCAATTGAACAGGGCAGGGGCATCGAGTTCGCACAGTAGCCCCCCCTCGCTGAAGTTGATGATTTCGGCTGGAAAACTGTTACTCACCTGCTCAAGATTGGCGATGGTATCGGGAACGCTGTAACGCCTGGTTTTGCGCATGGCAAAAGGTGTGCATATCCTCGTGATTAGCGCACCAAGGGCGTCGGGCTCACAGGGAATGGCAAGATATTCCTCTATCCCATACCGCTTGAGTTCTTGGATATAATCCTGCTTCGTGCTGGAGGAAAAAGGAATAAAATGTGTTTTTTGTCCCTCTGGCAAGGCAAGGCGTTTCCGGGCGAATTCGAGCCATTTTTTATCGGAGGATTCCTTGGAAAAGATCACCAGATGGTAATGACCATCCTCAATAAGGCCCTGTGCCTCCTCAGCGTCATAAGCCTCCGAGACAACAGCGTCATTTACCGTGGTCTGAATCATGGCCCGAATTATACGCCGCATACTGGCTGAGCTGTCCATAATAATGATATGTCTCGCCACGATTCACCCCTTGAACCAATTGATATTCATATGAAAACGCACTGTATGTGGCACATTGCCACATATATTAATATATACAAAAATCAATCCATATAATAGAGAATTTTTTCCTCAACCATAGATCTTACCCATGACAACAACAGAAAAACAAATCTCCGGTCCAAAAACCGCCCCACCTCAAATATGGACCTTCACCACATACTTCTGCGAAGGCTTACCCTACTCAATCATTCGTACCGTCTCCACAGTATTCTTCCGGGACAACGGTGTCAGCCTTGAAGGAATCGGGCTTACTTCCCTTTTCGGCTTGCCCTGGGCTTTGAAATTTTTTTGGGCACCGCATCTTGATCGGTACGGCAGCAAGCGCCAGTGGCTCCTCATCATGCAGATTTTCCTGGCAGGACTTCTACTGATCGCCGCAGCCCTTGCTCCCCTGCCCCAGGCCACGCCCCTCATCGGCGCAGCCTTTTTAATCGGCAGTTTCCTGGCCGCCACCCACGACATAGCTATTGACGGCTATTACCTGGAAACACTGGACACCCGCGATCAGGCACGTTTTGTCGGCTATCGCGTCATGGCCTATCGTATTGCCATGATGGCCGGCGCCGGCATTATCGCAACCATTGGAGTTACCATGGGATGGCCTGCTGCCTTCGGGGGCTCGGCCATTATTCTCGCCCTTTTTTCTGCCTACCATTTAAGGTACTTACCACGCGGCGAAGCAGCCCACCTCCCCCTGTTCATGTTACTGGCAACGGAAAAATGGGGCCGCCTGCTCAAATTTCCCATTATTGCCGCACTAGCCATGGTCACCTTGCTTTTGCTGGCCAGGACAATCACCAAGCAAGACTTATTGTCGCGTGTCGGATTTCTTGCCGATATCGACCCGATCGCCTTGATCAGCATGCTGCTGGTCATTGGCCTCATCATTGTCGGTTTCAAGCGAAAAAAAATCAAAAAATGGCTAAGGCAACAGGGCAACGCCTTTTTCAGCGAAGCCTTCTTTTCCTTTATGGATCGGGAAAAAATCGGCCCCATCCTGGCATTTATACTCCTGATCAGGACGGGAGAATACCTGCTCTCCAGCATGGTTGCGCCGTTCATGGTCGATCTGGGCATAAAAAAACATTATGGTTGGATTTCCGGCGGAATCGGCCTGCCATTCTCCATCATCGGCGCAATGCTCGGCGGCTGGCTTATCTCGAAATATTCGTTTAAAAAAATGATCTGGCCATTTTTATTTGCCCAAAATTTCACCAATCTGGCCTATATGTTTCTGGCGTTGAAACTCAATGATTTCGTCCTGCTCAACACCGGCAATCCAACCCCTGTTGCCATCGGCGGGATCAATCTTTTTGCCGTAGCCTGCATACATGCCTTTGATCAATTCGCCGGCGGCCTTGGAACCGCAGCACTCATGATTTTCCTCATGCGCTTATGTCAGCCGCGATTCAAGGCCGCCCATTACGCCATCGGCACTGGGCTGATGAGCTTCAGCGGCCTGTATGCCGGAGTAGCGAGCGGCTTTCTCGCCGCATGGGCCGGATATGGCTATTTCTTCGGGATCAGTTTCCTGCTCTCACTTCCAGGCATGATATTGATCTTTTACATTCCACTAAAGGAGTGCCAACAAAAAGAGGCGTTGCAGTAGAACACACCGCAACGCCTCTTTTTGTTAAAAAAACTAAAAAAACTTTTATTTTTTCAAACGAACATCAAGCTCCTTCTGAACCTGATCGCTGATATCAAGAGCATCATCGGCATAGAGCAGCCCAGTCCGGTTGCGCAGCCCTTTCATGGTGTTCTCAAGAATCAGAGAGTAGCCATTTTTCTTGCCGACCTCAGCGATAACATCATGCAGCTGTTTCAAGATCGGCTCCATATACCGCTTCTCAAGTTGCTGCATCTCAAGTTTCGCATCCTCGGTTTTCATGCCATAATCACGAAGCCGCTTCTGGTATTCACGCTCTTTCTCAGCGCGAACCTCATCACTCCAAGCAGAACCTTTCTTTTCAATCTCGTTTTTCATGGCGGACAGTGCATCCTCATCAGCCTTGAACTTTGATTGAAACTTGTCAACCTCCGCCTGCAGAATTTTTTGAGCATCCAGCGCCGCTTTGGAGCTGCCAAGAATTTTCTGGATGCTGATAGTGGCGATCTTCCCACGTTCCGGGGCCGCAAGGGCGAGCACCGAAGAGGCGCACAAAGCTACACATACAAAAAACAGTCCCTTAAGGAATTTCATCTTCATAGATATCTCCGGTGTGTTATCAGCAGAAAATTTTCAGAAATAAACTCTTAAACCGCAATACTAAAAAACAAAAAAAAAGAGATGGGAACATAAACATGCTCCCATCTCAGATTGAGACAATCTTCTTAGAAAAGAAGCTTACTTGACAATAACAAAGTCGTCACGACGATTCTGCGACCAAGCCATTTCATCATGACCGAGGTTGAGGGGTTTTTCCTCACCATAGCTGAGGGTATCAATCCGGCCTTCGGCAACGCCCATATTGATAAGATACTTCACAGCGGTAACAGCCCTTCTCTCGCCGAGAGCCATATTGTACTCGTTGGTGCCACGCTCATCGGTATTACCTTCCACCCGAACACGGGCTTTTGCTGAACCGATCAGCAAATCGCCATTTTTCTTGATCCGATCCTTCTGGTCAGCTCTGATATCGGATTTGTCGAAATCAAAATAGATGGGCAGCATCGGGGCGGTGGTCCGTCCTTCCAAAACCGCGCCACTGTCGCCGCCAATCCATTTCGAGGCAAGCGACTCTTCCTGCCCCATACCCTTACCGGTATCGGTAACGGTTGCGGCCTTGCCACCAGCCATGTCTTTATCGCTTTGCACCTTTTGCTTGGCGCAACCACCAGCAAAAAGGGAAAGGGAGACAACAACGCTTGCCATTGCCAAATACTGCAGAATTCCTCTTTTCATTTTTCTCCTTCCTCCAGATACATCTTGTGACAGTTTTTTATATGGGAACAACTCCTTAATCAAGTACATATAATTCAATAATCGAAAAAATCATACAGAATTCTTTATCAATTTTCAACGTGTTTTTTTATATGCTTTCGTACTTTTCTGATACGTCAACACAGTAATCATCCCGCCTTTTGCCGCCCCTTAAAAACCAGCCCCACAGGCCTGTCTGCATAATTCGCTTGCATGGCCGAGCCAAGACGTTATATCTTAACTCTCATCATAAAACTGAATACAATGTTTTTTTTCTGTTCCTCGAGATAAAAAAATTATCCCTTATTCCCTTGAGCCCGCATTGACCAATGAAATCTTCACATCCAGCCAATCCCAAAAAATCAACAGCGCCCAAGGTTCCGTTTTCACCTGACAGCAAGCACCAAATTCGTGACATGCTTGCCACAAACAGATTCGGCACATTTTTCGGTGTTTCCCAAAAGGTTCTCGACTCGGTCTGGCAAGCCCTCACCTCCCCGACCGGTGAATCCGCCACTTACATCTCCATGGAAATAGGGGCGGATCTTGATGTTTTTCATCCGGTGCGCAACAAACTTCATCAACTCGAAATAACGGAACATCCGGATGAATCGATCAACCGATTCCTGCAACTATTCTTAAAGGGACCGGTCAAGATCCCCAACTACAGCGGCGGTCTCGGCATCCTTGCCGGAGACACCCTGAAAAGTTTCGCGGATTGCAAAATTCCGATAGTCGGGATATCCCTGCTGTACCGGAAAGGATATTTTTCCCAGATGGTCGATTCAAAAATCGGGCAGGTGGCCTGGGCTGCCGACTGGGCCCCGGAAAATACCCCGGGCCTGTATTTGCTGCACGACCCGAAATCCCCCACACAACCTCTCACCATTGAGGTTCCCTTTTATGATCTCCAAGGGATACGATCCGTTGCCTGCGCCCATCTATGGCTCAAAATGGAGATAAACGAAGCCCTTGACTATTTTGTGCCGGAAATCCTTCTTGATTACCAGACACCGCAGTCCCCCTCCTGGATTCAGGATGCCGCGCAACACCTTTACGACAGCAGTTCGGAAAAAGTAAAAGCAACCCAGCGTAGGCTCTTGGGTGTCGGCGTTGTCCCGGCCATGGAAGCCTTGGGCATAACCTCCCGCACCATTCATTTAAATGAACAACACGGCGTAGGCGTGGTTCTTTCCCTGATCAGCCAGCTCCTCCAGAATGAACATGGCCCCCAGTATGAAACAAAGGCAACGGACCAAGATATCCTCACCGCTGCGGCAGAAGTTGCCAAGCGCCTTGTCTTTACCATTCATACACCGGTTAAGGCCGGCCATGACCGTTTCAATATTTCCGTGTTTGACGATCTGATCAGCCCGTTCTGCAAGCACGCCCTGAATCTTCTGGCCAGGGAAGAGCACAACAACTACGTCTACAACTTCACCGCCATGGCCATGAAGCTCAACCGGGCCACCAACAGCGTAAGTCGACTCCACAAAGAAGTAACCCAGAAGCAATTCCCGCAGTACGCAGACAAAATTACGGCTATCACCAACGGGGTGCACCATCTCACTTGGACAAGCGATGCCAAAGCAGAGCTGTACGACACCTTTCCAGAATTGCACAACTGGAGGAGAGATCCCAGCGTTTTTGCCAAGGCTGAAACACTGCTGCGGCACAACAAATTCCGAACCTATTTTGAGCAGGCCTGGCGGACCGACACAATGATCCTGGTGGATTATGTAAACCGGATGCTCACCACCCATCGCAACCAGCGCCTTGCGACCTGGATTGATCCGCCCAACTATCTTTCTTACCTGAGCATGGAGGAAGCCTCCCTGGATCACACGACCTTCACCCTGGGTTTTGCCAGACGCTTCTCCACTTACAAACGGGCGGATTTGATCTTTGAAGATCTGGATCGCCTTACCGCAATGATTACGGAAAACAACTGGCCGGTGAATTTTATTTTTGCCGGCAAGGCCCATCCCTCGGATGAGCCCGGTCAAGATCTCATCCGAAACGTCCTGGCTGTTCAAGAAGAGCTGTACCAAAAAAGTCATGGTCTGGCAAAACTGGTCTTCATTCCGGGCTACGACATGCATGTCGCCAAAATGATGGTTGCCGGCTCCCATGCCTGGCTAAACAGCCCCAAACGCCCTCTAGAGGCCAGTGGCACCAGCGGGATGAAAGCCGCCATGAATGGCGTGCCCAACATCAGCATCATGGATGGCTGGTGGGTTGAAGGCTATCACGATGGCCGAACCGGCTGGAAATTCGGTTATGAAGATTCCATTTCCCATGAGCATTTCAGCGAGCAGCCTTCATCGCTTCTCTACAACGAAGACTCGGCCTCATTCTATACTGTTTTCCCGGAAATGCTGCGGTGGTTTTATGACCCTGCCCTGCATAATCAGTATATTGATAAGTGCATCGCCAATCTCTCCCTCAACTGCCCCATATTCAACACGCACCGCATGGCGGCGGAATATGTCGCCCGCTACGACCTTGATCTTGCTCCGACGGTGAAACGGGAAATGAAAAAATTCCGCAGCCTCTACTGCAGCGACCCCTCTTTCCACGAACAATCAAAATGAGACTGGATTAGCGCAGCCTGCACTCCTTGAGCGTAAAAACTACGACGACTCCGTTCTATGGTTTTTGCTGCTCCAGACACCCCTACAGGCACTTCATGCTGTTACCGGTGGCACTTGGCAAATCGCCAGACCTCTCAAAGTAATGCGCATGGCCTTCATGATTATGCCCGTCAAATTTAGCCACCGCGTTCCGTGCACGTGATGGCTTTGACGATATTGACCGGCACAACCAAATTGCACTTACGCGCAACGCACCAAAAAGAAGGGGCCATGGTTTATTGCAAACCATGGCCCCAATTTTAACTGTACTTTCGAAAAGGATTATTTATTTTTTGGTTTGGGCCGTCAAGATCTTGATGGTCGCCTTGTCTTTGGCTTGGGCGATAAAAGCCTCGATATTGCCGGTGACCTTTTCCTGCGTGAGATAGGCGGTGATTTTGGCCTTTGCTTCATCAAAGCTCACCGTCTTGGCTGGCTTTTTCTCGTCAAGCTTGATCAAGTGATAGCCGAATTCCGTTTCCACAACGTCACTGGTATCGCCGGGCATCATCTTGAAAACTGCCTGTTCGAAAGGCTTCACCATCTGGCCTCTGGGAAAAAATCCCAGATCCCCGCCCCGCTCCTTGCTGGGACAGTCTGAAAACTGCTTGGCCAATTCTCCAAAATCAGAGCCATCCTTCAGCTGTTTTTTGATCTGAACAAGTTTTGCCCGCTTACGATCCTTATCTGCCTTGGGATCTGTTTCTTTTGCCGCAATAAGAATATGATGAGCATGGGCCATTTCCGGCTGCGCAAATTTATCCTGATTATTGTTGTAGAAATCCTTGGCGTCCTGCTCGGTCACCTGGGCCTTGCCCTTGAACTTGGTATCGATGAATTTCTGAATAACCAGATTTTTACCTATCTGCTTGCGCAGCTCAGCCTCGGTGATGCCTGCTTCGCCAAGAGCCTTGGCAAAGGCCTTGTCATCGGCAAAACCCTTTTTGTATCCTTTCAATTCGTTGTCAATATCAGTGTTGCTTACGGTAATTCCGGCTTTTTTGCTTTCCTGACTCAACAATTCAAGCTTGATCATCTTCTCGAGAACCGATTCACGAAGCGTGGCCATCTCGGCTTCGCTGGGTTTGCGACCCTGTGCCTGGAAACGACCCAGAATCCCATTTATCTCACCCTGCACCGCCGCTGCAATAATAGGCTGACCGTTTACAAGAGCCGCGACTTCCTCTGCCTTCTTTTCCGGCTTGGACCAGACGCTGGCGGCAAAGACAACGGTGGCTCCAAGGGCCAACGAGACAAGAAGGGCTTTATGAATTTTTCCAAATTGCATGAGAGTTCCTTTAATTATGGTTTTTTTCCGGTCAAACAACTAACGAAAGCCAGGTTGCGATAAACAAGGTAAGACTGATAAGCCCGTTCATGGTAAAAAAAGACAGCTGAATACGAGACAGATCCTTCGGATTAACGACGACATGCTGATAAAAAAGGGCTCCAGCCGTAAGAGCAATTCCCAGGTAATAATAAAAATTCAGACCAGACACTATACCCGTGAGAACAAACAAAAGAAAGGCCAGACCATGAAAAAAAACCGCAAGTCTGAAGGCTTTTTCTCGGCCGAACCGTGAAGGCAGGGAAAAAAGTCCTGCCGCCTTGTCAAAATCGGCATCAAGACAGGCGTATACCGTATCAAACCCTGCGACCCAGAAAAGTACTCCCAGTGAAAGGACAACAGGGAAATCAAAAAGGTTCCCTTTTACTGCAACCCAGCCGCCCAAGGGAGAAAAAGCCAGGGCAAGACCGAGAACCACATGACAGAGCCAGGTAAAACGCTTGGTCAGGGAATAGAGAAAGGTAAGCCCCAGTGCAAAGGGGGACAACAAGAGGGTAAGAGGGTTGAGGTGATAGCAGGCAACAAAATAAAGTAGAGCAAAAAGAAAAACCATCCCCCAGGCTTCCACCAGCCGCACCGTACCGGCGGGAATAGCCCGATCCGCGGTGCGGGGATTGGCGGCGTCAAACTTCCGATCGGCGATGCGGTTAAAGCCCATGGCCGCAGTCCGGGCTCCGACCATGGCCAGAATGATCCAGCCAAAGGTGGCACCATCGGGAACCCCACGCTTTGCCAGAAACGCCCCGATCAGGGCAAAGGGCATGGCAAAAACAGTATGCCCGAACTTGATCATCTCAAGCAAGTCCTTCACCTTCCGCAACATCACCGCACCTCTCTGGCAACGCACCGATTACGCCCGATCATCACGCCTTTTCCTCCGGAACAATACCCTCCCATCTGGGCAGGTCCTCAACCTCAATCCCGAGAAGTCCCGCCACCCGGCCCGCATACAGACGGGCCATCTCTTCGATGCTCCGCGGTCGATGATACAGGGCCGGCATGGGCGGACAGATGATAGCCCCAGCCTCATGCGCTTTGAGCATGTTCAGCAAGTGGGTCTTATTCAACGGTGTTTCCCGAACCGCCAGCACCAAGGGACGCCGCTCCTTGAGCATGACATCCGCGGCCCGGTGGATGAGATTACCGCAGACACCGTTGGCAATGGCGGCAAGGCTCCCCATGGTGCAAGGCAAAACCGCCATACCTGAAAAGTCGCTGGAGCCGCTGGACATGGGCGCGGCGAAATCGCGGACATCATGCCAGCGTGCGACATAATGATCAAGATCCGTCCGGGACATTCCGAGTTCCAACCCCAAAACCTGTTCGCCGGACCCGGAGATAAGCCCATGCACCTCAACCTCGCGGGAGTGGCAGATTTTGAGAAACTCCAGGGCGTAAACCGTTCCGGTAGCTCCGGTTATGGCCAAGACAATTTTTTTCATTTGATGGCCCCGCAAAAAGACGCGCCGCCATCGGTTTTCACGGCATGACTCGTTAATGCTATGTGCGGACCTGTTGCTTTCTTCTTTTTTTGCAAGGGCATCTTCATTTCACTCCCACATAGACCGTCACCACCCCAAAGGTCAACGGTCGATGGTAGGTTGTGGCAAACCCGGCCTCTCGCATCATACCCAGCAATTCTTCCGGCGCATAAAATTCCGCGATGGAACTGGCCAGATACTCATAGGCCTCCGTGTCGCCGGAAACAAGACCGGCAATCTTCGGCAACACCCGATTGAGATAAAAATTATAGAGCGGCTTGACCACCGGATTTTGCGGCCTGGAAAACTCCAGGATCAGCAGCTTCCCCCCCGGTTTAAGAACACGATGCATTTCATTCAATCCCTGCTGGGTTCTCGCCAGATTCCGAACCCCGAAAGCAACGGTGACTCCCCAGACCGTACCGGTTTTTACGGGAATCTGCTCCCCGTCGCCGCAAACCGGCCCAATCCGCCCTTTCCGGTCATCGGCAGGAAGATGCTGCATTCCAGCCCGCAGCATGTCTTCACAAAAATCCACGGACAACACTTGACGCTGTCTGGCCTGTCGGGTCAACTCGAGAGACAGGGGCAGGGTTCCGGCACAAAGATCCAGCACCACGCCCTCCGGAAACTCCCTCAATTCCCGGGTGGTAACCCAGCGCCAGTAGCGGTCGATCTGAAAGCTCAACACCGAATTGAGAAAATCATATTTTCCGCTGATCGAGGAGAACTTTTCCTGAACAAATTTCTTTTTTTCGTCTGGATTTTTCATATGCTTAATATATTCCGCAGACCTTAAGGGGAAGCGCCGTGGCAGGAACCTCGCCACGGAAAACAAGATACTCGAAAAAACGCCTCAGCGCCTCCTGCTTTTCACTGCCCAGATCATATTCAATACCCTTGAGATATCGGTAACAGGCATCTTCGTTCATGGGAACCCGCCCGGCCACAGTGGCGCTTATCTCCCGCAGCCGTTTCTTTCCCTCACGCAAACAACGGTGCAGTTCCTGATGGATGGCCAGGACGGTATCCGGAGCTGTCCGACAAAAATCCTCCCGCACGGCCCAGACCGCGAAGACAAAGGGCAGACCGGTACGGGCCTGCCACACCTCACCAAGATCGAGACGGTGGGGATAACTATCTCCCGCAGCCAGACGCAAGGCCTCATCACCTATTGCCAGCACCGCGCTGGGTTTATCCATCCCTGCATCATTTTCCCTGGCCAAACCTGAACGATATCGGGGGCGAAGCTGATAAAACTCCTCCAAGATAATCTTTATCAAGCTCACCGACGTCTGGGACTGGGAACTGAGCTGGACAAGCCTATCATTCAATTGAGCGACAGGGCATTCCGAAAAGAGAAAAACACTGCCCACCGGCCCGGTGGCCGAGATGGACAGATCGCTCAGAATCCTATACTCCCCCGAATGCAAAGCGTATTCCTGGGAGGAGACAAAACCGAGATCAAGCTCGTTTTTATGAAGCATACGGTTGAGCACCGAGGGCGGCGCCTCGGTAACCTGCCAGTCCGCGCGTTGCACGGTTTGGCGCCATACCTCGTACAGGGGTGCGGTGTTGATGTAATTCACCATCCCGATTCTGGCCGTGATTTTCATCATCTCACTCCAGCCACTCCAAGTGAATATCCGTGCCCGCCGAAGTAAGAAACTCAAAGAGTTCAGCCTCGTCCTTCGCCTGGCAGCGCACCGCCAGCAGGGAAGAGGAAACACCGGGAGCGATGGTGCCGTATTTTCCTTCGATTCCAAAAAGACGCGCGCCATTAAGCGAGGCCATGGCAAAGACCGCCTCGGGCCGGATATTCGGATGGTCTTCCCGCAACAACTGCATTTCCCGCCAGAGGCTCAAGTGTGGGTTACTGGCCAGACTGTCCGTACCCAGCACCAGAGGGATGCCTTGCGCGAGCATTTTTTCCACCGGAGCCGCACCCACCCCCATGAACCGGTTACTGCCGGGGCAAAGGCAAACCGCACTCCCGCATGCGGCAAGAAGAGAAATCTCCTCATCGTCCAGATGCACACCATGGACACAGAGGGTCTGTTCATCCAGCACCCCCAGGGAATCCAGATACCGGACCGCAGACACGCCGGGCACAATGAAGGCCTCAACCTCCACACCCCGCTCCACAAGAAAATCCCGGAACGGCCCGCTACCGGTGCGCAAAAATTCGATCTCCTGGGCAGACTCGGCTACATGCATGGAGAACAGACTCTTGGTGGCACGTGCCCTTTCCTTCAAGGCTCTGATCAGCGCAGGCCCAGTCGAATACGGAGCATGGGGTGTACAGCGAATATCGCCGCCGATCCCAGCCAAGGTCGCCAGGGCCGACTCCTCGCTTTTCCCGCACAGTCCGAGCAGCTCAAGAAAAAAGAGCACCTCGGTCTTGAAGCCCTCCCCCAACAATCGGCTTTCCGACATGTTGCCTATATCGGCCACGGTACGGCATCCCCCACCATAGAGACGGGCCAGGGCCATGAGCGCGGCATCATGCACGGTATCCTGATCGTGGTTTTCAGCACGGGCGGCGAGCAGACCCCTGATCCAACCGGTCATATCCCCGGGTGTTGGAGAATCCCCGGCCAAACCCGCCAGATAGGAAAGTTCGAGATGGGCATGGCAGTTCACCAGCGATGGAACGATGACATGGCCTTCATAGTTTTCCAAACGGGCGTCAACGTCTTTCAATTCGGCATACGACCCCACCGCCGAAACCAAACCGTCTTCGGTGAGCACAGCGCCGTCGACGATGACCGGGCCATTGCCCGGGACCACAAATGGCGCCCGGTAGAGATAACGAGGGTATTCCTGCATTCTTACACCAGGGTGTAGTCCATTTTGCGCTGCCTGGGAACACAGCCGGCGCCCTGAACCAATGCGCGGATCTCCTGCTCGGAGAGACGAAAGCCCACCCCGGCCGCAGCCACCACGTTCTCCTCGATCATGGTGCTGCCGAAATCATTGGCCCCGAAAAAGAGCGAGAGCTGGGCAACCTTAGGCCCCTGGGTTACCCAGGAGGCCTGAATATTGTCGATATTATCGAGGAAGATCCGCGAGAGGGCCAGCATCCTCAGATAACCAAAGGCGGTGGTCTTGGGGAGATGGGAAAGCGCGGTATTGTCCGGCTGAAAGGGCCAGGGGATAAAGGCAGTGAAACCGCCGGTTTTATCCTGTAAGGCCCGGACCCTGGCAAGATGCTCGATACGCTCCGCCATGGTTTCAAGATGCCCGAACATCATGGTCGCGGTGGTACGCATCCCAAGACCGTGCGCCTCTTCCATCACTCCGAGCCAGGCATCGGTGGAGCATTTGCGCGGCGCGGTTTCCTGCCGCACCCGATCGCAAAGGATCTCGGCTCCGCCGCCGGGGATGGAATCAAGCCCGGCCCGTTGCAAACGGATCAGAACCTCCCGCACCGGCAAGCCGGACAAGGTGGCAAAATGACAGACCTCGGGCGGGGAAAAGCCGTGAACATGGATGGTGTAGCCCTTGATAAAACGGAGCATCTCCTCGTAGAACTCCAAGGGCTTATCCGGATGGAGTCCACCTTGTAAAAGAATCTGGGTCCCACCCAACTCCTTGGTTTCCTCTATCTTTTCGCCAAGCTCGGCAAAGGAAAGCACCGATCCCTCCGGATCTTCCGGAGCCTTGAAAAAAGCGCAGAACTTACAGGCTGAGACGCAGATATCGGTATAGTTGATATTGCGGTCGATGACATAGGTGACCACCGGTTCCGGGTGTTTGCGCCTGCGGATGGCGTTGGCCAGAAAGCCCAGCTGGTAGAGATCGGCTTTTTCCGCAAGCATCAGGCCCTGGTCAACCGGAAGCCGCTCGCCGGCCAGCACCTTTTCCGTAATCCGTTGCATGTCCATGATGCTTAATACTCCTTGATCACGTTATACAGGGTGTCCCGTTCCACCGGTTGCCGCCCTGCATCCCGGATCAACCGGATCAACTCGGTGTCGGCCATGGTTCCACCGGTTTCACCGCCGGCCATGTGGGTGATCAATTCCTCCTTCACCGTGCCGTCCACATCGTCCGCCCCGAAGGAGAGGGCTATCTGGGCCAGTTTTGGGCCGATCATCACCCAGTAGGCCTTGATGTGCGGAAAGTTGTCGAGAAAACAACGGGCCACCGCGATATTTTTCAGGTCGTCAAGGCCGCTGGTCTTGGCCAGCTCGTGCATCTCGGTGTTCTTCGGGTGGAAGGCAAGGGGGATGAAGGTGAGAAAACCGCCGGTTTCATCTTGGGCCGTGCGGAGCATCTCCAAGTGTTCCACCCGCTCCTCAATGGTCTCGATATGACCGTAAAGCATGGTGGCGTTGCTCTTGAGCCCGAGCCGATGAGCTGCCTTGGCAACCTCGAGCCAGCCCTCGCCGGAAAGCTTCTTTTCGCAGGTCCGCAGCCTGATCCTCGGGCTGAACACCTCGGCCCCGCCGCCTGGAATCGAGCCGAGTCCGGCTGCAATCAGTTCCTCGAGGGTCTCGGTCACGGATTTTCCGACAAGGGTAGCCAGATGGGCAATCTCCACGCAGGTAAAGGCCTGGATATGAATCTCCGGCCGTACCGCTTTAATCCCGCGCAGCATGTCCAGATAATACTGAAAGGGCAAATCCGGGTGAATCCCCCCCACCACATGCACCTCGGTGATGGGCTCGGACAGCCGCTCCCGCACCTTGGCCTTAACCTGATCCACCGTCATCTCATAGGCCTGCGACGATTCCTTGTCCTTGCCGAATGCACAGAACTTGCAGAGGTTGGTGCAGATATTGGAATAATTTACGTGCTGGTTATAGATAAAATAGGCGCGGTCGCCGTTGATCCGCTCCCGCACGAGGTTGGCCATGTAGCCGACCGCCAGGATATCGTTGCTTTTATACAGCCGGACCCCGTCCGCAGCGCTGAGCCGCTTCCCGACCTTGACCTTCTCCAAAATATCTCCAAGCCCTGCCGCAACCACCATCTGTTCCATTACTCAATCTCCTGCGCTGTTGCACTGCTTCCTGTCAGGTTGCAATCCGGTACGCAGCACCGCAACCATACTGTCAATCTCATCATGAAGCCGACCGACCGGCATCCCGGCCAGCGCCAGACCCCCATCAAGATACGGCTGGGCATATCCTTGCAGAAACCGATCCAGCATCGCATCCAGAATAAACACCACCTTGTGCGCCGGGATATCGCGGCGCAACACGCCCTGCCCCATGGCCCGATCCGCAAGCGGCCCGAAATACTCCAGGGAAAAGAGACGAACCCTGGCCACCAGTTCCTCCCGACGCGGGACATCACGTTCGAAGAGCACCTTGAGATAGACCTGAAAATATTCCGGGTGGTGGTCGATGAAGTCTATCCCTGCCAATAATACCTGCTTGGCCACGGCAAAAAAATCATCCTGACCATTGCCTGCGACCGATGCCTTGACATACCGTTTCACCTGCTGGGTGAAATGGTCAAACACATGCAGGAACAGGGCTTCCTTGTTGTCGAAATACTGGTAGAGCGAGCCTTTGGATATCCCCAGTCGTTTGACGATACTGTTAAGACTTGCCCGCTGGTAACCCTGTGCGGCAAATTCGGTAACCGCCGCACGCACGATGCTTTCGCGCTTTTCCGGCGGCAGGTTCTCGAAGGTTTGTTTTGGCTGAACAAGAAGGGTATCCATAATATGACCAGGCGGTCACATTATGAAAAATCAAAAATATCTGCAAGATATTTTTGATGATTTCCAGGATCATATCGGAATAATCCACGAAAACGCCCCCCAGAGAAGGTTGTCAAAAAAAAAATCGTTGACCACCTGGGATTATCCCGGTCAAACGCGCCTGGGATGACACTCCGGCATTGGATTTCGGGAAATTCTTTCCGGCGGAGTAAACCCGCCGGGACTTCAATGTCGTATGTGCTTGACAGTGATTGCCGCCTTTCGATAAAAAGAATGTAGGGGCTACAAATTAAGGGGCGTCTTGGATTCTTTCCAGCTTTTTCACCCCACCCGAATTACCGATTCTTCATCATCGCCCGCAGACCACATTATTACCCGGACCAAGACCGGCTCCCTTTCGAGCAACGCCGATGAGCAGCAAGACCCAAGCGAATCGCCACCCTTTATATACGATTTAAAAAATACCGACCGGAAAGGGGGGCCACCATGGAACCAGTCTGGCTGAAGCATTATCCCCAAGGCATTCCGGCCGAGGTCGACACTTTTCGCTTTACCTCTCTTAGGGAGATGTTTGCGCAGAGTTGCGGGCGGTTCCGCGAGCATCCCGCCTTCACCAACATGGGCGTGGCCATGACCTATGGCGACCTCGACCGGTTTTCCCGTGATTTCAGCGCCTACCTTCAGCAGGTTCTCGGTCTGCGCAAAGGCGAGCGCGTGGCCATTATGCTGCCCAACCTGCTGCAATATCCGGTGGCGCTGTTCGGTGCGCTACGCGCGGGCCTGATTGTAGTCAACGTCAATCCGCTCTACACCCCGCGCGAATTACAATACCAATTAGCCGACTCCGGGGCGGTGGCCATAGTGGTACTGGAAAATTTCGCCCATACGCTGCAGGAAGTCATCGGCGCAACTGCGGTGCGCCATGTTATCACTACTCAGGTGGGGGATATGTTCCCGCCGATGCGGGCGCAGCTTGTCAACTTCGTCATCAAATGGATCAAACGCATGGTGGTGCACTGGGACCTGCCCGGGGCAATTGCCTTCAACACCGCGCTGAAACTTGGCGCAGCCCATGCGCTCGTCGATGTGGAGCTTGGCCATACGGATATCGCCTTCCTGCAATATACGGGCGGAACAACCGGGTTGGCCAAGGGCGCGATCCTGACGCACGGCAACATGGTGGCCAACGTGGAGCAAACCTCGGCCTGGATCGGCGCGACACTGAAGGAAGGCGAAGAAGTGATCGTCACGCCGCTGCCGCTCTACCATATCTTCGCCCTCACCGCCAATCTGCTCACCTTTGTCAAATGGGGAGCAAACAACATTCTGATCACCAATCCCCGCGACATCCCCCGCTTCGTGCAGGAACTCAAAAAAAACCGCTTCACCGCCATAACCGGCGTCAACACCTTGTTCAATCTTCTCCTGCACGAGCCGGGTTTCAAGTCTGTAAAAAAGGCCAACGCCGGCGCCCTGAAAGTTTCGGTGGCGGGCGGCATGAGCGTGCAGCGCTCGGTGGCTGAAGGCTGGCAGCAGATGATGAGACTGCCGCTCATCGAGGGTTATGGTTTGACCGAGGCCTCCCCCATCGTCTGTGTGAATCCGCTGGACGCCAAGACATTCAGCGGCAAAATCGGCATCCCGATTCCCTCCACCCGGGTGGAGATCAGAAACGAGGAAGGGTGCGAGCTCCCCCTGAACGAGATGGGAGAAATCTGCGTGCAAGGGCCGCAAGTAATGCGGGGCTACTGGAACATGCCGGAAGAAACCGCCCGTGTTCTCAGCGCCGATGGCTGGCTGCGCACCGGGGACATCGGCATGATGGACGAACGCGGCTATATCCAATTCATCGACCGCCACAAGGACATTATCGTGGTCTCCGGCTTCAAGGTCTACCCCGCCGAGGTCGAGGAGGTGGCGATGATGCATCCCGGGGTAAAGGAGGTCGGCGCCGTGGGCGCCCCTGATGAGAAAAGCGGCGAGGTGGTCAAGGTATATGTGGTAAAAAAGGATACAGCCCTCACCGCCGAATCGCTGATTGCACACTGCAAAGCGAATCTGACCGCATACAAGGTGCCGAAGCATGTGGAGTTTCGGGAAAAACTTCCCAAGTCACCCATCGGCAAGATTCTGCGCAGGAAGCTGAAAGAGGAGCAGGTGACATGATCGCCCTGGCGCTCTTAATCTTTCAGGCACATCTGCCCCAAGCCACGCATGCAGACATCTCCCGCCTCGACCCGGTGCCTGCCCAACGCCAGGAGGGGAAATGAACGGATTGCCCCACTCAACCCCGCGCGCCAAGGCGCTCATGCTCTGGTTGCCGGCTGCGGCTTTAGCCGGCCTGGCATGCGCGCTGCCGCGAATCCCCCAACCACAGCACTATCATGAATTCGCCGACCAACGCACCATCTTCTGGGTGCCGAATTTCCTCAATACCTCCTCCAATATCTTGTTTGTACTGGCGGGACTGGCTGGCCTGCGCTTCCTGCACAGCGAGACAGGACGAGATAGTTTCCTTAAGCCGCGCGAGGCGCTGCCTTACGCGCTGTTCTTTTTCGCCGTTATCCTGACCGGCTTCGCCTCCGGCTATTATCATCTTGCCCCCGACAACGATCGGCTGATGTGGGATCGGGCGGCGATTACCCTGGCACTCGTCTCCTGGTTCGATGCAATCCTGTGCGAACGCGTCACTCTTACCACCGGGCTGCGCCTGCTCCCGCTGATGTTTACCGCCGGACTGGGCAGTGTTGCCTACTGGGGCTTAAGCGAACTGCACGGCCGGGGCGACCTGCGCGCCTATGGCCTGATCCAGTGTTATCCGATACTGCTGATCCCGCTGCTGCTCAGGCTGTATCCACCGCGTTACACCGGCGACAAGGACATCCTGACCGTAATCGGCCTCTACCTGATAGCCTTGCTGTGCGATTTCAACGATCGTCGAATTGCTACGCTGATCGAGATGATCAGCGGACACACGACAAAACATCTCCTCGCCGCGTTGTCGGCATATTGGGTGGTGATCCGATTAAAACAGCGCCGGATCCTCTAAATAAAGAGAGAATGATGTCATCATATTCCAAGAGCGTGCTGCGTTCCGATGTCAGTCCACATGAGCTGTGGGCCTGGGCGATGTACGACTTTGCCAATTCCGGCTACACCACGGTGGTTATCACCGCACTGTTCAATGCCTATTTCGTCACGGTGGTTGCGGGCGACGCGCCCTGGGCCACCCTGGCCTGGACCTCCGCCCTGTCCGTCTCCTATGCTCTGATCGTGGTAAGCGCTCCGCTGCTCGGCGCCTGGGCCGACCTGTATGCGGCAAAAAAACGGCTGCTGGCAATCACTACCGCAGGCTGCGTGCTGTTCACCGCGCTGCTCTATTTTTCCCAGCCTCAAACGCTGTGGCTTGCCATCGTATGCGTGATCGCGTCCAACTTCTTTTTCGGCAGCGGCGAGAATCTGATCGCGGCGTTTCTCCCGGAAATCTCCCGATCCAGCGCCTTGGGCAGGGTGTCCGGCTGGGGCTGGAGCCTCGGTTACCTCGGCGGCTTGACCACCCTCGGCCTTTGTCTGATGTATATTGCTTGGGCCGAAGCGCAAGGCCAGAGCCCGAACCGGTTTGTGCCGGTAACAATGCTCATCACCGCCGGCGTATTTGCCCTGGCCAGCATTCCGACCTTTCTGCTGCTGCGCGAACGCACTGTGCCGCAGCCTGGCCAAGGAATCCGGTTCCGGGATGCGTGGCAAGAGGTATGGCGAATCTGGGGCCACCTGCAGCAATTCACCGATCTGCGCCGCTTCCTGCTCTGCAGCCTGTTTTATCAGTCCGGAATACAGGCAGTGATCACCCTGACCGGCATCTATGCTGTAGAAGCGATGCAATTCACCACCCAACGGATTTTACTGCTGGTCCTTGCAGTCAATATCACGGCAGCGCTCGGCGCCTTCTTCTTCGGGCATCTGCAGGACCGCATCGGCCATGTCCGCGCCATCGCCTTGACGCTGGCGGGGTGGATCGTGGCCATCATACTGGCTTGGGCGGCACGCGAGCCTCCGTTGTTCTGGGCAGCGGCGAATCTTGCCGGCCTGTGCCTGGGTGCCTCGCAATCCGCCGGACGCGCTTTTGTGGGCCTATTGACTCCACCCTCCCGCCTGGCTGAGTTCTTCGGCTTCTGGGGGCTGGCGGTGAAGCTCGCCGCCATTGCCGGACCGCTCACCTACGGCATCACCACCTGGCTGACCGGCGGCGATCATCGACTCGCGCTGCTGCTCACCGGCTGCTACTTCGTCATCGGACTTATCCTACTATTGAACATACAGGAAGTACGCGGCAGGCAAACAGCGCTACATGCCGATCATCAGGCAGGCAAGACACCTTGACCAGGGAGAAGAAGAATACATGAACCCACCTCCCTCACAACCATCCCCCGACTTTTCCAGCGATGGAGAGCAGCTCCTCTCCATCGTGCGCAAGCTTGCCCGTGAACTGAAACCAAACGCAAACACCATGGAGCACCTGGGGCTGAATCATGGGCTGGAGCGCGATTTCGGTTTGGACAGCCTGACGCGAGTGGAACTGCTTGTCCGCATCGAGCGCGACATGGGGGTCAGACTGGCCGAGACGGCGTTGGCCGAGGCTGAAACGCCCGGCGATCTGCTGCGTCTGATGAGAGGCACACTTCTTGGCGAAACACCTGCCCGACCCCATATCTCACCGCAAACTCCAAGCGAAATTCATCATCCTCCGGAAACCATCGCCACACTGACCGAGATGCTCGACTGGCATGTCGCGCAACACGGCGAGCGGACGCACATCACTTTGTATGTCGAAGAGGAGCGCACGGAGGAGATCACCTATCGCATGCTGCAAGCAGAGGCCCGGACACTGGCGGCCGGATTGCTCGCTCAAGGGGTTACTGCCGGAGAGAGAATCGCCATCATGCTGCCCACCGGACGGGACTTTTTCTCCGTTTTCTATGGCACGATCTATGCCGGTTGCGTGCCGGTACCGCTCTACCCGCCGGCTCGTCCGTCGCAGCTCGAGGATCACATGCGGCGCATCGCCGGGATCGTCGTCAATGCCGAAGCCGCCATGCTCATCACCGATGAGCGGGCCAAGCCGCTCGGCCACCTGCTCCGTGCACAATGCCCCGCGCTGCGCTCCGTTAAGACCGTCGCGGAACTAGCCTGCCCCGGCGGCACGCCACCACCCTTGCCAAGGCCAAACGCGCAGGACATCGCCTTCCTGCAATACACCTCCGGCAGTACCGGCAACCCAAAAGGTGTGGTGCTGACTCACGCTAATCTGCTCGCCAACTTGCGCGCGATGGAACAAGCCTCCGGCATTACCTCGACGGACATCTTTGTCTCCTGGCTGCCCCTTTACCACGACATGGGCCTGATCGGCGCCTGCATGGGCAGCCTCAGCTTCGGCTTTCGACTGGTGCTGATGTCACCCCTCGCCTTCCTCGCCAGGCCCAGCCGCTGGCTGTGGACCATCCACCGACATCGCGCCACTGTCTCGGCGGCGCCCAATTTTGCCTATGAACTATGCGCCAACAAGCTCAAAGATCGCGATCTCGACGGCCTTGATCTGAGCTGTTGGCGACTGGCTTACAACGGGGCCGAGTCGGTCAGTCCCGAGACGCTGACTCATTTTGCCACGCGTTTTGCTCCCAAAGGTTTTCGCCCCGAAGCAATGACCCCGGTCTATGGCCTGGCGGAATCCTCCCTCGGACTGGCCTTTCCACCGCTTAAACGCGGACCGCTCGTTGACCGAATTGATCGCGATGCACTTTTTGCTACCGGCATCGCCCGTATTGCGACGGCGGAGGATTCCTCCCCGCACCGCATCGTTTCTTGCGGCCTGCCCCTGTCCGGCCACTCCATCCGCATTGTCGACGCCAACGGCAGGGAAATGCCGGAACGCACCCAAGGACGCGTACAGTTTCAGGGGCCATCCGCAACCCGCGGCTATTTCCGCAACCCCGAGGCCACCCATCGCCTGTTCGACGGGGCATGGCTTAACACCGGAGATCTGGGCTATCTCGCAGCAGGAGAGCTCTACCTCACCGGACGCGAGAAAGATATCATCATTCGCGGCGGTCATAACATTCATCCCCAGGAACTGGAAGAAGCTGTAAACCAGGTGCCCGGCATCCGCAAAGGCGGGGTGGCGGTGTTCCCGGCCACTGACTCGCATACCGGCTCGGAACGGCTGGTGGTGCTTGCCGAGACGCGCGCGCACAGCATGATTGAGGAACGCAGTCGCATACGGGACGCAATCAACCATCTCACCATTGATTTGCTGGGACTACCCGCCGATGACATCGTGCTGGCGCCACCGCGCACCGTTCTCAAAACTTCCAGCGGCAAAATTCGCCGCGCTGCCTGTCGGGAACGCTACGAACGCGGTGAGTTGAGCAGAACCCAGCAACCACCATGGCTGCAATTAACGCGCCTGACTTGCTCGGGCACTGCGGCACATGTCCGGCATTGGCTGAAACGCGGCATCGGATGGGTCTGGAGCGCTTGGGCCTGGGCGGTTTTTGCCGTCATCACCCCCTTCGCCTGGCTCCTGATCATACTTGCCCCAACGTTAAAGCTGCGCCGGCTCATGGCCAAGGCAAGCGCCCGTCTTTCCCTGGCCATGACAGGGCTGATGCCACGGGTGGAGGGCTTGCAGCACCTTGCCGAAAACACCCCGGTGATCGTGGTCTGCAATCACGCCAGTTATTTGGATGCCCTGATCCTCACGGCCATGCTACCTGCCAGATTCACCTACGTGACCAAACAGGAGCTGCTAGGTAAACCGTTTGCCGGCATCCCGCTGCGCCGGCTCGACAGCGCATTTGTTGAGCGTTTTGACAGCGCACGCGGCGTGGAGGACACATGCGGACTGGAGGAGCGGGCACGCATCGGCGCATCCCTGTTGTTTTTCGCGGAAGGTACCTTCCGAACCCTACCGGGACTGCTGTCGTTCCGCATGGGGGCATTTATTGTCGCCGCACGCTGTAGTCTTCCGGTAGTACCTGTAACCCTGATCGGCACCCGCACTCTGCTGCGCGACGAAACATGGCGCCCGCATTACTGCAAACTCCAAATGCTGATCGACAAACCGGTATCGCCGGAAGGGGATAACGACTGGCAAAAGGCATTAAAACTTCGGGACACGGTGCGCGGTCGGATTCTGGAGCGACTGGAGGAACCGGATTCAACCTGTTGAAACTGAAACAGAAAAAACAGTCTGGGATTATCTGCTGAAAAGCACAATGAGGTTTAAGATCGCGGAGAAATAAACAGGATATCAGCTGAAAAAAACAGGCAAAACTTCCCCGACGGCTCCTACAACTCACTCCTGTTAACCCATTGCAGGATGGTGTTGATTCCCTCCGCCGTCGAAACCTTGGGGAAATATCCAAGATCGCGGTTGGCGTTCTCGATGGAGAACCAATGGGATTTCGCCAGTTGCACGGCAAGAAAGCGCGTCATGCAGGGCTCCCGTTTGATCCGTGCAAGGGCAAAAGCCTTTTCCATGAACATCCCACTCAGGTAAGCCTTGTGAAAAGGGATGCTCTCCTCGACAATGGGAATATCAAGCCGTCTGAAAAACTTATTGAGCCAATTCCAAAGATTGACCGGCTCTCCCTGGGAGATAAAATACGGTTTTCCCGCTCCCGAGGCCGGGCCATGCAAGTTTTTCGCCGCCAGGACGAAGGCATCCGCCGCATTATCGATATAGGTAACATCAACGAGATTGTGACCGTCCCCGACACGTTTCAACTGTCGGCATCTGGCATGACCTAAAAGGCGGGGGATAAAATTGGCGTCTCCAGGCCCCCAGACAAGATGAGGACGCAAGGCCATGGTTTTCAGGGAGGCGGAGTTGGCCTCGAGGACCATTTTTTCGGCAATGGCCTTACTCCGGACATAGTCAGAGAGGTAATTCCGGGCGTAGGGAGTGCGCTCGTTCACCCCGCACAGGTCGTCTTTCTGGTAAACAACCCCTGGCGTACTGCCATAGACGAGGGCCGCAATGTGATTTGCGCGACAGGCGTCCAAGACATTCTGGGTTCCAACGACATTGGTCCGGTAATACTCCTTTTTGTCTCCCCAGATGCCGTTCTTGGAGGCAAGATGGATTACGGTGTCGTAACCGGCCAGGGAATTTTTCAGGAAATCCGCATCCCCGATATCACCTGAAAAAACCCGTACCCCTAAGGGGTCTGCTTCGAGAAAAGAACTTCGAGCGACAACGGCTGTCTCAATACCCTCAGCCACAAGGCGTTGAACCAGCGCCCTGCCGACAAAACCACTTCCGCCAAGCACCACAATACGCTGCATCCACCCTCACCTTTTCGCAGAGATGAAAACTTCCTCTACACGGCTCCCCAACCACCCCTCATGCAACACTTATGTTGTTATACCCATTAACGGTAAAGTGCAAATAAAATTCAGCGGATCGCTCAACAAATGTATGACAACCTGCTGTTTTTTATTTCTTTTCCAGGCGAATAACCTCGTTCCAGAATCAACAAAAGCACCTCGCCTCAATCGCTTTTTATTACTATTGACCCAAACACCTCAATTCACCGACCGTACAGATCCTCAAATCTTTCAATGTCGTCCTCTCCCAGATAACTGCCGGTCTGAATCTCGATAATCTCAAGGAGAATGGTGCCGGGATTTTCCAAGCGGTGTTTAGTCCCAAGCGGGATATAGGTGGATTGATTTTCAGATAAAATGATGGCCTGATCGCCATTGATGATATGGGCCGTGCCTTTTACCACCACCCAGTGCTCAGCCCTGTGAAAATGCCGTTGCAACGAGAGGGTCGCGCCGGGATTCACCATAATCCGTTTCACCTGAAAACGTTCCCCGCAATCCACACGCTCATAAGACCCCCAAGGGCGGAAGACCTTCGTGTGCAGCCGAACCTCCTCCCGCTTTTCCAACTGCAGGCGATTGACAATGGTTTTCACCTCCTGAGTCCGATCCTTTGCTGCGACCAGCAGCGCGTCCTTGGTCTCGACAATGATATGATTGCTGAGTCCGATTGCTGCGACAAGCCTGTCACCGGCATGAATATAAGAACCAGTCACATCCTCGGCCAGGACATTGCCGATAAAGATATTGCCTTGCTCATCCTGTTTACCGATCTCCCACAGGGATTCCCAAGAACCGACATCACTCCAGGAACAATCCAGGGGCACGACCACCGTATCCCGGACCCGCTCCATCACAGCATAATCAACGGAGTTGGATGGGCTTGCCGAAAAGGCCACCGAATCAAGTCGGGTAAAATCCAGGTCATGGGTACGGGCGGCATAGGCCCGCGCCACGCAATCGGCCATGACCGGCTCAAATTCATTGAGGGTAGCCATAAAGCCCGCAGCCGGAAAAAGAAACATACCGCTGTTCCAGAGATAGCCTTCCTTGATATACTGTCTGGCTTTTTCCAGGGAGGGCTTTTCCACAAAGCAGTCCACGGCGAAGACCGAAGAATCCTCTCCGCCGAGCACCTCACCCTTTTTAATGTAGCCATATCCAGTGTGCGGGCTCTGCGGAACAATGCCAAAGGTGACAGGATGCCCATGCACGGCGCAGGAAGCTCCCCTGGCCACGGCCTCGGCGAAATTACCCTCGTTGCCGATCACATGGTCTGCAGGCAGGACAAGAAGAACCGCATCGTCATCCTGCCGGATTGCCTCAAGGGCGGCGACGGCAACTGCCGGGGCCGTATCCCGCCCCACAGGTTCGATGATAATCGTCGCGGGATCACCGATGGCGCGAACCTGTTCTGCAACCAAAAAACGGTGTTCTTCAGTACAAATAATTATTGGCGCGGAAACCCCCTTCAACCCCTGGACCCGCAGCAAGGTATTCTGAAGCATGGTCTTGTCGTTGATCAGGGGAAGGAGCTGCTTGGGATGGCACTCCCTGGATAAAGGCCACAATCGGGTGCCGGATCCTCCGGCCAGAATAACCGGAATAATTACCGCGTGTTCTTTCTTCATGAACTTGTTTTCCCCTTCAGGGCCTGATTGTTTACACAAAGATTTTCTCTTGAATTTTTACTATGTTACACTACTCCCTGTCAAGGAAGCATGACATACGCATGGGTATTCTCCCTTGGCCACGAGCGGGTTGAAAAACGAAGGGAGTTAACCTACGACAGGATAGCAACAGGCGAGAAACACACGGGAACAAGCAGAACCACTACGCAACGTGGTGTTCCGCGCCGCCAATAAAAGAACCGGGGAATCATTAAATCGAAACGTTTACAACTGGTCATTCGCATGCATAAATGGAGCTGCCTGCTCTTCATCGGCTAAAAAAAATCAACGGACAGATTTGAATTCGGCGTAATCAGCAGCTGAACACAAGTATCTTTTCAACACTGAAATTATGCGATATGCTCTTTTGGTGTCCACCACTTCCGACCGACCCCACGGCTCTCCATCCCTCATGGTTTGCTCTGCATCTAAATTTTACATTAAAAGCAAACACAAATGACAACCTTCAGAGAAAACGATGTCCATGCAGTCGCGCCTGAAGTGGCGATCTCGTTTTTAAAGGGGATCATGCCTTTTAATACCTTAAATGCGAACACGCTGAAATCTCTTGCACGGCATTGCCGGATTGATTTTTTCCCCAAGGGAACCAGGATTCTTACCGCGGACACCACCGAACTGACCCATCTTTTCCTAATCCAGCAAGGCGGGGTCAAAGCCTTTCTGGAAGACGACAACGGCGAGGTGACCCTGAAGGACTTTCGAGGAGAAGGCGCCTACATCGGTGCCCTGGCTATCATCCGCGGAACCCCTGCCAATCTTAATATTGAGACCGTGGAGGACACTTTTTGTTTCCTCCTGCCCCGAGAGATATTTCTCGACCTCATTGAAAAACAAGCATCCTTTGCCCACTATTACCTGAAGAGTTTTTCCGAAAAAATCGTCACCACCGCCTATAACGAGCTGCGTCATCACAAGGTGGCGCGACGCAGCAATGAAGATCTCTACCTTTTTTCCATCAAGGTTGGCGATTTGGTAAAAGACTTACGCAAGGTGGTGGCCAGTGCCACCATTCAGGAGGCAGCCGCCCATATGTCCGAGCATCGGGTAGGCTGCCTGTTGGTCCATGACACAGCCGATGCGGAAAAAATTGTCGGCATAATCACCGACCGGGATCTCAGGAGAAAGGTGGTGGCTGCCGGGCTGGATTATCAACAACCGGTGCAGACCATCATGAGTGGGCCGGTGCAGACCGTACTGTCACAATCTCTCTGTTTTGATGTCTTGTTAAAGATGATGGCCACCGGTGTCCATCATCTGGCGGTGGAGCGTGCCGGACGGATCATCGGGGTTATTACCTCCCATGACATCATGCTCCTGCAGGGCCACTCACCCTATTATCTGCTCAAGGAGATCCGAGCCCAACAACAGATTCCCGGCTTGTATCCCTTGGCACAAAAGATTCCGGAGGTGATTCGAGGGCTGATTTCCGAAGGGGCCAAGGCCGGAAATATAACCCAGATGATTGCCATCCTCAACGATCATATCCTGGAACGGATGTTAACCTTGCTGGAACAAGAAATGGGGATGCCGCCTCTTCCCTACTGCTGGCTGCTTTTGGGCAGTGAAGGTCGCCGTGAGCAGACCTTCAAAACCGATCAGGATAATGCCATCATTTATGCTGATCCCGCGGATGAGGCCCAGAAACACAAAGCCGAGACGTACTTCAAAGCCTTTGCCGACAAGGCTATTGACCATCTGGTAAACTGTGGCTATCCTCTCTGCCCCGGTGAGGTGATGGCCATTAATCCGCGTTGGTGCCAACCTCTTTCGGTTTGGAAACACTATTTTGAACGCTGGATTGCCGAGCCTGACCCGCAGGAATTGCGTTATGCCACGATCTTTTTTGATTTTCGCCCAGGCTTTGGTGAGTCCGCACTCGCGGAGGACCTCCGAACCCACTTAAACCGGCAGATAGCTGGCCGAGATCTTTTTCTGTTCCATCTGGCCCGCCAGTGTATGGAAACCCGTATCCCCCTTTCTTTTTTCAAGAATTTCATTGTTGAAAAAGACGGGGAACATAAAAACCGACTGGATATTAAACGCCAGGGACTAAGCCCTTTTGTTTATTTTGCCCGGGTACTGGCTCTGAAATACGGGGTGAAGGAGACCAATACCCTGGCCCGCCTCAAAGCACTGATGGATGGCGAATGGATCCAAAGGGAGTTATGGTCTGCGGCCAGCGAGGCCTATGAACTCCAAATGCAACAACGTCTGGTACATCAATTAAGACAGATTGAGGCCGGGGTTCTTCCCGACAATTATATCGATCCGGCTGATCTCTCCGATCTGGAACGCAGGATGCTCAAGGACGCCTTCACGGTTATTGAAAGACTGTATGGCGTACTGGGGCAGATGTATCCGGTGACATGATGGTGAATCTGCTGAAACCTGGCTCCTGGTTTGCCTCTCCTCACCCTCTCATTATCAAAAACAGGGAGACCTTTTCCCGATTTGACCAATCCCGCCCCCTTGCCGAGTATTCCTTTGTGGTTTGTGACACCGAACTGACCGGTTTCGATCAAAAAAAGGATGAAATTATCTCCATTGGCGCTGTTATGATCCGAAATTTACAGATCGATCTCGGCACCACCTTTCATCGATATATCAGACCAATAAATATCGAGCATACTAAAGCCACCTTAGTCCACAGAATTACGCCGCAACAATTAGCGGCAGCACCGCCCTTGGAAGAAGTGCTTCCAGCCTTTATTGAATTTGCGAAAAACAGCCTCTTGGTGGGACATTGCGTGACGCTTGACATGGGTTTTTTAAACAGGGCCGCCCGCAAGATTCTGGGCGGAACCCTATCCAATCCAGGAATTGACACCATCCGCATGGCTCAGGGGTATCGGCGGGTGCTGTCGGGACATTTTCACGGAGAGGAGGACGGATCACGCAGTTATTCCCTGGAAGATCTGACCAAGGAATATCACCTCCCCACGTTCAAGTCACATGATGCCTTTGAGGATGCGATGCAGACGGCCTATCTTTTTCTCTTTCTCCTCAAGAAATTCAGAAAAGGCGGTCTGTTGACCCTAAAGGATATCTATCGAGCAGGAAGGGTTTGAAACTTGCGCTATCGATCAACCACCACCTGAAAAAACCCTCTGAGATTAAGTTAACAATCTTAACTAACACAGATTATTTCCGTTATTTTTTCCGCAAATGGCGCTGCCCCTGCTGCTTAATTTCACAATCAACCACCACACCCAACCCAGTTACCAGCAACGAAAAATTCTCTTTCCAGGCCAACAGAGCTTCCGCGCATACATTGATCCAACACAATCCATAGGATAGTGCTTACCCGGCAAAGACAAGTTTATTTAAAGCAAGTCTACCTCAAGCCATCGTGATCACAATTAAAAATCCCGTTGACACCATCAACAATATCGGTATATATACCCACTCTACATATCAAGCCGTAAAACGGCTTGCATAACAAAAGAGAAACCTTTAAGCGAAGAGGAGAAAAAGATGAATAATGCCCAGAAGTACTGGCAGGCAAATATCCGGCTCGTGATCGGTTGTCTGCTTGTCTGGTTTTTTGTTTCGTTCGGGTGCGGTATCTTGTTTGTCAATCAATTGAACGCCTTCCATCTGGGCGGCTATCAACTTGGATTCTGGTTTGCTCAGCAGGGATCGATCTATATCTTTGTAGCATTGATCTTTTTCTACGCCTGGCGCATGAATCAGCTTGACCGTAAATTCAACGTCGAAGAGGCATAAGGAGACCTGAGCATGACGGATTTAATGATTACCACCTACATCGTGGTCGGGGCGACCTTTGCCCTCTACCTTTATATTGCCCTCGTCACCCGTGCAAAAAACACCGGCGAGTTCTATGTTGCCGGCAAGGGAATTCATCCGGTACTCAACGGTATGGCCACCGGCGCCGACTGGATGTCCGCAGCCTCCTTTATCTCCATGGCCGGAATGCTTGCCATGGGCGGCTATGACGCCTCCGCTTACCTGATGGGCTGGACAGGTGGATACTGTCTGCTGGCCATGCTCCTCGCCCCATATCTTCGCAAATACGGCAAGTTTACGGTTCCTGAATTTATCGGCGACCGATTTTATTCCCAGACGGCCCGCCTGGTCGCCATCGTCTGCCTGATCATCGCCTCGCTGACCTATGTTATCGGCCAGATGAAAGGTATCGGTGTTGCCTTTTCCCGGTTCATGGAAATCCCCTTTGAAACCGGATTGTTCATCGGTATGGGTATCGTCTTTGTCTATGCGGTTCTCGGCGGGATGAAGGGCGTTACCTACACCCAGATCGCCCAGTACGTAGTTCTGATCTTCGCCTACACCGTTCCTGCAGTATTCATCTCCCTTCAACTCACCGGCAATCCTATTCCCCAGTTAGGCTTGGGATCGACCCTGAGTAGCGGAGATGGCATATATCTTCTTGATAAACTGGACAAGATAGTGGTCGATCTCGGATTCAACGCCTATACCGCTCAAAAGGGAAGTACCCTGAACATTTTCCTCCTGACCATGTCCCTGATGATCGGGACCGCCGGCCTGCCCCATGTTATTACCCGCTTCTTCACGGTACCCAAGGTTAAGGACGCCCGTTCTTCCGCCGGTTGGGCCCTGGTCTTTATCGCCATCCTCTACACCACCGCTCCGTCGGTTGGGGCCATGGCCCGTCTGAACCTGACAAATACCATTCAGACCGGAGAAGTTGGTTCACCTGAAGGGAACCTGTCGTTTGATGCCCGTCCGCAATGGATGCATAACTGGGAAAAAACCGGCCTTCTCGGCTTCGATGACAAAAACGGTGACGGCAAAATCCAGTATTACAGCGACAATGGTCTGAGTGCTGCGGAAGCCGATCTGGCCACTGCCAGGAAAGAAGGCGGCAACGTGGCCGCCGCTCAAGCCAAGGTGGATGAAGCCTCAGCGAAACACGCAGAGAGCAAGTTCGCCTCTTTTGGCTGGAAAGGAAACGAGGTAACCAAGGTTGACAACGACATCATGGTGCTCGCCAACCCCGAGATCGCCAAGCTTCCCAACTGGGTCATCGCCTTGGTGGCGGCCGGTGGTATCGCCGCAGCCCTCTCCACCGCCGCGGGTCTGCTCCTTGCCATTTCTTCCTCCATCTCTCATGACCTCCTGAAGGGCATGATCGCCAAAGGCATCAATGACAAGACTGAGCTACTGGCAGGTCGTATTGCCATGGCCTTCGCCATCATCGTTGCAGGCTATCTCGGCCTCAATCCGCCGGGATTTGCCGCTCAAGTTGTGGCCTTGGCCTTTGGGCTCGCCGCTTCGTCAATCTTCCCTGCCATCATGATGGGGATCTTTGTCAAGCGAATGAACAGTGCTGGTGCCATCTGCGGCATGCTTGCCGGGCTTGGCTCCACCCTGCTCTATATTTTCTGGTACAAAGGGTTCATGTTCATCCCTTCGACCGCCATGGCCCCGGATAATGCGGCAAACTGGCTGCTTGGCATTTCCCCCGGCTCTTTTGGCGCAGTGGGCGCCCTGCTCAACTTCGTCGTTGCCTTCACTGTTTCAAGCTTTACCAAGGCCCCACCCGAACATATTCAGCATCTTGTCGAAGACATTCGGGTTCCGATGGGTGCAGGTGCTGCCCAGAATCACTGATTTTCAACGAGTCAATACCTGCCGCAGACAGGCAAAAGGCATCCGTACCAAGTACGGATGCCTTTTTTTTACCCTCCCAAAAAGGAAAAAGAATAGCGGCAGCAGCTGATATCATACCGAAAAATCTACGACTCTGCCGGTTGGCCCGCACAGTTTGGATAAAAATGCGCAGGTCATTTCATTTAGCCCTACGCATTTTTGTTATTTCAGGGCGAAAATTTTCTGTTAAGATAGCCCCCATTGTACATCCTCAGAAAACCACCTCAAGCCTTGAGCAGATTACCCATGGCCGAGATAGCCGAGATACTTGTCGTTGACGATGAACCCAGCATGCGGGAGTTTCTCACAATTCTCCTGGATAAAAACGGCTACACAACCCGTGCCGCCGCAAGCGGAGCCGAAGCTCTCACCCTTTTAAAACACCACCATTTTGATCTGATCATCTCGGACATCCGCATGCCGGATTTAAGCGGCCTCGCCCTCCTTGAGAATATCAAACAGCAGGATCTCTCTATCCCCGTCGTGCTGATCACCGCCTACGCCTCGCCGGAAGATGCGGTGCTTGCCATGAAAAACGGCGCCTACGACTACATTACCAAACCGTTCAAGGTGGATGACATTCTCTCGGTTATCAAGGCATCCTTGGTGAGTCGGCAGGAAAAGCCCCCGGCCAAGGACCGGGATTCTTTTGCAGGCATCATCGGCAACAGCCCGGAGATGCTCAAGATTTACGACCTCATCCAGCGCATCGGCCCAACCCAGGCCAATGTCCTCATCTATGGCGAATCAGGAACCGGCAAGGAACTCGTGGCTCAAGCCATTCACCAGCATAGCAAAGTCGCGGCAAACGCCTTTGTCCCCATCACCTGCAGCGCCATCCCGGAAAACCTCATCGAATCCGAACTGTTCGGCCATGCCAAGGGCTCGTTCACCGGGGCAATTGCCAACAAGACCGGGCTTTTTGAGCTGGCAAACAATGGCAGCGCCTTTCTGGATGAAATCGGTGAACTCTCCCCGCTTATCCAGACCAAACTCCTGCGGGTTTTGCAGGAACGTGAATTCAAAAAAGTCGGCGGAACGGAGACCATCAAGGTCAAGGTCCGGATCATTTCAGCCACCAACAAAAACCTGGAAGAGGAAGTTCTGGCCGGTCGCTTCCGGGAGGATCTTTTTTACCGTTTGGCCGTTGTCCCCATCCGCATGCCGCCCCTTCGTGAACGCAAAGGGGATGTGCCTCTTCTGGTCGACCATTTCCTAAAAAAATACTGCGCCCTGTTCGATAAGGAGGTGCAACAAATCTCCTCCTATGCCCTGAAGGTCCTGATGGACTATGATTTCCCCGGCAATGTCCGTGAGTTGGAAAATATCGTCGAGCGTGGAGTCGCCCTTGAATCCTCCAATATTATTTTACCGGAAAGCCTCACCCTGTCAGGACATCGCCCCAGCCGCATCCTTGACACTGATCAGGCAGGCGGAGATGTCACCGCGTCAACGGATGAAGTCGCCTTTGACCTCGGGCTTGAACAGTACATCACCGATATTGAAAAAAGATTGATCAGAACCGCCCTGAACAGGACAAATAATTCCAGAATGAAAGCAGCGGATCTTCTAAAAATGAGCTTCCGTTCCTTCCGCTACAAGGCAAAAAAATATAACATTTGAAGCCTGTCTTCAAGAAACACTCCCAAGAACGTTTGGAACCATATCCTTTTCCTTGAGTTCCATCCCCAAAAGGTCCCATGATACTTTCCACCTTCTGCCCGCATACCGCCTCGCATGCCGCCAATGAACATCTCAAGAAACAGATTCACTGGCTGCTGTTTTTCAGAGTACTTTTCCTCTCATTAATGCTGGGGATCAGTGTCCTTCTCCAGGCAAAGACACCTTCCATCTTTCTCCCACCTCTGCACTATCTTGCCTATTTCATTGCAGGACTCTATCTTTTCACCATCCTCTCAGCCCTGATTGTCGGGATGATTCAATGCTATTCCCGCTTCGGCTACCTACAGATCACCCTTGACATCCTTCTGGTGACTCTCCTGGTTTTCTATACCGGCGGCAGTCAATCTGTTTTCACGGTGGTATATTTTTTCCCCATCGTCATGGGAGCCTTCATGCTCTTTCGTCCGGGAAGCCTGCTGTTTGCCACTCTGAGCACCCTGCTGTTTGGCTCCCTGCTCTTCGTCGAGTATGGCGGGCATGCATCTCGATTTGGCCTGACCTACCCAAGCCAGCTGGCCAATTTCCAAATGCTTCTCCATTATTTCAGTATTCACAGCCTCACCTTTTTCCTGGTTGCCATCCTGAGCGCCATGCTCTCGACCCGACTTCAGAAAACAGAAGCGGAACTCTTCCAGACCGTGAGTGACTATGACCGCCTTTCCTTTCTGTACAAACAGATCTTTGATGATATCAATACCGGCATTATCACAGTTGACGAAGATACCCGGATAACATCCTTCAACCGGGCGGCTGGACTCATAACAGGCTACCGACCCGACGAAATCATCGGTCTGGAACTTCCCCGCGCATTTCCCGGGCTGGAATCTGCTCTGCTCCATGAGGAGGAGCGGCGGCACATGGCCGATATCCCCCGCAAAAACGGAGAAACTATCCCTGTGGGTTATTCCTGTTCCAGACTCAACGCCCCGGACGATAACGAAAACGGCTACGTCTATACCCTGCAGGATCTCAGTCAGATAAAAAAGATGGAGGCCCAGGTACAGCAGGCCGAAAAAATGGCAACCATCGGAGAAATGGCCGCAGGGATTGCCCATGAACTCAGGAATCCCCTGGCCGCCATCTCAGGGGCCGTGCAGCTGTTGGACAGGGAAACAGAAAGCTCCATCAACAAACGGCTGTTTGGTATCATCATGCGGGAATCAGACAGGCTCGATGCAACAATCCATGAATTTCTTCTCTTTTCCAAACCGGTCAATCCGGAAAAAAAATGGTTTCCCCTGCGAGCTCTTGCCTGGGAAGCCATGGAGACCCTTGGCCAGGACCCGGGCTGGAACCCCACCCTGACCCTTGATCTCGAAATCCCGCCCGATCTTGAGTGCTGGGCCGACCCACAGCTGGTCAGACAGGTGATTCTCAACCTGATTACAAACAGCGCCAATGCCTGCCGTAATATTGAAAAGGGAAGGATATTGCTCCGGGCCGATAAAACCACCACCGGGGAGAATGAAAAACGTGAAGAAGCCATTAGCATGGAGATCATTGATAACGGCCACGGCGTACAAGCAAATATCCGGGAAAAAATATTCGAGCCTTTTTTCACAACCAGAGAAACAGGGACAGGACTGGGATTGGCCATTGTCCGTCAGATAGTGCACAGCCATGGCGGCGGGATTTCCCTGCGCGACTGCCATCCCCATGGCACAATTTTTTCCGTCAAACTGCCTCTGCCTTGAAGAGAAAGCGAGAAATGGATAATGTAAAATTAAGTGAAAAACATCCTTGGTTGGTTAATTTTTCATTATCCGTTTTCACCTTTCACTATCTGAACGCGGCAATTATGGAAAACAGCAGATAAACGCTGAGCCAGCAGAGAATAAACAACAACGATCTCCGCCTTCCGGGAGTATCTGAATTTACACAGACCAGGGCGACAAGCAGGGTAGAAGGAAAAAACACCCCGGCCCACACGGGCTGGATATAGCGCAGCAGCTCCTGCAAGCCGAGCAGAAACCATGGCCCTTGGATGTGAAACAACCCGAGACGAGTCGGCTCCATGGGCGCTACAAGAAAAAGACTGGCCACCACCGTGCCGAAAAGCAGCAGGCTATGTTGGGTAAAACCTACCCGGTAGCGGCGCAGATGATCCCAGCAACATACCCCCCAGACAAGCCCGAGGCCGATGAGATGGTTGACGTAGACCCGCTTCATCGCCTCGGCCTCGATGGAAAAAAGCAAGGTGTTCAGCATCGTTCCCAGATAGGGAATGGACAGGGTGATATTTTCGGCAATGACACCTGCAGCCTCTCCGGTTGCATCAGCCCGCAGAACATAGCCGGTAAAGAGCAATAACAACGCGGCAGGCACAGAACCGATCAGCAGGAGCCACTTGCCGAAACGCAGCTGCTGATCGGTTTTTGCCAGGATAACCGCAGCCAAATGGCACAGGGAAAAGAGAAAAAACAACTGACTGGAATAAAAATGACAGGAGCGAAAGAATTGACCGAACGGCGTCAGCAGATCAAGGGAACTGGCGGAAAAAAAAGGAGTGGCCGGGTCGTACTGGAGGGCCACCACCATCCCGGATAAAACAGAAAGATAGAGCGAAACCAGGCTCTTGCCCCCCCATTTTGTCTCAACAATAAACGTACGGATGTTCATAGCCTTACAGGGTAACAAGATACCCTTTTCCGTCCTTGTCCTCCCTCACAGTCGCCACCTGAAAACGGGGAAGATTTTTTTTGGCGGGACCGCTGATCCGGACCCCTTCCTTGCTGAATCGACTATGATGACAAGGACAGAGGAGAATTTCTTCCTTTTCCTGGTAATTGAGCCGACAGCCCAAATGGGTGCATTTCCTCGACACGGCCCACGGGCCGCTTTGCCCGACAAAAAGGATAAAATCATGCTCCAGAACAAACCCGCCCACCGGCAAGACCTTATGTACTTTCACGATTCGTGGCTGTTTGGGAGTACGATAGCCAAGAAAACGAAAAACAGGATACAAGAGCAAGGCGCCGGCCCCCCAGCTCAACCAGGACCAAGAACCAGCCAGGAATATCCGCCGGGTAAAAAGCTCCCCTTTTCCCGCCTTCTCAGTCATGACAGGAAATGACCCTGTGGAACTTGGCAAAAGAAGAACAGACTGAGACATCGGCCAGGACAGTCACCCATCCGCTCATCATGGTTGCAAATACCGCGCCCGCAGTTTCTCGCAGACATGATCCGGCACCAAACCGCTTACATCCCCGCCATGTCTTGCCGCATCCTTAATAATACTGGAACTAATAAAGATCCAACGGAAGCCGGTCATCAGAAAAACCGTTTCTACCTCCCGTTCAATCCTCCGGTTCATCAAGGCCAATTGGAACTCATAATCAAAATCAGACACGGCCCGCAAGCCGCGGATAATAGCTTTTGCCCCGCGTTTGTAGGCAAAATCCACGAGAAGCCCGGAGACATCCACCACCTCGATCCGGGTTTCATTGCCGGGGAAACAATCTTCAATCATCTTCCGTCGTTCGTCCAGGGAAAAAAGCGGCTGCTTGCCAGGATTACATGCAACAGCGATGATTACCCGGTCAAACAGATTCAGCCCCCGGTGAATAATATCGAGATGGCCATTGGTTATGGGATCAAAGGTGCCGGGATACACGGCGACAGATTCGGATGTGGCTTCAGAGACAAACGGCTCATAGTCAGTCATTGCTCTCTGCCTCCAGATGGTGGTAAAGCCAGAAACCTGCCTCTCCGTAACGGCGGCGGTCAAAACAAGTAAGCGGCCCCAAGGTTTGAGGGTATTGCGCTTCAGCTGCGTCTTCGAGAACAACTACCGCCTTGGCGGCAAGAAAAGTTCCGGCCGCCAAACACTCAAGCCCGCGCAGGGCAAGGGTACTCCCATAAGGAGGGTCAAGAAAAACCAGATCAAATCCATGGGCCGGCTGCTTTGCGGCCAAAAAAGCAAGGCCCTTGGCCAGATCTCGCTGCAACACCATGGCACGGTCAGTAAAGCCGCAGAGCGCTACATTCCGCTCAATAAGCTCGATGACGGAACGCTGGGCATCGACAAAAACCGCCAGTATAGCCCCCCGGCTCAAGGCTTCCAGGCCCAAGGCGCCGGTACCGGCAAACAGGTCCAAAACCCGGGCGCCTGCAACCTTGGCAGCCAAAATGCTGAAAATCGCTTCCCTTGCCCTATCGGAGGTAGGCCGAATCAGATCGCCAAAACGCGGGCCCGGCGCAAGCAGCTTGCGCCCTCGAGCGCTGCCGCTGATAATCCGCACAATTACAGGTAATCCCGAATGAGAACCTCGGCGATCTGCACGGCGTTGAGCGCAGCTCCCTTGAGGATATTGTCGGAGACCACCCAGAGGTTGATCCCGTTGGCAATGGACTCATCCTCACGAATCCGGCCAACCAGAGTCTCGAACTTACCCGCGCAGTCAATGGCCATTGGATACCGGCTCAGGGTCGGCTCATCAACCAACTGCACCCCGGGAGCATTTTTCAAAAGAGCCTTGACCTCGGCCGCGGTGATCTTCTTCTCGGTTTCGATATTGACCGATTCGGAATGGCCGTAAAAAACAGGAACGCGCACCGTGGTGGCAGTGACACCGATGGTCTGGTCTTCAAAGATCTTACGGGTTTCGTTGACCATCTTCATCTCTTCCTTGGTGTAGCCGTTATCAAGGAAGCTGTCGATCTGGGGCAGACAGTTGAAGGCGATCTGGTGCGGATATACGCTATGCTCCAGGGGCTTGCCCGCCGCATAATCAAGAACCTGCTGCTTGAGTTCATCTATGGCCTTTGCCCCGGTGCCGGAAACCGCCTGATAGGTGGATACCACGATGCGTTTGATCCGGACCTTGTCGTGAATGGGTTTCAGGGCCACCAGCATCTGGATGGTGGAACAGTTGGGATTGGCAATGATGCCCCGTTTTTTATACTGAGCAATGGCATGGGAATTCACCTCGGGCACCACCAAGGGGATTTCCGGATCCATGCGGTAGGCGCTGGAGTTGTCGACAACCACGGCGCCCGCCGCCGCTGCAGCCGGAGCAAAATCGAAGGAGCGGGTAGCCCCTGCGGAAAAGAGAGCGATATCGATCCCGGCAAAGGCATCCTTGCTCAACAGCTGAACAGGAATCTCCTTGCCCTTAAAGGTAAGAGTTTTCCCCACGGAGCGCTCCGAAGCGAGCAAACGCAGTTCATCCAGAGGAAAGTCCCTTCGCGCCAAAACATCAAGCATGGCACCGCCAACAGCGCCGGTTGCGCCGGCAACAGCAACATTGAATTTCTTTTTTGCAGCAGTCATTGTCCCAGTCCCTTACAGACAGCAGCCGGGGATCACCCGGCAATTGTATAAAAAATCTGTAATTGTTTCGCAGCACTGCATGTACAGCACTGGGAAACAGTTACGTTTCTTGGTTTACTTTCATTCTCGGCAGCAAGCATGACAAGTACAAACATCAGCAGGTTTCCAAAGCAGCCACTTGATGTCTCAGCCTCCCTGCCGCATGGTTTCCCTCTTCAAAAACACCAACCGATTCAAGCCGTTGAGATATGCCTTGGCTGCCGCGGTAATGATATCAGGGTCAGCTCCCTGACCCACAACAACCTTCCCTTCATCTTCAATCCGAACCATAACCTCGCCTTGGGCATCGGTACCGCCGGTGATTGAACTTACCGAAAAATACTGGAGCTTGCTCTTGGTTTGAGTCAATTCGGCAATGGCCCGGAAGCAGGCATCAATGGGGCCGATGCCGATGCAGGCCATCTCCTGCTCCTTCCCGTCGATAAGCAACCGCACCGCAGCAGTTGGCAAACTCTTGTTGCCGCTCATCGCCCCCAGATGTACCAAGGAGAAGGTTTCTGTAATTCGCAGCACCTCGTCCATGAGAATGGCTTCGAGATCCTCGTCAAACATCTCCTTCTTAACGTCGGCCACCTCCTTGAACCGGGCAAAAACCCGCTCCAACTCATCGTCCTTGAGGCTATACCCCATTGCCGCGATCCTATCCTTCAGGGCATGGCGACCGGAATGCTTGCCCAGCACTATGTTGCCGGTGGAGATTCCGATATCAACAGGATTCATGATCTCGTAGGTGGTCCGCTCCTTGAGCACCCCGTCCTGATGTATCCCGGATTCGTGGGCAAAGGCATTGGCCCCGACAATGGCCTTGTTGGGCTGCACCGGCATTCCGGTGATGGTGGTGACCAACCGACTCGTGGGATAGATGTGCTCGGTTACGATATCGGTATGCACCTGCATCTGGTCGGCGCGGGTACGAATAACCATGACCAGCTCTTCCATGGCCGTATTGCCGGCCCTTTCCCCAAGACCATTGATGGTTGACTCCACCTGCCGCGCCCCATGATTAATGGCAGCAAGGGAATTGGCCACAGCCAAGCCGAGATCATTGTGGCAATGGACACTGAGCACAGCCTTATGAATATTTGGGATATTCTCGATGAGATAACTGATCTTACGGCCGAACTCATCGGGCAGTGCATAACCGGTTGTATCGGGAAAATTCAAGGTCGTGGCTCCGGCGTCGATTACCGCGGCAAAGACCTTGCAGACAAAATCAAGATCACTGCGCGAAGCATCTTCTGCGGAAAACTCCACATTGCTCGTGTATTTCGCGGCGTGACGAACCGATGCCACAGCCAGTTCCAGCACCTGATCCCGGTTCATCTTCAGCTTATGCTTAAGATGAATGTCCGAGGTTGCCAAAAAAGTGTGGATTCTTGGATTTTCTCCAGCCTTGAGGGCCTCCCAGGCCCGGTCAATATCCTTGACGTTACAACGGGCGAGGCCGGCGATCTGCGCACCACGGATATTTTCCGCGATATTTCGCACACACTCGAAATCACCAGGGGAAGCCACGGGAAAACCGGCTTCAATCACGTCCACCTTCAACTTGACCAGTTGCTGGGCCAGCCGAAATTTTTCCTGCATATTCATGCTTGCACCGGGCGATTGCTCACCATCACGCAAGGTGGTATCAAAAATAACTATTTTATCAGACATCGCAGCACCATTCCTCTCAGTCCCGACAACACAAACGAAATGCTGTCCGAAACCAAGTTTATACCGAATTTCTTTCTTCTTTCACGGCAGGTTTCCTGCCCTTGACCACCAAACGGTACCCCGCCGCCAGCGGTCCGGATAGAACGTAACCGGCCCCCATAACAAAAAGAGTAACCTGCGGTTCGGTGGCAAGGACCATGATGAGCACAACCATCCCGACCAGAACCTTGAATTTTTGAGCCCGGTCAGTTTCCACATGCTTGAAACTCTGATATTTCACGGAACTGACCATGAGATAGGAAAGACCGTAAACGGTTCCCAGCACGATAAAATTTCGCAAGGTTCCGCTGATATCAAAAAAACTGCAGAACATAACCGAAGCGGCGATCATGCCACCGGCTGCGGGACACGGCAAGCCGGTGAATTCGTTATTGGTCGAAGTGGTATCCTGGGAATTGAACCTGGCCAGCCGCAAAGCCGTGGTCGCTACATAGAGAAAAGCCGCCAGCCAGCCATAACGTCCATAAGGTCGAAGCACCCACTCATAGGCCAACACCCCGGGGGCCACACCAAAGGCCACCAGATCGCACAGGGAATCGTACTCCATGCCAAACTTACTGGTAGTGCCGGTAAGACGGGCAACCCTGCCATCAAGGCCGTCGAAAACACCGGAAATAATTATTGCCACGGCTGCATGAAAAAACTGTCCGTTAATTGCCGCAACTATGGCGTAAAATCCGCTAAAAAGACTTGCCGTGGTAATGATGCTCGGCAACATGCAGATTTTACCCTTTGAGGAAATAACATCTTCGGCTTTATGATGCCTGTTCATGTGCTCCTCCATTCTATATTGTTCGCAAACATCGCAATGTTCGCCCTCCTATCCTAAATAGAATATTGAAAAAAGAATTTTCTGCATAGGAGTTATCAAGGAAGGTAGCCTAGAACCGTCTCACCGGCCCTCACTTTCTGGCCGACCGAGATTTCCAACTGAATCTGCTGCGGAAGATACAGATCAACCCTTGAACCAAAACGAATCAGACCAAAGCGCTCTCCGCGCATCAACCTGTCACCCTTTCCAGCCCAACAGACAATGCGCCGGGCAATAAGGCCGGCCACCTGGACAACCGCGATTTTACGGTTGCCCCTTGTTTCCAGGGTAAGGGCGCAAGCCTCGTTTTCCAAGGCTCCGCGTTCGGTATTGGCCGAAAAAAACATGCCCGGAAAATACTGTACTTTGGTAATGGTTCCCGGACATGGAGACCTATTCACATGCACATTAAAGACATTCATGAAGATGCTGACCTTGTAGACATGCTCCTTCACGAACTTGTCGTCAAAAACCTTCTCAATGAGGATAACCTTGCCATCAGCCGGAGAAACCAGCACATCCTCATCCTCAGGGGAAATCCGTTCCGGGTCCCGAAAAAAGTACAGGACAAAGGCCGTGGTGAACAAGGCCAGCAACGCGCTGAAATCATAACCCAAAACGGCAAGAACCAGAGTTGTCAATGCCGCAAAGCCGATGAACGGATATCCTTCAAGGGCCACAGGGACTTGTGGTTTTTTCATGCGTTTCCTGTCTCACGGCAAAATGGTTTTCTTGAGGGCCGTTTCGTTTCGGCCCATATAAAAATGAACTGACAAACCGCGGTTACAGTCTGCCAGTTCATCTGCGAACCCTATCTGTACGGGAAAAATTACGACTTGGGAGCCCGGGTCATGGCAATGGTCCCGGAACGGACAATCTCCTGTATCCCAATGGGACGCAGAATATCAATCACCGCCTGAAGCTTGCTCGCCTTGCCGGTAAGTTCCACAACATAGCTCTTTGGCCCGACGTCAATCACCTTTCCCCGAAAGATATCAACAATCCGCAAAACCTCGGCCCTGGTGTGCGCCTCGGCCTTTACCCGGATCAGGGCCATCTCCCGTTCAACATTATCATGCTCGCACATATCGGTGACTTTGATAACATCAATGAGCTTGTGGAGCTGCTTGGTAATCTGCTCAATGATTGTATCCTCGCCGGAGGTCACCAGGGTCAGACAGGAAACATCCGGCTCAAGAGTCTGAGCCACGGACAGGCTTTCGATGTTAAAACCCCGGCCACTGAAAAGGCCCGTGACTCGGGACAGAACTCCGGGTTTATTTTGCAAGAGTACGGAAATGGTATGTTTCATCGCGCTATCCTTTTTAAGCCGTTGTAAGCAAAGAAGATGACCAACCGATTAACCAAAACGGCATATGAAGCCGTAACGAAATGGCCATAATGATCAAGTTGTCTCGTGACGGCTCCCTAAACCAGCAGCATCTCTGTTGTGGCCTTACCAGCAGGAACCATGGGGTAGACACCTTCTTCCCTGGCAATGACAAAGTCCATAAACACTGTATTATTGATCTTCAAGGCCTCCCGGATAACCGGCTCTACCTCGCTGGGCTTGGTCGCCCGTAATCCCACCGCGCCATAGGCCTCAGCCACCTTGACAAAATCCGGGGCAACTTCCATGACGGTCGAGGAGTACTGTTTATTGTAAAACAGCTCCTGCCACTGGCGGACCATGCCCAGATACCCATTGTTCAAAATGGCCACCTTGACCGGCAATTTTTCCTGCCTGCACGTGGCCAGTTCCTGGATGTTCATCTGGATGGAACCATCGCCGGCAATGTCGATGACAACCTTGTCCGGTGCGGCCATTTGGGCGCCGATGGCAGCAGGGAAGCCATAGCCCATGACACCGAGCCCCCCTGAGGTGGCAAACTGACGGGGCTTGTTAAAATGATAGAACTGGGCGGTCCACATCTGATGCTGGCCGACCTCGGTGGTGATGATTGCATCACCGCCGGTCAATTCATTGAGCTTCTGAATAACAAACTGGGGCTTGATGATATCGGTTTCTTCCACATAACCAAGGGGATGCTTGTTTTTCCACTCTCGGATCTGCTCATGCCAAGGACGATTCTTTTCCATGCAATCGTCGGCATTGAAATCCTTACTCCGTCCGAACCAAGCATTAATAGCGTCCAATGCATGCTTACAGTCAGCCACGATGGGGATATCCACCCGGACGTTCTTGCTGATGGAGGAAGGATCAATATCAATATGAATGATTTCGGCGTGGGGGGCAAAGGCGTCAACCCGACCGGTAACACGATCATCAAAACGAGCGCCCACCGCAATCAACAGATCACAGTTGGCCACGGCCATGTTGGCAAAATAGGTTCCGTGCATGCCCAGCATGCCCATGGACAAATGATCCGTTCCCGGGAAACCGCCAAGTCCCATGAGGGTCATGGTAACGGGAATATCGAGCCTTCTGGCCAGTTCGGTCAGTTCCTCATTGGAATCGGAAAGAATAACCCCTCCACCAGCGTAGATCACAGGTTTTTTGGCCTTAAGCATTGCCTTGCAGGCCTTCTCGATCTGACCGGGATGCGGCTCATAGGTGGGTTTGTAAGTCCGCATACTGATCGGTTTCAGCTCTGGATAGCCTATCCGGGTGGCCAGAACATCCTTGGGCAGGTCAACCAGGACGGGACCGGGACGACCGGTCTTGGCAAGATGGAAAGCCTCCCGAATAATAGGCACCAACTCCTCGGCGTTTTTCACCAGATAATTATGTTTGGTGATCGGACGGGTAATCCCGACAATGTCAACCTCCTGAAAGGCATCGTTGCCGATCAGCTTGGTCGGCACCTGCCCGGTAAAAACGACCAGGGGGATCGAGTCCATATAGGCCGAGGCAATGCCGGTCACCGCATTAGTGGCGCCAGGCCCCGAGGTAACCAGGGCAACCCCTACTTCTCCCTTGATCCGCCCGTAAGCATCGGCGGCATGGACTGCGGCCTGCTCATGCCGGGTCAACACGTGATGGATTTTATCATTTTTCATCAACTCATCATAGACATCGATGAGTGCCCCGCCGGGATAACCGAAGATAACCTCGACTCCATGTTCTTCCAGACACTTGAGGAATGCCTGTGCTCCTGTGAGTTTCATGCTCTATTCCTTACCTTTGAATTCAACACGTCTTCCGACTGAAGATCGGATTGCATACCATAAATATGCCGCGCAAAGCAGCGCACCGGCAAAAACCTTACAAAACAGGGAATTTTGAAATATATTCTGAATATATTTCTTGTCAAGCACGTTTCTGGCTTAAGACCGAAAGAACACAACAAAAGCGGAAATCGCCCCGTTCGGTTATCGGTAGCCCCAGACGTTATAATTCCATGCTGATTAACGGCAGAGCGGCAGAATGCCGCGGTAACCCACCGTACAGTCGGCCTCGCGCCAAAAATTCCCGTACAGCGGCAACCCCCTCCTCTCCCAGATCAACAGAAAATGGATTCACATAAAGCCCTATATGATCCTTGATAACCTTGTCGTCAAGCTCCTGGGCGTGACGACGGATATATGACATACCCGCCTCCGGAGCGGCAAAGGCGGAAGAAACACTTGCGCGGATACACCGGTCAATGGCCTGAATTTTCTCCTTGCCCAATGATCGTTTTGCCGCGATGCCGCCAAGCGGAATGGGAAAGCCTGTCGCCTGCTCCCACCAGGCACCAAGGTCTTGAAGCATCAGCAGGCCATGTTCCCGAAAGGTGAAACGGCTCTCGTGGATGATCACTCCGGCATCGACTTCACCTGCCACAATAGCCGGCATAATCTCGTCAAAACGCATCACTTTGGTCATCAAGGCAACAGGGGAATACATCTGGAGCAATAGGGCCGCCGTAGTGTACCTGCCGGGGATGGCGATGGTCAGACGTGGAAGCGCAGTAGCGGAAAAATTTTCCCGTGCGACCAGCAGTGGGCCACAGCCACGGCCAAGAGCGCTTCCAGCCATGAGCAAAACATAACGATCAAGGACATGCCCCAAGGCGTGAAACGAAAGCTTGGTTACATCAAGCCGCCCGGCAAGAGCCCACTCATTGAGGGTTTCGACATCGGCAAGCACCGCATCTTCAAAGTTGGGAGCGCCGCAGCAAGTCACCCCATGTACCAGGGCATGAAAAATGAAAGTATCATTTGGACAGGGAGAGAAGCCCAGACTGAGCCTGTTTTTTTCTGGAAGAAGTGGCACGGATTTTCTGCCTGATTCAGATGAGCACTATATGATCGACAAGCAGGGAAACGGCTTGTCCGCATTTTCGTATGGCGTCGGCAAGCTGCCAGTTAGCAGTGTTGCGGTCTTCCACCATGTTGCTGACGCAGCGTACCTCAAGACAGGGCACACCGAATTCCTCGCAGACCCTAGCCACTGCCCCGCCCTCCATATTTTCGCAGAGACCGTCATGGGCCGCGCGCAACAGGGCGCCACGCCTTGCCGTGGCAGTAACCCCGTTGACTGTAACAAATACACCTTTTTTACAGCGATAATCCTGTTTCTCGAGAATTTCCCAGGCCTGGGCAAGATACCCGGGCTCCAGGGAAAAACCGGCCTTCTGTGCCAATTGCCCGGCAAACGGCTCAATGCTTTCTTGATGGCAGATACCGAAATCCCCCATAATCTCGCTCTCGGCCAGACAGATATCAAGCAGACCAGCCCCGGAACCGGCATAAGCCCCGGCCACTCCGAAATTGAGAACTAGGGAGATATCTCCCTTCCCCTCGCACAGCCGCCGGGTAAGCCGAACCGCTGTTTCAAGCGGCCCCACACCCGCGACAAAAAGCTCATGGGAATGGCCGGTGTTTTTCCCGGCCAGGGGCAAGGCTTCCATCTCTGTGGCGGCAACCAAAAGAATCATGGACATCTATCAAGAAAAAATGCAAACCAGCCACAAGCGCTCAGGCAGATCGCGCCTGAATAGCTCCCCGGCAGGAAACTATCCACGATACGGATGTTGCGCCTCCTCGACATGCATCACCTTCTTGATCATATTACCTTTATCAAGAACCACGATCCTTGGCTTGTATCCGGCCAACTCCTCCGGAGCATACAAGGCATAACTGACAATGATAATCAGGTCGCCGGGCAGCCCCCTCCGGGCAGCCGCACCGTTCAAGCCAATCATTCCGGTACCGGCCTTACCTTCGATCACATAGGTATCAAACCGCTCGCCATTATTGATATTATAGATGTTCACCCGTTCGAAAGGGTACAGCCCAACGGCGTCCATCAAATCCTTATCCACCGAGAGGCTGCCCTCATAGTTGAGATCAGCCTCAATCACCGTGGCGCGGTGAATCTTTGATTTTAACATGTATTGCAACATTATCGTTCTCTCAGTGTTCTTCAAAAAGGTTATCGTTGTCGATCAAGCGGGTTGCCCCGACCTTTATGGCCATGGCCAAGACCGCGCCTTTTCGCAACACGGCTTGCGGCCGCAAAGTCGCCTGATCAACAAAGCTTACGTACTCAATGGTTACCGACTCCTGCAGCAAAAGCCACTCCACCTCTTGCAACAGAACCTCCGCCTCGACAAGCCCTTCGCGCACCCGTCTTCTCGCGTGCGCAATGGCCCGAAAAAGGCACAGTGCAGACTGCCGCTCCGAGGCGGACAGATAGGTGTTCCGCGAGCTCATGGCCAAGCCGTCCGCTTCCCGGACAATGGGGTGACCGACAATCTCCACGTCCCAGTCAAGATCCGCCACCATTCTCGTGATCACCGCCAGCTGCTGAAAATCCTTTCTCCCAAAAACAGCACAGTACGGCTTGATGATATGGAAAAGCTTGGCGACCACGGTGGTCACCCCGGCAAAATGACCCGGTCGACTCGCCCCGCAAAGACCGTCCGTCAGACCGGAAACAATCACCCTGGTGCATGCCTCCGACGGATACATGTCCCGGGCCTCAGGGGCAAAAAGGACATCCACACCCTCGGTTTCCGCAAGCTGACTATCTCTGGAAAAATCGCGGGGATACCTGCCCAGGTCTTCGTTGGCCCCAAACTGAATCGGATTCACAAACAGGCTCACCACCGTGCGGTCGGCCTTCTCCCTGGCCTTGCGCATCAAAGACAGATGCCCCTCATGAAAAAATCCCATGGTGGGCACCAAGCCGATTGTCTGGCCGGCGGCAAGAACCTTATTTGCCCAGCCGCTCATCTCGACAGGTGTGCGAATTATCTCCATAAGCTAAACGATACCGACCCTGATTTTCGCGAAAGCAACCGTTAATCTCCAAACTTAAAGCCGGTCAAGCTTAGCCTGGGCCATTTCCTTGACCACCGGAGAAACACCTTCTTCGACGACCACCTTGCCATACACCTCTTTTGCCTTGGGCAGATCTTTCTGCAACGCATAAATCCTGGCCATGGCCAGGTTAGCCTCTCCGGTAAAGCCCTTGATCTCGGCCAAACGCTGATAGGCGGCAAGCGCCTCAGGCAATCCATTTTTATTTTCATAGGCCTGGGCCAGATTCAGCTGCACCAAGGGGTACACCGGACTCGACTTGGCAAGATCATCACGAACCCCCAGATACACCTTGATCGCCTCATCATACTGCTGCGCATCAAAGGCCATATGCCCCATCTCGATCTTTGCCCACATCGCTGCACCGGTCCTGCCATACTCGTCAAGAACCTTTTGCAAAAGCACCTTGCGCTGTTCCGGTGCCCCCTGCCCAATCGCCTCGGACAACAGGGCGGCGGCCCGGTCATTTTGCCTGGCCAGATAATAACTGAGAGACGACCAACCAACAATTGCCAACACGCAGCACAACAGGCCGACTATTAAATTCCGCCTGTTGTTGCGAATAAAACGGATTGCCTTGGGAGGCAGGTTAAGCTCTTCGAGCAATCCATGTTTCTGTAACGGCTTGTTCAATATCTCTTGTTGGAAATAGGTATTTTGCTCAGACATGCCTCAACCCCTCGCTGTTACACTGCTCACGTTTTCCCCTGAAACAACAAAAATTGCTGCCAATATACCTTTTCCGCCCAAAAAAAGCATCCGTCATTTTACCCTGCTTCTCCCAACGCTTTTCATATATCCAAGCGGCACTCATAAACAAAATACTTGTACCTGCCATGTCGGCCATGCTAGGAAATGACCATGCATTCTACCATAACCAGAGATCAGATTCAAACCGTCAGCGAACTTACCCGGTCAATCCGGGGGGTGCTTGAGGTCTCCTTTCCCTTTGTCACTGTAGCCGGGGAGATCTCCAATCTGCGCTGCCCTTACTCGGGGCATCTCTATTTCACCCTCAAGGATGAAAGTGCCCAGATAAAAGCAGTGCTTTTCAAGCCCCAACAGCGCTATCTCGCCTGCACCCCGACGGATGGCCTGGAGGTGGTTTGCCGAGGCCGCATCTCATTGTATGAAGCCCGCGGCGAATACCAGCTCATTGTGGATTTTTTGACGACAAAGGGCTCCGGAACATTGCAGCTTGCCTTCGATCTTCTCAAGCGCAAACTTGCAGACGAAGGACTTTTTGATGGGGAGCGAAAACGGTCACTGCCTCTGCTGCCCGAGAAAATAGCTCTTATCACCTCGCCAAGCGGAGCGGCGGTGCATGATTTTATCACCATGGCCGAAAAAAGATGCGCCGCAATCCCGATTGAAATTTTCCCGGTTCGAGTCCAGGGGGCCGGGTCCTTGGAAGACATCATCGAGGCCATAACCCTCTGTAACCAAAGAGGGGAAAACGATGTGATCGTTCTCTGCCGTGGAGGCGGCTCCCTGGAAGACCTGTGGACCTTTAACGAAGAAAAGCTCGCCCGGGCCATTGCCGGTTCGCGCGTCCCCATAGTTTCGGCAATTGGCCACGAAGTTGATTTCACCATCGCCGATCTGGTCGCGGACTTCCGGGCTCCCACCCCCACCGGTGCCGCCGAAGCGCTTATCCCCAGCCGCGCCCAACTCCATGCCCAACTGCACAACCTCACCACCCGACTGACAAAAACGGTTCAAGACAGGCTAACCTTTTTCCGCCGCGCCATCGAGGACCACCGAAAAATCCTGGGCGACCCCACCTCGCTTCTTGACCAGTTCCGCCTGACAACCGACCATGCCTTGACCTCCTTGCACTTCGCCTTTTCCACCAGTATCCATCAGCGCCAACTCGCCCTTGCCAGACTCAGCCAGATCCTTGCCAGCCATAACCCACATAAGCACCTGGAATATCAGAACCAATGGGTCCATGAGCTGCGCCGACGTTTGACCCAAGCCATGCTTCGCCAACAGGAGCGCAAACGGGCAGCACTGGGCAAAAACGCCGGGCTGCTGCATGCCATAAGTCCGCTGGCGGTTCTTGGCAGAGGCTACAGTATTGTGCAACGAAAAAATGGGAATATCGTTCGAAACAGCGCAGAGGTCCAAATTGGGGAAACCATCAACCTCACCCTTGCCCAAGGCGGGATCGACTGCGAGGTAAAAAAAACATGGCCAGGGTGATCGTAACCAAGGCGAGAAGAACGCCACCGACATGTAGACAAAACAAAAAAGGGTTTCCGGAATTAACCGGAAACCCTTACTATTACTGGTCGGGATGAGAGGATTCGAACCTCCGACCCCGTGCTCCCGAAGCACGTGCTCTACCAGGCTGAGCCACATCCCGACATTATGATCATTTCTCTTTCATTCACCAGGCTGGTCCCTGACTTAAAATTGTGGACCATATGTACCCAGAGTTTTTTGAGGCGTCAACAAAAAAGAAGGCAGGAGCTCCCAGCTTATGGAGCACCTGCCTTGCCTGTTAACAGATACAGCGGATGAAGAGATGCAGCTTACTTTACTGCTTCAGCAAGCTTACTGCCGGGCTTAAAGCGTGCGACTTTGCGCGCCTTGATGGTGATGGCCTTCCCGGTCTGAGGATTGCGACCCTGACGAGCCGCCCTCTTGGTCACGGAAAAGGTACCAAAACCAACCAAAGTTACCTTGTCACCTTTTTTCAAAGCTGCGGTAACTGCTTCCAGCATACCACCAAGGGTTTTCTCAGCTGCAGCCTTGCTGATACCGCCGGCTTTTGCCATGTTCTCGACTAATTCACTTTTGTTCATTCCTCTCCTTCCTCCTCGTGAATTTAGAGATTCTCTGCCTTCTACAAGCACCGTAATCAAGTTGCCTAAGGGGCGATTTAAACAGATGTGTGGTGATTGTCAAACAAAAAAAAGCGTCTGTCAAACAAAAAATGTGATAAAATAAGAAAAAAAAGACCTATGCTGCATCTGTTCCCTGCCGACTTCGGAAAGAAAATCACCCCGCCAAATCCTATCTTCCTTGTGGATCAATCGTAACCGTACGCAAACCCAAGCACGAAAATTCGTGCTTAATACTCGGAAATACGTTTTTTTTTCGAATTTCACACAAATCTTGTTTCAGCACTGCAATGGTAGCATTTCCCTGGGAAAGCCGTACCCGCACCCCCATAAAGCCTTTTTTTTGCAGCAGGGCCTCACACTGGGCCACCAGCAAAATTTTTTCTCTGGTGATGGGTTCCCGTTGCGCTATTCTTGTAGCCAAGCAGGAGGATGCATGCGCATCCCAGGTTGACAGGGAAAATTCCCGACTGAGCAAGCGAATCTCTTTTTTTGTAAAACCGAGATCAGCCAGGGGGGTTTGCACATTCAGCTCGGCAACAGCCATTAAACCTGGCCGATCTTGCCCGAGGTCGTCGCGATTGGTGCCATCGAACAACAATGCCCCCTCAAGAACAGGCATTTCAGCCAAAAATGTTTGATAGATTTTTTTTTTGCAGTGATAACAGCGCTCGGCTCCATTGGCAACGAACTCCGACCAAACCAACGGATTGATCGCAATGGGATGAAAAAAGCAGCCCCGCTCCTTAACAGCAAGCTCAACGCGCTCCACTTCCGAGGACGGCAGGAGTTCGGACCTGGCATGAAAGGCATGAACCGACGAGGGGCCCAAAGTAGTGCAGGCGGCATACAAGAGAAAGGAACTGTCCACCCCGCCGGAAAAGGCGATAGCAACCTTCTTGTATTGTGAAATTATCTCCTGCAGCTGCCGATATTTTGCCGACAAAGAATTTTCCACCCGGGTTGCACTTACTCAGCAGGCAAAGTCTGGATGGGCTTTTCAAGAAAAAACTTTCTACTTGTTATCCAACCCTTAAGGGTCTCGGCAATTTCTCGCGCCCGAACCACACTGGAGAGAGGCGCCGTGGGTACCATCTTGCCATTCACCTCAATCTGACCGCTCTTCAATTGCGCATAGCTGACTTCCCCATAGTTGCGCGCCACGCCATGTGAATAGTCATAGGAATAATCAACAATCTGGGTAAAGATCTCCTCATCGGAAACCCCGGTAAAAGAGGCCATTTCCTCATTCAAGATGGGAATCGGCACCCCGATTCCCACGGCCAGGGAGCTGCCGTAGCCCTGCATGCTCACGCCCTTGAGCCAGCGGGCAGACATCTGTTTCAAATCACCCTGCACCATCATGGTGCCGGCTGCTCTTCTGGTTGTGCCGTTTTCCGACCGCAGGGCTTTCGGGTTGTGCTGACTGCCATGCCAGGTCACATAACCGATTCCACCGCCCAGAAAAATCCTCGTCCCCAAGCCGATTGTCTTATAAAATGGATCGTTCAACAGGGGACTCAACTCGCCGGCACTGCAAAAAGTCGCGTTTCGAGCCTGGGGCTTCAGGGTGCCCATGTAACAATATACGGTTCGATCGGAAAGATTAATGGCACAATTGTAATTCTGATAACAATTACGGGGATTCACCAGGAGCACATACGGCAAATCGGCAAGCGTCACCTCTTTTTCCAAATTTTTATTCGGATAGCAGTCTGTTCCATATCCCACGGCCTTAAGCAGCACCTTTTTTCCGGCTACCAGATCTTCAAGCACATGCCCGCCGCCATAAAGAAATTCACCGGGGAAGACCTTATTCAGGGGATCATCCTCCGGCGGCTCCGTCGCGCCGATATAGACATCCACCGCGGCAAGCCCGGCATAGGCCGGCACATTGTTCAACCACACCTTGAGTGCCTTGGTGGTGGGATTGGAGTGACCGAAATTGATAAACGCTCCAGAAGAACACATGGGAGAAAATGTGCCGGTGGTTACCACATCCACCTTTCTGGCAGCTTCAACCGGACCATGCTTTTTCACAATACCGACCATCTCTTCGGCGGTGACCACCACAGCCTGCCCCGCCTTGATCTTGGCATTGATTTCTTCATATGTCTTCTGAACCTTAAACTCGCTCATGTAAACAGCTCCTTCTCAGGGATAATCCTACGATGGGCGGACATTAATCCTCCACCGAGACAACTTTGTGGCCGGCTTCTTCAAGGGCGTCGATCGCTTTGTCCAACTCCCCTTTTTCCAGCCTGAAACAATACAATTTTCGCCGGGAGGAATGGCTTTCGGTTGCCACGCTGATTATCTCACATCCGTGTTCTTTAATAATTCTGGTGACATCTTCGACCCCGCCGACTTTGCCGACCAGAACATCCAGCCGCGACGAGGCCCGCAACAATCCCATCATATTGATAAAGGCCGACAGCAAATCAATGGCGGTGATGATTCCCACCAGTTTTTTCTTGTCAAGAACCGGCAAGCCGCCGATTTTGTAATCATGAATGAGGCGGGCAGCCTTTTCTATACTGGCATTGATATTAACGGTAATGGGGTTAAGCACCATCACCTCGTGCACATGGATATCCTTCTCTTGCGAAGGAAAAGAATACTGACGCAAATCGCTTTCCGTAATAAAGCCGACCAACTGCCCGTCTTCCACCACAGGCAGATGCCGGATGGAATGTTTTTTCATCAACGCCCCGGCCTCTTGCAGCAAGGCATCTTTACCAACGAGGACCAGGTCTTTTTGCATGCAGTTTTTTACTTTCATGATCCTGCCCGAGAAGCGACTGCGCGTTTTTTCTCACTCTGACTGAGACAATATCTGCCTTAGCATAACAGCAAAGCCAACTATACAACATTTTGACATTTATACATTATCCACAATGAGAAGCAAGCAGTTAATCCCCTTCCTTGGCGACTTTCCTTGAGGAAAATGCGCGGCAAGATAAACGAACTTTTCCCTTTTATTTTTCACAGGATATGATTATGAAAGTCACTGTGCCAAAGGGAAATTCCTTGAAATCACAAAACCATCGCCCCAAAATGGGATTTGTACTAAATCGGTCGCAAAAACACACCACCCAATAACCCACCAATCTCACTATGAAAAACAAGAAAGACCTCACCCTAGCCGATGTCCGGCAACAGATCGATGCCATAGACAGCCAGTTTTTAGAGCTTCTCAAAAAACGGTTGCTCTGCGCCAAAAAAATCGGCGAGCTCAAGGACCAGAATAATAAGGCCAAATGGGATCCGCTGCGGGAACGTCAAATCTTTGAGCGGTTGCTTGCCGAAAACAACGGCGCCTTTCCAGAACAGCCGCTCATGAGCATCTTCCATGAGATCATCACCACCTGCCGGCTCTCGCAAAAAAAGGTTGCCGTAGCCTATCTTGGTCCTGAAGCTACCTTTTCGCATCTGGCAGGGATAAAATACTTCGGCCACTCCGCCAAGTATCTCCCCCTGGAAACCATTGAGGACATCTTTGACGAGATTGAGCGCGGCAGAACGCAATACGGCATTGTCCCGGTGGAAAACTCCATCGAAGGCGCGGTCACCTCGACCTTGGACTCCTTTATTAAGTACAATGTCAAGATCTGCGGCGAATTGAATCTGGGGATCATCCACAACCTGGTCAACAAATCAGGCAACATGGACGACATCAAGCTGGTGGTTTCCCACCCCCAGCCCATTGCCCAATGTCGGCAATGGTTGAAAAAACATCTTCCCAACGTCACAATCCAGGACGTCTTCAGCACCAGCGTCGCCGCAAAAATGGCTGCGGAAGACCCAAGCGTGGCTGCCATTGCCAGCTCACTGGCCATCACCACCTACCAGTTGCAGTCCGTAGTCAAGGGAATCGAGGATTACCGGGGCAACACCACCCGTTTCCTGCTCATCGGCAAGGAATCGCCCTCCAGAAGCGGCAAGGACAAAACCTCTCTGCTGGTCAGCCTTCTTGACCGCCCCGGCGCCCTGAACGACGCCTTGAGCATCCTGGCGCAACGCTCCATCAACCTGACCCGGATCGAATCGAGACCGGTCAAGGACGAACCGGGCCGCTACCTTTTTTTCATCGACATGCTTGGCCATCTGGAGGATGAGATTGTCAGGGATGGCTGTGAAAAACTGAAAGAAATCTGCTCGTATTTCGAATGGTTGGGGTCTTACCCGCGGGTTGGAGAATAACGCGGATTCGAGGTCAAAGATATACGGTTCAAGGTGAAAGGTTCGCGTCTCGATTCCCTGCATCTTGAACTTTTGCCCCTGCAACCTGGCCCCTTTTTTATCCACCTATCCGCGACATCTGCCCGTGGCAATTCCCCACGCCATCCGGCGAAATGTCATGCCCTTTGGGCTTATTGAGGATAGCCGCTACGATCAGCCCCCTGATCTCGTCATCGGTTGCGCCGTTACGCAGCCTGACCTTGAGATCGGTTTCCCGGTCGGATAAAAGACATGACCGCAGTCTCCCTTCCGAAGTAAGCCGCAAGCGGTTACACTGATCGCAGAAGTGATGACTGATGGGACTGATAAAACCGACACTGCCGACAGCCTCGGCAAACCGGTAAATACGGGCAGGCCCGTCCATCCGCTGCGCCGGTACCGGCTCAAGCGCCCCCAACGGCTTGACAAGTTCCATGATCCCCTGGGAACTGATGTATTTTCCTTTGTCCCAGAAAGCAGAAGTGCCAATGGGCATGAACTCGATAAAACGAATCTGTAGTGGCTCCGCCAGGGTCATCCTGGCAAAGTCGATGAATTCGTCGTCGTTTACCCCCCTCAGGGCAACGACATTCAGTTTTATCGGGGAAAAACCCAACTCCCTGGCCTTGCTGATTCCGGCCCAAACCCGAGCAAAAGCGTCAATCCCGGTAATCTGACGAAAACGCTCCGGACGCAGGGTGTCGAGGCTGATATTCAATTTGCTGATACCGGCCTTTTGCAAGGCTTCCGCATGATCGGCCAACAAGACGCCGTTGGTGGTAAGACGGATATCGGTAAGTCCCGGAATTTCAGCCAACGCCTTGATAAAGGAGAGCACATCCCGCCGCACCAAGGGTTCACCTCCGGTCAGCCGAACCTTTTCAATGCCCAGAGAAACGGCAAGACGCACTACCCGGAGAATCTCTTCGTAGCGCAGCAACTCCTCGTTTGCCAACTTGACCCGCCCTACCTGAGGGGTGCAGTACTGACAGCGAAGATTGCAGTGGTCGGTGAGGGATATACGCAGATAACTGATGGAACGGGCAAACATGTCCGTCAAGCGCTCTCCCCGGGGCTGATCGAAAAGACCGGATTCAGACGGGGAGCCAAGATTTGCCTGCGGCTTCACAGCATATTGTCCAGGGTCGGTTGTCATGCTCGTCACGGATAGTATATTAAGGTGTTCCAAAATAAGGGTGGGAAAAACTCCTGGGACAATGCCACTGCCTTGCATATCCGGACGAAATCGTCCTCGCCGCCCGTATCAATCTTTGATTTTTTCCAGCTTTCCTGCTACATATTATAATTGGTAAGACTACGATGCCCTGGAGCATTCGTCAATCGTCATCTTTCAACCCCACCCTTAAAATTCAATCTGGAATAAACCGCCCATGCTCATCCTCGGCATTGAAAGCTCCTGCGATGAAACAGCTGCGGCGGTTCTGCGCGACGGCAACACCCTGCTCAGCAATGTCATTAATTCTCAGATTGCCGTACACAGCCCTTACGGCGGCGTGGTTCCGGAACTTGCCTCCCGTAAACATCTGGAAAATATTTATCCGGTGGTGGAGACGGCTCTCAGCCAAGCAGGCGTGACCTTGGACGACATTGACGGCCTGGCCGTCACCCAGGGTCCGGGCCTTGTCGGCTCGCTGCTCATCGGCCTTTCCTTCGCCAAAGCCATTTCCGCAGTGAAAGGCATCCCCTATGTTGGAGTCGACCACATAGTCGGCCATCTCCTCTCACCTTTTCTGGAAAAAGAGCAACCGGAATTCCCCTATATCGCCCTGGTTGCTTCAGGTGGACATTCCAGCATTTTCCTGGTTCAGGACCACACCACCATCCAGCCCTTGGGCAGAACCCGGGATGATGCGGCAGGCGAAGCCTTTGACAAGGTGGGCAAGATTCTTGATCTTGAATATCCGGGAGGTCCGGTCATCAGCCGTTTGGCCGAGCAAGGAAACCCTGCGGCGATCCCCTTTCCCCGCGCCTGGCTTACCCCGGACAGCCTCGACTTCAGCTTCAGCGGCCTAAAAACCGCGGTTGCCAATTATGTTCATCAACGCCGGCAAAAAAACGAGTCGTTCAATATCCCTGATATCTGCGCGTCCTTCCAGGAAGCCGTGGTGGAGGTCCTTTGCAAAAAAGTGCTCAAGGCCGCGAAAATGCATGGCATCTCCACCATTGCCCTTGCCGGGGGAGTGGCGGCCAATATAAGGTTGCGCACTTCCCTTCAGAACCTTGGCGCTGAACAGGGAGTCAAGATTTTCATGCCTTCCTTGGAACTCTGTACGGATAATGCCGCGATGATCGCCCTGGCAGGCTTTTATCAATTTTCTGAAAAAGCCACGACCTCTTTTGACACCGATGCCTATTCCCGGTCGCCGTTCCTGCATCCGGGAGCTGTTTTCGGCGGCAGCCCTCCGGTTCCCCCCCCACCAAGCCGCATGGAACCATGAAGCCCCACCGCGCCGCAAGATACTATTACCTGAAATTTCTCCGGCTACAGGGAGACCCGCATTCCGTGGCCCTGGGTGTAGCCATTGGTCTCTTTATCGGCATTACCCCGACCATTCCCATGCACAGCGCACTCATCATCATCATTTCCTGGCCCCTGCGGGGCAATATCCTTGCTGCCTTTATCGCCGCTACGGCGATCAGCAACCCCCTTACCTGGCTGCCGCAATATTATTTTTCCTGGCGCCTGGGAACCTGGCTACTTCCCGGGCATCTCTCCTGGAATCGAATACAGGCCCTGCTGAGCCTTTTTGCCTCTGACGCAGGGTTCGAACAAAGTCTTGCTCTTTTCAAACAACTGGGCCTTGAGGCTGTTGCGGTAATGCTTCTGGGCGGAGTCCTGCTGGCAATCCCGTTTGCCTGCGCCGGATATTTTCTTTCTTTTAAATTTTTCAGCACTCTCCGCAAAAAGAGACTGGAAAAACATATTCTGAGATGACCCCCATGAGCAGCAACGATCTCCCCATTAAAAAAATCCTGACAGAGCACCAGCTGGCCCCCAGCAAAAAACTGGGGCAGAATTTTCTGGTCCACCGGCAAACAGCCGAACGCATTGTCGAACTATCAGGCGTTACTTCGGACGATTCTGTCGTGGAACTTGGGGTGGGCCTGGGCTCCTTGACCATGCCTCTGGCCGAACGGGTCAAGCAGGTGATCGGCCTGGAGCTTGATGCCGGCATCGTTGCCTACCACCAAGAGCATCAGGATCTGCCCAGCAACGTCACCCTCATTCACCAGGATCTTCTCAAAGCCGACTTTGCCGAACTTGCGGTGCAGACCAATGGCCCACTGAAAATCCTGGCCAATCTCCCCTACTCCATCTCCAACATGCTTCTTTTTAAACTCATCGAGAACCACGAATCCCTTGATTTTGCCGTGCTTATGCTACAAAAAGAGGTTGGGCAACGCCTCACCGCCCCGGTGGGGACGAAAGAATACGGGGTACTCTCCGTGCTTCTCGCCGACTGCGCCTCGGTGAAAACCATCATGCAGGTAGGGCCGGGTCAGTTTCATCCGCGCCCCAAGGTTGATTCCGTGGTGGTGAGGATCACTTTCCGCCCTGTTCCGCCAAGGGTGGCCGAGCTCCCGCCCCACGACCGAAAACTGCTTCGACGCATTGTTAATGCCGCCTTTGGCCAAAGGCGAAAAACTCTGCGTAATTCCCTGAGCGCCGGGATGATCAAGGGATTATCACGGGAACAGATATCCGCACTGCTCAGCCAATCAGGCATCAATCCGGAAACCCGGGCTGAACGGCTGACCATTGAAGATTTTGTCCGTCTGACCAACGCCATTGCCGACTGCCCCTCACACTGATCCGCCATGCGCGATTTTGTTTTTCACAACCCGACCAAGATCATCTTCGGCCGAAACGTCCTTCTGCAGACAGGCGGGCAAACCGCATCCTTTGGCAGCAAAGCCTTGCTTGTCTCCGGCAGAGAGAGCCTGAAAAAACAGGGCATTTACCAGGCTGCCCACCATTCTCTGCGCCAGGCTGGAATCGAAGTCGTTGAGCATGCAGGCGTCCAGCCGAACCCAATTGTAAGCCATGTCCAACAAGGCATTGCCCTTGCACAAAAAAACGGGGTTGGGATTATTGTCGCCGTGGGGGGGGGAAGCGTCATTGACAGCGCCAAGGCCATTGCCGCCGGAGCCTTGGCAGGTCACGATGTTTGGGGGTTCTTCAAAGGAAAAAAAAGCATCAAGGCAGCCCTGCCGGTTATCGCCGTGCCCACGGTTTCCGGCTCAGGCTCTGAAACAAACAACGGCATGGTCCTCACCAACGAGGCAACCCGACAGAAGATCGGAATCGGGAACCGATATCTTTTCCCAAAAATAGCCATTCTGGACCCCACCGTTACCTTCAGCGTGCCGCAGTCCACAACCACCTTCGGGGCAGTGGACGCCTTCACCCATCTGCTTGAGTTTTACCTGAGCCGGGAAGAGTCCTTTTCCCCTTTACAGGATCATTACAGCGCCGGTCTCATGCAAACCCTGATGGGTGCCTGCGAGGGCGCCTTGGCCAACCCCCGGGATTACCAGAGCCGGGCCGAACTCATGTGGGCAAGTGCTCTGGCCTTAAACGGAATCAGCGCAGCAGGACTGGGCCGGGTCGGATTTCCCTTCCACCTGATCGAACACTCCCTCAGCGCCCTGCACAATATTCCCCACGGCGCCGGGCTCGCGGCAATTCTCCCCGGAGCCATGGCCTTTGTCGCCAGGAAAAATCCGACCCGGCAGGCCCTTTTTGCCACGCAGATTTTTGGGCTGAGAGACGCAGATCAGCAACTCCTCGCCCAGGAAGGAATCCGTCTCTTTAGCGAATGGCTGAAGAAAATATCCGCCCCTACCTCGCTCTCCGACCTGAACCTCTCGCAGAAGGATATCCCTGCCCTTGCCGCCAACACCCAGGCACAGGCAAACTTATGGCGACTGCGCGAGTATCCACCGGAGATTATCGAGGCAATTCTTTGGGAGTGCCTGTAATGGTCGAATCTCCGGCAGGTCCGGTGTATCCGACCAGATCCGCAGTCAAGGAGCCGATGACAATCTTCGCCTGAATCTTTATGGGGACTCTCCATGCATCATCGGTGAGCCAGACGAGAGGATCCCCAACCTTTTCATACTGCCCCTTGAATTTCAAATGCGGCTGAACCTTGATGGTGTTTTTCTTTCCCAGCACACATTCACTTTCTTCCCTTCCCTCCACGGTAACAACCACTTCATGCCGCTTTTTATCGGCAAAGGTAGGGACAACCATCGGGGCCGCACCGGTAAAGGGCAAGGCCCGCATGAGAAAAAATGAGGAAAACTCGTTCTGCATCGGCCCTTCGACCTGATAAACCTCTGGGGGGGCATTATTTTTACGGTGGGAGACACGAAACTTCTCCTGATCATACAGAGTAAGCTTGCTATTTACACGACGCCCTTCCTTCTGCTCCATTTCATGACGGATTGGCAAGCGCATCCTCCCCTGCACGATGGTCAGGAAATGGTCCTCCACCGGATAAAATACCTCAAGCAGCCCTGCGCTCTTGGCGGTAACCGTTATGACAAATTTTTCCTGGCTCTCGTCAACTTTATTGATCTGCATGATGAGCTCTCCCGCCTTTATGCCAAACCAGCTGACGGTATAGCGCAAGGTTTCCCCTCCGGCATAGGCGGTTTTCAATAACGCCTCTTCCGGTATGGTTCCAGGATTGACCACCACTGTTGGCCGAGACGGCGGAACACGCACAACCAGAAAACCATCGGCACCTATAAGTTCTTCACCCCCGGCAAGGGAAAAACAAAGGGGGCAGGATACCATGAAAAACAAAAAAAGCAGGCCGGCCCGAAGACTACAGATACTCTTTATCAGCATATCCGTGCACGAAATCCCCACCAGAAAGGTTGTCCGGCAATGCCACCCGACCGGGTGGTTTCAGCCTCTTTTTTTCCTGTTTCAACCCTGCATTTTCATGTTACATAGTAACAATAATACCGTTGCCTGGGTAACACAGCAACGCAGATACATGCCATAGCGCAAAAAGTAGAGAAAAGACCATGCCCTTTGCCGACCAAAAACAGTATGTACAATTTACGCCTCTCATGCACAGTGAATACGAACGTGCAGTGAAAAAAATGCGACAAGAACTCTCCCAAGGCCGGACATACGACCATGCCTGTGACACCTTGATTGATATAAGCCAAGAGATAAAGAATTTTATCAGGGAAGATTTTCTCAAAATCATCATTGCGGAAGAACATTTCGGGGCAGGAATCGCAGTAGCCGACATCGCTCTGTTTCTCGAGCTTCCGTATGAAAAAGTAGAATGCGCCAGACTCGCTCTACTTAACGATATGGCAAGGGAAACGGATTTCCAACTGGAGCGACAGACAAAAAAAATCAACTGACCCCAGACACGGTGTGTTCACAACCTCACACCGCTCGGCACTCCGGATTTATGCCAAAAAAACAGGTGGACTTCAACAAAGAAGCCCACCCAGATACATGGGAACCAATCAACAGCTACTACCTGCAGCAGGTCCGCCGCTGATGACCGAAGCCCATGCCTTGTCCGCCACCAGGACCGCCACATAAACCGGGGCCGAAACCTGCCTGGGCCATGCCTGCCTCCCGAGCCTTCTTGTGCATCTGGTCACGGAGGTCAAAAAACTCCCCGGAGAGCTTTGCCGCCTTTTTCTCATCCGGTTTTTCCCCGCTCATAACCGCGTCCAGCTCTGTTTTTTTAGCAAAGATCTTCTTGCGCAGCTCGGTTGTCTCATTAAAAAATTTCTCCCTTGCTTTCAAGTCCTCTTCACTCATCTGACCTTGAGCCGGCCCAGGCCCACCCATCATTTCAAGGCCAGGCGCCATGCCTGGGCCACCTCCAACGGGTTGTGCCTCGGCAAACTGATACCCGGCCAGACCAATCGTAGCTATTGCGGCAACTGCCAGTAGTGTCTTTTTCATCTTTTACCTCCTGAACATGTGGTGTTGAATTGAATGGGTTGCAATGGTTTCTCTGTCTATTCTGTACTTATTACAACAACCATGCCAACAGCCGACCAAAAACACAACATATTGAAATTACAGATATTTCAAAAAACAAAGAGACTTCCACCCTCGGGAAATCAGCGGCACAGATGCAAACTGGATATTTTTTATCCAAGCTTCAGGTGACCGACCGGCTATTTTTTACCCAATCGAAAATCATCCAAGTACAGGGAGATGAATGTGTGACATGGCGGGAATATACCCGGAGCAAACCCCGCCGAGAGGAACAATAATTGCTAGTACTTCACAATAATGGTTTCATAAAAAGAGTCATACGTTCCAGGCAGACAAAGATTTTACTTATGGATAAGGCCCGATGAAAAAAAAGAAGACAACAATAGTTACCTCCCCCTTTGCCTATGCCTCTCCGTGGATTTTGGCCACCGCCATAGGCATGCTCATTGCCATTGTTTTTTTCTTTGCAATCAATAACCTGCAGCGGGAAAAACGGATCATGACCGAAAGTCTTTTCAATAAGGGGCAAGCCATAATTCGTTTTATCGGCGCAGGCACCAGGGCCTCAATGATGATGGGCGCCCCAAACACTCAACAATTCCAGCACTTGATCGAACAGGCCGCAGGCGAATCAAGCATTGTCTATATCGCGGTTGCCGACAGCGCAGGCAAGATCGTGGCGCACAGCACCCCCGGCCTGGTTGGCACCGATCTTGACCACCCCCTGCTTGCCGACCCGGACCGTTCTCCTATTGGCAAATACCATATCATTAGTGCCCAAGGCACGAATCACAAGGTCTTTGAAATAGTTGCGCCATTCAAACCCTTCATGCGCGGACGCGGCTATTTGTCCATGCGCCACCAGCAGACATTGCAGCAACCTGAAAAAGCGGACAGACCTGCCGGGGAAGATGCTGCCCGCCCCTCGGCCTGCCAAACTTTTTCAGGCACCGGCTCCTGGCTGCCAGGAAAGAATCTCTCTATTGTTGTCGGCCTCGACATGACGGAACAGGATAAGATTATCCGGCAGGACCGCTACCACATGCTCTATATGTCCATCGCCATGCTGCTGGTGGCGATTGGCGGCTGGATTGCCCTGCTCACCGCACAAAGCTACCGCACATCCCAAAAAACCATCATGAACATGCGGGCCTTTACCGACCAGCTTATTTCCCGTCTGCCCGTCGGCATCATCGCAACCAATGCCGAAGGACATATCCAGACCTTCAACAGCGCTGCGGCAAAGTTTACCGGAAAAACCCCGGAACAGACCATTGGTCATCTTCAGACAGCAGTCTTGCCGCAGATCCGCCAACTCATCCCCCTTGCCGAAAACGACCGCGAGATCATCGACACAGAAATTCTCCTGCCGCCGGACTCTCCAACGGCCAATCACCTGCATGTCAGTTCCGTGCCCATCACGGATGGCCAAAGCAACACCATCGGCAGGGTCATGCTCATGTACGACGTCACGGAGATCAAAAAACTCGAGGCCCAGGTCCGGCGCCATGACCGCTTTGTCGCCTTGGGCAAGATGGCCGCAGGCGTTGCCCATGAGGTGAGAAACCCTTTGAGTTCCATCAAGGGGTTCGCCACCCTGCTTGGCTCCCGTTTTCCTGCGGCAAGTGAGGAAGGCGAGGCAGCCAGACTGTTGATCACCGAGGTGGAACGACTCAACCGCAGCATCACCGAACTGCTCACCTACGCCCGCCCGCTTCCCCTGGCCATGGCCGAGGTTGAGATAAAACCGTTTATCGAGGAATCCCTCAAACTTATCCAAAGTGACGCCAGGGAACTGGGCGTTGCCGTGCACCATGAGATCTCCCTGGCTCGCCATCAGGCACGCCTGGACAAGGACCGCCTCAATCAGGTCCTGCTGAACCTCTACCTGAACAGCCTGCAGGCCATGGAGCACGGCGGCAAATTAGAGGTATCGGTACGTGAGGGAAATCAGTCGAACAACATTGAGATAAGCGTGCGGGACACGGGCTGCGGAATCGCGGAGGATATTCTTGAACGGGTCATGGACCCGTATTTCACGACAAAACCGGAGGGAACCGGTCTGGGACTGGCCATGGTCTATAAAATCATTGACGAGCACGGGGGCACGATCAAAATCGCAAGCAAAAAGGGGGAAGGCACTACGGTAACCATTACCCTGCCGGGATGATTCACCCCTCTTTTTCGCGCCTGATCCGAGCCCCGGCCAAGGAAAGTTTGCCAACCAGATCATCATAGCCTCGGTCAAGATGATACACCCGAGAAATATGTGTCTCACCTTCGGCGGCAAGGGCCGCGATCACCAAGGAAGCACTGGCCCGCAGATCGGTGGCCATCACCGGCGCCCCACTCAACCGGCCCGTACCTGTAACGATGGCGCTGTGGCCGTCCACCTTGATATCCGCCCCCATGCGCCGCAGTTCAGCAACGTGCATGAAACGGTTCTCGAAGATGGTTTCGGCAATCACGCTCAAACCATTGCTCAAGGTCATCAATGCCATAATCTGAGCTTGCAAATCCGTTGCGAAACCGGGAAAAGGCATGGTTTTTATATCCACGCTTTTAAGAGGCCCCTTGCGGGCGACATGGATGCGGTCGCCCTCCTCCTTGATCGACAACCCTGCCGCCCGCAATTTCTCAAGCAAAGAGGGCAAATGCTGCGGGTTACAATGCGTCACCGTAGCCTCGCCGCCAACCGCCCCAACAGCGATGAGATAGGTTCCAGCCTCTATCCGGTCGGGGATGACCTCCAGTTCAGCTCCATGCAGTTTTTTCACCCCCTCGACCACCAGGGTATCGGAATTCTTTCCCTTGATCCGCGCCCCCATGGCGGTGAGCAGATCGACAAGGTTCCCGATTTCCGGCTCACGGGCCGCATTCTTAAGCACGGTAACACCCTCGGCCAGGGTCGCGGCCATGAGAAGGTTCTCCGTCCCGGTGACGGAAGGAATATCGAAACAGACAGTGCCCCCCTGCAACCTGCCCTTGACCTTGGCGTCAACATACCCCTGGGCCAATTCATACTGGGAGCCAAGTTTTTCCAGCCCCTGAAGATGGAAATTAATCGGTCGGGCCCCGATGGCGCAGCCTCCGGGCAAGGAGACCCGGGCCATGCCCAACCGGGCCAAAAGCGGGCCAAGAACCAGCACCGAAGCCCGCATGGTCTTCACCATTTCATAGGAAGCCTCGCAGTTAGTAAGCGTTGAGGCATCAAGCATCAGCACCGTTCCTTCTTTCCGCCACTTGACCCCGAAAGACTCCAGCAAGGTAAGAAAGGTCCGGGTATCCCGAAGATCCGGCACATTCCGCAAGGTTATCGGCTCACTGCTCAGCAGGCAGGCGGCCATCAAGGGCAAAGCCGCGTTTTTGGCGCCGCTCACTGCAATTTCACCATGCAGGGGATATCCACCTTCAATAACTATCTTATCCATGAATTTCTCACTTATAAAAAATCGAGGGGAACATACAGCCTTATAATGGAACTACGTTACAGAACAACCAGGATTTATCTGAATCAAGAAGATAAAAAATCGTGCAAAAGGCACTGCTGGTGGTCATGCCGGTTAGCCGGCATGGTGATTTTTCCACAACGGCCTAGCAACGACGGGCCTGAAAAATACGCGGCAAACCAGCCAGATCAAAATGGACCTGCAACCTATCATATTCCGGAAAGGAAGAAAAGATTTTCAGCACCGCTTCCTGCTGGTCCGCACCGATCTCCATGAAAAATAACCCTCCGGGCAGCAGTACAGGATGAACTTGCTCCGCCAAGGCGCGGATATCGGAGAGGCCGTCAGCACCTCCGCTCAAGGCGCCATGCGGCTCAAAAGCCACCTCCGGTTGAAGGGTACTCATTGCCGCTGCATCAATGTACGGCGGATTGGAAACAATCAGGGCAAACCTCCTTTCCTGCCGTATGGCCGTCAACCAATCAGCATTTAATAAAAAAATTCTTGGCTGCACTTGATGCCTACCGATGTTTTCCCGGGCAACCCCCAAGGCGGCCAGAGAAAGATCTACCCCAAAAACCTGCCGATCCGGAAGTTCACGGGCCAGAACAACGGTGATCGCCCCACTGCCGACGCCAAGATCCAGCACCGGGCCAGGCGGCAAACAATCATGCCGCACCGTGGCAAAAATCTGCTCAAGAAGCTCCTCTGTCTCGGGACGGGGAATGAGAACGTTACGGGAAACCGTGAAAGGCAAAGACCAGAATTCCTGCTCGCCGATAATGTAGGCCAATGGTTCCCGCAGGATACGCCGGGAAAGGAGTTCCTCAAAAAGAGAAAGGTGCTGCAGGGAGACTGCCTCCCCCAAGGCGAGGAAAAATTGGGTCCGAGTATGGCCAAGAACATGCCCCAGCAAAAGCGCGGCTTCGACTTCCGGCTCGGCAACACCAGCGTCGGCAAGACGCTGTATGCTCTCAAGATAGATCTGTTTGAGAATCATGGGCGAATCTTCCGGACCGGGGAAAAGCGGGAGACCGCGTCCACGGGGTAAGCGTTATTGCATGATCTGCAAGGCTTCTGTCTGAAAATGGACAATGAGGGGATCTATGATATCCTCAAGTTTTCCCATGAGAATATCATCGAGTTGGTACAGGGTGAGATTGATCCGATGATCGCTGACCCTGCCCTGAGGAAAATTATAGGTCCTGATGCGTTCGCTCCGATCGCCGCTGCCCACCTGGCTTTTGCGGTCTGCGGACATCTTCTCGTCCTGCTCGTGTTGCATCTTGTCAAGAAGCCGGGCGCGGAGAACCTGTAAAGCCTTGGCCTTGTTTTTGTGCTGGGATTTTTCATCCTGGCAGGTCACCACCAGCCCGGTGGGCAGATGGGTAACCCGAACCGCCGAATCGGTGGTATTAACACTCTGCCCGCCTGATCCGGTGGAACGGTAGACATCGAACCTCAGTTCATTGGGGCTGATATCAAGCTCAACCTCTTCCGCCTCGGGCAAAACCGCCACGGTAACGGCAGAGGTATGGATACGTCCCTGGGTTTCCGTCTCGGGAACACGCTGCACGCGATGGGCCCCGGATTCATATTTCAATTTACTGAAGACATGTTCGCCGCTGATCAAGGCGATAATTTCCTTGAACCCGCCGATTCCAGTGGGATTGCTGGTCATCACCTCAACCTTCCACCCCTGCTGTTCGGCATACCTGCTGTACATCCTGAACAGATCGCTGACAAACAAGGCTGCTTCGTCTCCGCCGGTTCCGGCCCTGATCTCAAGAAGGATGTTTTTTTCATCGTTCGGATCCTTGGGAAGCAAGGCAACCCGAAGCTCTTTGATCAATTCATCCTGACGAATTTCCAGCTCGGCAAGATCAAGCCGAACAAGCTCCCGAAGTTCGCTGTCCTCTTCATCCTGAAGCAGGAGACGATTATCGGCGATTTCCTTATTTACCTGCTTGTAGTTGTTGTACAGATCATCAAGCTTTGCCAGATTGGCATGCTCTTTGGCAACCCGTCGAAATTCAGCTGGATCACCTACCAACTGCGGCTCTGAAAGTCTGGCTTCAAGAGCCAGCTTGCGTTCTGCAACATTTTCAAGTTGGGCAAACATGATCATCCCGTCAAAAAAGGAACGCCCCTGAGCCATCTCCCCTAACAGGGATGGTCCAAAGGCGTTATCAACACACAAAAAAACGTTTTTCTTATTCGGCTTATTTCTTGCCGTATTTCTTATTGAACTTGTCAATCCGGCCAGCAGAGTCAATCAGCTTCTGCTTTCCGGTAAAATACGGATGACAGGCTGAACAGATTTCCACTTTAATTTCAGAGAGAACGGAACCAAGTTCAACGGCATTGCCACAAGCGCACATGGCATTGATTTTATGATATTCGGGATGCACACCTTCTTTCATGGACAGAATCCTCCATTAAATTAACAAAAATTCATTATTCACAGCCCACCAGGGCACATTTTTTCACCAAACACATTAAAACAGTGCTTTATATCTTTATATTCTTTTTTTTGCAAGACAGAATTACAAATCAACCAAAATCACGATCAACCGCCCTTCATGGAATCAAAAAATTCGGCATTGGAACGGGTCCCCTTCATCTTGGCCAGGAAAAACTCCATGGCATCGATGGGGTTCATGGACCCAAGAAGTTTCCGCAAAATCCAGACCTTGTTCAATTCTTCCGCCGTGAGCAAGAGCTCTTCCTTTCTGGTTCCGGAACGGGCCATGTCGATGGCGGGGAAGATTCTTCGGTCCGCGATCTTCCGGTCGAGAACAAGTTCCATATTACCGGTACCCTTGAACTCCTCGAAAATAACCTCATCCATCCGGCTGCCGGTTTCAATCAAGGCGGAGGCAAGGATGGTCAAACTGCCCCCCTCTTCGATATTCCTCGCCGCACCGAAAAACCGCTTCGGACGATGCAGGGCGTTGGAATCAACACCACCGGAAAGAATCTTGCCGCTTGGCGGCACAACGGTATTGTAGGCCCTGGCCAAACGGGTAATGCTGTCCAGCAGAATAACAACATCCTTCTTATGCTCCACCAAGCGACGGGCCTTGTCGAGCACCATCTCCGCCACCTGGATATGACGCTGGGGAGGCTCATCAAAAGTAGAACTGATCACCTCGGCATTAACCCCCCTTGCCATGTCGGTGACTTCTTCAGGCCGCTCATCGATCAGCAGCACAATAAGAATGATCTCTTTGTGGTTTTTGGTAATACTGTTGGCTATATCCTTGATCAACACGGTCTTACCGGTTCTGGGCGGAGCGACGATCAAGCCGCGCTGTCCCTTGCCGATGGGAGACATGATATCCATAATCCGCATGGAATAGTTATCCGACTCCCGCTCAAGATGTATGCGATTCTGGGGATGCAACGGGGTAAGATTGGAAAACAGGGTTTTATCCCGGGCCCTTTCAGGCGGATCAAAGTTGACGCTGTCAACCTTGAGAAGAGCAAAATAACGCTCGCCCTCCTTGGGAGTGCGCACCGGTCCCTCAATGGTATCGCCGGTGCGAAGATTGAGGCGCCGGATCTGGGAAGGCGAGACATATATATCATCAGGTCCAGGCAAATAATTGTAATAGGGCGCCCGTAAAAAACCGAACCCATCGGGCAACACCTCAAGAACACCGCTGCCCCAGTTCTCGCCGTTTTTTTCGGCCTGCCCGCCGGCGGCCTGCAGGATGGCAAAAATCAGCTCCTGCTTACGCATGGCACTGTATTCTTCAATACGGTAATCCTTGGCGAGCTTGGTCAACTCGGTGATTTTCATCAATTTAAGTTCTGATAAGTTCATGCAATCCCTTTCTCCATCTTCCGTATGCTGCTCTCAATCTTGTATATTTTGAAGCGCGAATGCCCCAGGCAATCTTTAAAATGGCCCAGGATCAGAACATGCCCACAAACGTAAACAGAAGGATATCCTTGTCCGACGCCATCACAACAGAGACATCTGAAATGAAAATTCTTGGAATGTTTCCGCTGAATTACGAAATACGCAGGAATACCAGCACGAACTAACGGACGGATACACCTGATTATTTTCGAAGATGCGGAAATTTTACAGAGAGCTATATAATGAAATTGAACAGGTTGTTTTTCGAGAAGTTAGGTTAATTATTGAAAATATATTCTCGAAAATAATCTTGGCCAAACTAAACAAAAGGAAGGATATGTATATGATTTTTCTGTAAGCAATGCCCAATACTATTGGCTAATCCACCCAGTGTCAACATTTTTTTCGCAATTTTAAAAACACCACAAAAAACACTATTGATTTTTTTTACTCACTTTCACTTGCCATAAACTGATACTATTTGTATAGTGTCAAGTTTTCTGCCCCGGTCACACCGTAAACAAATATTTGTCTGCAACAGAAAGAAAACTTTGAATCCAGGAGAGGTTAGCCCGTGCCTGCCGATATAAAAGCAAGACTACTCGAAGCCGGAAAAGATGAAGGTTGCGTAACCCTCAGCTTCCTGAACGACCTGATTCCCGATGGCAAGGACGCTGATGCCATTGACGGCATTTTCGATTTTCTCAACGAGAACAATATCGAAATAGTCAGCCAGGAGAAATCCGGGAAGAAAAAAACCCTTGACGGCAAGAGCTGGGAAGGCGGTGGGGATGGCCAGCACGATGAACCTCCCATGGACGATGAAGACGACAAGCTCATGGACGCCGCCGCCCTCGTCTCCAAGGAGGATACCCCGGAGCCTGAAGAAACAACCACCACCTATCTGCGGGAGATGGGCAAGTTCGAGCTGCTCACCCCCCAGGAAGAGGAAAAATACAGCAAGACCATCCGCGAAGGATTTGACGGGATAATCCGCTCGGTTCGCCAGGACCAGCATGGAACAGAGGAACTTGCTCAGCTGGTTGAACGCATTGACCTGTGGGAAAAACGCGACCCCACTCTGAAGCCGAAAAAGCAGCACCTCAACTTCATGATGCGCGCGATTGCCAAGGCTTGCGAAATTCATCCGGGCAACAAGAAACTCCAGGAAATGCATTGCAAACTGGAGATGTTTCACCGCTCCATAGAGGTTGCCAAGGATGCCATGATCAAGGCCAATCTCCGCCTTGTGGTCAGCATCGCCAAACGTTACATGCACCAAGGTCTTACCTTGGCCGATCTTATCCAGGAAGGCAACCTCGGCCTGATGCGGGCTGTTTTCCGTTTTGACTATACCAAGGGCAACAAATTCAGCACCTATGCCAGCTGGTGGATCAGACAGGCGATCACCAGAGCAATCCTTGATAAGACCAGAACCATTCGGCTGCCGGTGCATTTTCTTGAGCTCAGAAGTCAGTTCTTCAAGGCGTTCTACTCACTCCTCAAGGAGCTGGGCCGCGAGCCGACCCCCATCGAGATCTCCGAAAAAACCGGATTGCCGATGGACAAGATCCTTGCAATCCTGGAGGCCTCCCGGGAGCCCATCTCCCTGGAAACCCCGGTTGGCGACGATGACAGCACCCTGGGAGACTTCCTGGAAAACCAGGAATCGGTTTCACCCTACGAGGCGGTGCAGAACCAGCAGCTGTCCGACCGGGTTACAAGCATCCTCAATACCTTGAGCACCCGGGAAGAAAAAATCATCCGCCTGCGCTTCGGCATAGGCGAGGACGCGGAATATACCCTTGAAGAAATCGGCAAACGCTTCAACGTGTCGCGGGAACGCATCCGGCAGATCGAGAAAAAAGCGCTCAATCGGTTGCGACATTCAAGCAGACGGGAAAAACTCAAACATTTCCTGGACTAATTTTCCTGGGATCTGTTTTTATTTTTTGCCGTTGCGCAAGCGACAGCACGCGAAATAATTTATTTCACCTCTGCTTGCCGATCCTTTTCCGGCAGGAAGTTGTTACAATAATAAAATGTCGGCCCTTGAATGAGCCGTAACGAAATGGCAAAAAACATAAACTATTTCGTTACGGCTCCTAAGTCTGCAGACAAAACACATGCTGCTCCAGACTGACCGCAACCCACTCCTGCCAGCGCTCCTGGCCTTTGCCTGCGGAGCAATGACCGCCGGAGCCGACTGGCTGCCGACCACAAGCTCTCTCTGGCTACTTGCCCCTCTGATTGCCGCCATGGCCGCCGTTACCATGCCCCGGTGGCCCCAGGCACGATCCTGGTTCTTGGCTCTACTGCTTCCCCTGTTCTTTCTTTGCGGCCTGCTGTACACAGACTCTTTCCTGACACCGGAACTACCGGCCCATCATCTGACGCGTCTTATTCCGGCAAAACAGGATGCCAGCCTAACTGGAAAATTGATCCGCAAACCCGTTTACAAGAACGGAAAAACCCATCTTATCCTTGAAGCCGACAGCATTTTGCTCCCTTTGTCCCAAGCACCCCTTGCGACAACCGGCCGCGTTACGCTCACGGTCAATGCCCCTTTTCTCCAGGGCCTCGTTCCCGGCCAGGATTATCTGGTCCGCGCCCGGCTTTCCCTGCCGGACAAGCTGGCAACCCCCGGCACCTTTGACTATGCCGGATATCTTGCCGCCGAAGAGATCATGGTCAAAGGCTGGGTTGCCACCCCCATTTTCATCCAGCCCATCTCCCCTCCCGCCACCAGCCGCACTCACCCACCAAGATATTTTCTCGAAAGATTCAGACAGCAGTTCGAAACCTTTCTCCATGTAAACCTTACGCCAGAAAACGCCGCGCTGTATCAGGCCCTGCTTATCGGCGACAACAGCAGCCTCTCACCGGAAGTCCTTGAGATCTACCGGGCAACCGGTATCATGCACATTCTGGCCATATCCGGGAGCCATCTCGTGGTCGTGGCTTTCCTGACCACGTTTTTATTCCGCTTTCTGGTCAGCCGCATCCCTTGGCTGCTGCTCCGGATGCCCGCAAACAAGATCGCCCTGGCCCTCTCTTTTCCCGTACTCTATCTCTACACCGGCTTTGCCGGTTTCCAGCCCCCGGTGGCGCGGGCCTTGATCATGACCGGCGTATTCATCACGGCCATTCTCCTTGATCGTCAGTGGTCAAGCCTGAACAATCTCGCCATTGCCGCTTTCTTCATCCTGCTGCTGAACCCGCTTAGCATTCACACCGCTTCATTCCAGCTTTCCTTTGTCGCAACTGCGGCAATTATCCTCGTCATGCCACGACTCGCTTCCTGGCGTCCCCAAAGGAACAATTCTACCCCCTGGCAGACTCTGCAATACCTCTTCATCTCTGGAATTTGCATCTCCTGCGCCGCCTTTCTCGCCACAGCCCCGCTTGCCCTGTTCCACTTCAACAGACTTTCCCTGGCCGGTCCCATCACCACCCTGCTTGTCACGCCTTTTCTTTGCTTTTGGACTCTCCCCTTAGGCCTAATGGCCATCCTTACCCAGCCGCTTGCCCCCACCATGGCGGTGTTCTTCCTGAAAACAGGCGCTTTCGGCATCCAGATTTCCCACGCGCTCACCGCCTTTTTCGCGGGAGTGCCGTTTTCTTCTCTCTGGCTTCCCACGCCGACCATCCCCCTGCTGACACTCTCCTACGCGCTCGTTCTCCTGATTTTTCGCAGCAGGCGCCCTGCCCCTCTTCTGGGCATGCTTGCCTGCTTCACCCTGCTGCTATCCGGCCATACGCCGCTGCCGAAATGGCATGACAACCCGACCCGGATTTCTTTTCTTGCCGTGGGAAACGGCAACGCCACGGTGGTGGAACAACCCGACGACCGCGTCATCCTCATCGACGGCGGCGGTCCGCCCAGCGGTCTTTTCAATGTGGGAGAACGGGTGATCGCGCCATTTTTATGGCATAAGCAGATCAGGCGAGTGGAACAGATCATCCTCACCCATCCCCATGCCGATCATTTTAACGGCCTGCCCTGGATCATCAAAAGGTTTCAGCCAAAGGTACTCTGGCTCAGCGAAACCAGCGCCCAGGAACCGGGTTTTGCCGCTTTACTGCTTGAGGCCAAACAAGCCGGTTGCCAAGTGCGGGTTGCCAGAGCAGGAGAAGTGCTGGTCAGCGGGGAAAAAGGCTTTTCCATTACCTGCCTGGCCAATCTGGCACTTGTCGGCAACAACGATCCGGTCGCGAACAGGACAAATGACACGGACAATCCGAACAACAGAGGTTTGATTCTGCGCCTGGGCAATGGGGAGAACACCTTTCTTTTTCCAGGGGATATCGAAAAGGACTACGAGGAATACATCTTAGAGAAGGGAGACCTGCTCAAAGCCGATGTCCTGCTGATGCCCCACCACGGCCTGCGATCCTCGGGCAGCGCCCGGTTCATGGAGGTGGTTGCCCCACGCTACTATGTCGTGTCAACGGGCAAGAAGGAACCATTTCCCCCGGCGCAGTATCGGGATCCAAGGGCTGACATCTTTTCAACGGCCCGGCAGGGCTCGATTCTCTTTCTGTCCGACGGAAAAACAATAACCGCCCACCCCTATCGGGCCACCAAAGGTTCGCAGGAAGCCCGGCAAACCCAGTAGCAGGATACGAAAAACCCCAAGAGGAATTTCCCAGGATTACGCATCGGTAAAATCCGTGGGCGGCTTCTTGAGAAACTGCACAAACTTGCTCTTATCGATACAGTTTATGTAGGCGTCATCCCCGGAAATCCAGCCTTTCTTGATCAAATCCATAATCGCGTCATCCAGGGTCTGCATCCCGAATTTTTTTCCGGTCTGCATAGCGGAAGGGATCTGATAGGTCTTGCCTTCACGGATCAGATTCCGCACCGCCGGGGTGCAGATCAGAATCTCCAGCGCGGCGCAGCGCCCCTTGATATCCACCCGCTTGAACAGGGTCTGGGAAACCACGGCCTTCAGGGCATCCGCCAAGGTAGAACGGACCTGAGCCTGCTGACTGGACGGGAAAATTTCGATGATCCTGTCCACGGTCTTGTTGGCGTTCAAGGTGTGCAGGGTGCCGAAAACCAGATGCCCGGTCATGGCCGCTTCCATGGCCAGGGCAATGGTTTCCAGATCGCGCATTTCGCCGACCATGATGATGTCCGGGTCTTCACGGAGCGCCCCGCGCAGGGCCGCGGAAAACGACTGGGTGTGCAGCCCCACCTCCCGGTGGTTCACGATGCAGTTCTGGCTCTTATGCACAAACTCGATGGGATCTTCGATGGTCAGGATATGATCCTTCCGCAGCTTGTTGGCCTGATCGACAATGGCGGCCAAGGTGGTCGACTTACCGCTACCCGTGGGGCCGGTGACAAGAACCATCCCCTTGGGCAGGGTGGCAAGCTGCGAAACAACCTGGGGCAAGCCCAACTGATCACAACCCAATATATTGCTTGGAATCTCACGAAATACCGCGCCGATCCCATATTTCTGCATAAAGAGATTACCGCGGTAACGGGCAAGCCCGGCAATCTCGTAGCCAAAATCAACATCGCCGGTCTCTTCGAAAACTTTCACCTTTTCTTCGGAAACAATCTCATAGAGCATGGCCTTGAGCTCATCGTTGCCAAGAACCTTGTACTTGACCCGCTCCATTTCGCCCCGGATACGAAGGATCGGCTGCTGCCCGGAAACCATGTGTAAATCAGAAGCGCCTTGTTCGTTCATCAGTTTAAAAAAAGCATCGATCTGAGCCATGCAAAAAACTCCTGTAATCAGTCTGTTGAAGGTCTTCGTGGAGATAAGCTCCCGAAGAGAAGGCATCCATACAGCATTTATGCACCAATAGTGCTAGTATATAGAGTCGAACAAAATTACTCCACGCAAAAAAATAAGCCCAGGGGCAAATAGTATACCGATCACATGACACCGTTCATCGATTTACATACCCACTCAACCTGTTCGGACGGGCTTCTGACACCACCCGCCCTGCTGGCCCTTGCCGCCCGTCGCAAACTTGCGGCCATCGCCCTCACTGATCACGACACCGTCGCGGGGCTCCCCGAGGCGCTTGCCCACGGCACACGCAACGGAGTCGAGGTTATTACGGGAATAGAGATAAGCAGCGGTCTTGAGGGGGTTTCCCTCCATATTCTCGGCTACGGCTTCAACCATGAACATCCCGGTCTCCTCTCCTTTATTGAAAGACTGCAACAGGCCCGGCACATCCGCAACCAAGGGATCATGGAACGCCTCCAGGCCCTCGGCATCTCCATAACCAACGAGGAACTGGCCCGGATTGCCGGAGACCAGATTGGCCGCCCTCACTTCGCCCGCCTGCTTACCCTCAAGGGGGTGAGCCAAAATCCCCAGGACGCCTTCAGCCGCTATCTCAAACGCGGCGGTCCCGCCTTTGTGGAACATGCCAAACCCCAGGCGGACGAAGCAATCAGCCGAATTAACGAAGCCAACGGTCTGGCAGTGCTTGCACATCCGATCTACTCGGACCCCAGCCTTGAAAAAATCCCCGCCCTTGTCGCCCAGCTCAAGGATTACGGACTGGCAGGGCTTGAGACCTTCTACCCCACCCATTCAAAAAAGGTCTGCCGCTACCTGCAAGCTCTTGCCGCAGAACACGGCTTGCTCCTCAGCGGCGGCACGGATTATCATGGCGACAAGCACTCTGCTCCTCCCTTGGGCGGCAACGCCAAAACCATTCGCATTCCTCTCCAGCTCCTGCACGACATCAAGACAAGACTGGCAAGCAATGGTGTGACGCTGGGATAGGCGCACCACGATAGGTTCCGCCATAGCCCCGACAGGGTATCAGGCCTGAAAATCTCCGCCGATCTTCACGCAAAATTTATTTTCCCAACCCCACCCTTCCTTTTTTTCACAAAGAAATAAGATTAACGATGCACTGGGTGCGTGACAACCAGAAATCATAGCCATATTATGCAAAATGTGGGATTGACTTCCTGACCGACCGACAGTACTACAAATATGTTCCCGAAGGTGATGCCCAAGTGGGCCATCGGGCAAGACAGAATATTTTTCGTTACACATTGGGAGCCGATAACGAACAAAGACGGGGAACTGCATGACCGGCGACGAATACATCCTTTCCATCCTCAAAAAATACGAAGTACCACGCGGGCCTGAATCAGCCGCGGAACAAGCCGCGAACCGCATTGCGCCCAAAATACTCCGCTGGGCGGGTGACTGGCTGGATACCCTCTCGTATTCCGGCTCCTACGCAAAGCAGACAGCCGTACATGGCGTTACCGATGCGGATCTTTTCATCTCCTTAAAACCCGAAATGCCGGGTTCTTTACAAAAAATCTATGACGAGCTGTTTACCCTGGCTGCCTTGCATGGCTGGAATCCCCGCCGTCAAAATGTTTCCATCGGTGTTTCCATCAACGGCATTAACCTCGACCTGATTCCCGGTCGGGCACAAACAGGCGATGAGAGCTATCACGACCTCTATTGGCTCAAAACCGAATCCTCAAGACAAACCAACGTGAATCTCCATGTGGAGACTGTCGCTCAATCCCACCGCCTGCGCGAAATCCAGGCAATCAAAATTTGGCGCCACATTCACCAGCTGGACTGGCCATCTTTATATGTTGAGATCTTTGTTATCAACGCCCTGACAGGAAGAAACACGGATTCCCTCTCTCATAATGTTCTTCATGCCCTGGATATGATAGGGGAACGCCTGGAGACCACCTCCATTATTGATCCGGCCAACCTCGACAATGCGCTATCGAATGACTTGACCCCGGAAGAGAAGAAAACCATCGCGGATCAGGCAAAAAAATCAGCAGCGGAACAGCACTGGGAAGACATTATCTGGTGAAATCCGCGCCATTCTAGGGATAGCATCTCTCTTTCAGATCAGCCCCTCCCAGCGACCCCATTCTTTTTCCCTTGCTCCATTTTCCCAAATACCCCTATGATATTCATATAGTTTGCTTGGTTTATTTTAACCCTATGGCTCGTTGCAACTGTTTTCAGCTCACAATACGCGAGAGAACGCACAATGGGCATTTCATCCTGCATCAACAGGTTTTCCCATAAATATCACCAGCAAGGACCCTGACCCATGACCAGAAAATACAAAGTCCTCATCGTCGACGACTCACCCAGCATTCTTCATGCCCTTGCCAGAGCCTTTGCCGAAACTCCTTATGAGGTCACAACCTGCAACGACCCTGTCAAATCCTACGAGATGATTGAGAATGAACATTTCGACATCGTCATCAGCGACATCATGATGCCTGTGCTGGACGGCCTTTCCCTGTTGCGCAAGATCAAGAACTACAACGGCACCATCCAGGTAATCATGATCACCGGCTACATCACGATCAACAACACCCTCAATGCCTTCCGCTATGGAGCAAACGACATCTTTTTCAAGCCGTTCAAGGACATGCACGAACTCATTGACGCCGTTGACGCGGCGGCGAGAAAGCTGAACCGCATCAACCAAGTACTCAAAGAGCTGGCCAGCGAAAAAGGAACCTGAGATGGAATACGACGTTGACCTAGATGCACTCCAAGGATTTATCGATGAATCCAACGATTCACTCCAGGGAATCGAGGCTGATTTCATCGTTCTGGAGGATGATCCAGGCAACGCTGAAATCATCAACAGGATATTCCGCCCGATTCACAGCCTCAAGGGAAATTCGGGCTTCTTCGGCCTCACCAACATCAACAAGTTCTCCCACCGCCTTGAAAATCTCCTTGACGCCTGCCGCAAAGGAGAAATTATCATCAATAAAAAAATCATCGACATCCTGCTCAAGGGGGTCGAATACCTGCAAGCCATGCTCGACCGGGCCCAGAAAAACCCTGCCGAAGTGGCTTTCCTCAACGAAGAAAAAGATTTTCTCGCCCAAGTGGAGGCAGTCCAGCCCATTGCCGCCACCGGCTCCATCCAAAGCGTCATTACCCTGGAACATCTCCTCCATGAATTTCTGAATCTAGGCCAGAACATCCAATCACACCCCCTGATCCCGGGCCTGCTGGATCAAATTGAAAAAGCAAACATCGACCTCCAAACAATTATTGCCGCCAAAAAACAAAAAGAGACGAAGAGCGCCTTCTCCCCCGACAGCCAATACTTTCTTGGCGACAGGGATTTCAGCAGCCAACTGGCCCAGTTTGGACTGGTTCTCAATTTTCTTAACGAAAGAAAGCCTGCGGGCAAGGAACTCCTCCTCGCCTTTGCTCAGGCCCTTACCCAGGTGAGTGAAGCTCTGCAGGGCAACGAAACCATTGCCGACGAACTTGGCGAGCTTTTCAGCATGCGGAACTTTCTTGATGACGCCCTGATGATGGCAAGCGATGAATACAACACCCTCTGCCGCAACCTCCTCAACTCAGTGATCGGCTGTTTTGAAGCCAGATCAAAGAGCGGCACCGCCCGCTTGGGAGAAATCCTGATGGAGCAACAGCTCGTCAGTAAAACACAGATCTCCGCAGCCCTGTCCCAGCAGAAAAAAATCGGGGAACTGCTCATCGAACAGGGGGCTATCCGGGAAAACGACCTGAAAAAAGCGCTGGAAATCCAAAACAAAAGAGCCCTCGACGCCCACCTCAATGAAAACAAAAACAACGAACAGACAAAAACCATTCGCATTGATCAGGCCCGGCTCGACAATTTCGCCGATTCCGTGGGTGGGCTGTACATCAGCCTTGACTCCCTCAATTTCCTTAAAAAACAAATGGAAACAACCCTGGGAAATTTTAAGCTCAACACCAAACTCGACGGTGTCATCCATTCGCTTGACGAACAACTTGAAAAACTGCACAGCAATATCATGAGCATCCGCAGGGTGCCGGTCAAATCATTGTTCCAGCGTTTCCCCAAGGTAGTACGCCAGCTGTCCACCTCGCTTTGCAAAGAGGTTCGCTTCACCATCAGCGGCGAGGAAACCGTTATCGACAAAGACCTGCTGGAAAAGATCGAAAACCCCCTGGTCCACATCCTGCGTAATTCCCTGGACCACGGTCTCGAAGCACCGGATGAGAGAAAAAAAGCCGGCAAACCTGAGCAGGGCTGCCTCACACTGCATGCGCGGGCAGACGAGAACAATGTTTACATTATCATTGAAGACGACGGCCAAGGCATCAATCCGCGAAAAATGAAGGAAGTCGCCATAAAGAAAGGGTTCATGACCGCTGAAGAGCTGCAGCGGTTGAGCGACCGGGAGCTGATCAATCTCATTTTCAGGCCGGGTTTCAGTTCGGTTGAAAAAATCAGCGAGGTGTCGGGGCGCGGGGTGGGCATGGACGTGGTCATGTCCGGCCTCAAGGAATGCAACGGAGCCATCCAACTTGATTCCACCGTGGGCAAAGGTACGACGGTTTCCCTCACCGTCCCGCTCACCAAGACTCTGGTCACCAAGGATGCCATGCTTGCCGAATCAGGCAAGGAGATCTACGCCATTCCCTCCGATGAAATCACCACGGTCATTGAAACGGAAAACATCATCCCGCTCCTTGCGGAAAACAGCTGTATCGCATATGATGGTGCAATCCTGCGTCTTATTGAGCTCAACACCTTCTTTTACCCGAAAGCCTCCTCGAGTCTGACCGAGACGACCAAGAAAAAAGTTGTCGTGGTTTGCAAGCCCTATGGGGTCTGCCTGCTGGTTGACGGCATCCAGTCCCACCAGAAGATCGTGGCCAAGGAGTTCGGCAAAGGATACCAAAAACTCAAAAAAATCGATGGGATCCGCGGATACACCATTATGGGCAACGACGATATTGTCCTGATTGCCGATATCAAGGAAATTGCCGAGCATGCCTTATAGCAGACATGCTTCATCACAAGGGGCTCCCGACGCCTTCCCCCGGAACTTCCACTGCTGCAAGGTTGCTTTTACATGAACACCGTATTGATTGTTGACGATGAACCAAACTACCTGATAGTCCTCTCCGAACTGCTCCGCGAAGAAGGATTCGGGGTCTTTACCGCCGGAAATGGAGAAGAAGCCCTGAAAATTCTGGGCGAAACCGACATTGACCTGGTGATTACCGATATGCGCATGCCCGGGCTTGATGGCTTGGGGCTGCTCAAGGCGGCGAAAGCCCTCAATCCGGACCTGCCCGTCATCATGGTCACCGCCTTCGGCGAGGTCGAAATGGCCGTAGCCGCCATGAAAGCAGGGGCCTTCAACTATCTCACCAAGCCCTTCAACAACGATGAGCTGGTGCTGAACACCAACAAAGCCCTGGAGCATTACGCCGTGCTCCGCGAAAACATGCGGCTCCGGGAAGAAATGCGCTCCCGAACCTCTTATGCCAGCATGGTCGGCAAAAACCAGAAGATGCAAGCCATCTTCAACCTCATCGAAAAGGTGGCCCCAACCTCGACCTCGGTTCTGATTACCGGCGAATCCGGCACCGGCAAAGAGCTGGTGGCCAGGGCCATCCATTGCAACAGCCCAAGGGAAAAGGCTCCGTTCATTTCCCTCAACTGCGCGGGCCTTCCGGAAAATCTGCTGGAAAGCGAGCTTTTCGGCCATGAAAAGGGCGCCTTTACCGGGGCCATCGCCCTGCGCAAGGGAAGGTTCGAACTGGCCGACACCGGCAGCCTTTTTCTCGACGAGGTCGGCGAAATGGCCATGCCTCTCCAGGCCAAGCTATTGCGCGTTCTCCAGGAACGCAACTTTGAGCGGGTCGGCGGCAACCAAACCTTGCAGGTTGATGTCCGGATTATTGCCGCAACCAACAGGGATCTCAAGGATGAGGTGGATAAAGGTCATTTTCGGGAAGATCTCTACTACCGGCTCAATGTGCTTCACATCCACCTTCCCCCCCTGCGCGAGCGCACCGATGATATCCCTATGCTGGTCGCACATTTCGTCAACAAGTACGCCAAACAACTCAACAAACCAAAATTGGAGATTTCCACGGAAACCGTTCGATTTCTCATGACCCTGCCTTGGGAAGGCAACATCCGTGAACTGGAAAACACCATCGAACGGGCGGCAATTCTCTGCTCAAGAAACCTGATCCGCCCGGAAGATGTGCAACCCGAGAGCATGACGGCCAAAAAGCCCCTGCAATGGTTGAACGGCTTTGACATGGAGCAGGCTATCCCGGCCAATACCCCCCTGCCCGATGTGCTTGACGGCATTGAAAAGAAAATGGTCCTCTCCGCCCTGGACAAAAGCGACTATGTCCAGACAAAGGCGGCGGACGCCTTGGGGATCACCAAGAGCTTGCTCCAGTATAAAATGAAAAAACACGGCATCCTTAAACGCTGACGTTGTTATTTGGGGTTTCAGGCTGAAGACTGAAGTATACCAAAAGAACCTTCAGCCTTCAGCCTATCCACCTGACTACCTACAACATTTCACCCCACACTTGGTTCACGGCGATGAGCTTTTCCTGTAAAAATTACGATTACAATGATGACAAATGCCTCATGCTCAAGCAGGAGTGTATTCCCGGCCGCCCTGGATGCGTGCTTGAAGGACGGATAGCTCTGAGCGAAGCACTCACGGAGCGAATCAAGGCGTTGGAGCAGGAAAAGAACTCCAGCAAGACAAACAAGAAATAAACCGTCCCATGACGATCCCTGAAAGTTTTTTTTTAGGATTGCCGACTGCGGCCACCCCCACCCGTGTCTCCCATGAAAAAAACCTGTGACTACTGCGGCGGCTCCGGCCAGATACATTTTTTTGCCGGAGTAAGCAGATTCCATCTCTCCTGCGAAGAATGCCCCGCCTGCGCCGGGATTGGTTACGAACTTCCATCCGACGACACCACCACCCAGGACGAAAAAGAACCTTCGCCCGCAAAAAAATCTCCCCTCCGAAAGAAGGCCGGGTGAACCCACCATGAAAGAGATGCCCAGAGTGGCTGTAATCGGTTGCGGCCCAGCCGGACTCATGGCTGCCACCGTCCTTAGCGAGGCAGGCCTGGTGGTGGATATTTTCGAGACAAAGGGTTCGGCTGGCCGTAAATTCCTGGTTGCCGGTCGCGGCGGGCTGAACCTCACCCATTCGGAACAGGCCGAACCCTTTGCTGCCCGCTACGGAAACAACGCCGCAATCTTCAAAAAACTCCTGACCGTTTTTTCGCCTGCTGATCTGCGTGCCTGGCTGCGCGAACTCGGGGTGGAAACCTTTATCGGCACCAGCGGCAGGGTCTTCCCCAAGGACGCCACAGCCCCTGATATTCTCAAAATCTGGCTCGAGACCCTGGGCAAGCGCGGAGTCGTATTTCACTACCATCATCGCTGGCAGGGTTTTTCTCAAACAGGAGATCCACTTTTTCTTACCGAGACCGGAGTGCTCCGAGAATTCCCCGCCAGTGCCGTGCTCCTTGCCCTGGGCGGAGCCAGCTGGCCCCAAACCGGCTCCGATGGAAGCTGGACAGCCTTTCTCGCAGCCAAAGGCATTTTTCTTGAGCCATTCCGCCCGGCAAACTGCGGGATTGAAGTGGCTTGGTCCGAACATATCCGCACCCATTTCAGCGGCAAACCACTCAAGAATATCTTACTCCGTTGCGGCGATCGACAGGCAACCGGCGATGTGATAATCACCACCCATGGCCTGGAAGGTGGCCCTGTCTATGCGTTGAGCGGCATGATCCGAGATCTGTTGGAAAAAAACAGCCCGGTCCCCATCTTTCTCGATCTCAAACGCGATCTCCTGCTGGAACGCCTTCAGGAAAAACTTGAACAACCCCGCAGCAAGGAAAGTCTCGCCAATTTCCTGCGCAAGGCCATACACCTCACCGGGCCGGCCTATTCGCTGCTCCGCGAAATCTGCCCCCCGGAAGACCTGAAAAACCCGGCGATTCTTGCCGGACACATCAAAAACCTTCCTGTCCCCATCATCAAAACCAGACCTCTTGCCGAGGCAATTTCCTCCGCCGGGGGTATCACTTTTCCGGAGGTGAACGCGGACCTCATGCTCCATAAACTGCCGGGAGTATTCGTGGCCGGAGAAATGCTGGACTGGGAAGCGCCAACCGGCGGCTATCTGTTGCAGGGCGCCTTTAGCACCGGATACCAGGCCGCCAAAGGTCTCTTGAAATGGCTGGGCCACACGCCCCCTCAACCGCCACCTTCCAGCCGACCAAAGAGCTGACAGGCTTGCTTTACCCTCTGTCGATTTCCCCAGCCCTTCGCTCATGCCCCGCCAGCGCTTTTTTCCTGCCGACAATTTCTCTGCTTTCAAACAAAACACGGTTATCAGCCAATCCATTCCTTTTATAATCAGATAACATTGTGTTATAAAGAAACAGAGGGTCGTGCATCTTCTTCCGACTCTGAAAAAACCATTTTCACACGGAAATTCAGCATGAAAATTACCATTACCTACTGCGCACAATGAAACTATCTGCCACGTGCTTCCAGGCTGGAAGCCGAGCTGAAGAAACAATTCGCCGCCGAGATTGAGCTTATTCCCGGATCAGGCGGTATTTATGAAATCATGGCCGATGGCCACCTGATTTTTTCAAAAAAGGCGGCCGGTCGTTTTGCCGAACCCGAGGAAATCATCAGCCTCATTCAGAGCCACGGGTAGGAGGATGGTCTTCCGACAACCATGAACACGCCACAGGAAACACCAGCGACCATCACCCTTCTTGATAGTCAGGAAACCAGCGAGCACTGCTGGCAGCTCAACGGCAGCCCCACCTACACCCTGGGCCGGATAGCCGGCACCGATATCACCCTGCCTTACTCATGGGTATCGCGGAAGCACGCCATGATCCAGCGGGAAGAAAATGGCCGCTACAATCTCATTGACTTGGGCAGCTCCAACGGCACCTTTATCAACGGCCGGAAAATCCATACCCCCATCACCCTGCAAAACGGGGACTGCATCGGCATCGGCAGCACCCGTCTCCTGTTTCATCAGGAGACGACCCCAGCCCGACCGACGGCACCAATCGGCCAGGACCTTGATGAAATGACCGTGGCCTTTGTTCAGAAGCAGACCATCACCATCCTGATCTGCGATATCCATGAATTCACCAAGCTGTCCGAAACCATGGGGGACCAGTGGGTTTCCCTGCTTCTCCAACATTGGACCGGAGGAGTAAGCAAGCTGGTGAATAAACACGAGGGGATTGTCGATAAATTCATCGGTGACGCAGTCATGGCCCTGTGGGCTGGAGCAAATCATCGGGATAACATCCACCAGGCGCTGAAAACCGCCATTGCCATCCATGTTTTTACCAGCAATCTCTGCAAGAAGATTCCGGATCTTCCCTGGCCTTTGCAGATCGGAGCCGCCCTCAATACCGGCGAGGCCATGCTGGGAAACCTCGCCCAGGACGGCCAGAGCAACTATACCGTGATCGGGGACGTGGTCAACGTGGCGTTTCGCCTCGAATCCATGACCAACGGGCAGGAAGACATGGATCTTGTGATGGGCTGCGACGCCGCCACGCACCTCCTTGAACCAGAAAAATTTTTCAAGAAATATTCATTCCGGCTCAAAGGAAAACAGGAGGTGGTCGAAGCCTACGGATGCAGTTTTGCCCAGCTTTCAACCTATCTCGCCCAGGCCGCCGGGACACCCTGCGCCCTGTAATGTAAGCACCGCCGGCTAAACTGACCCGAACCTTGTCGACACTGTGCCGGCATGAAAATTCTGGAGAACCTGAAAAGAAGATGATTCAAGATTCCAGAAAATTAATCAGAATTAACACCGATTATCTCCTGGCGGAAGAGCGGACAATCGATTTCGACATCTACACCAAGGCTCCAAACAGCCCGAAACCCATCCTGCTGGTAGCGGCCAACAGCATCATCGCCGACATCAAGGAGGTTCTCGCCAGGAAAAACTACGGCCCGCTCTTCATCAACCAGGAGTCCGCCAAAAAATTTGAAAATTTCATGGAGGACTCCCTCAACTCCATTATCAGGAACGCAACCATTCCCCTTGAACAAAAATCCTCCGTCGTGCATGCCTGCGCCAAGAACATCATTCGGGATGTGTTTGACGACCCACGCAGCGGCAAAAACATCGCCCGCGCCAAAACCATAACCGGCAACATCATCGATCTTACCTTGGAAAATACCCAATCCATCCTTCACCTGCTTCGTCTGGGCTCCCACAATTATTACACTTTTTCCCACTGCGTGAATGTCGCGGTTTTTGCCATTGGCCTCTGGCTGCGAATCCGCAAAAACGATCACACCGAACTCAACGATTTTGCCCTTGGCTGCATCCTTCACGATGTGGGAAAAAGCCAGATCATGGACAACATCCTGCAAAAACCGGGAAAACTCGACCATGACGAATTCGAAGTCATCAAAAAACACCCCGGCCAGGGGCACAGGCTCATGGCCAACCATGCGTCCGAAATTACCCTGGACGTGATCATGCACCACCACGAAAAAATCAACGGCACGGGTTACCCCGACGGACTCACTGGGAACCAGATTTCCGACAACGCCAAAATCGCCACGATTGCGGACGTGTACGACGCCCTGACAACCAACCGTCCTTACGCCGGGGCGCGACAGCCCCTCAGCGCCCTGACCCTGATGAAAAAAGAGATGGTCGGCCATTTCGAACAAAAAAGATTTGAAGAATTCATCCTTTTTCTAGGAGGAAGGCCTGCCTGAGACAGCCCCCTCCCACTCACCCAATAAGGAGCAACACAGCATGTGGTCATCGAAAGATGTGTATTATATCTCGGACAGCACCGGAATCCTGGCGACCAACCTCGGCCAGGCACTGATCTGCCAGTTTCCGGAAATCAATTTCCACGAAGAAAAATTCCCCTTTGTCCTCAACCAGGAAGAAGCCCAAAAAATCCTGACCTATATCCTGAAAAAATCATCCGGCCGCCGGCCCCTCATCTTCAGCACCATCATGACCAAGGATATCCGCGCGGTATTTGATTCTCCCGAGGTTGAACTTTTTGACGCCTTTGAAATATTCATGTCGCGACTGGAAGGCTGCCTTGAAGCCAAGGCCTTGGGGGTTCCCGGCTTTTCCCGGCATATCGACAACCTGACCATGGCCAAGCGGGTCGAGGCCATCCACTACTGCCTGGAACATGATGACGGGGTCAACATCCACGAACTTGACGAGGCCGAAGTCATCCTCCTGGGTGTTTCCCGCTCCGGCAAGACCCCGGTCAGCGTATATCTGGCAACGCAGATGGGGTTGAAATCGGCCAATTTCCCCCTCACCACCGAATATCTTACCGAATACTCCCTGCCGGAAGGAATAATCAGAAACAGAAAACGCGCCATCGGCCTGACCACAACCCCTGAACTGCTCCACAATGTCCGGGAAAAAAGGTATGCGGACAGCAACTATGCCAAACGCTCCACCTGCATGGAGGAAATCCACACCGCCGAAACCATCTTTCACAACCACCAGATTCCCATTGTGTCCACGGCGGGAAAATCCATTGAAGAGATTGCCACCCAGGTTTCCCAGGAGCTCGGCCTTTCAAGAAAACCGGCCTCGTTGAACGACCGCTCCTGATTGTTATCAGACGACTTACCTGGACCCGATCATATTTTTTTCATGAGCCTTTTTTTTCATATGCTGACCGACCGGGCATCATGGTAATGTGCTTCGAACAATGGAGATTTCCAATCTTCTGTGCCGAGGCTTCAATATACTACCAGCCAACCGAGGTTTTTTCTTGGCGCCTTTATTTTTCACCGGATTTATGCTGCTGTTGGGCTGTCTTCTGCCGGACAGCGCCCTGGCCTTTCAAGCACATGACTATTCTGGGCTATACATCCATCAGCTCGCCCACCTCTTCCTGATTATCTCCCTCTTCTTTTTTACCATCAAAGCCCGCCGGACCAACCTCGTTTCCCTGAAAGCATGGAAATACATCATCGCCGGCACCTGGCTCCTCATGTTCTGGAGTTTCGCCACCATGTCGGGACATTTTCTCGACCTGCAGATAACCGAAGAAGACCTGTTCCTGCCGATCGGCGCAAACATCCCAGTGCTGCGTCTGACTGATTGGCAAGAGATTCTGTACTATATTTTGATACAAGATCACCTCATCGTCATACCGGCCATGTTTCTTTTTTATCGGGGCCTCACACTGCTCCGGAAGGAACAGACAAAGTCCTCTTTTCTCGGGCAGGACCGCCCATGATCACCATCTCCCTGCTCCCGGTCTGGCTCATCGATTTCGTGGGAGCATTTACCTTCGTCATTCTCTCAGGACTTTGCCTCAAACATGCCTTGGCCCTGTCCCGCGCCGACCAGGAAAGCCCCTTGGCCATTTTTCTCCTCTGGTTCTTTGGGGCGCTTTTCGCCCTTGCCTTGTCCCGCTCCACCGGACACATCCTCAAACATATCCTCACCCTGTCCGCCAGAGAAGATCTCTGGGTGGTGCTGGGCCCATACTGCGGGTCGATCAACAGCATAACCTTCATCGTTATCGCCTCTGTAACTCTTTTTTTCAACCGGATCGAAACCATCATGGAACGGATGCTCCGAGACCGTGAAAAGATCGAAAAAAACAGCCAGGAACTCTTTCGCCTCAACAAAGACATCGAAGCGGTCATCGCGGAACGGACCAAATCGAGCATGGCCCTGCGTATCGCCCATGAGGTACGCAACCCTATCACCATCATCGGCGGCATGGTTCGTCGATTTCTTAACGCCTATCCGCCCGAAGAAGAGGGCCGCTTGAAACTGATCCATATCCTCGATCAGGCCCGCAAGCTTGAAAATCTGGTGAGCAAATTTGAATCGGTCCGGCCGGAATCCAAAAAGATCTTCGCGCCGCTGGATCTCAATGCCATTCTCACCGAGGCTGTTGATTCGTTGCAAAACGAGGCCCACGCCAAAGAAATCAGCCTCACACTCCGCTTGAACCCAACCCCGCTTTTTTTCCATGGCAACAGCTCGCTCATCAAGATCGCCCTTGCCCATCTGATCCGTAACGCAGTGAATGCCTGCACCAAGGCAAACCGGATCATCATCGTCACGGAGATGACCTCCTTTGGCTGCCAGCTTAAAATTACCGATGACGGCAAAGGAATCTCCAAGGAAATGCTCGAGGTTATCTTCGACCCCTACCTGCACATCAATCGACAGAGAACCGGCCTGGGATTGCCCTATGTCAAACAGATCATCAACGAGCACATGGGCACGGTAACCATCACCAGCGAACCGGGAAAAGGCACCATCGTACTGATCGTCCTGCCAACCCACCTTGGCGAACTCACCGGCGTTTCCGGTGGCACTTATGCCCTCTGAGGTTTCTTTTCCGTAGCGCAACATCCCACGCATCCTGTTGAAAAAAACCGGCTTTTCATAACCCCGTATACGATGCAGGCAATGGTCGTTGATTTCAAGATGCAGCACATGCTGAAATTGTGAAGAATCGTCCAATTCATTCTTCCAGTTCCAAAGTTACCCCCCCACGGATAACCTTTCCAACATCTATTAGAAATACCCGGCGTAATGTGCTATGATGTCCGATTGCTCTTTGTTGCAATCGCACCAGGCCGCGATTACAACGGTTACCCGTTGGTAACTTATTGAATTTGTGTCGTGAACCTTTGGATTCTTTCCCTTTTTGCGAGACCATCTTCTTTCATTCAACTCATAATTTCAGCGGATAGTACACACCCATGCTTGCCATCAACCAACTTTCCATCCAGTTCGGATCCAAACATCTTTTCAAAAATGTCTCGGTCCGCGTCCATCCCGGCGAAAAAATCGGTCTGGTCGGGGTAAACGGCGCGGGAAAATCCACCCTGCTCAAGATCATGGCCGGAGTCAAGCATGTGGATGACGGCATCCTGACCCGGTCAAAAAACATCAGCCTCGGCTATCTTCCCCAGGAGATAGCCGCCTTTCCTCCGGGCCGCTCCCTGTTTGAGGAAGCGAAAACCGCCTTTGCCGAGGCCCTGGCCCTGCAAAAAGAGCTGGATCAGGTCAATCAGGCTCTTGGCCAGGTGCCGCCGGAAGATGCCGGCTTCGCCGACCTGCTCCACCGCCAGGGAGATCTCCAGCACCGGCTCGACCAATCCGACATCTTCACCATGGAGTCCCAAGTTGAAAGGATTCTGCTGGGGTTGGGTTTTTCCCAGAGCGATTTCAGCAAGGACAGCATCTCCTTTTCCGGCGGCTGGCTCATGCGCTTGATGCTGGCCAAGATTCTGCTGGCCAAGCCGGACCTCCTTCTTCTGGACGAACCGACCAATCATCTGGATATCGAGTCCCTCACCTGGCTTGAGGAATTCCTGAAAAATCACCGGGGCGCCATGGTGATGATCTCCCATGACCGCTCCTTTCTCGACAATCTCACCACCGTCACCTGGGAGATCTCCCTGGGCGACCTCACCGTCTACAAGGGCAATTATTCGAAATATCTGGTGGATAAAGCAAACCGGATGATCATCAAACGGGCGGCCTATGAAAATCAGCAGGCCATGATCGAGCAAACCATGAAATTCGTTGACCGGTTCCGCTCGAAAGCCACCAAGGCCACCCAGGTGCAGAGCCGACTCAAACAACTGGAGAAGATCGAGATAATCGAGCTGGACGAGACGGAAAGCTCCATCGCCTTCCGCTTTCCCCCCTCCCCGCCCTCCGGCAGAACCGTGCTGGAGATCGAGAACCTCAACAAACAGTTCGGCGGAAAGCGGGTTTTCACCGACCTCTCCTTTACCTTGCAACGAGGCGAGAAACTGGCCGTACTCGGGGTCAACGGCGCCGGTAAATCCACCCTGGTCAAGATCCTGGCCGGCCTCATCACCCCGGACAGCGGAACTATCCGCTTCGGCCACAACGTGGCCATCTCCTATTTCGGACAGCATCAGGCCCAGGAACTTGACTCCCGCTACACGATCCTTGAAACCCTGAGTCATGTGAATAACGAACTGAGCGTCACCCAAACCCGCTCCCTGCTGGGCGCCTTCCTCTTTCGCGGCGATGACGTGGACAAAAAGGTGGGGGTGCTCTCGGGGGGAGAAAAAAGCAGGGTAGCCCTGGCCAAGATGATCGCCACCCCGGCCAACCTCCTGATCCTTGACGAACCCACCAACCATCTGGATATCCAGTCCCAGGAGGTGCTGCAGGAGGCGATGCGCCAATACGACGGCTCCATCATCCTGGTTTCCCATAACCGCTATTTTGCCAATTCTTTTGTCGGCAAGGTCCTGGAGATCAAAGGCGGCCACGGCACTATTTTTGACGGCAATATCGACTACTATCTCCACAAAACCCATGCCGAAGCTGTCGGCACAGCGCCCAAAAAGCCTGTCGCGCCCAAAAATGCACCGGCAAGCCAACCCCCTGAAAAACAGGCGAAAAAGGGTAAGGAATCCAGAAAGATTCAAGCGGACTTGCGCCAGCAAAAAAACCGCGAAATCGCACCGCTCAAAAAGATCGTGAACCGATGCGAACAGGAAATCGAACAACTCGAAGGCAGGAAGAGCCAACTCGAACAGGCCATGGCCGACCCGGAACTTTACAAGGATCAGGACCGCTTTGCCGAACTCAACAACGAATACACCTCCCTGGGCCGGAAACTGAAAAAATGCTACACGGAATGGGAGCAGACCCAAGCCAAGCTGGAAGAGATCGAGTCCCGTTTTGCAGAAGAGTGTGAAGAGTAAGTTTCCCCGCGACCAAGCAGCGCATCGCACTTGACCCGCGCCGCATTTGCCGGTATCTTCAGCGCTTGTTTTCCATTGACCTTACAAGGCCGAACCATTGCAAAAACGAAGAGTTACGCATGGCTCCTTTTTTTGTTTCACCCTTCCGGAGACGACCATGAGAAAAATCCACCCGGTTAGACGATCCGCCTGTACCCTCGCCTGCGCCGCCATGCCCTTTGGCGCCGTTAGCGATAAACATGCCGCGTTGGCCCTCTAAGAACATGGACCATTCCATCCGTCAGCAGATCGAGGAGCGCGAAGCCGCAAGCCTCGCGCCCCACGCCGCTTTAAGCCGCAACAGCAAAGGCAGGCTCAGGCCCGAAGAGGAGTGCCCCATCCGCGGCGCCTATCAGCGCGACCGGGACCGGATTATCCACTGCAAGTCATTCCGCCGCCTCAAGCATAAAACCCAGGTGTTCCTGGCCCCCACCGGCGACCATTACCGGACCAGACTCACCCATGTGCTCGAGGTGAGCCAGATCGCCAGGACCATCTCGGTGGCCCTGCGCCTCAACGGCCATCTCACCGAGGCCATCGCCCTGGGCCATGATCTCGGCCACACCCCTTTCGGCCACGCCGGGGAAGCGGTGCTGGACGAGCTCTACCCCCCAGGCTTCCGCCACTACGACCAGAGCCTGCGGGTCGTCAACATCCTGGAAAAAAAGGGGGAAGGGCTCAATCTGACCGCCGAGGTACTCGACGGCATAGCCAAGCATTCCAAAGGTCGCCGCGAGATCCTGCCCCTGGATCTCTCCGAACTGCCGACAACCATGGAAGGGCGGGTGGTGCGTATCTCCGACATCATCGCCTATGTGAACCACGATCTCGACGATGCGGTGCGGGCCGGGATCATCAGCGAAGCGCAGATCCCCGGCCATCTCCAGAAACTGTTCGGCCCCGCCCACTCAGGCCGGATCGGCAGCATGGTTCATGATCTCGTCGCCCAAAGCCTGAAAAACGGCGGGGGGACCCTGACCATGAGCCCGCATATGCTGGAAGGCATTGCCGAGCTGCGCTCTTTTCTCTATGAAAACGTCTACGAAACCAATCGGGTTCACGACGATTTCATCAAGGCCAAAAAGGTGCTGCGGGAGCTGTACGAATATTTCATCAACACGGACGAGCATTGGGAAAAGGTCATCGACTATGATGCCTCGACCCCGCGGGAACAGATGGTCTGCGACTTCATCGCCGGCATGACCGACCGCTATGCCCTGGATCTCTATACCAATATCTTTCTTCCAAAACCATGGAGTGTAATGTAACCGATGAGCGAAAACGCACCCTCCGCCGACCAGGAGCTGGCCAAGGCCTACGAATTCAAAGAGGTTGAAGCCAGATGGTACCGGAAATGGCTTGAGCAGAAAAACTTCCAGGCCACCATGGACGAAGGGAAGCCCTCTTTTTCCATCGTCATTCCGCCGCCCAACGTCACCGGCGTTCTCCATGTGGGGCATGCCCTGAACAACACCATGCAGGATGTCCTGATCCGCTACAAGCGGATGTGCGGCTACAACACCCTCTGGGTGCCCGGCACCGACCACGCCGGCATCGCCACCCAGAACGTGGTGGAACGCCAACTTGCCACCGAGGGCAAGAGCCGCCACGATCTCGGCCGCGAGCAGTTCATCGAGCGCGTTTGGCAGTGGCGCGAGGAAAAAGGCGGCACCATCATCAACCAGCTCAAGCATCTGGGCTGCTCCTGCGATTGGGACCGGGAACGCTTCACCATGGACGAGGGTTTGTCCAAGGCGGTGCGCACCGTCTTTATCCGCCTTTTCAAGGAAGGGCTGATCTACAAGGGCGACTATATCGTCAACTGGTGCCCCCGCTGCCACACCGCCCTCTCCGACGACGAGGTGGAGCACGAGGACAAGGCGGGCAAGCTCTACCATATCCGCTACCCCTACGCCGACGGCTCCGGCCACGTAGTGGTCGCCACCACCCGGCCCGAGACCATGCTGGGCGACACCGCCGTGGCGGTGCACCCCGACGACGAGCGCTACACCCATCTGAAAACCATCGGCATCCGGCTGCCCCTTTCCGACCGCACCATCCCGGTGGTGTATGACCACCACGTCCAGCGGGAGTTCGGCACCGGGGCGCTCAAAGTCACCCCCTCCCACGACCGCAACGACTACGAGATCGGCTTGCGCCACAACCTTGAACGGATCAAGGTCATGGACGACTCCGGGATCATGAACCAGGCGGCCGGCCCCTATGCGGGTCTGGACCGCTTCGCCTGCCGCAAGCAGATCGTCGCCGATCTCGAAGCGCAGGGGTTCCTGGAAAAAATCGAGGATTACGAGCATGCGGTGGGCCAGTGCTACCGCTGCAAAACCGTGGTCGAGCCCGCCACCTCCCTGCAATGGTTCGTTTCCGTGCGGCCCCTGGCCGACAAGGCCGTGGCCGCGGTGCGCGACGGCCGCATCGCCATCCACCCCAAGACCTGGTACAACACCTTCTACGCCTGGATGGACAACATCCGCGACTGGTGCATCTCCCGCCAAATCTGGTGGGGCCATCAGATCCCGGCCTGGACCTGCGACGCATGCTCCCAGCTCATGGTTGAGGAGCAGGCTCCCACCGCCTGCTCCAAATGCGGCTCCACCAAGCTCACCCAGGAAACCGACGTGCTGGACACCTGGTTCTCCTCGGCCCTCTGGCCCTTCTCCACCCTGGGCTGGCCGGAAGAGACCAAGGAGCTGAAATTCTTCTACCCCACCTCGGTGCTGATCACCTCCTTCGACATCCTCTTCTTCTGGGTGGCCAGGATGATGATGATGGGCATCCACCTCATGGATGAGGTGCCCTTCAAGGACGTCTATCTCCACGCCCTGGTCCGCGACAAGCACGGCAAGAAGATGAGCAAGTCCACGGGCAACGTCATCGACCCGCTGGTGGTCATGGACGAGTACGGCACCGACGCCCTGCGCTTCACCCTCACCGCCTTTGCCGCCCAAGGCCGCGAGATCAAGCTGGCCGAGGAACGCATCGAGGGCTACCGCCACTTCATCAACAAGATCTGGAACGCGGCCCGCTTCGCCCTCATGCACATCAAGGAGTGCGATCCCGCGATCAGCAAGGATATCGACCCCGCCGGTCTCCCCCTGTCCCACCGCTGGATTCTCCACCGGCTCAACCGGACAATCGCCGAGGTCCGCCAAGCCCTGGACGACTACCGCTTCAACGACGCAGCCTCGTCCATCTACCAGTTCGTCTGGAACGAGTTCTGCGACTGGTACCTGGAATGGATCAAGTCCGATCTTTACGGCGACAACGCCATTGCCAAGGCGCAATCCCAGAGTGTACTTCTGGCGGTACTGGAAAACGTGCTCAAGCTCCTGCACCCCATCACCCCCTTCGTCACCGAGGAGATCTGGCATGTATTGCCCGGCAAGCGGACCAGCATCATGGTCGAAGCCTTCCCGACCCCAAACCCGGCCTGGGACGATGATGAGGGCGCCGAACTGGCCGTGCTCTTCATGGGGATTGTCGGCGGCATCCGCAACATCCGCAGCGAGGCCATGATCCACCCTTCAGCCGAGATCGAGGTACAGATCGTCTGCCACGACGAAGGCAAACACGCGGGCTTGTCCTCCCTTGCCTCTTCCCTTAAAGCCCTGACCCGAACCGGCACCATGGCCGTGCAAAAGGAAGGCACCCGTCCCAAGGGCGCGGCCTCCTATCTCTATACCGACATCGAGATCTTCGTGCCCCTGGCCGGACTTGTGGATGTTGACAAGGAGCAGGCCAAACTCAAGAAGGATCAGGACAAAACCGAGGCTGAGCTGGCCAGATGCCAGGGCAAGCTTGCCAACGAGAAGTTCATGGCCAATGCCCCGGATGAGGTAAAGGCCAAGGAGCGGGAAAAGGTCGCGGAGATGCAGGCCAAGCTGGAGAAGATCAGGGCCGGGATGGAGCGGTTGGAGGAGCTGCGCTGAGGTTTACCGCAGGATTTCAAAGCCGGTCCAGCGGACTTTGCAACTGCCGTATGTCCCTGGCCATGACATGGGTATATATCTCGGTGGTCTTTACGTCTGCATGGCCCAGGAGCTCCTGCAGCACCCGGATATTCACTCCGTTTTCCAGCATATGGGTGGCAAAGCTGTGCCGCAGGGTGTGACAGCCGACCTTCTTGTCGATCGCGGCCTGCTCGACAGCCCGCTTCACAGCCTTCTGCAACCCAGATTCCAACACATGATGGCGCATCTGTCTGCCGGAACGTGGGTCAAGAGAACGCTCCCGTGACGAAAATACCCACTGCCAACCGGTTTCCCGTCCGGCCTTTGGGTATTTCCTGGCCAGCGCCTCAGGGATATACACCTCGCCAAATCCTTCCTCAAAATCTTTATAATGAAGAGCCTTCACCGCCTCAACCTGTGCCTGCAACTCATCCCGCAGATTTAAGGGCAAAATGGTGGTCCGATCCTTACCACCCTTGCCGCCCCGGACAAAAATAAGGCCTTGACCGAAATCCACATCCTGAATCCGCAAACGGATACACTCCATCAGACGCAGACCCCCGCCATAAAGCAGTTTCGCCATAAGAGCGTGTCGGCCTGTCATGACGGCAAGCAAAGACTGAACTTCTGCTTGGGTAAGCACTGTGGGTGGGCGTTGTTGTTTTTTACTGCGGACCGGGGCAATCTCTCCGGCCAGAGACATATCAAGAACTTCCCGGTAGAGAAAAACCAGGGCGTTTAGAGCCTGCCGCTGGGTTGAGGCCGAAACCTTACCCTCGGTCGCAAGATGGGAAAGAAACAGTTCAACATCCTTGGCCCCAAGCTTGTTCGGATGCGTCTTGCCGCCAAAATGATAGATATAACGGAGAATCCACTGACAATAAGTTTGCTCGGTGCGATAGGCATAATGATGATACCGAAGCACCTCGCGGACTTGCTCCATTAACTTGAGATCAGGATTCGGACGAAATTTCGGTTTACTTTTCTTTTGATTTTCCATATCCTATCACACAATATCGCAATAAGTGGAAATCAACCAGTCAAAAAGCAATAAGCGGACAAAAACCCGTTTGATTTTCCACTTTTTAATCTCAATATGAGAATAAGTGGAAATTCCGTCCACCTATAGGGGGTGTTATGACGGACAAGATTCCACTTATTACACTGTTGGGCTTAGAGGTAATAAAATATGTGCGCCGAAACAAGTGCTGCAATATTAGCAGGAACATTCGCTCTAGCAGGTGTTGCGCTGTCGATATCAACCTCTGCACTACTTTCGTTGTGGGATAAAAACCACAAAAGGAAGGTTCTTCTCCGCGAGAAATATGAGGAGTTGAGCTACCGTTTTCTTGCTTCGTTTGAAATGCCTCAGAAACTGATGAGCTACCAGGGGAATAAAGAAGAAGTTCTCTCCTTAACCCATCAGAAATACGGTAATCAGGCCCACATGCTGGCGTTGCTTTATTTCCACCAACTTCAAGAGTCAACTGGCCAGTACATCCAGACATATTCAAATCTATGCGTAGTTTCTCACTCATTATATAACCCCAATAATAATTTATTGCTCGGAGAGCAGGTCTATGACAACCCAAAATATATAGCGGCACGAAACGCCCATATCGCCGCCAGAGACCACCTCCAGGAACAAATCAAAAAGTATGCGACTAAATACGCAAATGTATAAGAGTGGCCCAACCAGCAAATTAACTTGACCAGAAGAATCGCCGCGTTGTTACGGCAAGACTCTTGGCTGGCAAGTTATTAAAATCGTTAAGTGCCAAAAACTATGAACAGCAAAGAACGTTTAGAAAAATTACAAACGTTATTAAACATGCCAGCGACAGAACATGGTTTTGAGTCGCAACAGGCGTGTATTAAATGGGTCAATGAAGTAGGAAAACTCCTCAGCTACAAAACCTATTTTTATGAACAGTATATTCCACAATCAAATATATTAAACAGTAGGTGGATATCACAAAAGCTCGGCGCATCAGCATTAAATAAAGTTATCACCATCGCAAATATGGCGGTTGCTGATCTTGAAAGAGTCATAGAGTTACCAACCGCAGATCCTGAACCCAAAAGCACAGCTCAGCCATCCGATAAAGAAGCACCAGATAGCAAAGAAAAGAAGTCTATATCTATTATAAATATAGGTGAGGGCCTTATTATTGGCTTTCTTATGCTCTGTCTTGTTTGGGCTCTTTTTCATTATTTTGGAATAAACTTTGGCATAAATTAATAAAAGCAGCACTTAACAAGGCCAATCAACTCGGACGGCTAAAGCCGCCGGTTATCGGTGGCGTTATACGGTAAAAATATGAACAAACTTCCTAGTCAATATCCAAGAAATATTTGTGCATATTGTGGTGATACAAAGCATTTAGAAGATGATCACATCCCTCCTAAGAATCTATTTCCAAAACCTCGGCCAAACAATCTAATTACTGTGCCAGCTTGTAAAAAATGTCATTCGAAGACATCAAAAGATGACGAGTACTTTCGCATCAAGTTGAGCCTACGAGATGATGCCGGAAGTCATCCTAGTGCAAGAAAAAATTGGGACTCATTGTTTCGTGGACTTAATAGGAAAGAAGCAGAAGGATTGCGCAAATCATTCTTGTCAGATTTCAAGAAGGTGCAAACAAAAACTCCATCCGGTCTCTATGCGGGCAAACGTTTAGGATATGATGTCGATTTAAATAGAATTCGTAAGGTAATTGAAAGAGTAGTACGTGGTTTTTATTTTGCAGAAGTCGGCAAGCCTCTCGGGTTTAATATTGGTGTCAAAATCATATCAAATGATGATTTACAGGATGAACCGCAAGACTTCATCAAAGAACTTAAGGAGACAATATTGGTGCCTTTAGCCTCAAAAGAAGCGAAAGTAATAGGAGACAATATTTTCTCTTATCGCCATCATATCGCAGAAGAAGACTCCACTGTTTCAGTCTGGGGTATGAGCTTTTACAGTCATGTTCCTTTTTTATGCTTAACAGCACCAGACTCTGTCGAACAAAATAAAAAGGACGTATAACCATGCAATTCAGCGGAAAACTAGGCCTACGGCCAATTTTCCGCTGATCGCAGGCCGTTGGACTCAAGTACCCGGAGGAATTGCTAGATGATTTTTCGCATCTTGGCTGTGCTCACGTTGTTCGCCAATTGTGGCGTAGCCATGAGTGCAGAAAGCACAATCGAAGATGTTGTATTACACGATGGAAAACACATCAAAGTTGAACGCAGTGTTTATAGACCGACCGAATTTAAAATTCGTGATCCGTTCTTTGGGTTGCCGATCATGCCGCGTACCGAACTAGGTGGCCCTATATACAGCCTTAAATTTAATCATCCAGACACGCAAAAAACAATTACGTGGAAAAGCGAACAATACTACACTCCAGTTCTCCTGGATATTGTGAACGGTGTTCCGTATCTGGTTGTGAACGGCCAAATTTCCAAGGAAACAGAGGCAATTTATGGTTGCCCTGAGCTACCCTACTTCTACCTTCGATACGAGTCGGGGTTTTTGGGAAAATGGGTGCCTGTTCCTGTAGAGAAAGTGTCTGATGTGCTTCGTATTTCCAATCTTTCTCAAGACAGTAGAAATGATGGTGGATTTTTCCAGAAAGTAATTCCGAGAACCTACGAGGACTGGAATTACCAATATAAAAATGAACACCGAAATGAAAGAAAGGTATGGGATTGTCGACCACCCCTGCAACCCCTTTCCGATGTTGTACTTCCTAAGCCAGTGGATGTTGAATTAGAAACAGTTGAGAACACGGTCTACATCACAAAGAGTGCGGATGAACACTACAAATACTTGTCGGAAAGAAAAGGGACGGCAACTCGTGCTAATTGCACGACCTTGTTTCGGCCTCCCCAGCCTGAAAATCTCATGCTCGGTGAACGATTCGTTAAAGATTCAACTGGCAATAAGCGGCTACCATATTCTGGGCCATCCCCTCTTCCGTTGAGAATGCTAGAATCAAGAACCGAACGTTATTGCGATGACAAATTTGTCTGGTTTGTTGCTGGACATGAAGAGCTTGGGAAAACGATCATTACGAAATACTCAACCTCTGGTGATTTTCTATACAACATTCGAATTACTAACCCGAATAATACGGATGGAAGAAAGTTTGCCGGAAAAATGGTGCCAGATTCACTCACTACGGAGAACAATTTCTTCTATTTTTATTGGAACCAAGATATCAAACGCCCGGATGATCGGTCACTGGAATACCCAAACCGCATGTTGAAGTTCCGTTTTCGTGAGCCGATTCATGACGCCGCATCAAAGTGAACGACAGCCCAACCCGGCAGTCGAGATGGACTGCGCAAAAACGCGCAGCCCCTCACTTTTACGTTAGGAACCATATATGGACAACCCAACCCCGCAAGATTTAAGAACAGCATTAAAAGACGGAACTATCTATTCTGTCGATTCAGAGACACTGAAACAATATCTCGTTTTACTCTCCCAAGGGAGTGGAGCATGGAGTAGCGAGAATATCTACAATCCATTGGTTGGCAACATTATCAACCATATCCTTATGCAACGACACATTGACCGCCTTAATAAGCAAAACTCAATTACTCAATCACTGGTAATTGTTCTCACAATAGCCGCTCTATTAGTCGCAATACCGCAAATATGGTTTGCATACAAGGCGGACAAAAGAGCAGAGACAGTTCCAGAAACACAGTCAATGCCGCAATCGGAAAACAAATTGCAAATGTCAACCCCCATCCCTGGCTCACTCCCAGCCAATCATCAAGTCGAGTCGCCGGGAGTGGACGTAAAGGCCAAGAAAAAAAGTGAGAAAGTTTCATTACAATAATCTCCTAACGAATCAATCAACGTGACGGCTAAAGCCGCCCGTTATTTCTGGCGTTGGAAGTAACATAATGAAACTAAAGAAACTCATTATCAAAAATTTTGGTTGTTTCGGTGACACTGGTCAATCTGTTGATATTGATGACATTGTTGTTTTAATTGGCCCCAACAATGTCGGAAAATCAACAGTACTTGATGCATATGAGGCATACGTTTCTGTTGGGGTTGCGCTCCAGCTTGAATCTTTCCATAAAGAGAAGGCTGAAAACGCTGTTGAACTATCTGGCGTGTTCATAGAAATAAACGACGATGATAAAGATACAATTGGAACAAAATACATCCATGAAGACCCTGAGGTTGGGGAGTGTATAAAAGTAAAGTGGCAATGGGAAACTCCTGGCCTCAAAGGGGAAAAATACTCATGGAACGAACCAGAGGGTAAGTGGGACAAAGGAGGAGTTGGAGGCTGGGATACCCTTATCGCAAGTAGACTTCCAACACCACTTCGAATTAGCCCAGTTGATACCCCTGAAAAACTTGAAGCCACAATCGCCACAATACTCACCGCGTCTATTAAAAAATCATTAAAGAAAGACACATCATTAGTTTCTGAGATTGTCACAAAACTCCAAGAGTTAACAAATGAATTAGGGAAAGAAGTTGAGACAGAGATTGCAAAGACTTGCCAAACAATCTCTGAATCATTAGCAAAAATATTTCCTGGCTCCGAAGTGAATTTGGTACCAGAATATGGGAAATTTGAGCCAGAAAAAACGCTTGGGGCAGGAAGTCATGTACGCATCAAAACACCAGTTTCAGATTTAATACCTCTAAGTTGTCAAGGTTCTGGGATACAGAGAGCATTTTTATGGTCTGCTATATCAGCGCTGGCCGGTGAAGGGAGGTTAAAACAAGGAACTAAAAAAATATCCACGGACAAGGGATGTATTCTGTTAATCGATGAACCTGAATCATTTTTGCATCCTCCGCTAGTTCGTGCTGCCCGCGATTCCTTGTACGCTATTGCTGAAATTGAAGGGTGGCAAGTAATGGCTTCGACTCATTCCCCGATCTTAATAGATGTTTCAAAACCACACACAACCATTGTCAGGGTAAATAATTTTTCAGGTGGTGGGGCAAATGTATTTTCTACTGATCAAGAGACCTTCGGCGAGGAAGAGCGTACTCGGTTAAGAATGATCCGATCGTGTCATCCCTCAGTTAACGAATTTTTCTTTGCAGACAAAATCATCTTAGTTGAAGGCGAAACAGAACATGCCCTATTAAATGAATTGTTTGCTGACATGCAAGGTTCCATTCATGTCGTTAATTGTATGGGTAAAGGCAACATTCCGATGTTTGCAAAAATTTTGAACCAGTTTCAATTGCCATACATAGTTTTCCACGATTCCGACTGTCCCAAAATACAGAGGAAAGATAAATGGATTAAATCAGGAATGTGGACAATGAACAAAACAATTCGGGATTCAGTTCCAACTGGAACAGTTGGCGGTTCATCCTGTTCAACAATAGTCCATGTACCTGATTTTGAAGGATATTATTTCAACACAAATTTGTCTGGGGATAAACCCTTCCAGGCATTAACGCATTTATTTTGAGAGGATTTCGACACAGCTAAAGATCTTGAGAAATTACGATCACTTAGAGAACATGTACTTAAAGATAATCACCCTGCCAAATATCAAAACCATGGTGAGTTAATCGGGAAAGTGAATACATGGACAGATGAGCAAGGTTTAAAAGACGAGCCTCAATGGCAAATAGAGGAATAAATCTTCCAATCGGGTAAGGGGGAGGATCTCCCTCCCCCTCCCCACACCACCTAGCATGCGGGTCCGCACTAGGCGGTTCCCATGAGCTACCGCGCCGTAGCGGGGTAATAGATGTTCACCCACAGTTCTTTGACAGACAACAAACCCTGATCCTTGAGCCATCGATTGGTCATCCCCGACTGGGTTGCCAGCGTCTTGGCGAGTCGATACGGCCCCTTGCGGCTCAGGCCGATGGAGATAGCCAGCCGCAGATTGCAACCGAGCTTGGTCAGTTCACGGACCTTGGTGCGGCATCGGCGCCATCGTTTCAGATAGCACATCCGCACTCGCCGCCTCAGCCAGTGGTCTATTTCCGGGAGCGGGCGGTAATATTCCGCTATTCCGAAATAGCCCATCCAGCCCCGCAGATATTCCGCGAGCTTGGCAAACCGGTATTCCATCGAGACTCCCCAACTCCGACCGGTCAGTTCCTTGACCCGCCTCTTGAACTCGGCATAGGCCTTTTCCGACCAGCGGATACTGGCACCCTTGAAGACGAGCCCGAGAAAGCCGATCTCGTTGGTCGAGGCTACCTTGCTCTTTTCCTGGTTGACCGCAAGCTTGAGTTTGCGTTCCAGGAACCGGGTGACGCTTGCCATCACCCGCTCACCGGCCCGCCGACTCTTTACCAGGATGATAAAGTCGTCGGCATACCGGGCGAATGAATGGCCTCGCTTCTCCAGTTCCTTGTCAAGATCGTCGAGCAGGATGTTGCTGAGCAGAGGTGAAAGCGGACCGCCTTGGGGCACCCCTTTCCGGGTATCCCGTCGGCGGCCATCGATCATGACCCCGGCCCGCAGGTATTTACCGATCAGTTGGAGAACCCGCTTGTCGCGAATCTTCCGGGCGACCCGGTCCATCAGGACGTCGTGATCCACGGTGTCGAAGAATTTCGACAGGTCGGCGTCCACGGCCACGCGGTATCCCTTGCGGATGAAGTCGCGCACCCGATAAACGGCGTTGTGGGCAGAGCGTCCCGGTCGAAAGCCGAAACTGGCCTCCGAAAAGCCCGGATCGAAGATCGGCAGGAGCACCTGCGCAATGGCTTGCTGAATCAGGCGGTCAAGCACGGTGGGAATCCCCAGGGGGCGAGTGCCTCCGGTTGGTTTCTGGATTTCCACCCTCTTGACCGGCAAGGGTTTGTAGGTGCCTGCAAAGAGTGAAGCCCGGATCTCCTCCCACCGTTCACGAGCGAAAGCCATAAAGTCGGCAATGGGCATCTTGTCGATCCCCGACGCACCCTTATTGGCTTTGACCCGTTCCCAGGCCTTGACCATATTCGGCCGGGAGAGAATCCGTTCCAGCAGGTGTTCATCGGGATCGGGTTTGTCGGCAACGCGCCGCCCATTCGCTCCCCCGGTCGGGTTCGTTGCGATGGTCGAGCTTGTCGGACCCTTTCCCTTCTCTGGGTTCGGCCCTTCGTCCCGCGAAGCGGAACTACTATGGCCTCGGCTGACTCCTGCCTGATCATCCGGCATGTTTCCATGCAGGACGCTGTCCAGCGTGAGCTGAACCGCTTGTCGGGCAGGTCTCCCCGGATAAGAACGTGATCTGTCGCTACACAACCGCGGCATTTACCCTATCTCCTTGAACCCTGGGCTTCGTCATGTTGTGCTGACTTACCCGGAAACTGGGCCTTGTATGCCATTTCTGTTCGTCGGCTCATAGCTTTGCACTCCGGCTTCCTTCGGACGGTCCCTCGCGGTTCCGCCCTTGCCTTCGACTAGTATTTGTGGTTCTGTTTTCTCAACAGTACCAAGGTTCACATACAGGGGACTTGCACCCCATAAGATCACGCCCATGCCGGGCGTACACCAGGCGGTTCACTTGACGCCGAGATCGTCTGCGGCGCTGACGCGGCAAGTTCATTGGCGCCACCGCTGATCACGACGTTCGGCTGATAAAAATAAATAATGACCCCCTTATGGAATTCAGTAAAAGTCTGATTTAGTTTAACAGGTTGCATGATACATTGAACTTATCCTCACATGTTCGCATGTTTTCTAGTATTATGCCTCTCTATGAACAAATAAGTTATAAAAAAGAATATGGAGATTTAATAATGTCGGCTGCAGATTATATTAAAAAAATATATACAGAACACCCCAAACCCCTTTATCTATCAACACTTGGTGGCATACTTAAAAAAAATAATTTAATGATTGGTAACCTTCGAGAATTTG
>DUZW01000008.1 GCA_013349295.1 Deltaproteobacteria bacterium
AATAGTCACGGGGGATCTCTGGGTCGGTGTTGGCGGCAGGAGGGGGAACAGCGGGGCGATCTCGCGGAAAATTTTGGGGAAATATACTCCGACCGTCACCTGCTTTGACAGCGGCGCTAACCCCTTCAAAAAAACACCTACCACAGGTCCGGATCGTCTTGAATTAATACAAAAAAATTACCTGGCCTGTCAAGGGGAATCAACAACCGCTCCTCTCCCTGGCCACCCCAAATAATGCGCGGAGCTCAACCAAGATAAAAAAACCCATCCGCTGCGCGGAAACGAGCCACAGGCCTGAATCACCCCAAGACAACAGCTTCTCGCGGGCGGCATGGTTTTCGGCAAAAAGACCCCGCTTTTCCCAAAAAAGCACCCATATTCGTATCGTTATCCGCAACGGCCATTGTTATTTTTTGCCATCTGCAGTATAGTGAGCGGTTTACAATCCCCCACCCCTCAGTTCCACGGAGGATGGCGGAAACACCCCCACGCTTATTCACTGTACCCAAGGACCGCCCATGATTACCGCAGTCAACATCGCCCTCTCCTACGGGAAAAGGATCATCTTCAAGGACGTCAATATCAAGTTTGCTCCCGGCAACTGCTACGGACTCATCGGCGCCAACGGCTCAGGCAAATCCACTTTCCTCAAGATTCTGGCCGGGGAAAAAGAGGCGGACAAGGGGGAGATCGTAGTCGGCCCCAAGGAGCGGATCGCCATGCTGCGCCAGGACCATTTCGCCTTTGACGAAGAAACCGTGTTCGACACGGTGATCATGGGCCATAAACGGTTATACGACCTGATGCATGAACGGGAGGCGCTCTACGCCAAAGCGGAGCTCACCGAGGCCGACGGCATCCGGGCCGGGGATCTGGAGGCGGAGTTTGCCGAGATGAACGGCTACGAGGTGGAATCCGAGGCAGCCGTGCTGCTCAAGGGCCTCGGCATCCCCGAGGAATTCCGCGAGAAAAAGATGAAGGAGTTGGAAGGCGGCGACAAGGTGCGGGTTCTCCTCGCCCAGGCCCTGTTCGGCAACCCGGACGTGCTGCTGCTGGACGAGCCCACCAACCATCTGGACCTCAAATCCATCACCTGGCTGGAGGATTTTCTCTTCCGCTTTCAAAACACGGTGATCATCGTTTCCCATGACCGGCATTTCCTGAATCAGGCCTGCACCCATATCGCGGACATCGACTTTGGCGAGATCAGGGTCTACGTGGGCAACTACGATTTCTGGTACCAGGCCAGCCAGCTCTTTGTGAAACAAAAGCAGGATGAAAACAAGAAGACCGCGGCCAAGGCCAAGGAGCTCACCGACTTCATCCAGCGCTTTTCCTCCAACGCCTCAAAGGCCAAGCAGGCCACCTCGCGCAAAAAGCTGCTGGACAAGCTGACCATCGAGGACATGCCCGCCTCGTCGCGCAAATATCCCTTCGTGGTTTTCAAGCCCGAGCGGCCCTGCGGCGATATCATCTTAGAAATAAACGGGCTGGGCAAGGAGATCGACGGGGTCACGGTCTTGAACGACTTCAGCCTCACGGTGCACAAGGGCGACAAGATCGCCTTCATCGGCCTGAACTCCGTGGCAAAAACCACCCTCTTTGAGATCATCACCGAGGCGATGCCCCCTGATCGCGGCACCTTCCGCTGGGGGATCACCATGTCCACCGCCTATTTCCCTAAGGAAAACAGCAGGTTTTTCGAGAAGGATATGACCCTGGTGGATTGGCTGAGCCAGTACACCCCCCCCAGCGAGGGAGAAAGCTTTGCCCGCGGATTTTTAGGCAAGATGCTCTTCTCAGGGGAAGAGGCGCTCAAAAAGACCAGTGTGCTCTCGGGCGGCGAGCGGGTGCGCTGCATGCTCTCCCGGATGATGCTCACCGGGGCCAACGCCCTGATTCTGGACGAGCCCACCAACCACCTGGACCTGGAGTCGATCACCGCCCTGAACAACGGGCTCATCGCCTTCCCGGAGGTGATTCTTTTCGCCTCCCACGATCACCAGATGGTGGCCTCCACGGCGAACCGGATCATCGAGATCCTGCCCAACGGGATTATTGATAAACGGATGCCGTTTGATGATTATCTGGAGGATGCGGAGGTGATTGCCCTGCGGGAATCGCTTTGTAATGGAGAGGTGGTGTTGAGTCTGTAACGAGGGGACGGTCATAACGGGAGGAACTGGCTTTATCCTTCTGTTCATTTCTTTGCTTGCCCAAAGAAACGAACCAAAGAAAAGGCACCCTGTGTCTCTTGTCCCGCCGTGGGCGGGATTCCCGGAGTTTATGCCCCGCAGGGGTACTCCTCGATGCTGCCGGGGCTTTGCAAACTCGGCTACGCCTCAAACAGTGCAAATCCCCTTTTCGGCAGCCTCTCCGGTGCTCGGCTGCGTGCCAATGGGACTTTAACTGCAGAGGAAAAGTCTATTTCCCTGCCCCCAGAACTGCATCGCGAGCAAGTTGAGTGATATGCTCCCAATCACCCCGAGCCACCGCCTCGGACGGGGCCACCCAGGAACCACCCACACAGGCGACATTCCCTAACGCCAGATACTCGCGATAATTTTCCACGCTTATCCCGCCGGTGGGGCAAAAAATCACCTTGGGAAACGGCCCGGCAATGGCCTTGAGCATGGGGATGCCCCCCGCCGCCTCGGCGGGAAAAAACTTGAAAGTTACAGCCCTGAGTAAGTCAACGAATCAACAACGTCCCCTGTGCGCCCAATCGCCTCCTGCAGCCCTTTTCCGGTTTTTTGTTTGACTAAAGAAATAAAGCTTTCCCATTATACAAAGTTGAGATTAAAGTTGTCTCGTCGGCCCCAGCCAGGGAGCATATAATTGCTCACTAACCAGCAACATCCCTCGTCCGCTTGGGAAAACATGAAGCACATGGTTGAAACGCAACGGAGGCAGAGATAACATGCGTACCAGATCACGACTCACTTTAATTCCGGGAGTGAAGCTGCAGGTGGAAATCGAGGGAATCAATCTCCCCCTTGAGAGCCATATGGTGGGCATGGTCGATAACTATATCATCACCAAGGTTCCAAAGCCCTACAGCCTGATCCAGCATAAATTCTTCACCGGCAACGACATCATTGTGCGATATCTCTTTGAGGGGGTGGTATACGCCTTTCAAACAAAAATGATGACCATCACCACAGAGCCTGCTCCCCTCATGTTTCTGGAGTATCCCAAAATTGTTCAAAAGGAGGAACTCCGCGCCCAGAAGCGTTCCGGCTGCTTTTTGCCGGCCCAGATCAACAAAACGGACAAAACGAACAACGGGGTTGTCCTGAATGTCTCCACAAAGGGATGCCGCTGTATTATTCAAAAACTGAACAACGGCAAAATACTTTCCCTTTCCATTGATGACGAATTATCGCTGGAGCTGAAGTTCCCGGGCATCAAGAAAACCGTGCACTTTGTGGGCATTGTGAAAAACCTCTACAAGAACAACGACGAGACAGACATCGGCATATCCTTTGTCAGCTCCACCAACCTGGAAGCAATCAAGATCATGCGCTGGTATATCTCCACCATAGAAAACTATGCAGAGAGTCAAAAGTATACCGAGAATGCGGCATGCGACCTCCCCCCCCGTATGTAACCACAGGCAAAGGAAAGCTCCCGGCCTTCGGGCCGCTTGATTTTCTCCTCGCTTGCCAACGCCGACAGGAAGACGCCACCCACGACCTTCTACCCCGGAACTGTCTGGCAGATATCCTGTGAGCACGACAAAAAACAGGGGTGCTCCCTGCTCCGCGTAACCATTTTTTTGGGTGTGCAAAGAATTTTGTGTCGCAGTTAATCCCCATTGGCACGCCGCCGAGCACCGGAGAGGCTGCCGAAAAGGGATTTGCACTGTTTGAGGCGAAGCCGAGTTTGCAAAGCCCCGGCAGCATCGAGGAGTACCCCTGCGGGGCATAAACTCCGGGTATCCCGCCAACGGCGGGACAAGAGACACAGGGTGCCTTTTCTTCTGTTCATTTCTTTGGGCAAGCAAAGAAATGAACAGAAGAGAATGCGAGGGAGAAACGCTATTTCCCTGCCCCCAGCACTGCATCACGGGCAAGTTGACTGATAAGCTCCCAATCACCCCGAGCCACCGCCTCGGACGGGGCCACCCAGGAACCACCCACACAGGCCACATTCCCTAAGGCCAGATACTCGCGGTAATTTTCCACGCTTATCCCGCCGGTGGGGCAAAAAATCACCTTGGGAAACGGCCCGGCAATGGCCTTGAGCATGGGGATGCCGCCCGCCGCCTCGGCGGGAAAAAATTTAAAATGATCATAGCGCCACTGCAACCCGACCATCAGCTCGGAAACCGTGGCAATACCGGGAATCAGGGCGATAGGGCCCCGATTGGCCGCGTCCAGCAGCTCCGGGGTAAGCCCCGGGCTGATGGCAAAAACAGCCCCGGCCTCGCTCACCGCCACAAGATCCTCCGCCGTGGTCACCGTCCCGGCCCCCACCACCGCCTCCGGCACCGACTTGGCGATCTCCCGAATAGCCTCAACCGCAACAGGGGTCCGCAGGGTAATCTCCAACACCCTGATCCCGCCTGCCACCAGAGCACGGGCCAAAGGCACTGCGTGGGCGAGGTCCTTGATCACCATGACCGGCACCACCGGCCCCTGGGCAAAAACCTCAGCGGGGGTCATCTTCCATTTTCTTATCAGCGTCATTCTTGATTCCCTCGCAATATATCGTTGCACCGGTGAAAATGTTTTAAGTGTGGTCCCATGATGTTACAGACCTGAGTAAGTCAACTAATCAACAACGACCCATGCGCGCCCCTTATTTACTACAATCTTCCAACTCCTATTTCGTGCAGATCAAGGGGATTTATCCAGTTCAGCAGCACAGCTATTTATGAGTTCTCTTGTAGATTCAATAAACCACAAAGCCCCCTTGTGCATATTTTTAATAATTTTCTCTTCTAAAATATAGCCTTCTGGATTTTTAGGATGTGTGATTTGGTGTCTTGCGCTCAAAAGATCGTTAAAGATTTGCCAACCCTCATCGCTTTTGTCTAATTTGTAACCCGATCCAAAAGCATTTGCGAATTGCCGGAAAGAAATATCAAGATTCTCCTTGAATGAATTGTACTTAGATTTTGTCCCAATTATGTTAGTGGTGCTATCAAATTCTTTTTCTTGTAATTTGGCGATAGTCTCATTTTTTAAGTGAATTACGCCATTACTCGAACCCTCAATAATCGAATCTCTCATCAGAGATGTAATTCCTTCCACGTATGCAAAGAAATTTCTTATAAAGGATCGTGAATAGAATTGTATTTTTTTAAATTCTTCCTGGTTTAAAGCCATATTAAATTTATCATTATTTTCTTTTGATTCGATGGCTGATGTCAGATTACTAACGAGCTTAACGCACTCTATGGCATCGAAAAAAAGGAGATCGCTCATCGTGCTGAATTTCACTAATATCTTCGTGAAATATTTTTTATGGGTGTTCATGTCTAGATCCTAATGAACATCATCACCAGCGGCTCCACCCAGCCTGCCGCGTCAGCGCCGCCGCGCTACTTGCCGTCTGGTGAATGCACTGGTTGAACTAATTCTAAAATTCATTTTTTTTCAAACGAGTTCTCATCTGGAAGGTATACCACCCGTATTTCAAAGGATGTGGGGTTTTATATTCCGAAGAAACAAAACCATATCCAAGTGCAAGTGGGGTGCAGTCGATTACAAGTTTGTCATTTTCACTCCCAAGGTTTTTCACAAGAAGTAATGTTGCAACAAACTTATGACCAGAGAATGAATTATATAAAGCTGAATTACCATACATATGCCTTGTATTTGCATAAAACCTTATTTCTACACCCTTAGAACTCGAATAAACATACCTGTCCTCTTCTCCATCGACAATATCCGCTGACTTGAAATACATACCTTTCATGCAGAAAATCAAATTGCCAGGCGAAACCAAATCCAGAATTTCTTTTTTTGACCAAATAGCTCCTATTTCAATAGGGTTTAAATTAAGAATTATGTCATCAACAGCGTGGGTGTATAAAAAATGAAGTCTCTGAGAATTGTCCCATGAGAAATAATCGTAGATAGTTTTATGAATTTTATCTATTTCCTTCTTGGGAAATAGCGGAATGCCAAGTTGGTCAATAATGTTTTCTTTTGTAAGCAACTCTTTTAAATATGGATCAAATTCGATATCAGCTGAGCGCATAACATGCGGTACCCTTTGATGATTCACGAATGTCCACATTGCTTGTGACAAATTACCACTTGGCAGCATAGCCTGAGATGACTTCTCAAGCACCTCATTGTGCCATATAGCTCTGAAAGCCTTCAGCCGAGTTGCATTAAGATTTTGTGACAAATCATGCTTTGTGTGTGCCTCATCATGGCAATTGGTACATAGAACTATAAGGTTCTCAATATCATTATTTGATGGGTTTTGGTCAATATGATGTACCTGGACAGGTAATTTGGGCGCACGGCAGACACAACAGGTTCTCGCTGATTGGTACAAAAGTTCAGTTTCTATATTGCTTGGGATCTTTACTCTTTTCTTTGGCATTGTATTTTTTTATAGGTAGTCCAACATTCTATTAAAAAGAAAATAGGGTTACGCTGCGGCGATCATTTTTCCCGGCTGGATGGTCATTTTCAGCCATTCACTCAGCTCTTTTTCATAATGCGTCATTTCTCTCATGATATTCTCTCGCTGTGGCTGGCCCAGTATGATTTTGCCGTCTCAACATCCTTGGCCTGAGCGCAAAAACGGGACGCCCATAAGTTCATGCATTTCCTGCTGAGCAGCGGAAAGATGGTCCTGATGGGCGCACAAGAAATGAAGAGGCCATATCCTGCTTTACGGGAAGTATCTCGCAATATCCAAGGCGCCATGAAACACGCCCAAAACATCAATAACGCCTTCCGTTCTGATCAAATACACAATCCGGTAATGGCCATAGAGCACGATTCGGATTTCACCTTCTGGTTCCGAGCGGTATTTCTGGCCAAGCTCCGGGTTTTCTCGCAACAGTTGGGCCTTGTGGTAAATACCGGCAACAACCTTTCCCGCAGCGTCCGGATTATCACGGGCGATATATTCCAGGATATCCTTCAGCCATTGTTCGGCTTCCCTGGTCCATCTCAACTCTGCCATGTGCGAATCCGGCATGACATCTCTTCATCTGAAATAACCCTTCCAGATCGAGTGTCATTCATGCCCCGTTCCACCATTCTTTCGAATGCCAATTCTCGCACAATTTCTTCGTAAGTAGCATCTTCCGGCTGAGCCAAAACAACTTCTACAATTTTCTCTCTCGCTGTCTGCATACAAAAAATCCTCTCCATTTTCTGTCCGGATTGGAGGGTTGCTTGACACAATCCATCCATACTTTACGTGTTAGGGTAACACAACCACCCCTACGCATCCACCCCAAAGTTGTTGTAATCGCAAGCACCGAGATTACACCGGTGGCCGCTATCACGCTTCGAGTCGGATCACGGACATGTTAATTTTTTCCCTGTTATGCGTCCGTGGTAAAATTCACCTTACATTTTTCATAAACATAGGTGAACAGCGAACTCGCCCCTTCCTCGGCCCCCAGCATATCACTGCGCAAGGCGGCAAAGATCTGCCTTCCCACCCCGTACCGCTGTGCCCCAAGCTCGGCCTCGGCATACTCCCGCTTGGCTAGCTCCGCCGCATCCACCAACAACTCCAGACTCCCCGCCCCCACATCGATCCGGATCAGATCCCCGTCCCGCACCTTGGCCAGCAACCCGCCGCACAACGCCTCCGGGGTCACATGGATGGCGGCCGGCACCTTGCCGGAAGCGCCGGAGAGCCTGCCGTCGGTGACCATGGCCACCCGGTAGCCCCGATCCATGACCACGGCCAGCGGGGTGATCAGCTTGTGCAGCTCGGGCATGCCCGTGGCCTGCGGCCCCTGAAAGCGGATGACTGCCACCAGATCCCGGTCCAGGTTGCCTGCCCGGAAGGCCTCTTCCAGTCCGGCCTGGGTATGAAATACCATGGCCGGGGCCTCGATCCGGGTTGCCGGACCATCTGTCAGGGACGAGACCTTGATTACCGCCCTCCCGAGATTGCCGTCCAGCACCTTGAGCCCGCCGCTGGGGGAAAACGGTTGGGCCACCGAGGCGATGACCTCGGGCGTTAGCGAACCCTTCGGCCCCTCGGACCATTCGGCCTTGCCGGCCACCAGCGCCGGAACCTGGGTGTAACGCTCAAGCCCCTCCCCGGCCACGGTCAGCACCTCGTTATGAAGGAAACCGCCGGCAAGCAATTCACCGATCAGCACCGCCATGCCGCCCGCATCCTGAAAACTGTTGATGTCGCCTGGGCCATTGGGGTAGATCCGCACCAGCAACGGCACCGCCTCGGAGATTTCGGAAAAATCATCCCAGTTGATCCGGATGCCTGCGGCGCGGGCAATTGCCACCAGATGCATGGTCTGGTTGGTGGAGCCGCCGGTGGCCAGCAACCCGACGATGCCGTTGACCACCGACCGTTCGCTGATCACCCGCCCGAGGGGGGTATAATTGGCTCCCAGATGGGTAAGCTCGCAGACCCTGGCCGAAACCGCATTGGTCAACGCTTCGCGCAGTGGATCGTCCGGGTTGACGAATGAGGCGCCGGGCAGGTGCAGCCCCATGATCTCGGCGATCAACTGGTTGCTGTTGGCCGTGCCGTAAAAGGTGCAGGTTCCGGCCCCGTGATAAGAGGCGCACTCCACCGCCAGCATCTCCTCCCTGGTGATATTGCCCTGGGCAAACTGCTCCCTGGCCCGGGCCTTTTCCCGATTGGAGAGTCCGGAACGCATGGGCCCGCCCGGCACCAGGATCATGGGCAGATGCCCGAACTGCAACGCCCCCAGCAGGAGGCCGGGAAGAATCTTATCGCAAATCCCCAGAAGCAGGGCGCCGTCAAAGACATTGTGGGAGAGGCCGATCACCGTGGACATGGCGATGACGTCCCGACTGATCAGACTGAGATCCATGCCCGGCTCGCCCTGGGTGACCCCGTCGCACATGGCAGGCACTCCGGCTGCCACCTGGGCCGTGCCGCCAGCCTCGGCCACTGCCTTCTTGATCATGGTCGGGTAATGCTCGTAGGTGTGGTGGGCCGAAAGCATATCGTTGTACGAAGTGATGATGCCGATATTGGGTGAGTGGACGGTGCGCAGGGCCTGACATTCCTCGCCCTGACAAACCGCCATGGCATGGGCCAGATTGCTGCTGGGCTGGTGGTGCCGGAAGGGTCCGCTCACCCTGGCCGCCTCCATGTTGCGCAGATAGCTTTGGCGATGGGCCAGGCTGCGAGTGATGATCCGGTCGGTAACCTTTTCGACGATGCTATTCATGGCTGTTCCTTTTTCATGGTGCCCAAAAAACCGTAACCGGCGCGGCGCGGCGCAGCACAGCCCGGATGGGCATCTCCTCAACCGGCCCGTCGGCCATTGCCATTTCGTACACCGCGCGCTTGTCCGGCCCGGCAATATGGAGGATGATTTGCCTGCTGTGCAGCAGGGTGGGCAGGGTCATGGTCATCCGCTCATGCGGGGCGACCGGCGGGGTGATAGCCATACAGAGCTTACCGGAGTCCGGAGCCAGCGCCTCATGAAGCCGCGCTGCCTGAGGAAACAACGAGGCGGTATGGCCGTCGTTGCCCAGGCCCAGGATCAACACATCAAAAGGAGCCGCCAACCCGGCAAGACGGACACCGCACTCTTTTTCGCCCTGGGCCGCGGTGGGGGCTTCGGTCTTAAGGCCCACAAAGCGCGCGGCGGCGGCCCGATTCTGCAAAAGATGGCGCCGCACCAGATGTTCATTGCTGTCCGCATCGGTTTGGCCCACCCAGCGTTCATCCGCCAGGGTGATCGTCACCTGTTGCCAATCGAGCGCCAGCTCCGAAAGGGCCGCAAAAAAAGGCACCGGGGTGGAGCCGCCGGACACCACCAGACTTGCCCTGCCCCGTTCCCTGATTCCGGCCCGCAGCAGCTCGGCAACCTGAGCGGCCAACGCCGCCACCAGCTTGGCGGAATCCTTAAACTCCTTGAATTCAGGCATTACCCACTCCCTTACTCGTTATAATCGTTCGCCAGGAACGAAAAAAGTATCTCAATCTCTGATGGACTCGTAATCCTTCTCAATTTGCTTGAGGCAACTGCTTCGACAAGCACGGCACGAACGGAATATCAATACATTAAGGCAACGTCCGTTCACCCTGGGCCCTGTCGAAGGGCTGTTGTTACGACTCCATCAATCTCTGAACTGTAAAGGTTCAGCCGGGCCGCAGATGCGCGCAAGAGGCCTGCGAAGTGTGCTAGTTATTGCACATGCGCAGGCCGATGACAAAACAGAGGGGTGCTGCGGGACGTTTATTCATCCCAGGCCCGGCCATCCCGGGCCATCAACGCCACCGAGGCCACCGGCCCCCAGGTGCCGGCGGCATAGGGCATGGGCGCATCGTTGCTGGTGCGCCAGGCGTCCTGAATGGAATCAATCCAGGTCCAAGCCTGTTCCACCTCGTCGCGGCGGATAAAGAGGGACTGGCTCCCCTCCAGGGCGGCCAGAAGCAGACGTTCGTAGGCATCGGCGACATGCTCCTCCGACTTGAAGGCCTCGCAAAAACTCAAATCGAGCATGGTCCGTTGCAACTTGACCCCCGAGCCGATGCCCGGAACCTTGTTCAGCATCTCGATCTCCACCCCTTCATCGGGCTGAAGACGGATAATCAGCTTGTTGGAAGGCAGGTTCTTGTAGCTTTCCCGAAAGATGTTGTGGGGCAACCGCTTGAAGTAGATCACCACCTCGGAGAGCTTCTTGGTCATGCGCTTGCCGGTCCGCAGATAGAAAGGCACCCCGGCCCAGCGCCAGTTGTCGATATCCACCCGGAGGGCGACAAAGGTTTCCGTCATACTCCGGGGGGGTCCGACCTCATCCCCCTGGTAGCCCGGCACCGGCCCGCCCTTGAGAAACCCGGCGGTGTACTGGCCCCGGACGGTTTTTTCCTCGACATTGTCCCTGGTGATGGGCCGCAACGCCTTGAGAACCTTAAGTTTTTCATTACGGATGCTTTCGCTGCCCAGGGTGACCGGCGGCTCCATGGCCACCAGGGAGAGGATCTGCAAAAGATGATTTTGCACCATATCACGGAGCTGGCCGGACTTATCGAAATATCCCCAGCGGCCCTCGATCCCCACCTCCTCGGCCACGGTGATCTGGACATGATCAATGGTGGTGTTGTCCCAGTTGGTGGTGAAGATGGAATTGGCGAAGCGCAGCGCCACCAGGTTGAGCACCGTTTCCTTGCCCAGGTAATGATCGATCCGGTAGACCTGTTCTTCCTTAAAAAATTGCGCCACCGCGTCGTTGATGAGCTTCGAGGAGGCGAGATCGGTCCCCAGCGGTTTTTCAAGGACCACCCGGGTCTGTTCCGTGACCAGCCCGGCCCGCGCCAATCCCTGGCAGATATCACCGTAGATGGAGGGCGGCACGGCACAGTAATTGACCATGACCCGACGGACCGGATCGACAATCTCGCAGAGTTTGCCGTACTGGTCATGATTGTCGAGATCGATCTGCACATAACGCAGCCGCCCGGCGAACCGCTCCCAAGCCTGACTCTCCACCTTCTCCTTCATGAAGGTGGTCAGACTTTCCTTGGCCAGGGCGACATACGCCTCCGCGGTCATCTCCCGGCGCGCCACCCCGACAATCAGCAAGCTCGGCTCAAGGAGTCCGGCTTTGTCGAGCTGATAGAGGGAAGGGATCAACTTATGGGTGGCCAGATCGCCATGGGCACCGAACAAGACAAAATCACATGGTTGCATTTTTTCCTCTCTGATCTTTTCGGCCATTTTTCGATGGGACAACCGGGCGCCCTGCTTTTCTTAAAAGACTACGGTTGTTTCAAAAATGAAGTCAAGCAAAATATAGGGGTGATATCCGCACAATCCGCACGCACTCTGGTCGCAAGAGGGGGTCTGCGAACAGGTTAGAGACAGATATTCACTGTCCGGAAGGAGGTTGCTGCCCGGATTTTTGCCGCAAGCGAAATTGCGGCCGGTCGAGCCAGTAAGAGGAGGACACCCCGCCTCGGTAGGCATCAAGGGCCTCGGGGGAGGAATTGACCCGGAGGTTGCTGTAGCTTCCATCCTTGTTTTCCCAGCGTTCATGCCAATAGACCGCCCCCTTGACCCTCTGGTATTTCGTCTGTATATCCCCAAAGGCCTTGGCGATGAATTCGGCCTTGTTACCGGCCGGCGGGAATTCACCAACGCCCCATTCCGCCAGGATAACAGGCTTCCGGGGATCCAACCGGCATATTTCCTCATAGGGTCTATCCATCACGTTATAAAACCAGCCCCACACCTGGTCTTGAGACATCTTTCCATAGACGCTCAGCCCCAACCAGTCCACATAGTCCGCCCCGGGATAGTAATTGGCCATCATGTTCCATGGCTCATGGGGTATGGAATAATGGTTGGCGTGAAAACCCCAGAGGATATTGGTCGCCTGCCGCGCCCTTACCCGATCAACCACATACCGGTATGCCTGTTTCACCAACTCAGGACCGGCATAGAGGGGTTGACCGTCTTTATGACCTATAACCTGGCCGCCGCCATAATAGATGCCCGACCAGGGAAACCAGGTTCCGTTCATCTCCAGCCCCCAGGCCACCAGAACGGGTTTGCCGTAGCTCCGCGCCGCATCCGCCCACTGGTCAATGTAAGCGTCCCATTTGCCCGCAAGGATATCAGGCAGATTAAAACGGTCCGGGCGGTGATTTTCCTCATAGGGCCTGTCCCATGGCGACCAGTAGATCATCGGGATCGCCCCATATCCAGAAACGATGCCCACCGTTTTTACGGGAAAGGCCTGTTCGCCCCAGAAATTCCCAAAGGCCACAATGGCAAGGTGCTTGCCGGTCATCTGCTCAAAGGATGCTATGGCATCATAGGTGACATTGCCCTCACCCTCGCCGAAATCCACATACGCCCCGGTGTAAGCCCCCTTGCTCGGCATGAGGAGTTCTTCCGGGCCTTGGACCATGGGCTTGGGGGGGGTCTCGGGTTGACAGCCAAGGCTTAGAGCCAGGCAAAAAAGCACCCCGGCGATACACCCGAAAATTGTTTTTGTCCCGGCGGCTGAATATCTCGTGAGCATTGCCATCATGGTTCCTGCCTTAAGCGTTATAGGTGACCGAGGCGGTTCGGTCGAGTTTGCCCCAGCCGACCAAGACCCCCTTGCTCGCCTTGACGATGGCCTTGACGACCGCATAACTTAACACCGGCCGATAAATGAACCGCATGGGCAGGACCAGCCAGATCTGGGACAGAGGCTCCCGCTCGATAAGGCAGGCTACCGCAGCCAAAAGCAGGTCGGCGCAAAGAAAGATCAGAAAATAGAAATAGAGAATGCTGTTGGCCGGGCTCATCAGGAGCGAGAAAAGCAGAATAGCATCGATGATCGGCCCGAGCGCCACCAGCAGGATATTGAAAAACCAGGCACTCGGCAGGCTGAACCAGCCCAGCGCCCAGCGTTTTCCATCGAAAAGCAGATCCCTGTGTTTCCAGAGACATTGCAGGGTGCCGAACGCCCAACGGAACCTCTGCTTGGCAAAGGTTCTCACGGTCTCTGGGGCCTCGGTCCAGGCCACCCCCCCGGGGGCATAGCAGATTTTAAATCCACGCTTGTGCAGACTCAAGGTAAGGTCGGTATCCTCGGCCAGGGTATCGGTGCTGATCCCGCCGGCCTTAAAAACCGCGCTCTTCCTGAAGGCGCTGACCGCCCCAGGCACCACCGTGATGCAGTTGAGCAGATGATAGGCCCTCCGATCCAGGTTAAAGCCGCAGGTATATTCAAGGGATTGGAACCTGGCCACAAGCGTCTTGGGGTTGCCGACCCTCGCCCGCCCGGAAACCGCACCCACTGTGGGATCGGCAAATGGCCTGACCAACTCGCCAATGGTCTCCGGAGTAAACTGGGTATCGGCATCCAGACTGATCACAATTTCGTGGCGGACCGCATCAAAGCCGCTCTTCAAGGCCATGGCCTTGCCAAGGTTGATCTGCCTGAGAAGCTGGAGACGCGCCTCGCTTTGCGCCATGTCGGCCACGATCCGAGCGGTTTCGTCCATTGAGCCGTCGTCCACCACCAGCACCTCGATCTCGCCGGGGTAGGCGGTGTTCAATACCGCCCGTAATGTCTGGCCGACAACCTTTTCCTCGTTGTAGGCTGCGATCAGAACGCTTACCGGCGGACACAAACCAGAGGGCGGAGGCCAAACCAACCCGGCATCGCCCGCTCTGCGGCTCCGGATCGCCAGCCAGGCCACGCTTAAGGTCCTTACCACAATCAGAGTAGTAGCCACGATCATAAAGGCCCAGAAAAATTCCGCCACCCCATGGATAGCCTTGAAGCCGCCTTCACTCACCACCCTGCTCATGGGCCGCTGATCTTGGGAAACCGGCGGCATCAACTGCGCCGGTGGAACCCCGAGCATGGCGCCCAAGGGAAGAATAGTATCCCCCCTGACCAACAAGTAATCGATGATCCTGGGCAAGGCCTCAACGGTCTGGGTCCGATCACCGCCCGCATCATGGAGCAAAACAATACTCCCGCCCTGCCGGCGGCCATTTTTGACATTCTCAAGCATTGCCGCCACCCCCGGCATCGACCAATCCTCCGGATCAATATCTTCGGTGGCGGTGATGTACCCCAGCTTCTGGGCAAGCATGATAGGGAGCAACTCTTCCGGGTCATGGGGATTGGTGTCGGCGTTATAGGGCGGCCTGAAAAGAATGGTGGAATGGCCGGTTATGGCCTCGATCAACCGTTGGGTTGCATTGAATTCCAGGTAAGCCCGCTCCTCCGAGACCAGGGCGATATTCGGGTGGGTATAGGTGTGAACCCCCACCGTATGACCCTCGCGAACGATGCGCCTGACCAAATCGGGATATTTTTCCATGTTCGCACCCACCATGAAAAAAGTGGCGCTTACCCCTTTGGCCTTGAGAATATCGAGGATTTTCGGGGTCCACTGGGGATCGGGGCCGTCATCAAAGGTGATGGCGACAGCGTCCCCTGCTCCCTTGCCCTGATGCACCATGGTGAGATAACTTGGAAATTTCTCATACCGGGCAAGCACCACGTCCTCGGAATTATCTTTTTGTTCCCGCACGAGCTGTCGCGCCCCATCGACCTGATCATCCGCAATGGTGATAAAATTCCCCCGGCCGATATGGGCTATCATGGCTCCTGTCCGGATGGTTTCCAGGGAGGCAAGATTCTTCAGGCTAAGCTCCAGGGAGGGCTCCATTTTCAGGACCTGCCAGACCCCGGGATCCTCCGTGCCGAGCCGCGTGATGGCAACGCCTCCGACATGGCTCGCTCTTCCGGCCTTGAGCTGGTTTAAAAAGGTAACCGCGTCCAGGAACCAGAGGGTATGGGGTGTGCCCGAATCTTCATAGACAAAATGCGGATTGTAGGTGGGCGCATCAAAATCACAGGAGCTGAGTGAGGAGCGGCCTGCCCGGCTCATCACATCCTGAAAACGGACGGTCTCCGCCTCCTTTTCTCCCTCGGCCCAATCATAACCATAGGAACCAAGGCCCAAAACCCACTGTGCCGGTTTCCCGTATTCGATCATGGTCTCAAGCCAGCCGTTGAACCATTCCCATGAGGCAATCGGCCCAGGCGGGTCGGATTCGGAATTCTCATCATGGAGCATGGCGACAAAGTGGTCGACATGTTCGGCCAGACCATCCAGATCAAAGACCGCAAGCTCCCTGCCCATGGGCACGCACAGCCACAATTCCAGACCTTCGCCGTGGAGCGCCGAAGCAATCTTGTTCAGCAAGGCCGTCATGGCGCCCTGATAGGACGGATCGACCTTTTCCCAATCGATGATGACCCCACCCGCCCCCATCCCCTTGAGATGCACCTTGAGGTTGGCGATAAACTGCTCCTGCCTGGCAGCCGGCCCGTTGATAAGCCCTTCAACCGCCTCGGGCTGCCAGGCCCCCTCCCTGCCCAAATTACGGAGAAGAGGCAGCAGGACAATGCCCCGATCCTTCACCAAATCAAGAACCTTCTGCTCCGTGACCATCTTGAGTCCGCCGCGGCCATCCACCACGGTCAACCAGTCCGGGGAGAGGTGGGTCAGGGTTTCGGCATGGGCCTTAAGGGAATCGAAGCCGGCAGGATCCCACCCTTCATAAAAACCAAGGCGGATCTCCTGGAGACAAGTGGATTCAGGAACCTGCTTTTTTCCCAGGGAGGATACGGAGTCCGATTCCTTTGCAATGAAGGGGAAGAACACCGCATCGCTGTTGTTACCCTTGGAAAAATTCAGCCATAGCGGCCGCGTTGCCGGTTGCCCGGCCGGATGTTCCTTAACCTGGAGGGTCTTCAGCCGGGACTTGAGTTGCCGCACCGCGGGGGGGAGGGTGGTAAGCTGCGAGGGAAGAAACAGGGCCTGAACGAAGAGGATCACCCCGATAAAAAACAAAAGCCCCGTGACAAACAGAAAGAACCGGAGCCTGGGCCAGCGTTTGCCACCCGCATCCAAAAAGACAAAGGAATTCCTATCGGCGGGGCCGGAAGGAGAAGGATTTTTTGCTTGGCCGGTGTTATCCGTCAGTTTCATTTACCTCACCCGCGGAGCGATCGAGCGGACACCACCTCTTCATGGGCCGATTCATTGTTGGGCAAGGCGATGCACGCGCGGGATTGCGGATATTCCATCCGCCGGATTATACGCCGATCGCAGATGAAAAGCTATCTTCCTGAAGGGGGGAGGAGATGCCTGGGATGGAATAAAATCCTTCCCAAGCCGGCGGTGTTTCCCGTATATAGACTCCATGCATACCGACGACCCGCGCCCTGGCTTTGCCCAGCGGATGACCAAGGAAGAAATCAATACCTGCCCCATGCAGAGATGGGAAGGGCCCGTCCACGTGGTTCGCACTGCAGAGGAATTGGGTCGAGCGGTCCGCTCCCTGGCGGCAGAGACCATTCTCGGTTTTGATACGGAAACCCGACCCGCCTACCACAAGGGCGAAAGCTATCTCCCCTCGCTCCTGCAGCTGGCCGGGAAAAAAGAGGTGTACCTCTTCCAGTTGAAACATCTCGGCCTGCCCGCTCCCCTGCGGGAAATCCTGGCCGACCCCAAGGTGATCAAGGCCGGGGTTTCCCTGGCCTATGATCTCCAGGAGCTGCACAAGCTGGCCCAATTCAAGCCGGCCGGCTTTGTGGATCTTGGTAACCTCGCCAAGAAGGCCGGAATAAAAAACCACGGCCTGCGGGGGTTGGCTGCGGTACTGCTGGGCGTTCGCATTCCCAAAGGGGCGCAGACCTCGAACTGGGCCAGGGATGTCCTGGCCCAGACCCAGATCCAGTACGCCGCCACCGACGCCTGGGTGGGGAGGGAGTTGTATCTGAAGTTAGGAGAAGAGAGGAAACCCTAGCCGGTGACGACCTCAACCCCTTCAAGCTTCCAGTTGAGGGTGCCGACCGGGCGGGCCCAAGTCCACTTCTCGGCGAATTTCACCGGCTCCGTCATGCTGCCGCTCACTATTTCGTTGCTCCGCTCATCGATTGTGTAGTCGAGCAGGTTGGCAGTAATGAGCAGGGTGACGAAATCCTCATTGGCGTCAGTGCCGGCGTCAACCAGTTCGACCTTCCGGACGGCAATGCTCTCCAGCTTGTTGATCTGCCCCTTCTTCCGCAATTCGGCAAAATGCCCCTCATATTCCCGGGCCAGCTGTTCCCCCAGCAAATGCCGGTAGGTCTCGATATCCCGGCGCATCCAACCGGCCTGCACCTTAAAAAAGACATCCTGGGCCACTTCTTTAAAGTATTCCGGGTCAAAAGACGGGTCACTGCGCCGGATTTGCTCAAAACCTTCGGCCACCGTCCCGGCACCCATGGAAAAAGAGGACTGCGGGTCAGACATATACCCGGCACCGCCCTGGTTACCCGCGTAGTATCCTTCCGATCCGGACGCAGGCTGGTAATACTGGGCAGAAGCCACCGCCGGCCGTTTTTTGAAAAAGCGGCTGTAGATGAAATACCCCGCCCCGGCAAACAAGAGAATCTGCAACAGCCCGATACCACTGCCGCCGATCCCGCCACCCGTGCCGGCATTGGCCAAGCTACCAAACAGCAGGCCCCCGATCGCCCCGCCCACCAAACCGCCGGCAAGACCGCGCATGAATCCGCCGCCGCTGTTATTATTTGGATTTGTTGCATACTTATTCGGCGCAGGGGCCTGGGTCGGCGGCCTCGCCACGCGGGGACTGCTGAAGGAACGTCCGCCGGACCGAGAGCGGGCCTCGACATCATCAACGGTCAGCCCCATGCCGATCAAGGAAAAAAAGATAAAAGAAAGAAAAACCGCGATAAACTTCCGACCATGAATAGACATAAACAAAGATCCTTTGACGAGGGTGGCATAAACCCCTACAGGAGAGGCGAGCCGCGCTGTATGCCGACCATCAGCGTGCATTGCTTTAAAGCAGAGCCATCAAAAATCGAAGAGCTCTCCCAGCAGGCTCTTGTGCTTATGCTTTTTGTGGTACCCCTGGCCATGCTGGTCATACCCGCCTTGAGGCTGGTGCATGGTCTGAGGCTGCGGCATGGCCTGAGGAGCTGAAGAACGCTCGATGATTTTGTCCAGCTCACCCCGATCCAGCCAGATGCCACGACATTGCGGGCAATAATCGATCTCCACCCCCTGCCGATCCGTCATCATCAGATCCACCTGCGTACATACCGGACATTTCATTGCTTCTCTCCTTGGTTATTTTTCTTCGTCTTTTTCCTTATCCGAGTCCTTGCTCGACCCGGAATCTTCCTTTTTATCCTGATCTCCGCCACCGTTGACCGCCTTGCCGATCTCGGAAACCACGTCCTTCTTTACTTTTTCCGCCTCCTGGGTTGCCAGTTCCTTAACCTGATCACAACCGCTCAGGCCCATGATCGCGAGAAACAACAAAACGGTGATTGTTTGGACACACTTCTTCATTGTTGAATTCCTCTTTTTGTTTTTCGAGTAATAAGCCATCAGACACGGACCCTTGCTTTTTTGTTCCACCGACTCGTTCCAATCTCTCTCAACACAAAAACACACACCCAGTAGCGTGGCCTGACCCCAGAGATTTTGGGGGAAGAGAGTTCTGCCTGCGGTTAAGAATCGTTAGAAAACTTCAGCCGGTTACCATCTCTACTCGCGGACTCTCTTGAGAGTCCCATTGTTGAGCATTGCGTGGAATTGAGCAAGCAGGGCCTGTTCTTCTTTGTCTATGTGGCCATCATCGTTTGCGTGGTCCATGATCTGCTGGTATTCGCTCGGCGTGATCTCAAGATCGCTGATGGCGTGGTTGATGAGTTCTTTCAGGCTGGTTGCGGAACTGCTTGGCTTTTTCATTGATGTTCTCCTTGGTTTGGTGTGATTAGTTGTTTGTACAATGTATCGGTTTCATATGCCGCAGGCATTTCACCCCATGGTTTTGTGCGCCTCTTTTTTGTGCCAATACGGATAACAGGCCACCGGATAAAGGAAGTTCGGCAGAAAGCTTTTTTTCATAACCGATCCGTGACCCGAACAATCACGCCCCGGTTCCTGTTTTTTTCCACAGCATTTTTTCGATTTCAATAATCACGAAAACCGCCAGCCCCGCCGCCACTGTTCTCCCCCAAACAGCCGGACCAACCGGTGCGCTCTGGAAGAGCCGGTTCATCACCGGCAGATAGGTGTAGGCAATCTGCACCAGGGACATGGCGACCACGCCGCCAAGCACCCAGAAGTTTGAGAAAAACCCGAGCTGGAAAACGGATTTATCCAGGGAGCGGCAGTTGAACAGGTAAAACAACTCGACCATGACAAAGGCGTTGACTGCTGCGGTGCGTGCCTGGGCAAGGGTAGCGCCGCCGGAGAGTTCCCAGGAGAAAATCCCGAAAGCCGCGCCCAGCATCAAAAAGCTCACCAGGGTGATCCGGAAAATCATGCTGTGGCTGAGGATCGGCGCGTTGGGTTGCCGGGGGGGCCGCAGCATGATGCCAGGTTCCTTGGGTTCAAAAGCCAGGGCCAGACCGAGAAACCCGGCGGTGGTCATGTTGATCCAGAGGATCTGCACCGGCAGGATGGGCAGGGTGACGCCGAGGAAGATGGCGGTCAGGATGACCAGCCCTTCGCCCAGATTGGTGGGCAGGGTCCAGGTAATGAACTTGATAAGATTGTCAAACACCCCGCGCCCCTCTTCCACCGCCGACTCGATGGAGCTGAAGTTGTCGTCGGTGAGTACCATGTCCGCCGCTTCCTTGGCCACCTCGGTACCGGTGATGCCCATGGCCACGCCGATATCCGCCCGCTTCAGGGCCGGGGCATCGTTGACCCCGTCGCCGGTCATGGCCACAACCTGTCCCCTGGCCTGAAGCGCCTCCACCAGGCGGAGCTTCTGTTCCGGGGTCGCCCGGGCAAAAACCACGGTGTCTTCGGCACGGTCGATGAATTCGCTGTCCGAAAGTTTTTCCAGCTCCGCCCCGGTAAGTACCGGAACCCCATTCCCCCGCGTTGAGCCCAGGTTGTAAAGCCCGACCTGTCTGGCAATGGCCGCAGCGGTCACCGGATGATCGCCGGTGATCATCTTGACCCGGATCCCAGCAGTCTGGCAGATCTTGACCGCGGCCACCGCTTCCGGCCGCGGCGGATCGATCATCCCCTGCAACCCGATAAAGATCAGTCCCTCGGTCAGATCACCATGGTGGATCTCCGAGGCCGCAGGGGGCATCTCCTTGCCGGCCATGGCCAGGACCCGCAACCCCTTGGCGGCCATGCTCTCCACCGCGGCCTGGATCTCGGAATAGTGCAGGGGAACCGAATTGCCCAACTCGTCAAGCTGGCTTACGCATCTGGCCAGGACCGCCTCCACCGCGCCCTTGATATAGACCCGCCTGGTCGCCGCGCCGAGCCCGGCCCCGTGCAGACTGGCCATGTATTGATGTTCCGATTCAAAGGGCACGGTGTCCAAACGGGGGCTTGCGGCCACGGTTTCCGGGCCGAGGCCGCCCTTGCGGGCCGAAGTCAGCAGCGCCCCCTCGGTGGGGTCGCCATGCACCTGCCACCCCCCCTCCTCTTCGACAAGCTGACTGTCATTGCAAAGAAATCCGGCCCGCAAACATTCCAGCAACGCCGGAGATGTGCCGGCCGTGCTGGAGGAAGCCGCTTCCGACACCACGATTCTGCCCTGCGTGGGGTTGTACCCGGTGCCGGTCACTGCGTACGATATGCCGCCGGCCACGATCTCCTGCACGGTCATCTGGTTTTCGGTGAGAGTCCCGGTTTTATCGGTACAGATCACCGTGGTGGAGCCCAGGGTTTCCACTGCGGGCAGCTTACGGATAATGGCCCGTTTTTGAGCCATGCGCGACACACCTATGGCCAGGGTGATGGTGACCGCGGCGGGCAGACCTTCGGGAATGGCGCCAACGGCAAGGGCCACTGCAGCCATGAACATATCGACAAAGGCCTGACCCCGGAGAAGCCCGATTATAATGGTCAAACCGGCCAACCCCAGGATGACGTAAAGCAGAACATTGCTGAATTCGCTGATCTTGCGGGTCAGCGGGGTGGCCAGCGCTTCGGCCGCGGAGATCAGCTGGGAGATGCGGCCCACCTCGGTTGCATCCCCGGTGGCCGTGACAATACCCCTGCCCTGTCCGTAAGTGACCAGGGTCGAGGCATAGGCCATGTTCCGCCGGTCGGCCAGGACTGTCTCGCGGCCATGAAGCCCATGGTCCTTGACCACGGGCGCCGACTCACCGGTGAGGGCGGCTTCGGCGATCTGCAGGTCGCGCACCTGAAAAAGCCGCAGGTCTGCGGGAACCTTGTCGCCGCTTTGCAGAAAAACGATGTCGCCGACCACCAGCTCCGTGGCTGGGATCCGCCGCTTCTCCCCCTGCCGCAAAACCGTGGCCTCGGTGGTCATGGTCCGGGCCAGGGCGGCCAGGGCGTTGACCGCCTTGGCCTCCTGGAGATAGCCGATAACGGCGTTGACCAGCACCACCCCGAAGATGACGCCGGAATCCACCCACTCCTGCAAGAAAGCGGTGACCACCCCGGAAACGATGAGGATATAGATCAGGGGCTGGTGGAACTGGAGCAGAAACCGGATCAGCGGTCCCTGTCCTTTCTGGGCGGTGATGGCATTGGGCCCGTACGCCTCCAAACGGTGCGCGACGGCGAATCGGTCAAGGCCTTGCTCCCGGTCCGACTCCAGCAGCTCCGCAACTTCGTCGATCGGCAGGTGGTGCCAGTGGCGGGCGATCAAATTCACATCTTCCATGTTCTCTCCTCTCTATTGCTACGGTCCGGCCCGATATCCCGGCTGACCTGATTTGCTTCCATGCCATAAACGATACCGCAGGAATATAGTTTGAACAATTAGAAAATATACGTAAAATAGTTCGATATAAACGAAACGGAGATACCCATGGAATGGCTCAACTACCACCATCTTTTCTACTTCTGGACCATAATGCGCGAAGGCAGCCTTACTGCGGCCAGCGCCCGGCTCAGCCTGGCCCCGTCCACGGTGAGCGCCCAATTGGGAAGACTGGAAGAGGCTCTGGGCGGCAAGCTCTTTCAGCGGGCGGGCCGCAATCTGGAGCCCACCGATCTGGGCCGCCTGGTGTTCCGCTATGCCGATGAAATCTTCTCCCTGGGCCGCGAGATGATGGACACCATCCGGGGCAGGCCGCTGGCAGGCCCCTTGTCCCTCAAGGCCGGGGTGGTGGACGTGCTGCCGAAGCTCATTGTCCGCAGGCTGCTGGAACCGGCCCTGCAATTGCCGGAAAGGATAAAATTGGTGTGTCTGGAAGATAAGGAGGACGCCCTGCTGGCCGAACTGGCCATGCACTCCCTGGATGTGGTGTTGAGCGATGCGCCGTTGCGGGCGGGCTTGAGCGTCAAGGCATACAGCCATCTGCTCGGCGAGTGCGGCATTACCTTTTTTGCGGTGGAGAAACTGGCCGCAACGCTGCGGGAAAAATTCCCCCACTCGCTCCACGAGGCGCCCATGCTGCTGCCCATGGAGATGACCGCGCTCCGGGGCGGGCTGGAGCGGTGGTTTGCCTCCCTCTCCATCCGGCCGGCCATTGCCGGAGAGTTCGACGACAACGCCCTGCTCAATGTCTTCGGCCAGGAGGGCGACGGCATCTTTGTGGCGCCCACGGTCATTGAACCCGAGGTGCTGCGCCAGCACAAGGTCCAGGTAGTCGGCCGGACCCAGGCGGTCAAGGAGCGCTACTACGCCATTTCGGTGGAGCGGATCATCAAGCATCCGGCCGTGGCCGCCATCCTGGAGGCGGCCCGCCACAATCTGTTCATGACGAAATAAGCAACTCCTCAAACCGGATCAGGCTCTTGCTTCGCTTGAGCTGCCGCGCCAGGGGCACCACCTCGGGGTCGTGGACATGACAGAGCACCTCCTTCATCTTGCAGAGGATCTGGTGCTCGCCGCAAAAAAGTTCCTGATAGCGGCCCAGCAACTCCCGCAAATACTCCCGCAGCTCATTAACCTTGTCATCCGGGGCTGATTCGCCGGGGTAGCTGCCCCGCAACCGCTGAAACAGCAGAGGATCGGCAATGGCGCCCCTCCCCAGCATCAGCCCGGCCGCCCCGGTCTCGGCCAAAACCCGTTGCCCGGTGGCCGCGCTGAAGATATCCCCGTTGGCGATCACCGGCAAAGGGGTTTGCCGCACCACCTCACCGGTGATCCGGTGATCCGCCGCACCGCTGTACAGCTGCTTCACGGTGCGCGGGTGGACGACGATAAAATCGATGCCGCAGTCAGCAAACAGCGTCAGCAGGGAAAAGATCTGGGCCGGATCGTCAAAGCCGGAACGCACCTTGACGGAAAAACTTCCCTCTATCTCCCGGCGCAGCCGCGCAAGCATCCGCGCCAAGGCATCCGGTTCGCGCAACAGGGCGCCGCCCGCGGTATTGCTGGTCATCCGCCCATAGGGGCAACCGAGATTGATATTGAGATGTTCGGCCCCAAGCTCCTGCACGGTATTGGCGGCGGCAAGCAGGGCCTCGGTATCGTTGCCGATGAGCTGCACCACCAGCGGCACCCCGCCAACCGTGCTGACCACCTCCTGTCGATCATTCTCGGTGATATTCTTTTTGACGCTGGCCTTCACCCGAACAAATTCGGTAAAAACCACATCGGGATGGACCCGCTCGATAAACAGGGCCCGCAAGGCCCGGTTGGTCAGGCCCTGCATCGGAGCCAGCATCAGGGGCGAGCTTCCCGGCGCCCAAGGCAATTTGGTATTGGTTTGCATCTCTTGTGTCAACGGCGAACCCCACAGTGTAAAAATCCTCGGATTTCGGTAAATACCCTGCCCGGAGTCTGACCGTCAAGGCCTGCCTTTCGTTTTGCATCCTGCCCGACACAAGCAAGAAATGAGCGGAGGAGTGCACCGGCCCAACATTTTCCACCGTGGTTCTGGGTCGGCACTACATCCTGAACGGCGCCGGCGCAATCACCATTCCATCGGCCATGCACACGTTCAAGCAACTCGGGCGTTAACCGGCTGTCTTATTCCCCGAAGGCGGGCTTGACTTCTGGACGGTTAAATCGTTAGAGTGAGCAGTAACGATGGAAGCAAGATCATATTTCTTTCCTGAAAATTCTCTACCTGCAAGGAGCCTACTATGACCACTTTTATGGATCGGATGATTCGCGCGGCAAAATTGGATGTCAATCTGTACGAAGAGGTTGAGGCGGACAAAGATACCATGCGCCAGGCCATGGGGGTGGTTGTCCTTTCCAGCATAGCCGCCGGAGTGGGCAGTATCGGCACCATCGGCATCAGTGGGGTTTTGATCGGGACGGTCGCCGCCCTTGGCGGGTGGTACATCTGGGCCTATCTCACCTACTTCATCGGCACGAAATTCCTGCCGGAACCGCAAACCGAAGCAGACCTCGGCCAATTGCTGCGCACCACGGGTTTTTCGAGCTCTCCCGGCTTGATTCGGGTATTAGGAATCATCCCGGGGCTGGGCTCGGTGGTTTTTGCCGTGGCTTCCATCTGGATGCTGGTGGCAATGGTAATCGCGGTCAGACAGGCCCTTGATTACAGCGGAACCCTGCGGGCCGTGGGTGTTTGCGCCATCGGCTGGATCATCCAGACCCTGATCCTGGCGCTGTTGTTTTCTTTATTAGGCGGCGCACCATCGCTCTGATGCTTGTTTCGCTGGAACAATTACCTTAACCGGGCCACGCCCTTCCCGAGATCAAGAAAAACATGCACATCACTATCACCCAAGACCCACCGGACGATGTCATCCAGACCAAAAGAAGATATCTGCGCATCATCCCGATTCTTCTGGCCCTGATATTCTGCGCCATCCTGCTTGCTCTTTTCATGGCTTTTTTCGGCTCCACCCATGAAGCCCTCCTGGAAAACATCGCGCTTGCCCTCTTTGCGGGACCGGGCTTGTTATTTTTCTATTTCGCGGAGAAACTCCATGACCACAGATCCCTCTCCCCAAAAAAAGAAAAGGAGGTTGAGGAATTCTGCCGGAAAGATCCCGATATTGCCGCCTATTGCGCCAAGCTGGCGACGATGGAGAGAAAACCCATCAAGGCGGAATACGATGCTTTCAAAGCACGGATTGACGAACTGTAAGCGGAGACGACCTGATTACAAGAGGAACCACGGCACAGGCTGCGGAGGACATTTCTCTTGAAAGATCTTCTCTCCGTATGCGTGACAGCACATCCCACCCATGCGGCTTGAAACAATTTACCACAGGACCAGCCAGCCATGACACCACCGACCAAAACCGACAGCCAGGACCGGATGCTCCCCGCGGCCCAGCGGGAACGGGAGCAACGGGCCCAGAGCTATCGGGAGAAAGCGCTCAAGATGTATCCTTGGATCTGCGCCGCCTGCGGGCGCGAATTCGGCGGCAAAAAACTGCGCGACCTCACGGTCCACCACAAGGACCACGATCACGAAAACAATCCGCCCGACGGCAGCAACTGGGAGCTATTGTGCATCTATTGCCATGACAATGAGCATGACCGACAGAGCGTTGCCGACGCCTATGGCACATTAAAACCGGGGGCCAGGCAGGAGAAAACCGCCACCTCCAATCCCTTCGCCGCCCTCGGCACCTTATTGCAAGAGAAGAAATAACCTGCCCGCCCGGCCTTTTTCGATTGCCGGAAATTCGACAGAGGAGGCGAGCAGGTTCTTTCCGAGAGCATGGCAGAGAATCCCCTGGAAGCCGCCGATTCGATCAAGGTGGCGGCAATATCCTTGTGTGACCCCGCGGCATGCAGCAGACTCTCCGTATGGCGTCCATTTTTTATCGCACAATCAAAAAGTTGCACCAGGCTCTGTGCCGCACAACACTCCCGACTAACCGTCCGCCAACAAGCGCCCGGTGTTGCCGCCGTCAGCGCTGACCCCCTTGTGGATCACCAGCTGTTTGCCCTCCTGCTGCCCGGCCTGATAGGTGTCGGCATGAAGCCGGGGCCCGGTATGCCGCACGGTGCGGAGGCGCGGATAACGCGCCCGGTAGTAACGGATCAGCCCCGGATCGGAGGCGCAAATCAGACTGGAGTCCGTATTATTGCCGGTGGTGCGCATGGCCTCCCGGTCCTGAATGGTGAGCTTTTCCCGAAAACCGTTGAGTACCCCGAGCCAATAGGAATTCTTCTCCCTGCCCGTTGCCGCCGTGCTTTTCCGGTACTCCTGCCAGAGATATTCAAGCCGGCGGATGAGAAAATGATAAACATGTCCGGCCACGGCCAGGTTTTCCTTGGCCCCGGTCAGTTCGATCACCCGCAGGGTTTCTCCGCTTTTCGCCTCAAATTGCCGGGCAATGACCACGTTGACATAAAAGAAATCCTTAAGAATCGCGGCAATGACCCTCTGGTGGGCGGCGATCCGCATGGCTCCCGGATTGATGACCAGATAATCATAATCGGTGGCCGCCTGGCATCCAAGCCGCTCAAGGTTGTACCGCCGGAGAATGGCATTGGCCTTCTGCATGGCCAGGGCGGCCTCATGTTCGTTGGCACTCCGGGCCAGGGCAAAAAGCTTCTCCACCCTGGCCAGCATGGCACCGGACCTCTGCCCTTCCCCGGTAAGCAGACGCGGGATTGCCCCCTGGGCACTGCGGAATTCCGGGTGCACCCCCAGCCGGTCGCAGGCCTCCTGAAAAGCCGGGCCGTGCGGCACCTCATCCCCACGGCCCATGACCTGCTGGACATACTGGTGGCTCATCTCATGTTTCAACACCTCCAGCACCACATCCCAGGAATGGTCCAGGATCAACCAGGAGGCCAGGCTGAGGGTGTCCAGCCCCGGCGACCAGGTTCCGGCCCGGCTCTGGCCCTCCCTGATCTCAAAGAGCGGCAGCTTAAGCGGTACCCGGTACAGCCAGCAGAGCTGGCGATATTCCTGGGCCAGCTGCCTGCGCCAGGTCTCGATGAGTCGGCTCTCTTTTTCGCGCACCCGCAATCCTCTCGTCCTTTTAACCTTTATATCCGGTATCCACCGGCAAATCATCCTGCCGGGACGAGGCCACGGCCAGTTCGTCGCAGCGCTCGTTAAAGGGATTGCCGTTGTGTCCCTTGACCCAGTTGAAGGTGATATCCAGCCCCTCGATGAGATCGAGCAGCTGCCCCCACAGATCGGGATTGATTGCCGGCTGCCGGTCCGATTTGACCCAGCCCCTTTTCCGCCACCCCTTGGCCCACCCCTTGCTGATCCCGTTCACCACATAGCTGGAATCGGAATAGAGGGCCACCGGCTTGTCGCGATGCTCCAGCTCCCGCAGGGCCACGATGCAGCCCATCAGCTCCATCCGGTTATTGGTGGTCAGCCGGAAGCCGCCGGACAGCTCCTTACGCTGGCCATTGTAGACCTGGACGATGCCGTAGCCGCCCGGCCCGGGATTGTACCTGGCGCCGCCATCGGTGTAGATGGAGACCACGCCCTCCTGGGGGGAGGTGTCCGATCCTGCCGCAGACCCGGATTTGACCGTACCCTTGACGCTGCCCGGCCCACCCTGGCCGGAGGTGGGGTTTTTCAGCCAGGCCTCGGCCTCCCCCCGGGTGGCAAATCCCTTGAAGCGGGCGCCCTGAAAACCGATGACCTGGGCCTGGGCCTTGGGCCAATTATCATAGATGCCGGGCACCCGCCCGGCCAGGATTGCGTAGAATTTCTTTGCCGCCATGTTTGGATTATCCTTGTTTTTGTTGCCAAGCTGTTTCAGCAGCCAGAGGGATACACTTTATTCTTCTGTTCATTTCTTTGCTTGCCCAAAGAAATGAACCAAAGAAAAGGCACCCTGCGTCCCTTGTCCCGCCATTGGCGGGATACCCGGAGTTTATGCCCCGCAGGGGTACTCCTCGATGCTGCCGGGGCTTTGCAAACTCGGCTTCGCCTCAAACAATGCAAATCCCCTTTTCGGCAGCCTCTCCGGTGCTCGGCTGCGTGCCAATGGGATTTTCCCCTCCCCCATTTGTCCTGCCGCGCCTCGCAGACGGGGCGGATAAAGACGCGGGAACTGTTTGAGGGCGAAGCCCGAGTTTTTCCGCGTCCCGCCCTCGTCGAGAAGTAAGGGAAGCCCGTAGGGCCAGGACTGGCTGGGGTGCCTTTTTCTTGTTTCTTCTATTGGGCACGCAAAAGAAGAAAAAGAGAACCGCAGAAAGGCCGTTACTTCACTATTTCGTTACAATGCACCATCCAAATCCCGCACTCACTTCTTGCCGCATTCCCCAATTTCAACTATGTTGCCCAGGCAAGAATACACCCTCGCTATAAAACCGCAAACGGCGATGCGCTCACTACCCCTCCACGCAGGTAAAAAGAATGAAACTATTTGTTACGCCCAAAGGCGACCGTTGGCTCTGCTCGGAATGTGAAGAGGATTTCAGCGAGACCATCACCGAAGAGGGCTGGCGCGTAGCCTTTTCAAAAATCGACCCCATGCTCCGCTGTTCCGAATGCAAACACGGCGACATCGAAATCTTTGATTGATCCCGCAGGCATTGAAAAAGTTCAAGAAGATATACCTTGAGATCACCAACCGCTGCAATCTTTCCTGCAGCTTCTGCCACCGGAGCGACCGGCCCAAAGCCTTCATGCGGGTGGAGGATTTCCGCGCCATCCTCCGCCGGATCGAGGGGCACACCGACCATCTTGCCCTGCATGTGCTGGGCGAGCCCCTGTTGCACCCGGATCTCGGCGATATCCTCGCCCTCTGCCGGGAACACACCCTCAAGGTCAACCTGACCACCAACGGCACCCTGCTGCCCCAACGTCAGGGACTTTTGCTCTCCAGCCCGGCTCTGCGCCAGATCAACATCTCCCTGCACAGCTTCGTCGACCAGGAAGACAATCCAGCCATTGCCGGTTACCTGGAGGGGATTTTTGCCTTTATCCGAGAGGCTGCTGCCACCGAACTGCTGATCAGCCTGCGCCTCTGGAATCTGCCGACCACGACGGCAAATGTCCCCGGCTCCAACGCCCACATTCTGAAGGCGCTTGAAGCCTTTTTCTCCCTCTCCGAGCCGCTTGCCGACAGACTCACCCCCGGCCACGGCATCACCCTGGCGCCAAGAATTTTCCTGAGCCAAAACGCCCGCTTCACCTGGCCCCATGCCCCCGCCCCCGATCTGGGCGACACGGGCACCTGCCGAGGACTGCGGGATCATCTCGCCATCCTGGTGGACGGCACCGTGGTACCCTGCTGTCTCGATGCTGAGGCGGATATTCCCTTGGGCAACATCCACGGACAATCCCTTGCCGAGATCATCAACACCCCCTCCGCCGATGCCATACGCACCGGCTTTACTCAACGGAAACTCAACGATCCCCTCTGCCGCCGCTGCACCTACCGGCAATCCTTCTAACTTTTCCCTGCCAGCTGGCCGCAGGCCGCCGAGATATCCGCGCCCCGACTCTGCCGGATAAAGGTGTTGAACCCCGCCTCGCGCAGCACCTTCTGAAAGGCAAGGGTCTGCGCCTCCTCGGGGCAGGCATATTCCGTCTCCCCGGAACCGTTATAGGGAAGCAGATTGATCCGGCTGGGAATACCTTCCAGCTTTTCCGCCAACAATCGCGCGTCCGCCAACGAATCGTTGATCCCCTTGAGCATGATGTACTCGAAGAGAATCACCTTCTTTTTCCCCAGCGGATACCTGCGGCAGGCCGCGAGCAGCGATTCCAGCCCATGGGTTCTGTTCACCGGCATCAGGCTGCTGCGGACCGCATCATCGGCGGCGTGCAACGACACGGCCAGATTGACCCGGATGTCCCGCCCCAGATCGTCCATGCGCGGCACGATCCCGCAGGTGGAAACGGTGATCCGCCGTTCGGAAAAACCGAGGCCGTGGTCATCCATGAGGATCGTCAGCGCGGCCAGGAGGTTGTCGTAATTGGCCAGGGGTTCACCCATGCCCATGAAGACCAGATTGTTGAGCAACTCCCTCGGGGTGGCCCGATTGATGCCGGAGGCGAGCATGTGGGTCATCACCGCCAGCACCTGACCTACGATCTCACCGGGGCGCAGGTTGCGGACAAAGCCGAGGCCCCCGGTGAGACAAAAGCGACAGCCCATGGCACAACCCGCCTGGGAGGAGATACACAGGGTATGGCGACCCTCCTCGGGAATGAGTACGCTCTCGATCACCGCGCCATCCGCAAGGCGAAAGGCGAATTTCTCGGTACCGTCCGCTGATTTTTCCACTGTCTCGGCTTCGAGAGTGCTCATGGCGGCATGGTGAGACAGCAGCGCCATCACCTCCCGGCTGATCCCAAGCTGGGAAAAATCGCAGACACCCGGCCGGCACAGCCGGGTAAAGATCTGCCGTCCCCTTTTGACAGGCAACCCCAGGGCAACGACGTACTCGCCCAGCTGGGCCGGGGTGAGATCGCGCAGATCGGGTTTACCGCCCTTCGGCAAGAGAGAATCCCGGCCGCCCGGCCGCGCTGTTTTTTGATGGCTATTCATCCACACTCTGTAACACATTTTCGCCCTGTTTCAAAGTATGGCAAGAGATAATCCAACCCCAAAAACCCCTTGACGCAGCTGGATAAATAAATCAAATATACATTTAACTTATTTTAGTTACAAACAATCCCGACCATGGCCTTTAACAGAATACCTTGAGACAAAATCCGTTCGCCGCCAAGCCTGTCGCAGGGCGGCCATTGTCTCACTCCAGCAACGACCGAAATCGACTCAAGGATACACCCCGTGAGAAAACAACGATGCGACGGCCAGGAAACCCGATTGAACCTCCTGGCCGCCGCAGGCGAAATATTTGCCCGCAAGGGCTTTCGCCAAGCTACCATCGCTGAAATCTGCAAGCAGGCAGGGGCCAACACCGCCGCGATCAGTTACCATTTCGGCAGCAAGGAAGCCTTGTATGTGGAAAGCTGGCGTTACGCCTTCAACCAATCATTAAAAACCTACCCCCTGAATGGCGGCATCCCGGACGAGGCCACGGCGGAAGACCGGTTGCGCGGACGGATCCTCGCGATCATGCGGAGGATCATCGACCCGAAAAGTCATGAATTTGATATCTTCCACAAGGAAATGGCCAGCCCCACCGGCCTCCTGGCCAAGGCCATCCAGGAATCCGTGGAGCCGATCTTTAAAGGCCTCCTGCTCCTGGTCGGAGAATTGCTCGGCAAAGCCCCCCACGAGTACGAGGTGCAGCTCTGCGCCATGAGTATCCGTGCCCAATGTTTCGGGCCGCTGATGCACGCCCGCCGCCGCAAAAATGTCCAAGGACTCCCGCCGACCGATCTTGAACCGCTGCTCGAGGATGTGGAGCAGCTGGCGGACCATGTCACCCGCTTCAGCCTTGCAGGGATTCGGGCGCTTCGCCCCCAAGATACGCAACAATCAGACAACGAGGTTGGATCATGAAACATCCGGGCAAGCAATCCCTTATTGCGCTGATCGCCGTGCTTCTTCTCGGCAGCCTGGCCGCCTGGCAGCTTAGCCGCAGCAAGGAAAACAACGCCGCCTACCGGAGCGCCGAACTCAAGCGCGGGGATCTGCTGGTTTCCATCAGCGCCACCGGCACCGTGGAACCGGAAGAGGTCATCGACGTGGGCGCCCAGGTGGCCGGGCGGATCATCTCCTTTGGCACGGATGCCAAGGGCAAAACCGTGGACTACGGCTCCGTGGTCGAGGCAGGCACGGTGCTGGCCCGGATCGACGACTCCCTCTACGCCGCGGATGTAACCCAGGCAGAGGCCCAGCTCCTTTCAAGCAAGGCCGGATTGCAGCGAGCCCAGGCCGACTTAAACCAGGCGGAACAGAACTGGAAGCGGGCTCAACTCCTCGGCTCCTCCCAAGCCCTGTCGCAATCGAGCTACGAGGCTTACGAATCGGCGCATAAAACCGCACTGGCCCAAGTGGCGGTCAGCGAAGCGGCAATCAGCCAGGCCGAGGCGTCCCTCAAACGCGCCCAGCGCAATCTGGGCTACTGCACCATTACCTCGCCGGTCAAGGGCATCATCATCGACCGCAGGGTCAACACCGGCCAGACCGTGGTGGCGAGCCTCAACGCCCCGAGCCTCTTTCTGCTGGCCAAGGATCTCACCCGCATCCAGGTCTGGGTGGCGGTGAACGAAGCGGACATCGGCAAAATCCACCCCGGCCTGCCGGTGAGCTTCACGGTGGATGCCTTTCCCGGCGAAACCTTCCGGGGCAAGGTGGGCAAGATCCGGCTCAACGCCTCGATGACCCAGAACGTTGTGACCTACACGGTTGAAATCACCACCGACAACACCGATGGCCGGCTCCTGCCTTACCTCACCGCCAATGTCCAGTTTGAGCTGCTGCAGCTCAGCAATGTCTTGCAGGCGCCCAACGCCGCCTTGCGCTGGAGCCCGCCTGCCAAGGAGGGCGAGGCAGAGAACGACACAAAAAAAGGCGGGATGGAGCGGGGCAAAAAAACCGCCTCTGCCCTGGGGCCGGACCCCGGCAAGAGCCGCGGCATCCTCTGGGTGCTGGACGAGGCTCAAAAGCCCCGGAAAATCGAGGTCAAAACCGGAGCCAGCGACGGGGCCAACACCGTGGTGGAGAGTGCCGATCTGCGCGAAGGAATGCAGGTTATCACCGGGATGCGCATATCCGACTCCGGCAAGAACGGTGGAGGCAACCCCTTCACCCCGCAGTTCGGCGCCGGCAAGAAGCCCAAGGGAGAGAAGTAGAGCAGCCATGGACCTCATCACCCTGCGCTCCATTGAAAAAACCTACCAGATGGGCGACATCTCCGTGCCCGTGCTGAAAGGTATCTCCCTGTCCATCCGGCAGGGGGAGCTGGTGGCGCTCACCGGCTCGTCCGGCTCCGGAAAATCCACCCTGATGAACATCCTGGGCTGCCTGGACCATCCGACCGCCGGCGAATACTGGCTGGACGGCCAGGAGGTATCCAAGCTCTCCGCCGACGAGCGGGCCTTGCTCCGCAACCGCAAGCTGGGCTTTGTCTTCCAGAGCTTCAACCTGCTGGCCAGAACCAGCGCCATCGAAAACGTAGCCATGCCGCTCTCCTACAGCGCCGAAAATTTGAGCGAACGCCAAGCCAGGGAGCGGGCCGCGGAGATGCTCGTCCGGGTTGGGTTGGCTGACCGGCTGGAGCACCACCCCTCCCAGCTTTCCGGCGGCCAGCAGCAACGGGTGGCCATCGCCCGGGCCCTGATCAACCGGCCGCCGGTGCTCTTTGCCGACGAACCCACCGGCAACCTGGATTCCCGGACCAGCGAAGAGGTGCTCCAGATGTTCGAGCGGCTCAACACCGAGGACGGCATCACCATCATCATGGTGACCCACGACCCCAAGGTGGCCGGACACGCCAAACGGATGATCCGCATGGACGACGGGGTGATTCTCGACGATGCCGCCCCCGCGGGGACAAGCAGCAAAACCCCGGGAGACGCGCCATGAGAGTCTACACCACCGCCCGCACCGCCTTCCGGGCCCTGCGCCGCAATCCCATGCGGGCCATGCTCACCACCCTCGGGATCGTCATCGGCGTAGGCGCGGTCATCGCCATGATGGAGATCGGCGCGGGAGCCTCGGCGGCCCTCAAAAAAACCATCGCCAGCATGGGGGCCAACGTCCTGGTCATCCGGCCCGGCACCGCTTCCAGCGGCGGGGTCTCCTTCGGGGCAGGCAGCACCACCACCCTGACCCCGGAAGACAGTCAGGCCATCCTGCGGGAATGCCCCTCGGTGCGCAACGCCGCGCCCATGGTCCGGGCCCGGACCCAGGTGGTCTACGGCAACCGCAACTGGGTGCCCAACGCCATCTACGGCACCACCCCCGCCTATCTCGATGTCCAGGACTGGTCCATCCTGGCCGAAGGCGAGCCCTTCACGGATCGGGACGTACTCAACGGCAACCGGGTCTGCATTCTGGGCCAGAGCCTGGTCCGGGAACTGTTCGAGGGCGTGTCCCCCGTGGGCAGGGAGATCCGGATCAAGAATATTACCTTTAAGGTGATCGGAGTACTCACCCCCAAGGGTGCCAACATGATGGGCTTTGATCAGGATGATGTCGTCCTCGCCCCTTGGACCACCATCAAATACCGGGTCACCGGCGCCAGCCTCGCCACCTCCAACCAAAGCAGCACCGCCGCCACCGATTCGGTGAACACCCTGTCCAATCTCTACCCCACGGCCCAGCGCAGTCTCTACCCCGAACGTTCCAGCGTCCAGCAAGCCAACAATCCCATGCCGGTGCGCTTCGCCAATATCGACCAGATCATGGCCGCAGCCAACAGTTCGGCGGAGATCGCCATGGCCATCGACCAGATTGGCGGGGTGCTCAGGGAACGGCACCGCATTCGCGGCGAAGAACCGGACGATTTCAACATCCGCGACATGGCCGAACTCACCAAAACCCTTTCCACCACCACCGCCCTGATGACCAACCTGCTGCTGGCCGTGGCCATGATCTCCCTGGTCGTCGGCGGAGTGGGGATCATGAACATCATGCTGGTTTCGGTTACCGAACGCACCCGGGAGATCGGCTTGCGCATGGCGGTCGGGGCCCGGGGACGAGACATCCTCCGCCAGTTTCTCGTTGAGGCCGTGGTCCTCTGCCTCACCGGCGGGGCCATGGGCATTGTCCTCGGCCACGGCGGCTCCCTGCTGGTACAGGTTCTGCTCAAGTGGCCGGTGGAGACCTCGCCTGCGGCCATCGCCACGGCGGTACTGGTTTCGGCCGGGGTGGGCATCATCTTCGGATTCTACCCGGCCTGGAAAGCCTCGCGGCTTGATCCCATCGAGGCTTTACGCTATGAATAAGGTAATTGCCCAGCAGCACCGCATCTGCGTTGTCATCGGCCAACTCGTGTGCAATAGCACACTTCATCGGCCTCTTCCTAGCATCTGCGGCCCTGCTGAACAATTACCGTTTTGGGATTATCCTTAATTCCCCTGCTTTGAGCTGAACAGTTACTGTATACAAGCAACCGGGCCAGCCTCCCGGCCCATCTTAATAAGGAGTAACCCCATGAACCGCACCGCATACCGGACCTCCCTGGCTCTCTGCCTCTGCCTGCCCCTCTTGACCAGCTGCATGATGGGCCCTGACTTCCTGCGCCCGGAGAGCAAGGTTTCTTCCCAATGGCTGGGCCGCCCCCCCGCCGAAGCCGCGCCTGCAGAGGAACAAAACCTGGCCCAATGGTGGACGCTCTTCAACGACCCCCAGCTCACCTCCCTGGTGGAGCGGGCCATGCAGGCCAATCTGGATCTGCGCAAGGCTGAAAGCCGAATCCGCCAGGCCCGCGCCACCATGGGCATCGCCGGGGCAGACCTTGGCCCCACCGTTGATACCGCCGCCTCTTACAAGCGCAGCCGAACCCCGTTGGCAGGGGACAGCGGCGAGGCCGTAACCGGAAATCTCTACAAGATAGGGTTTGATGCCGGATGGGAGATTGATCTGTTCGGCGGAGTGCGGCGCGGGGTCGAGGCGGCAGGCGCCGATCTTGACGCAGCCATGGAAAGCCGGCGCGATCTGCTGGTGAGCCTGAGCGCCGAGGTGGCCTCCAACTATCTGAACCTGCGCTCCCTGCAACAACGCCTCGCCATTGCCCGCCGGAATCTCAAGGCCCAGGAACACACCACCGAACTCACCCGCCAGCGCTTTGATGCCGGCTTTTCCAGCAAACTCGACATGGTGCGGGCGGAAGCCCTCGTCGCCACCACCTCCGGGCAGATTCCGCTACTCGAGGCGCAGGTAAGGCAAACGATCTACAGCCTCAGCCAGCTGCTGGGCGGCGAACCATCGACCCTGCTGGCGGAACTGACCCCGGAAGCAACCCTGCCCGCAGCCCCGGCTGCGGTGCCCCTGGGGTTACCTTCGGACCTCCTCCTCCGGCGGCCGGACATCCGCAGGGCGGAAGCGAAGATCCATGCGGCCACCGCCCGAATCGGCGTGGCCAAGGCCGATCTCTTTCCCAATTTCACCATTTCCGGAGCCTTGGGTCTCCAGAACACCACCTTCAGTTCCACCCTCAACCGGGCCGGCACCGCCTGGTCCCTCGGCCCGGCCCTGAACTGGCCGCTCTTTGACATGGGCCGCACCCGCGCCAACCTTGAACTGAAAAAAGCCGTCCAGGAAGAGGAACTCCTCACCTATCAGCAGACCGTACTCACCGCCCTGCGGGAGGTGGAAAACGCCCTGATCGCCTCGAGCAAGGAGGAGGAGCATCGCCAGGCCATGGCCCAGGCAGTGGCGGCCAACCGCAGCGCCGTGGAGCTGGCCACCGCGCTCTATACCGCGGGGCAGAACGACTTCCTCGCCGTGCTGGATGCCCAACGCTCCCTCTATGCCGCCGAGGATGTCCTGGCCCAATCCAGCCGCACCGTCTCCACCAATCTCGTCGCCCTGTACAAGGCGCTGGGCGGCGGCTGGAATACGAAAGAGGCTGCTGCCGGCGAAGGTTCCGGCTCATAGACCGGGGCTGCTTTGCAAAATAGCATAGATACCCCTTTGACAGAGTTCAGGGCGAACGGCAACCTGATAAAGCCTCCGCTCATCCTACGCCTGTCAAAGAACTGCGGTACCAAAACCAGAAGATTGTTACGGATGGCCGGGCAATGATGGAAAGAAAAAACTCGGTGCGCATCCAGCCTCAGCAGTCAGGACAGCAGCTCCTGGATTTTATCAGCCACCGTTTCACCTACCGGAACCGGGAGGAATGGCAGGCGGAACTTGCTGCCCACCGCTTCCTCCTCAACGATACCGAGGCGCGGGGTGATATCATCCTGGCCGCCGGTGACCGCCTCGTCTACCTGATGGACGCCTTGGTCGAACCCCCGGTTGATTCCGACTACACCGTCCTCCATGAAGATCACGACCTGCTGGTGATCAACAAGCCCGCCCCCCTGCCCTGCCATCCCGGCGGGCGCTTCTTCGCCCATACCCTCTGGGCTCTGCTCAAGGAAGAGCACGGCTTAAACAACCCAAGACTCGTCAACCGGTTGGATCGGGAAACCTCCGGCATCGTGCTGGTGGCCAAGAACAAGGTCGCAGCCCGCATGTGTCAAGAGCAGTTTGCCCGACACCGGGTGGACAAGATCTATCTGGTCCTGGTGGAAGGGGCTTTCCCGGACACGCCCGGGCCGGTGGAAGCCGTCGGCTGGCTGGGGGTGGACCCGGACAGCGCGATCCGCAAAAAGATGCGCTTCTATCCGACCCATAACGCTGCGCCGCCCGGCGCCGTGGAAGCCGGCACCGGATTCCGGCTGATCTCCACCGCCGGCAACGCCAGCCTCTCCCTGCTGGAGGCGAGGCCGCACACCGGCCGCTGCCATCAGATCCGGGCCAGCCTGTTACACTTGGGATTTCCGGTGGTGGGAGACAAACTCTACGGCGTGGACGAACAGCTTTTCCTCCGTTTCCAGGAAGGATGCCTGAGCGCCACCGACCACGCCCTCCTCCGCATCCCCCGCCAGGCCCTGCACGCAGCCGGCCTGCGTTTCAGCCACCCGACAAGCGGCAAGGAGCTGGAATTTTCCGCGCCCCTGCCGCCCGCGCTTCAAGGATTGCTGGAATATCAGTTGAAGCCAACATTACGACCGAAAAAAATGAGACGGCCACGATAAAAAAAACAGGGGGTGCCGCTTGTTTCTTTTAAAGGCAAGAGGAAGATGAATATCCAATGGAGTCGTAAGGCGGCAAGATACGGGCAGCAATTTTTCTGATCAGCAGTAACAAGCTGAAAAGGTTTGACAAAAAGATCTGATCCGGCAAACTGATTGAGCAAGACAACAAAAAAACAGAAACGGAACCGAGAGCGGTAAAAATTGGCATTATTGCCTTGAAAGGCGGCTTCAAGAGGTTTTTCATCATGGGTTTGGAGTGGGCATGAACGACAAGCCGACATACGAGGAGTTGGCCCATAGGGTTGAGGAGCTGGAGCAGACCCTTCAGGGAGCGCGACCAGATAACCATCCCACCGTTACCGACCCTGCCGACAACGCAATGACCCTACGGAAGATGGCCGAACTGTTGCAGAGCAAGCAGTATCTTGCCGCAGTCAACAACGCCATGATGACCGGTCTGGTCGTTATCGAACGGCAAACCCACACGATCATCGACGTGAATGAGGCCGCCGCCAGGATGATCGGCCTTAAGCGGCAGGAGATCATCGGCCGGGAGTGCCATCGATTTATCTGCCCCAAGCAAAGGGGGCAATGCCCGATAACCGATCTTGGCCAGACGATTGACAATGCCGAGCGGGTTCTGTTACGGGCCGATGGCAAGCCGGTGCCGATTTTAAAGACGGTGACCAGTCTTTCTCTTCCTGCAGGCGAGGTGCTGGTCGAAACCTTTGTCGACCTGACGGAACGCAAAAAAATTGAGGCGCAGGTTCAAGAACAGAGCGCATTCTTGACCAGCGTCCTCGATGCCCTGCCCTTTCCTTTCTACGTGATCAACCCCCACGATTACACCATCGCCATGGCCAATAAGGCCTGCGATTTCGGGCCGCTCACTGCGGATGCCACCTGTCACCGGTTAACCCACCGAAAAAACATCCCTTGCGATAGCGACGAACATCCCTGCCCGGTTACCGAGATAAAAAAGACCGGGCAGCCCGTTCGGGTCGAGCATGTACACATCGACAAAAACGGCAAGACACGAAGCGTGGAGGTCAACGCTTTCCCGATTGTTGACCAGCTCGGCCGGATCAAGCAAATTATCAAATACACCGTTGATATCACCCAACGGCGGCTGAATGAGGTCGAGCTGTTGCACGCCAAGGAGGCAGCCGAGATCGCCAATCAGGCCAAGAGCCAGTTCCTTGCCAACATGAGCCATGAAATCCGCACCCCGATGAACGGTATCATGGGCATGCATGACCTGCTGCTGCGCAGCTCCCTTACCGACCTCCAACGCCGCCACGCGGAGATGGCCAGGATTTCGGCCCAACGATTGATGCACGTCATCAATGACATCCTCGACTTCTCCAAAATCGAGGCAGCCAAAATGGTTCTCGACTCGGTGCCCTTCAACCTCAACGAACTGCTGGCCGAAACCATGGAGGCCCTGGCCGTGATCGCGCAACAGAAAGAGTTGCATCTCAGCCATGCTGTCCGCCCCGGAGTGCCGGCCACGGTGCTCGGCGACCCTGGGCGGTTGCGGCAGATCATCAACAATCTCGTCGGCAATGCCATCAAGTTCACCCTGGAAGGCGAGGTGGAGCTCACCGTGGAACTCAAAGCCGAGGCGCCGCCGCAAGAGGTGGTCCTCCTTTTCACGGTACGGGATACCGGAATCGGGATCGCCCCGGATCAACAGGCCCAAATTTTCGAGGCCTTTATCCAGGCGGACGGCAGCATGGCCCGCAAACACGGCGGCACCGGCCTGGGACTCGCCATTACTACCCAGCTCATTCACTTGATGCAGGGCCATATCCGAGTGGAGAGCAATCCGGGACAGGGGGCCAGCTTCATCTTCGACATCCGGCTCGGTAAAAACCTGGAGCCGCAGGCAACAGCCCGGATAGGCCTGCCGATCGAGGAACTGCAAAACCTCGCGGCCCTTATTGTGATGGCCGATGAAAGCGACCGGCGGAGCATGGTCGAGTTGCTGCGCGAATATTTGCAAGTGGTTGACGAAACGGACACCTGCCCGGCGGTCGATAAGGCATTACAAGAGAAATGTTACAACCTGATGATCATCGAGGATCACCCAGGGGTGCTGGACGGCTTTGACTTGGCGGCACGGATTCGCGCCGTGCCGGAACTGGATGCTCTCACCATGATTATGCTCACCGGCCTGGGCATGCGGGGCGATGCCAGACGTTGCCAGGATTTAAACATCGGCGCCTATCTGACCAAACCTGTGGGGTCGACTGATTTACTGCGCGCCTTACGTGCCGCGACTCTCGGGGCGCAACAGGAAACGCCGCCGCCGCTGGTCACCCGTCATTCCCTGCGGGAAAGCCGTCGGCAACAACGCATCCTGCTGGTCGAGGACGAGTTTGTCAATCGGACCCTGACGACCATGATTCTTGAACAGGAGGGCTGGCCGATAACCACGGCCGAGAACGGGCGACAGGCACTGGAGATCATGGCGACGCAGGAATTCGACCTGGTGCTGATGGATATCCAGATGCCGGAGCTGGACGGTTTCGAGACCACCAGGGCCATCCGTCGGCAGGAGGAATCAACCGGCATGCATCTGCCGATCATTTCCATGACCGCCTATGCCATGCCGGAGGATCGGGAAAAATGTCTGGCTGCCGGCATGGATGATTACATCTCCAAACCCGTGGAGCGCGACAATCTCTGCGCCATCCTGCAAAAATACGCCCGTGAAAAATGATGCCCGCCGGGCACCCAGGAAAGCACCTTGCATCTCTGCGCTCTGATCGGCGGTCGGCCTGCGCTTCAAGGTTTACTGGAATAGATACCGGTTTACTTTTCCTTTGATATTCCATATCCTATCAGACAGTATCGCAGCAGGTGGACATCAAACACAAGACGCAGGTACCGCCTCTCATTTCCCCTTCTCGATCGCATGCGGAACATATCGATATTATTAAATAATTTCCAACACTACTATTTACCCCCTTCAACATTTAAAGGAGAGAGTCATGTTTCGCCAACTGCAATTCCTCTGCGCTATCGCCTTTTTTGCTTGTTTTCTCGTTCCTGCCCAAGCCCTGGCTGCAAACGATGGAGTCTGGATCGGGAGCAGCGGGCAGGAAACCGGGTATTTCATGATCACCCAGGTGAGCAATGGCAATTACGGCCTGATTGAATTCGGTCTGAATCCGGGAAGCCCTTACTATATGGCTTACTATGGCACATCCTCCCGCCTTGATCTGCTGCTCGACAGCATTCCCGACGCGTGTCCGGACTACTATGTCTTGCAGTTCAGTTCGGAAAACACCGGGACGATGACCTTGTACCCCAGGGAGGATGTGGCCTCAAGTTGCACCAGCAGCCATTATGGAATTCCTTTTCAAATCACGAGATTCTAGGCATTCAGACCGTGGGCGGTGCCGCATCCATGCCCCGGGACATGAGAAGAAATGGATGGATTGAGGAACAATGATACAATGAGGATACCGATGCGCAAAAATTGCACCACCCCGGAAAAAATCCTGCTGTTCTGCCTTGCCTGGTCCGTATTTGCCGGCCCCGCCCTGGCCGCTGACAAGCTGACGCGGATCAGCGATAACGTCTATGCCTACGTGGACACCAAGCAGAGTTCCAAGGACAACAGCTTCGGCGCCAACGCGGGCATCATCATCGGCCGAGACGGAATTGCCGTCATCGATACCCTGGTTTCCGCCAAGGAGGCCAAGCGGTTCATCAAGGCCATCAAGGGTGTGTCCAGAAAACCGATCAAGTACGTGATCAATACCCATTTCCACCTTGACCATGTCTTTGGCAACGCCGAATTCGTCAAGCTGGGAGCGGTGGTCATCGGTCAGGAGAACTGCACGCAAGCCATGGCGCGAACTGCCGAGACTACTCTCAAGAACAGCGGCCAGTACGGCCTGACCCCGCAGGATATGAAAGGCACCACCATCGCCTATCCGGTACTGAGCTACACCGACCGGCTGACCATTGACCTCGGCGGCCAGATCGTCGAACTCCGCCATGCCCGCCCCTCCCACACCGACGGCGACACCCTGGTCTTCCTGCCGGACAAGAAGGTGCTCTTTGCCGGCGACATCCTGTTCACCGACTACCACCCGTTCCTGGCCGAAGGTAATATTGAGGAGTGGCGCGGCGAACTCGATGGCCTCCAGGCCATGGACGTTGAGGTGATCATCCCCGGACACGGCCCCCTTTCGGGGAAAAAGGATCTTGCGGAGATGAGACAGTACCTCCTGCAGTTCGACCAGCAGGCGAAAGCGCTGGCCACCCAGGGCGGAGATCCCCAAGCACTTGCGGCGGAAATGCTGAAGACCCTTCCCCCGCGAGCCGAAAGCGCCTGGCTCGTCAACGCGAATCTGAAGATGAGATACCTCACGAAGTGATGGGTGCGGAAAGATACAATACTCCAGGAGACGCCATGCACGCGAGCCGACTGTTCGAACCTCTCTCCACCGGAAATCTTCACTTCAAAAACAGAATCGCCCTGGCGCCCATGACCAGAAGCCGGGCCGGGGCGGGCCGGGTACCCAACGAGTTGATGGCCGAGTATTACCGCCAGCGCTCCTCGGCCGGGCTGCTGATTGCCGAGGCAACCGTGGTGTCTCAGCAGGGCATCGGCTGGCATGACACGCCGGGGATCTACACCGAGGAGATGGTTGCGGGCTGGCGCAAGATTACCGCCGCGATCAAGCCCACCGGTGCGCACATCTTTCTGCAGCTCTGGCATTGCGGCAGGGCCTCGCACAGCGATTACCATGACGGCGCACTGCCGGTTTCCGCCTCGGCGGTGAAACTCAACGGCGACTCCATCCACACTCCGCTGGGAAAAAAGGAGTACGAAACTCCCCGCCCCCTGACCGTTGCGGAAATCAAGGCAACCGTGGCCGATTACCGCCAAGCCGCGATCAATGCAAAAGCGGCCGGTTTTTCCGGCATAGAAGTGCATGGGGCCAACGGCTATCTGATCAATCAGTTCCTCGATCCGAAAAGCAATCTCCGTACGGATCAATACGGCTCCAGCCTGGAAAACCGTTTCCGTTTTTTCAAGGAGGTGGTGGAAGCGGTGCTTGAAGTCTGGCCCGCGGAGCAGGTCGGAGCCCGCATCTCGCCCAACGGGGTTTTCAACGACATGGGCAGCGAGGATTTCCGGGAAACATATTTGTACGTGGCCAAGGAACTCAACAGATTCAACCTCGGCTATCTCCATGTCATGGACGGCCTGGCCTTTGGTTTTCACGCCAAGGGCGAGCCCATGACCCTGGCGGAATTCAGACCGCTTTTCCAGGGCAGGATCATTGGCAATTGCGGCTACACGCAAGATCTCGCGGAACAGCGATTGGCCGAGAACACAGCGGACATGATCGCCTTTGGCCGCCCTTTCATCACCAACCCCGATCTGCCCGAACGGTTCAAGAACAATTACCCCCTCAACCCTGCCGAAGATATGTCGCAGTGGTACACCCCGGGCGCCAAGGGGTACACGGATTATCCGCCGTATACCCCACCTGCTTCCGTACCCTCCTGACCCAGAAACAAACAGGGAGTCCCCATAATGGCAAGACACGTCTGCCCCTGGTGGCTGGCCTATACCTTTGACAATCCCTTGCGGCGGATCTTCCACAAGCCGGAGGAGATCTTTTTCCCGTATCTGCGCGAAGGGATGACTGCCATCGACCTCGGTTGCGGCATGGGCTACTTCTCCATCGGCATGGCCAAACTGGTTGGCGAAAGCGGAAAAATAATCTCCGTTGATCTGCAAGAGAAAATGCTGGAGACCCTTATGCAACGAGCCCGGAAAGCAGGGGTTGCCCACCGCATCACCACCTTGTTGTGCGAGGATGACAACATCGGCATCCACGAAGCGGTTGATTTCGCCTTGGCGTTCTGGATGACCCACGAAACCCAGGATGAGCTCAGCTTTCTCCAGCAGGTCCACGCGATCCTCAAGAAATCGGGCAAGTTCCTCTTGGCTGAGCCCAAGGGCCATGTCACCGCTGCCGAATTCAAAAAAACTCTGTCCTTCGCCCAGAAATCAGGCTTCAACCTCATCGATTCACCTATAATATCCTTGAGCCATGCGGCCCTGTTTGAAAAAAACGGAGATAAACCACAACCTGCCCCATTTTTCGGGCTGAAGGAGTAAACCATGCCCCGATTCGGCGCCCACATGTCCATCAGCGGCGGGATAGCCCTGGCCTTTGACCGTTTGGCCGAGGTGGAGGGCGAGGCTCTGCAGATCTTCACCGCCAACCAGCGACAATGGCACCCCAAGACCCCAACCCCGGAGGAGATCAAGGCCTTTAAGGCTCGGCGGCAACAGGCGCCAGATATTCCGGTCGCCTCCCACGATTCATACCTGATCAACCTCGCTTCGCCCAAACCGGAGGCAGCGGACAAGTCCATCGACGCCTTTGCCGGGGAGCTGCGCCGCTGCGCGGCCTTAGGCATCGAATACCTGGTGGTCCACCCCGGCTCCCATCTCGGAGAGGGGATCGAGGCGGGGCTGAAAATTTTCACCGCCAACCTGGACCGGGCCATCAGCGAAGCAAATACCGAAGAACAGGTCATGATACTCCTTGAAACCACCGCCGGACAGGGCACCAACCTGGGGGCGAGCTTCGAGGAACTGGCCGCGATCATCGCCGGTTCCGCTTACCCGGAAAAACTGGGAGTCTGTTACGACACCTGCCACACCTTCGCCGCCGGCTACGACATCCGCACCCCAAAGGCTTATGCCGAGACCATGACCCGCTTCGACCGGCTGCTCGGTCTGGAGCGGCTTAAATTCTTCCATCTCAACGACGCCAGCAAGGGCTTGGGCAGCCGGATCGACCGCCACACCCACATCGGCGAGGGCGAAATCACCCTGGAGGGGTTCCGCCACCTCATCAACGACCCGCGCTTTGCCGACCATCCCATGGTTCTGGAAACCCCCAAGTCGGATGACCTCCACGAAGACCGAGAAAACCTGGCGCTGCTGCGGAGCCTGCTCGAATAAGATCATTCGGTCGGGAGGCACAGGCATTTAGCTTTCCTTTTCCAGTAACCCCCTTACCTTCTCAAAAAATATCGCAGGTGGACTCCTGATCAACTCCTGCTATAATAAAATATCCATTAACCTTCCGAGGATGCGCAGATGAAAAACTATGCACCAATCGCTTGCCTGACCCTGATCGCTTTCACCTGCTCACCACATCAGGCATTGGCGGAAGGCTCCTGGCTCGACAAGGGCGTAGGGGTTTTAAATACCTTGAGCACGGGAAACACCGGGACCCAAGCCAGCAACTCCGAAATCGGCGAAGCATTCAAGAATGCCCTGAGCATCGGCACGCAAAATGTCGTGGGTCGGCTTGGCACCAGTGATGGCTTCAATGGTGACCCGGCCATCCACATCCCCCTGCCCGACGAATTACAAACGGTGAAAAACATGTTGGCCACAATCGGGATGTCGCAAACCGTCGACGACCTTGAACTCAAACTGAACCGGGCGGCAGAGGCGGCAACGCCGAAAGCCAAAGCGCTGTTCCTGCAGGCCATCAAGGAGCTGTCCTTTGACGACATCAGGAAAATCTATGAAGGACCGGAAGATTCAGCCACCCGATATTTCCAGGGCAAGATGACCCCCGCTTTAAAAAAGGAAATGCAGCCCATCGTTGAAAAAAGCCTGTCACAGGTTGGGGCAATCCAATCCTACGACACCGTGATGGGCCAATATAAGGCCTTGCCCTTTGTCCCGAACGTGAAGGCGAATCTGACCGAACATGTGCTCCAGAAAGGGATGGCCGGGATCTTCTATTATATCGCCAAGGAAGAGGCGAGTATACGCAAAGACCCGGCGAAACAGACGACCGCATTATTAAAAAAGGTTTTTGGCGGGAAATGATCGCTCACCTGAACCGGCGGAGCTGCAGGAAAAACATACCCTGAGAACTACTGAAACTGTTTGACAAGAAAGCGACTTCTGCCCCTGCCCTGACCTCGGTCGGCGGGAACACCGCAAAATTCAGACGGCCCTCATTTGCCCCTGCCGACCCATTTCGCAGTCAACCGACGCCCGCCGCCATCCGCCTAAATTCCCCCAAAAAGTTGTCCTGCTTGACAAAGAAGGCTATTCGTGTTTTAATCATTCGTATTCAAATTATTTGAACTGAAACATAATGGATAGAAACCCGTTGAATAATATCTTGCAGGAAAAAGACGAAAAACCCACAAAAGTGGAGGGAGAGATTCTCTTGGGCCCCGGAATCATCCCCCCGGTTCCCAAGAACAGCTACGAACTGCGCATCCTTCAATCCATTCGGCGCATCATCCGGGCTGTCGAAATCCATTCCCACAAACTGGCACAAGAGCACGATATAACAGGGCCACAGCTCAGCTGCCTGCTGGCTCTTGCCAAGGGTGGGCCTTTGACCATTACCCAGCTGGCCCGCATGGTTTACCAGAGCCCCAGCACGATCGTGGGCATCGTTGATCGCTTGGCAGACAAAGGTCTGGCCCTCCGAGAGCGATCCTGCAAAGACCGGCGACTGGTCCAGGTCTGCGTGACAGAAGCCGGCGAAGCGCTGATTGCCGCCACCCCCTCTCCTCTGCAAGAAACCCTCGCGGAGTCATTAAAAAACCTTCCCGAACTGGAACAGGTTTCCATTACCCTGGCCCTGGAGAAGGTGGTTGACATGATGGAGGCCCGAAAGATTGAAGCCCCTCCGGCTCTCTAGACCGGCCCCATTTCTCTCCGGCCCCGGCAACGGTGCCCGCATCCCAAAGATTTCCGCCCGCAGCATCAAAACAGCCGGACACCTCCCCGGCCCATATTTTTAGACACCACCTTGGTATTGCCCGAAAGCAAAACCCATTCCGGGCTCTACCCCGACAGACAACACCTACGATCACAAGAATAACCGTCACAAGACAGCGTTTTTTACATCGTTCGAGCGCCGACAGGAACTGAAGGATGCGAAAAAGGCCGCTCAAGGCATTGAAGAGCTTGTGCATAGACAAACTCTCAACCAAAAAGGGACCACACATGACCATTTTTTCCGCCAACCAGCAAAACATCGCCAAAATAATCACCACCGAAAACGTCGATCTTGCCAACTGGCGTGATTGGCGCTGGCAGCTCAAACACGCCATCAAAAAGATTTCCATGGTGGAATCCATTCTGGGAATCCAGTTCGCGGAAGAAGAACGGGCACAACTGGAGCTGACCCTGGAGAAGTTTCCCCTTTCTATTACCCCCTACTACCTGTCTCTGATCAATGCCGAGGATTACCAGAACGACCCGGTTTTCAAGCAGGCCTTCCCCTCCCCCAAGGAGCTGATCATCGAAAAGTTCGACATGGCCGACCCGCTTTCCGAGGACAAGGACAGTCCGGTGCCGGGAATCACCCATCGCTATCCGGACCGGGTCCTTTTTCATATCAGCAACATCTGCTCCATGTACTGCCGCCACTGCACCCGGAAGCGCAAGGTGAGCGATACCGACTCCGTTCCCGGCACCGATGATATCGAGAAGGGGCTGGAATATATCCGCAATACCCCGGTAATCCGGGATGTCCTCCTTTCCGGCGGCGACCCGCTGATGCTCACCGACAATTATCTGGACTGGATTCTTACCCAATTGCGCAAGATCGAACATGTGCAGGTGATCCGGATCGGCACCCGCATGCCGGTGGTGCTTCCCTACCGGATCACCCCCGAATTGGTGGAAATGCTCAAGAAACATCACCCCCTCTGGATCAACACCCATTTCAATCACCCCCGGGAGATCACCACCTCCTCCAAGCAGGCGTTGCAACGTCTGGCCGACGCCGGCATTCCCCTGGGGAACCAGTCGGTCCTCCTGGCCGGAGTCAACGACTGCCCGCGGATCATGAAATCCCTGGTGCACAAGCTGGTGGCCAACCGGGTCCGCCCCTATTATCTGTACCAGTGCGACCTCTCCGAAGGATTGTCTCATTTTCGCACCCCGGTGGGCAAGGGGATCGAGATCATGGAGAGCCTGATCGGCCATACCAGCGGTTTTTCCGTGCCCACCTACGTTATCGATGCTCCGGGCGGAGGAGGCAAGATTCCGGTGAACCCCAGCTATCTCATTTCCCTCTCCACCAACAAGGTGATCCTGCGCAATTACGAAGGGGTCATCACCACCTACAAGGAACCGGACAGCTACGAGCCGGTTTTCTGCAATAGGAACTGCGATGACTGCCACCTGCAGTTGAATCTGGAAGATGCCGAAGAATTTCGTTCAACGGGCATCGAAAGGCTGCTTTCTGACTATCATCAAGCCATTTCGCTTACCCCCGAGAACAACCGGCGAATGGAGAGAAGAGATGAAGCCTGATGCCATTGAGCAAATTGGCGACTCGTTGATTCAACACGGCAAGGTCAACAACCGCGCCTATGTGATGAAGATCGGAAAAATGGACTGCGCCCGGATTGTCGATTTTGTCGTCTCACTGGCGCTGACAAAGGGCTACACCAAGATTTTCGCCAAGGTGCCGACCTTTGCACGCTCCCGGTTTATGGACAACGGCTTCGTGGAAGAGGCACGCATCCCAGACCTTTTCCAAGGGAAAAGTGACAGTTTTTTCCTGAGCCGATTTTTTTCCGCCGAGCGCGAACTGGAAAAGCAGCCGGAACTGGTATCGCAGGTCCTGGAAATCGCGGAACAAAAAGCCGGGGCCATGGAGGAAGTCACCCTGCCATCGGGCCTTGTCTGCCAAACCATGGAAAGGCATGAGGTTGAGGAGATGGCCCAGCTCTATCGGCAGGTGTTTGCCTCCTACCCTTTCCCCATCCATGATCCCGAGTACCTTGCCCAGACCATGGATGAAAATCTGATCTATTTCGGCATCCGGGCCGATGATAAATTAATCGCCCTCTCCTCAGCCGAGATCGACTTCAGCGGCCAGAATGCGGAAATGACGGATTTCGCCACCCTGCCGGAGGCTCGAGGCCTGGGCTTGGCAACCTACCTTCTCGCCATGATGGAAGACGGCATCCGCCACATCGGCATCAAAACCGCCTTTACCATTGCCCGGGCCTATTCCTTCGGAATGAATATTACCTTTGCCAAACATGACTACATCTACGCCGGGCCCTTGGTCAACAACACCCAGATCTCAGGAACTCTGCAAAGCATGAATGTCTGGCACAAACGGTTGTAATAGTGGATCCATCATCTGATTTTTCAGATGAGGTTATCCCGCGACCGCATAGCCTGCATCACCAATCACCTGGATCGCCTCTTTCCGTATAATGTGCGCGATTCTTCCTTGGCCTGCGCCAAAATACGCACCTGCTCCCTGTCCGGCTTCCGGCCCGCCCGGTTGATATACAATACCAGCATCGACATGGCAGAGCGAAAAGACGACCCCTTACGACGGGAACTGCTGTCCGCCGACTGCTTGAGCGACAGCGCGATCTTCTTCGGATCCGTCCAGGTAAATACCCCCTTCTCAAGGTTCAGGGCATTACTCTCCCTGGAGGCCTTTCAGACCACAGCCTTCCCTGTGCTGATCCGGATTTCAGCGCCACTCGCCACCTCCCTGGCAGACCCTTTGCGTCCGTGGTTTTATTTCTAGCTGCTTGGATTAAATATACTGATTTTTTCAGTTGAAAATAGCATGTTGTATTTGGCCGGTAACCATTATCCTTGCCATCCGGCACATTCAGGAGTAACCCGAATTCAAATTTGACCAAATTGCCTGGCTTCCCCGGCAAACAGAAAAAGAACAGGACCGAATCATGAAAAAAATAAGCCAGTACTTCCTGCAGGGCCTTCTTGTTCTCGTGCCGATGGTGGCAACGGTGTATGTGGTCTATATCATTTTCACCAAAATCGACGGGATTTTTCGCTTTAATGTGCCGGGGGGCGGTTTTCTGCTCACCATCGCCCTCATCCTGGCCGTGGGGTTCGTGACCTCCAACCTGCTTGCCAACAAAGTTGTCCTGCTGGTGGATCGGATCTTTGCCCGTTTACCGCTGATCGCAATGATCTACACCTCGATCAGGGATCTGGTGCATGCCTTTGTGGGAGACAAAAGAAGCTTCAACAAACCGGTTCAGGTTGCCGTCGATGCCAGCAACAATATCCGGGTGCTGGGCTTCGTTACCCAGGACGATCTCAACGCCCTTGGGATCGCAAACAGCGTCGCCGTTTATCTGCCGCAATCCTACAACTTTGCCGGCAATCTCATCATTGTCGACCGGAGTCTGGTTACTCCCCTGATCGGCGACCCCGGAGAGATCATGAAATTTATCGTCTCCGGCGGCGTTTCCTCCCGCCCAAACAACCCTTCTGCCTTGCCGCAACGATCAGGGGCTGATGATCCCGGGGGGCAATGATGGAGACCACCTCACTGAGCTCTTCCCTTATTTTCCAAGCCGAGGAAACAGAAAGGCCCCCTGTTCACCGGCAGTGGACCATGCTCCTTTTCCCGCAACGGCGTTGCAGGCACGGGCATCTCCGGTGCGACCACGTTTGGGGTTGAGCGCATGTGCCAGTTCTGCACCCAGCATGGGGAGGGGAAAAAGTGGTACGAAAACATGGTCAACTATACGGCCGAGGTATTCCACCAAGTCAATTCCGAGCAGAACCTCCTCCGCTTCCTGCGCGGCTTTACCAAGTCGCTGCGGGATGATGTCGCCACAGCCGCCCGCTGGCAACGCCGCTTCCCGCGAATCTACCGTTTCATCGTCTACCCCATCCTCAGTCGCAAAATGCAAAAGACCCACTTCGGCCAAGTCGTGCCCCTGGAGGACATAGAGGCGATCCTCTCCCAGATGGAACACATCGTGCGCCTGCCCTGCGTCTGCCGCCGGGTCTCCCTCGGCACGGAACAACGCTACTGCTTCGGGGTGGGCATGGATCTGACCCCGATCCTGGCCGAGGTGCCTGATTTCGCCGCCTTCGAGTACTGGACCAGGGAACAGACCATCGCCTTCATCCGTCGGCTCGACCAGGAGGGCAAGACCCACAGCGTCTGGACCTTCAACACCCCGTTTATCGGCGCGATCTGCAACTGCGACCAGGACTGCATGGCCTACCGCGCCCAAATAACCCTGGGGGTGACCCGCACCATGTGGAAGGCGGAGTACGTGGCCGCCATCGACCCGCTCCGCTGCACCGGCTGCAACCTCTGCCGCAAGCGCTGCTACTTTGGCGCCATCGGCCTTGACCGAGCCAACAAGAAATGTCTGGTTGACGCCACTGCCTGCTATGGCTGCGGGGTCTGCCGACCCGCCTGCCGGCACGATGCCATCCGCCTCCTCGACCGCGCCGCCGTACCCGCCGCAGCTGCGGACTGGTAAAATTCGGCGACTCGGGAATCCTGATGCCGGTTTCCGACCGCCAGATCCGGAAAGATATCTTGCCATGCACCATTCTCGTCGTTCTTAATCTGCCCACCCCCAATGGATACCATCAGGCACATTGACCATGATACCCCCGGAATCATGCTTGCTTTGTTTTTCAGAAAAAGCTGCTATACTACCCATCAGGGAGAAGAGCAATGCACACTAAAAGCTTCGGCGAATTTCTGATCAACGAGGGGGTTATCACCCCGGAACAACTTGAAAAAGCCCTGCACATCCAGAACAAGGAAGGGCTGCTCCAGCAATTCGCCATCGAACTGGGCTCCCTGAGGCAGGAGGATATTCCCTCCATCACGGCATACATGCACAGCCATCCCGAAGTACGCTTCGGCGAGGCCGCTGTCTCCCTGGGACTTCTCAACGCCAGCCAGCTCCGCTACCTGCTTGACATGCGCACCCGCCGCAAGGTGCGTATCGGCGATATCCTGTTACGGGAAAAACTGCTCAGCAAAGAAGCCCTGCTCTCGGCGCTGAGCCGCTTCCACGGCAAGGGCCAAAAGCTCGAGACCATTCTGGTGGTGGAGCCTTCCTCCATGATCCGGAACATCCTGACATCCACCCTGACGCGCTACGGCTACCAGACCACTCTCGCCCGCACCGGCGAGGAAGCTCTTGTCACCATGCGGGCAAAGCGGCCTGATCTGGCAATCATCGCCGGAGTGCTGGAAGACATGGACGGCTACGAACTCTGCCGTGCCGTGATCTCCGACCCACGCATCGCCGCCACCCAACTCATCATCCTCAGCTCCGATCTCAGGGAACAACGGATCAAGAAAGCCTTTGAGGCCGGGGTCTCCCATTTTCTCTCCAAACCAATCCAGGAAAATGAACTTATCAACGTAATCTACCAGATCGAAAAGGAGCTGGGGGTTAAACGCCGGGAAATCATCCTGGTCGTGGACGACAGCAACGGCCCCCGCCGGGTTATTACCCAGGAGTTGAGCAAGGCGGGGTATAAAACATTCGAGGCTACAAACGGTGAGGAAGCGATCAAGCTGGCCATGGAACTGCGCCCGGATCTCATCACCATGGATCTGGAAATGCCGATAATGGGCGGCCTTGAGGCCTGCCAGCAACTCAAACAAGATCCGGCTACCGCCGATATCCCGGTGATCGTTATCTCGGGGAGCTATACTCCGACCCTGTTGGCAAAGGGCTTCGAGGCAGGAGTGGTGGAGTTTTTCAGTAAGCCCTTTGCCGCCGGCCAGCTGGCCGGCTACGTCAACACCCTGTTCGAATCCAAGAAAATCAAGAAGAAGGAAAAGATCATGGTGGTGGAGGACTCTCCCACCACCCGCCATATCCTCTCCTTCCTCTTTGCCAAAAACGGCTACGAGGTGGTTTCCGCCTGCGATGGCGAGGAGGCGACCCGATTGCTCACCGAAACCATGCCGGACTTGGTCATCACCGACCACCATATGCCGAAAAAAGACGGACTTACCCTGGCGACGGAGATGAAACAGTCCCGCCGCTTCCGGCATATCCCGATACTGATGATTACCGGCATCCACAAACGGGAGATCCTGCTACAGGCCCTGAGTGCCGGGGTCAACGATTACCTGGTCAAGCCGTTTGACGAACCCGAGCTGCTGCTGCGGGCAGGCGTCCATCTGCTCACCAAACGGTTGTACGATGAAATTGCCGAGGAGCGGAGCAAACAGGAACAAGTCAACCGGCGCCAGGGACGACTTTTGCACGAGATCACCCTGCTCAGCCAGATGGGCCAGTCCTTCCAACGTTGCCGGGAGGCGGGGGAACTGTACGCCGCCATCGCCGAGTCCCTGGCGCAGCTTTTCCCGGCGGCTTCGGGCATGTTACGGATCCTGAATGAAAACGAGGAAAGCTGGGGGACCGTGGCGAGCTGGGGCGACGAGCCTGCCGATGTCGGCGTCCCACCCAGAACAAAACACTGCCCCGCCCTGATGACAGGAACCGTGCGCAACAGCACCGATACCGATCCGGAGCCATGTCCTTGCACTCCGCGCTGGTCCACCTGCATCCCCCTGACGGTAAAAGGGAAAATGGTGGGTCTGCTCCAACTGTTGCACCGCCAGGACATTCCGGCCGAAAGCGACAACGCGACAGCCTGGCCCCTGCTTGCCACCGCTGCCGAACATGTCGCCCTGGCCTTGGACAACCAGCGCCTCCAGGAGTCTTTGCGGCAACAGTCGATCCGCGACCCGCTGACCGGCCTGTTCAATCGCCGCCACATGGAGGCCGCCCTGGAGAGGGAGTTCGCCCGCTCCACCCGTCTCCAAACCCCGCTCAGCGTCACCATGCTGGACGTGGACCATTTCAAGCGTTTCAACGACACCTATGGACATGCTGCCGGCGACGCAGTGCTCAAGGCACTGGGCGCCCTGCTCAACGACAACATCCGGCACGAAGATATCGCCTGCCGATTCGGCGGCGAGGAATTCGTCATCATCATGCCCGGCGCCAGCCAGAAGGATGCCTGCAAACGGGCCGAATCCCTGCGCTACCAAGTTGAAACCGAGGTACGCCTTGAGTTCGGCGACAGGATGCTGCCCCCCGTCACCATCTCCCTCGGGGTGGCGACTTGGCCAAACAACAAAGTACCGCCAATCGCACTGCTGGACTGCGCCGATACCGCCCTTTACCAAGCCAAGAACCGTGGCCGCAACCGGGTGGCCGTGGCACCAGCGGATCAATAAAACAGGGTGACCCAATCCATCGGGTCTGCACCAGCGCCTTAAGCGGCCCACTTTCCCCGGAAATCAGAGACTTTTTCAACAGCACCTCCCCCAAGTAATTGCCGCTTCATCTCAGATTCAGCTTCGCGCCACAATGATCTTCAGCAAATACATCCAGACACCGGGACCAAGCATGCAACCAATCGACAAATTGCTGAGCCGTATCAGATGGGACAAGGAATTCGGCAATGCCGCCTTTGAGATCGGCTACTATGATCGGGTGGCCGCGCTCATTGTCCGGCGACCGCTTGCCGACCTGCTTTTTGAGCCGGGCAACAAGGAGTCATTTCTTCTCATGGATGAAGAGGGGGTTTACCAACGAATTCCCCTGCACCGAGTGCGCGAGGTGTACCGCAATGGCGAGCTGATCTGGCAGCGTGCCCGGGATGGGGAATCCATGAGATTATAAATTGCCGGCTCCTGTTCTGTTCCGAGGGATTCATGGCCGTGAAATGTGCACAGACCTTTTACCCGAAAAGTTCTGTGCACAGCTGTAAATGAGCCATCAGACCAAGGCCTTGGAACAGCGGCGATTATTCTTGCAATTTCTTTGGGTGCAATAGTAAACTTGTGAAACCAAAACCTAACTAAATGATAGACTTTTCAACCTTTTCTTTATCCCGCACCCAGCACGGAGAAAGGACATGACCCAATCCGAAGAAAGTATGGCCCCGCCCAAGGAAATAGCCCTGCTTGAGATGCTTTCCTTGGTGTATGAGGAGATGGACATCGATGCCATTGAGGAGCGATTTGTCAATCTGACCGCCGAAATCTTCGGCTTTGACCGGGTGGGCCTTTTTTTTGTGAAGCATCGCAAAGGGATGTTGCAGGGAAAGCTGTGCCGGGGATTTGAGCCGGGGGCCATCAGTTCCCTGGAGATTCCCGTGACGGCCGGCAACCTGTTGACCAGACCTCTGGTAACAGGATTCCCTGTTTTTAATAAGGAGACAAATACCGACGCCTCTACTCTCAAGCTGGGCCTGACAAATTTCGCCCTTGTGCCCATCGTGAACAAAAAACGCCTCTCCTGCTGGCAGATCAAAAAATGTTACAAAAACGATTGTCCGGCCTTCGGCAAAAGATGGCTGCGTTGCTGGCTGGTGCCGGGAACCAAATGCGGCGATGTTCCCATGGACGATTGCGGGCAAAAAGAGCTGATGTGCCAAGAGTGCGAGGTCTATGCCCAACAGGATGTCGATGCCGTCGAAGGGGTGATGGTTGTCGACAACTCGGTTTCAAATCGCCCCATTCATCCCGAACAGGTGACCCTGCTCTCCATCGTCTCCCATGCGGTCGGCGGGGCGATCAACAATGCCAAGGTCTATTCCCGAACCTTACGAGAGTCGATCCATGATGAACTCACCGGCCTCTACAACAGACGCTTTTTCAACGAACGGCTGTTGGACGAAGTGGAGCGAACAAGGAGGTATGGCGGACATTTCAGCATCGTTATCTGCGACATAGACTTCTTCAAACGGATCAACGACACCTTTGGCCATCCCATCGGGGATCGGGTATTGGTTCAAGTTGCCTCGGTGCTCCAGAACAACATCCGCAGCAGCGACATGGCGTGTCGTTACGGGGGAGAGGAATTTGCCGTGCTGCTGCTCAATGCCGACAAGGATCTCGCCTGTTCCCTTGCGGAACAGCTGCGTAAAAAAATGGCAGCAACGCCCATGGCCGACATTGGCGGTGATTGCATCACGGCAAGTTTCGGGGTCGCCACCTTCGGCAAAGATTCCATCTCCTTTGAGGGACTTGTGAGCAAGGCCGATCAGGCCCTCTACCAGGCCAAGACCCAGGGGCGCAATCAAGTGCAGTCCCTGTGAGGCTTGCACTTATATCTTCCGCCATCACCTGCCGCAGCAGCACCCCTGTGGGAGGTTGCCCAAATAAATATACTTCCAGCATGGTCGGCGAGAGGATGGAGTCCTTTGCTTTGAAGAGCATCCCGCCGTATTTATTCAGTATTACCTGCCGCCCATGCCAAGGGTATGATTAAGTGTTTACGAACACATCAACAGCAAGGCCGAATTGAGCCGATGTCCGATTTTGCTCCTCATGGAAAACTTGCCATGCACTGCTGGGATTTTCATAACTGCGGAGAAAAGAAAAAGAAATGCCCGACCTTTCCCGGTTCGGGTAATAGCTGTGCGCTGCTGGCCGGCACCATCGGCTCCGGCCAGCCCATCTTCATCTTTAGCCGGAAGATGGAACGATGCCGGCGATGCAGCTTCTTCCACAGCGAGCACTACGCCGAGGAATTCGAAGGAGCCATCGAACACGATGCGTTTTAACTGAATACTCTCCTCCCTCGCCAAAGCAGGCCGAAAACCTCCTTCCCAACGCTCCCCTGCGACATTATCTTTTTTTTGAGAAACTACAACCCACGAAAGGGAAAGCCATTGCAGTGTTTGCCCCTATTATTTATATAGTAGAGGCATTTTTTTGTTGGGTATCACTTTGACAAACCTTCAAAACAAGGAAGAGGATCATCCATGCTGCAAAGAATAATCAAGCCCGTAAGTTTCTTTTTGGCTTTTTCCTTTCTTCTCCTCGATTTTTCCGTGCAGACGGCGCAGGCGAAGATGATCGATACCAACACCGTGATCGCGGTACAGAAAGAGGATGCAAGCAGAGAACGGGTTACCGCCTTTTTGGGGCGTGAAGATGTGCAAAAGGTCATGGTTCAGCACGGCGTCGATGCCGGCGAGGCGCAAAAAAGGGTGGCCAGCCTTTCCGATGCCGAGCTGGCGAAAATTTCCCAGGCCATGGAGCAGTTGCCTGCCGGCGGCGATGGAATAGGCGCGATCATTGGCGCGGCGGTTTTCATCTTTGTGGTTTTGCTGATCACCGATCTCCTCGGTCTCACCCATGTTTTCTCCTTTGTTAACCACCGCCGCTAAGCGCGGGAAAACATCGCATTTCATTCAGGCCGGCAATCGGATGATTGCCGGCCTGTTGTTTTTGGCGCTGCCCATTTTTCTCTCCGGCTGCACCATTTTTTCGGGAGACCGCCTGCCCCGGGTGCCGGACGGCCCGGACAAGGCCATGGTTGCCGGGGTGCCTTTTTTTGCCCAGGAAGAATTGCAATGCGGGCCGGCTGCCCTGGCCATGGTGCTTAACTGGAGCGGGATTGAGGTGCAGCCCTCCGACCTCACCCCCGAAGTCTATAGCCCCGGACTTAAAGGCAGCCTGCAAAGCGCCTTGATCGGCGCTGCCCGCAGGCATGGCCGGGTCGCTTATCCCATCACCGGCAGCGAGGCCCTGCTGGCCGAGGTATCCGCCGGAAATCCTGTTATTGTCCTGACCAATCTCAGTTTCTCCTGGTACCCGAAATGGCACTATGGTGTGGTAATCGGCTACGACCGGGAGCAGGGCGAGATTATCCTTCACTCAGGGCTCACCGCCAACGAACATCTCGGTTCCCGGGTTTTCATGAATATCTGGCAGCGCGGTGAGAATTGGGGACTCCTGGTCTTGCCGCCCGAGCGTTTACCGGCCGGCGCGAAAGAAGAGGTTTGGCTTGAGGCCGTTGCCGGCCTGGAAAAAACCACCCAGTGGCAAGGGGCCGTTGCCGGATACAGTGCGGCCCTGAAACGCTGGCCGGGGAGTTTTGGCGCCTGGATGGGCCTTGGCAACAGCCGCTACAACCTGCACGACCTTGCCGCCGCAAGCAAAGCCTTTCATCAGGCTACCCTGCTTCAGCCGAAAAACGGTATCCCCTTCAACAACCTGGCCCAGGTCCTGAACGAGCAGGGCAAGCAAAAAGAGGCCCTGGCCGCGGCACAACGAGCCTTGGAGCTTGGAGGTCCGCTTCTTGAGAATTTCCAGCAAACACTGGCTGAAATCAAGGCAACGCCTGTATCAAAAAATAAACCGCGACGCAAAAAATAAGGCGACAGATGCCTGAGAGAGCAGAGCGAGAAAGCAAAAAGGCCCGGAACGATTTCAACCGATCCGGGCCTTCGTCTGTCTCGTCACGGGAACAAGGATGGCTCAGGTCAGCCCCAGTGCCTTCCGCTTGGCAATGATCCGCTGATCGAGCAACTCCGCCGCTTTGCGCGGATCGGCTTCAACCACGAAACTGGCGCCCACCAAACCTTCCAGGCCGTTTAAGGCCAGGTCGGTTACCACCTTGGAACCGAGGATGTTGGGCGGCAGACCCAGATGGGTATAGATGCCGCAAGCCACCGCATAGAGGCCGATGGCCGCCGCTTTTTCCGAATACCACTCAGGCGAGGAGGCGCACACCGGCAGGTCGGAGATATCGACTCCGAGTTCGTTGGCGATCAACGCACACAGCTGAATAATCCGCGAATTGTCCACACAGCTGCCCATGTGGAGGACCGGCGGGATGCCCAGAGACCCGCAAACCTCCTGCAACCCCGGCCCGGCCATGGAAATCGCCTCGGGCATCAGCAACCCGGCCTTGCCGGCGGCGGTGGTCACGCAGCCGGTGACCAGAACCAGGATGTCCTTTTCGATCAGGGCCTTGGCGAGACCGACATTACAAGAATCCTGCTGTAATTTTGGATTGTTGCAGCCGACAATAGCGACAAAGCCCCGCACCTTGCCGGCCTTTACCGCATCGAGAAGCGGGGTGAGGCTGCCGCCCAAGGCGGAGAGGATCGCCTCGTTGCTGAAGCCGGTCATGATCTCCACCGGCTCCCCCGGAATCTCCACCCGGTTGGGATCGCGCTTGGCAAATCCGTCCACGGCGATAGCGACGATCTCCTTGGCTTGGGCCAAGGCGGTCTCGGGACGGACGTTAAAATGAATGGCCCCGGTGAACTTGGCCTTGTTGGCCGTGGTAATAAACTTGGTGTGGTAGCAGGCTGCCGCCGGGATCAGGCTGGGCATGATGCACTGGTAATCAACGACGATGGCCTCCACCGCGCCGGTAACCACCGCCAGTTCGGTCATCAGATGGTTGCCGGCCATGGGGATGCCCTGACGGGCCAGGATCTCGTTGCCGGTGCAACACAGGCCGGCGACATTGATGCCACCGGCGCCCATCGCCTTGGCCTTGGCCAGCAGGGCCGGATCCTGGGCGGCGGCGACGATCATCTCGCTCACCACCGGGTTATGACCATGGACCAGAATGTTCACTTGCTCTTTCTTGATTACCGCCAGATTCACCTTCGCCTTCCTGGGGGTGGGGGTGCCGAAGATCACGTCGGAGAGCTCGGTGCCTATCATCGACCCGGCCCAACCGTCGGCCAAGGCGGTACGCGCCGCATGGATCAGGGTGTTGGGGGCGTCGTTGTCGCAACCCATGTGGGTTCGGTGCATCATCTCGGCGATCTCCCGGTCAACGCCGCGGGGGGTCATGCCGAGCTTCTTCCATATCTCGCGACGCTTGGCAGGCACCCGGCACATGAAGGAGACTTCTTTCTTGCGGCTACCGAAATCAGCGTAGAGGACATCCAAAAGATCGCGGGCGATATCGAGAACCACACGGCTCTCCGTCTTGATGCCGAGTTCGGCTGCGATGCGGATCAACTTTGCCTCGTCCCTGATCCGGTAATCCTGTGTGGCGCCCTCGACAATCGCCTCCAAAACCTCGATCAAGTCGCGGCCATGATCGGAGTGACCGGCGGAACCACCGGCGATGAAACGACCGAAATTCCTGGCCACAATCACATCACCATCGGCGCCGCAGACGCCGCGCTTCATCTTGTCGCTGATCCGGCACGGGCCCATCACACAGTTGCGGCAGGTAGTGCCTAGCTCGCAGAATTTACAATGCGGGGTCTGCTGCTCCAAGCGGTCCCAGGCGGTCTCCACCCCATCGCGCTCGGCCTTAGCGAGCATTTGCCTGGCATCAAGCCAGATGGATTTCTCCTCGATCGTTCGCTTTTCTCTTGCCATGTTGGGTTCTCCTCTATAGTCACCGTTTTCCCGGAACGTCCATGATCTGCGCACCTTGATCATACGTTGCCCCTGGAAAAGAGTCTGTCAGCTTCCCGACATTTTCCATTTTTTAAGACGTCATAGGTCCACCGGCCAGGACGCATGAAATATCCTATCACCCATGGAGAAAATTTTTCAAGTGCGCACCTTGCAGTAAACGCATATCCCCTTGCTTGTCACACAACTTTTTTCTTAATCTGGTCAACAGATTCTGGCGGACTCGGTCATTTATTAAGGAATCGAACTCAAAGCGAAATGACAGGAGAACGTGTTGTTGCCCAGCAACGCCCCAGCGGTGCGGTTTTACAAGAACAAAGCCTGCCGTGATTGCCATGGCACAATAATTGCTCAATTTTCTGGTGAGTAGTTGGGTTTATCCCTGAGGCATGAATGAACACCTCATGAAAATCTCGCAAGAACAAGCTGGAAGGCTCACCCCCTCATGGTTTCTACTTGTTACCGACAGGGGAGTTTTTATACAATCATCAGAGGAGGAAGAATGCATGGATCTCTCAAGCGTTAAACCGGACCAGATTCTTGATGTAAAAGGCATGAGCTGCCCAATGCCGCTGCTGAAGACCAAAAAGGCCATGGATTCGATCGCTTCAGGCCAGATTCTGGAGGTGCTGGGCACCGATCCCGGTTCCAAAAACGACCTGCCCAACTGGTGTACGCGCTCCGGCCATGAGTTTTTGGGCAACAAGGAAGACGCTGGTGTTTTTATTTTTTACATCAAGAAGGGGTAACACTCCTCCCTTCCGACGGCATTGCGCCATGAAGGGCTGAGGCTGACCCTGCAAACCGAACACCCGCTGAAATAGTTTGGGTAAGATGATCCGCTAAAACGTATCATCTTACCCAAACTTAAACGTACCTGTCGAATCCACGAGCAATAAAACACTCAAATTACATCTTCTCAAGAGAGACAGCACCATCCCAGTCAGTCGGCAATTCCTGTCGTCGAAGCTCGCCGATACGCGCCAGGTATATCTCCGCAATCGCATTAACAGCAGGAATGTCAATCAATGTCTGCCATTGTCTTTCTGCAACATCCCATTGCTTGCTGCGATAAGACTGAATCGCGGCTTCAACCTTCTGGGGCAAATCAGGATCTGCGGGCAGTGTATAGATATCAATCGGCATTGTTTTCCCCTTCACCCGCACCTTGTCAACATGCATAATCGGAAGACAAGCGGATACATCTTTTGCCGTAGACTCACTAATCAGGATTTGAGTACCGTAAAGTTTGTTTATGCCTTCCAAACGTGATGCGACATTCACATTATCGCCGACAGCGGTATAGTCAAAACGATCCTTAGAACCCATATTTCCTACAATTGCATCCCCGGTATGAATGCCAATACGCATATAAATTCCCGGGAATTCCCGGCCGACCAATTCTTGCCGCATCACGGCTGCGGCAACTTGCATAGCCATAGCTGCCTGACACGCATGAAGAGCCTGTTCCGTATCCGCCAGAGGAGCACCCCAAAATGCCATAATGGCATCACCGATAAACTTGTCTACAGTGCCGCCGTAATCATGAATAATTTTTGTCATTTCAGAAAAGTGTCGAATCAGGAGATTCGACACCTGCTCCGGCTCCAAGCACTCTGAAATACTGCTAAAACCTTGAAGGTCCGTAAACATAATGGTGAGATATCTGCGCTCACCACCAAGCGTCAATTTTTCCGGGTGCCGTATTATTTCCGCTACAATTTCAGGCGCAACGTACTGCTGAAATGCTCTCCGCATTTGTATTCGCTGTTTTTGTTCCGACAAAAAGGCAACACCCCCTCTCTGCACATAACAAATCATCGGAGCAATCATTGCCGAAACAGATGGAATCCACAGATCATGCATGCCGAATAGCCAGACATCAAAAATTGCTGTCATTGCGGAAATGCCCATAACAACAAAAAGACTTTGCAGAGGACGCCACTTAAGAAGACAGATTAATGTCAACAACAAGACCAATGCCGTTTCTAAAAGTGACTCGATTCTGGATAGTTCCCTGATGTTTCGATTCAACAACGCATTGGCAATAAAGGTTGCATGAACTTCAACCCCTGGCGTCAGATAGCCGGTAATCGGCAGAAATGGTGTGGAAAAAGCATCGGTCTGAGTTACCCCTGGTTCCGGCGATGCCTTTGTGTCAAACCCGATCAGCACGATTTGATTTTTAAAAAATCCTTCCGGCAACATTTCTCGTGCATTCAATGCCTGATAATAGGAGACATAGCGAAAAGCATGGTCAGCACCCAAATACCGGACCCTGGAATCAGGCCCTAATCTCTGGGAGGAATAAGGAGATACACCGATCTTATCTTGATAAAGTCGTACTATTTGACGCCAGAACGCATCGCCTGCACGAGGGATTTGCCTGACGACCAAATCCGCATCCAGTGTAACTGCCGCAACACCGGTGAGTGCTCCCGCCACAAGAAACTGGTTGAGCGGATCCACCTTCATTATCTGGGAAAACTGATCCCTTTCTTGCAAAACAATGTCACCCGCCAAAACGACATTCCCTGCTCGTTTAATGGCCTCAGCAAACTGCTCGTCTCCCTCAGGTGCAGAATGCTCTGCAAATACCACGTCAAAAGCAATAACCGCTGCGCCGGCCTTACGTAGTTCGTCTACCAGTCGTGCGTGTAATTGCCTCGGCCAGGGCCATTGATACTGAAGCTCGGCAAACGAAGTTTCATCAATACCGATAATAACAACAGGGACATCCAGGTTGCGCGGAGTAGAAATAACCGTGAGAAGATCGAATTCATACAGTTCGAGCCGGCGGCCTGCCGAAGTATAAAAAAACAGGGCAAGACCAAGCCAGGTCAGGATAAGCAGAGCACCAGCCCGAACGATTGAACGGTTGACAATCAAACCGGCCCCCTAGAATCTGAAGTTAACTTCTGCGGTATACTGTGTTCCTTGATTTTCATCAAACGCATCATCCACAGAGAATCTCAACAACCAATGTTTCTCTTTGGATTGCCAGTAGATATCAGCAGCACCATCCCAACTGGCTGCCAGTTTTACGGTATTGCCTTCGTCGCTGTAGCGTTCACTGCGGTATACCATTCGACTGACAAAATACCAGCCACTTGGACTTGTCCAGGTCACACCCACCGCACCGGCATTATTTGGCAGATACGGAACATCATTTCCATTAAAAGCAGTTCCGGAATTCTCAGACAAGGCATGGATATATTTTCCAAAAACACCACAGTGCTTGTTCAGCAAATGATTCACAGACACACCTGCCGATTTTATGTTGCCTCCTTCATATGCAGGGGTATTCACAAATTCAAGCAGATCATCCTTGGTCAACGCTCCAAGGTCGCGTTTTCTTAGCTTTCCCAGCCCTTCAAGGTCATTGATAGTATAAGGCGTTGTTACAGAAAACAGATTGTTATTAATTTTTTTGTAATCCAGGAAAACACTGGTGAAGGTTTCCGGTGTTACTTCCCACTCAAACTGGCCACGGTAACGCGTGAACTCACCGCCTCTCGATACCAATCTGTCATCAAGGGGAATCCCCGCAGTTGCTATGGGGCCAAGAGAACTGAAGGAAGCCGGCCGCAACCAATCCTGGTAAGCAAGCCTTATCAGCTTCTTGTTCCCAAACTTGTAAACAAGGCCGAGACGCGGGTTGAGTTGAGAATCGGAAAAGTCATCATCCTCAGTGCCAACCAGGCCCTTGAATGGTATCAACGGAAAATTCAGCAAAAAATCTTCATGGGCCTTGCGTTTATTATGCTGATAAAAAAGATCCAGTTGCACTTGCAACTCCGGCAATATTGTGAACCGATCCGACACATATAAATCAGACGATTTCTCCGAGTAGTCCTGGTCAAAAATATTAAATATCGGTGTATCGAAGTATAATGAGCTGAAATAATCAAACTTGTCATAGAGCAGTTGCGTCTCACGTTGAGCATACTCATACCCCCATGAAATTTCATGCTTGTCCCTTAGCCTGAAGGTATGACGGAATGCATACTCGGGAAGCTTGACATCAACCTGCATATCGAGCGCTTCGCCGGAAAGAAACCCGTCAACATGGTCATCAGATCGGAAAAAACCGCTTTTAAACCAAATCTGCGACGCGGGAGAGAATTTATAATGTATGCCCAAGTCCGTCCGTCCTGAAATCAACCTCTCATCGGTATCAAAGGTAATTCCAGGAAATGCCTTGTCGATTCCGGTATCAAGCTTGCTATGATCTGCATAGAGAAATACCCCAAGGTTATGCGCAGGATTCATCCCGAGAGCGAGAGAATAGGTGTCAGTATCATACGGACCGGAATCAAACGACAAGTCCATGTTTTCATATGCCAAATAGTATGCAAACGGGACGACCTTATTATCAAAACCATTTACTTCAACAAACGGGCTGGTACCATCAATCTCGTCATCACCACCTTTGACGGTTGTCGCACGTAATGATGCGCTGACATAGTTGCCTGGCCTCTGAATAAGGGTCTGGTAACGATTGCCGGCGCCAAAGGCCGTTGGATCGGCCATGAAACCCTGAAACAACTCTGAATTTTTCACAAACAAACCATTGTAGCGATCAGCAAGGAAGAGATGACTCCCTGCCCAGAAGGGGTCGTAAGAATCCTGGGCATACATTTGTGACCAGTCTTCCATGCCCATAAAGGCAAATGCCTGACCCAGATTGGTGGTCCCACGCTGGGTGTTTGCCAGCTGGTTCAATGATTTCAGATTAGGCATAAGCTCAAAAGCCTTACGCGCCGCCTCAATAGCATCTCCCGGCCTTAATAGATCCGTATAAATAATACTGGCAAGCAGGTATGGCATCGGATCCTTACGATCAAGTTCGCTTGCAGCGTAAAGTTCTTCCAATGCCTGCGCCACATTACCTAACTGATAATAGGCAACACCGGTATACATACGTACACGTGCATAGCGAGGCTCCATTAAACCCGCCCGGAGAAACGAATCGAGGGCCGCCTCGGTATTGCCGCGCTTGAGTTGCATAATCCCCAGACCGGTTAGAGCCACATAATCCCCAGGGATATCAGTAAGAGCCTGGGCAAAGGCAGTTTCAGCCTCAACAAAATTATTCGCAAAAGCTTCCAGTGTTCCCCTCTCACCCTGATAACCAGAGCCGGTTGGCTTGATCGACAGTGCGGTTGCAAGATTTCTTCGTGCAGCGGCCACATCTTCACGTTCAGTATTTACGACCCCTAAACCATGCCAGGCCCTATCATCTCCCGGGTTCAGATTTACAGCACACTGATAGGCGTTCAGTGCACCATTCGCATCCCCTTGTATCCGAGCGAGATCACCTTGCGCGACGTTGGCTTCGTAGGAATTCTCATCCCCGGCAAGTGCCAGTTCGATAGAGCGTTGAGCCTCTGTGGTCTTGTCGGAAAACAAAAAAATTCTCGCCAATTGACTGTACGCGAGGGCATTGTCGGGAAAACTTTGCAAGGCTTGCCGAGCATGGTTGGACGCCTGTTCTAAATCACCTGTATAAATCATGAGATCGGATAGGATCAAGTATGCGGCAGGCTGCGCTAAGCCGCCGGCTGAGAGCATGTTCTGCAGTTGGGAAACAGCTTTCGACAACTGGTCCAGCTGAAGATCGATAGTGATTCTGCCCAGCGCAACCAACTCGTTTACTTTTGGGCTCGCCGATACACGGACAAAATATTTCTCGGCTTCAACTGTTTCACCTTTGTGCAAAGCAACATAACCTTGCCCGACAAGAGCGAGCGCGTTCCCTGCATCCACAGCCAATGCGGCCTGAAAATTTTCTTCCGCAAGCTCCCATTGCCCCATGTCCGCAAGAATACTGCCTTTCCTTGCCAGTTCATCTGCCGAATCACCCCTGATAGTTGCCAGAGCCTGTTTCAGAAAAGCCAACTCACTCTTGTAAAGATAAATATGCCGTAACGGCTCCACGGCATAGGCGGTAACCCATTGGATACGGTCACGTGGTTGCACGATGATAAGTTTTACCGGAGCCTTGCCAACTTCCGCACGCGCCTGCTCGTTTTTCCCCAGCGTGACCCGACCCAGATTATTATAAAATTCAACTTCACCGCTCAGTACCGTCAGCGTTGAGGTCCCATTATCATCGACTTCAATATCCCAGTCCGTGCCACGAATCGCTGCCGTCGCGGAAGGGGTCTCCATAATGAGTCCGGCTGGAAGTGTCTTGGTCTTTGTCCATGCCCGCCCACGATTTAACTGAAGAACGGTATCACCGCCTGTGCCTGGTTGCGGCAAAACAGACTTGATACGAAGAAGGGTTTTCTGATTTAGGCGAATCTGAGTTTTATCACGGAACAATATTCCCATGCGGCTATAAATGCCTGTCCGAACATGGTCTCCGCTGAAGAGTTTCTGTTTCGCCTTAGCATCCAGCCAGTCTTTTCCCTCGTCCTGCCGAAATTCGCCTTGCCCCTGTACACTGACAATTTCCGCTGCAGAATCTACAGCCTCGGTTGCGGCACCAATGTCGGCGAAAATCAAAAGGAAAGAAAAAACCACTGCCGCAGGAAGTACTCTTCGCAAAAAAGAAGACATAACCATCCCCCCAATAGTTAGTGCTGGAAATTGCCTTTTCAAACCATACAAAAAGTCATACCATCCAACAACCTATCTTGCCTCAACTGAGTCGAGCAGTGATCCACCTGATGTCAGTCGGGAATTGCAGACCGAATCATTCACCCCTCCAGCAGTTTTTCCTCATAGCGACACTCATGGGCAGCAGCCTCCGACAGGGTTATCAGCATGCCGGACAAGGCGCAGGGTCTACGGCTAGGCGTGGGGAAAATCTTGCAAGAGTTCCAGTTTCGGCAGGAAGAACTCTCCCCTTCCCCGCTTGGCAATCACCCCGGACTTGACCATCTCGTTGACGATGGTCGATACGGTCTGCCTGGAAGAGCCGACCACGGCGGCAAGCTGTTCCATGGTCAAATCGACCGCCAGACAGATGCCGCCTTTCTCCGCACGGCCATGATTTCTCGCCTCATGGAGCAAAAAATCCACCAGTCGCTGAGTGACGTCCTTAAAAACCAAACTGGCTATAATGGAAAAGGATTGCTGGAGGAGTTCGCCGAAAATACCCATCACGGTCCGGGAAAAAACCGGGTGCGAGAGCATGAAGCGGTGGAATTTGGCGGTGGGCATCGCCAGAAGCACGGTATCTTCGAGGGTGGCGACAAAGGCCCGGGTGTGGGTACTGTAGATATCCCCTTTTTTCAAGATGGCCAGGGAAAACTCCTTGTCCTCAAAGGCGAGATAGACCCGCACCCTCCCCTTTTTGACGATAAACACCAGATCGGCACGGTCATCGGCCTGAAAGATCAAGACGTTGCGGAGGAAGGTCATTTCGGTAAACTCCTCCCGGACCGCCCCATATTCAGGTTTTTGCAGCTCCTTGATCAGGTCTATCGAGAAAAGATCCGTTTTCATGATTGGTTCTATCGGGATAAAAGAATTAATGAACCGACTGCCGCAACGAGGATGGCGGCAGGTTGCGCTTGATCAGGCAATCATCGCTCAGGGCGAGCCATGATTCTTACCCCGGCACCCGGTCCGGTTCGAGGCAGGAGACTTGACGCACTTTCGGGAAAACACCACCCATTGCGGAGCAACCCGCCTCAGAACCAGTTTCCCTGGGGTTCAATCGCTGTTTTGATCCGCTGCAACTGCTCATCCAGATCGCGAAGCTCTCGCTGCCAGTATTCACGGGTGCCGAAATCGGGCACCACCCGGCTCAATCCCTCTTCCGCCACCTGATATGCACACCAGGCCGTATAGTGGATATAGCGCATGGCCCGGAGCGGCTCGATCAGCCGCAGGCTTCGCCGGTCAAAATCCCGGAAGGTCTCGTAGCCTTCGAGAAAAAGATCGATCTCGGCAAAAGTCTCTTCCCGATAGCCGGGCAACAGCATCCAGAAATCCTGCACCGGCGGCCCCAGGGCCATGTCATCGAAATCAATGAGATAAAAGGATTCGCCGGGCCGGTAGATGAGATTGGAGAAATGGCAGTCGCCATGGATCCGGATCATCTCGGTGTTTTCAAACAGCGGGCTGATTTCGGCGATCAGAGCCTTCGCCAGCTCTTCGAATTGCGGGGCAAGATCCGCAGGCAAGAACTTGCCCTTCAGGAGATACTCCGCCTGTTGCCGGGTTGACTTCTCCGGGGTCATAATAATCCGCCCCTCCGGAATCCGACCCGCTCCCACGGCATGGGTGCGGCCAAGCAGTCGACCGATTTCCAGCCACTGCTCATCGGTGTACTCATCCGAACTGCGACCGCCGCATTTGGGAAACACGGCAAAATACATCCCCTCATGCTCGCCCAGACTGCTGTTCTCCTGCAAGGCGAGAGGGGCAATGACCGGAATCTCCCGACCGGAGAGCTCAAGCAGAAACTCATGCTCATCCTGAAGTGCGGCATAGGCCCAGCGCCCGGGCCGGTAGAACTTCACCACCAACCCGGTGCCGTCCTCGCCTTCCAGTTCGTAGACCCGGTTGATATAGCTGGCCAGGGGCCGACAGAGATTGGTGCAGCGAATATCCAGGGCCTTTTCCACCAGGGAGAGAACGATGTCCGGGGTCAGACGGTGAAAGGCGGAGTGCGCGTGGGGCGCGACAGTGCGGTTCATAGGCGCTCAATGAAAAGTGAAAAGTGCATAATGCAAAATGAAGAAAGAGCCTGTGCCCTGTACCACAAATCGTGTCGTCCGTGTTGCCTTTTCATTTTTCACTCTTCACTTTGCATTATTCATTGCCCTTACCCGAGCGCCACATCAAGAACCATCATCACCGTGAAACCCACCATGGTCGCCATGGTGACCACATCGATATGCTTGGGATTCTGCTGGGACTCAGGAATAAGCTCTTCCACCACGACAAAAATCATGGCCCCGGCGGCAAAACAGAGAGCATAAGGCAGTACGGACTGCATGCCGAGGACGAAATAGGCGCCCACCACCCCGGCAATGGGCTCCACCAGGCCTGAGGACTGGCCCAACATGAAACTTTTCGTCCGGCTCAGTCCTTCCCGGCGCAAGGGCATGGCCACCGCCGTACCCTCGGGGAAATTCTGCAAGCCGATACCGATGGCCAGAGCAATGGCGCCGCCGAGGGTGGCCGAGGGGATATTGGCGGCCACCGCGCCGAAGGCAACGCCCACCGCCAAGCCTTCGGGAATATTATGCAGGGTAATGGCCAGCACCAGCAGAGTACTGCGTTGCCAGGAGGTTTTGACGCCCTCGCTTTTGCTGATATCGAGGCCGGGATGGAGATGGGGCAGGTAAAAATCGATGAGCCGCATGAACAATCCGCCGGCCATGAAACCCAAGGCTGCGGTCAACCAGGGGCTGAAGCCCATCTGCCCGGCCATCTCGATGCCGGGGGCGAGCAGCGACCAGAAACTAGCGGCAATCATCACGCCCGCGGCAAAACCGAGCATGGAATCCAGGAGCTTCTGGTTCACGGTTTTGCTCATAAAAACCAGGGCCGCGCCCGCTGCGGTCACGCCCCAGGTAAAAAGGGTGGCCACCAAGGCCTGGAGAACCGGATTCAATTCCTGAAAGAAAGTAACCATGCTTGTGCCCTGGTGTCATTGTCTTAGGGTTTCACACTGAAAATCCTCACTTAAGCAGTGTATTCCAGAAACAGTGAAAAGTATATGCGGGAAATGAGACGCCACATTTCAGGCCTGCGGCGACACCACACTTGCCTTCATCCGCCTATCCGTATATATGTATTATCAAAGTGCGATTTTTCACAAGAAACACCATGCCAGGAGGCGAATCGAAGATTCATGCGAACAACGGCTCAATTTTTCAAAGCCTTATCCGAGGAGCCACGCTTACGGATTCTGGCCCTTCTCTTGGACGGCGAACTCTGCGTGTGCGACCTGATGGCCGTGCTCCAATTGCCGCAATCCACAATCTCCCGGCACCTTGCCTATCTCCGCAACACGGGCTGGGTAAAAGGCAGGCGTGGCGGAGTCTGGATGTATTACCGGCTGGCCGAGATGGAGACCCCGTTGGCCAGGGAACTGGTCGAGCTGCTCAGCAAGAGGTTGCCAGAGCTACCAGACACCCAGCAGGATTACAACACCCTGGAAGATTTTCGGCGCACCAAGAAAAAATGCGCCTGATTTCATTATCGGGCCAGCCCCCATACAGCGAAAAGAGACCCTGCCAACCCAGCGACAGGTCTCGGTAATTGACAGAGGAGAATCTCCATGCCGGCCAACGAAAAAAAACTAAGCTTCCTCGACCAGTACCTCACCCTCTGGATATTCCTCGCCATGTTCATCGGGGTGATGGCCGGTTATCTCTATCCGCCGGTCACCGAGATCATCAACTCCTTTCAGGTCGGCGCCACCAACATCCCCATCGCCATCGGCCTGATCCTCATGATGTACCCGCCCCTGGCCAAGGTCCGTTACGAAAAGCTGCATGAGGTTTTCCGCAATTTCAAGGTACTGGCCCTTTCCCTGGTGCAGAACTGGATCATCGGCCCGCTCCTCATGTTTCTCCTGGCCGTCACCTTTCTTTCCGGCCACCACGAATACATGGTGGGGCTCATCCTCATCGGCCTGGCCCGCTGCATCGCCATGGTCATTGTCTGGAACGATCTGGCCGGCGGCGACACCGAATACTGCGCCGGGCTGGTGGCCTTCAACTCCATATTCCAGGTGCTCTTCTTCTCAATCTACGCCTGGTTTTTCATCTCGGTGCTGCCGGGCTTGCTGGGGCTGACCGGCGCGGTGGTGGATATCTCCATGGCACAGATCGCCGAATCGGTCTTCATCTATCTCGGCATCCCCTTTATCGCCGGGATGCTGACCCGCTTTATCGGGGTAAAGCTCAAGGGCGAAGCCTGGTACCAAGAAAAGCTGATCCCCAGGATCAGCCCCTTTACCCTGGTCTTCCTGCTCTTCACCATCATGGTGATGTTTTCCCTCAAGGGCGAATACATCGTACAATTGCCCTTTGACGTGGTCCGCATCGCCATCCCGCTCACCGTCTATTTCCTGGTCATGTTCCTGGTTTCCTTTTTCATGTCCCTGAAGGTGGGGGCCACCTACGAGCAGTCGGCCACCCTCTCCTTCACCGCCGCCTCCAACAACTTCGAGCTGGCCATTGCCGTGGCCATCGCCGTGTTCGGGATCAACTCCGGCGTTGCCTTTGCCGCGGTAATCGGGCCACTGGTCGAGGTGCCGGTGCTGATCGGGTTGGTCAACGTAGCACAGTGGTTCAAGAAAAAATATTTCCCCTTTACCAAAGAAACCCTGGCCGGGGTCTGCCATGTTTCCTGCAAACCCTGAGCCCATCACCAGCCAAAATTCAAAAAACAAAATTAACGGAGGAAAATCATGAAAATGGACATTGATATAAAAATCCTGGGGCCAGGCTGCGGACATTGTCCGGCAGGTGATTGAAGAATATAGCCTCCCGGCGCAGATTGAAAAAATTGCAAACCTGGATAAGATTGCGGAATTTGGGGGGGTTGTCCACGCCCGCCTTGGTTATCGGCGGAGATGTGAAATGCGCGGGCCGGGTGCCGGAACGCCATGAAATTCTGCAATGGCTGAAAAAACATCAAGGAACTCCGGAGTAATTCCCGGCACATTCCCCATGATTTGCTTACGATACCGAAGAGCCCCCATGCATAACATCCCCCTGTTCACCGTATTTTTTGGCACTGGCCCTCATGCTGCCGACGCCCTCCCATGCGGAGAAGCTTGACGACTATCTCACTCACAGGCTTCACCTACCAGGAACGCAAGGATATGAAGATCGAGAGCAAAAAACTGGTGGATCTCTTGAAAAAAGGCGAGGTCCAGCTCATCGATCTCCGCTTTCCCGAAGAATTCGCTGCTTGGCACATGGAATTCGCAAAGAACATCCCGCTCAACGAATTTCCATCCCGGCTGAACGAACTACAAAAGCAAGCTCATCGTCACCGCCTGCCCCCACTATGACCGCTCCAGCATGGCCCGGCTCAAGGGGTACCCACGCCAAATACCTCAACGACGGGCTGCTCGGGCTAGCGGAGCTCTTGCGGGGCGACAAGGCCCGGGATTTTGTCAAGGCCACGGCACCGTTCGCCCAAGAAACCTCATAACATACGGAAAACACATGAAAACCTTTATCCGCTTCGTGCGGTGCGGTTCAGTGTCGGCCTTTTTCTTACCATCCTCCCGGTGGGGATGATCTGCGCCCTGCTCGGCAGAATGCTGAGCGATGTGAGACCCCGTACTGGACCATGGCCGTGGGGTTGATCCTCATCTGGGTGGCGGTTGACATACTGGGCTTGGCCAAGTGCTCCGTCCCAAGCGGACTCATGGAAAAATTAAAGGTGAAGGGGGCGTGGGGCGCCGAGATCCTGATCGCCGGGCTCGGGGTCTATTTTCTGCTCAGGCCTTTTCTGTAAAATCTGGACAATTGCTCTCCTCTCCACACAAAAACGGGCTGCCGATCTTTCGGCAGCCCGTTTTTGCGTTACCCTTTCAGAAAAGCGCCGGCTATACCTTCACCAGCTTCATCTTGGCGTCAAAACCGGTATTGCTTGGCAGGGTCCTAACTCCGGCATTGGCAGGCCGACATGAAACCCCTGTGCATAATCGATTCCCAAGGCATGCACCGCGCTGAGCAGGTCTTCACTTTCGATATACTCGGCGATGGTCTGTATCTTGAATTCGGAGGCCAGGATAGCAAGAGTTTTGACAAAGGCCATATCCCTTCGGTCATTCAGCATGTTTCTCACAAACATCCCCTCTATCTTGACAAAATCAATCGGCAGTCTGCGAATATATTGGAACGACGAAAATCCTGAACCGAAGTCGTCAATGGCGAATTTAAAACCTTCCATTTTAAGATCAACCACAAAGCTTTCCAGCAGCGTCATATTCTTTACTGTTTCACGCTCGGTTATCTCGAAAACCACATGATCATGCTGAATGTCATACTTACGGGCCAGGCCGATCACCATGGGAACAAAATTTTTCACGATCAGGGACTTCGGTGAAAGATTGATAAAAATAAGCCCGTTGTAGCAGGCTTCTTTCATCTTGGCGAAAACCTTTTCCATCAGGATATTATCCAGCTTACTGATAATGGAAAGTTTCTCCGCAATTTCTATAAATTCCGCGGCGGCGATTATTTTGCCCTCGATTTCAATTCTGCAGAGCACTTCATGGCAGATGATCTCCCGGCTGCCTGCGGTGACTATTGGCTGGAAATACGGGATTACCCGCTTTTCCTCCATTATCTGCATCAGCTGTCGTGACATCTCGCTGCTCTTTTCGAACACCTCCGAAACATCTTCATTGGTCGGAAGAATAATGCAGTTTTTCCCCATTAATTTTGCCTTGTACATCATGTTGTCGGCAAAAAGGAAGAGATCCTTCGAACTTTGTGCGTGCATTGGAAACATGGCCATGCCGATGGATGCGGAACCGCGGACCTTTGTCCCCTCCGCGACGACAATCTCCATCTGGGCAAGAGCTTCCCTGATCCGATCGGCAATCATGTATGCCTGTTCCGCGTCAGCCTCCAAGAGGACCACCGTAAATTCATCTCCCCCGTATCGGGCAAGAATATCTCCTTTTCTCAGACATTCGTGAATGGTCAGCGCTACCTTGGAAAGAAATTTGTCCCCCATGAAATGACCGAATACATCATTTACATGCTTGAAATTATCCAGATCGATCATAAGCAAACCAAAACTTTCCTGGTGCCGCTCCGCGCGTCCTACTTCATATCCGAGGAGTTCCCAGAAAAGTCGCTGGTTATAGAGATCGGTCAAGGGATCACGAGTCGCATAATATTCGAGATCCTTGGTGTACTTGTATATTGCCTTTATGGAACCGACAACATTCAGCATGGTGGTCAATATGCCGTTGATAACCAGAGAACGTATCGGATCGACGACAGCCTGGGATTGAACTCCGATGCCGACTACTCCGCCGACCTGCGGTGTTTCCAGAAAAAGTGACTTGGTCTGAAATTCTAGTTCTGAATGATCGAGATCCAGCATTGAAAATTCGGGGTTGACGACGTTATGAATTATCTTGATTTCAGTGACTTCGGAAATGCCCATTTTTTCATGGCGGATGCGTTGACGGATCATATCTTCCATAATCTGCACGGTCTGCTTGGATGGAGGGCTCGACCAGAAAATATCAATATCGTATGCCTCATCTCCAATCTGAAAAACACAGAAAATCATGTAAGCCGGCATGACCGTATTCACTTCAATCAGCAGGTGGCTTATCCGGTCTTTCCAGTCACAGATGGTTTCGGATGTTATAATAAAGCGTTCAAGAACCCTTATTTCAAACTCCAGCATCTCCTTGCCTATGGCCACTTTTCTGATCTTGCTTATAAATTTGGCGAACTCACGAAAAATATCCTCAAGCTCGCGAAACCTGTACGCTTCGCCCTCCAACTCAGCTTCCAGTTTTGTAAGATCAGCCATGCTGTTTACGGAACGAATCTTCCGGTCAAGTCTTCCTATGGCTTCACCAAGGTGTGCGTTTACGAATCTGGACACGAAAAAAGACATCAGAAAAGGAATCGGAATAAAGATAAAGAAAATAGTAAAAAATTTATGCAGGAAAGAACGGCGAAACCCGATCATCTCCTCTTTTATGGACAGCACACCCATTACCTCGCCAACTTTCGCGGCAGGATGACAGCCAAGGCATTTAGCCTCAGCCTTAAGCGGGAAAACATATTCCAAGTCATTAATTGTCCGAGTAAGACTGCGGGAAAAAGCCTTTTGTATCGGCTCATCCGCACCTTTGCTGTCGTTTTCGGCTTTAATTGCCTTGCCCGGTTGGATTACTATCGTGTACCTCTCTGGAAGAAGCTGTTGATGTTCTTTGATTATCTCCGTCATCTCCTCCAGGTTTTTGCCATTTTGCATGGCCTCGGTAATTAAAAGGAAAACCTGCTTGGCTATTGAAGAAGAGTTGCTGACCAAAAGATCTTCGGTCTGCTTGAGAAAAATCCATGTCAGGGTCGTTACAACGATAAGAAATGTTGCAATCGAAACGATAAGAGTCGCGGTAAAAATGAACCGCTTAAGGGTGATGGATGTAACAGATATGATTTTCTCAAAGAAAAACATATTTCCTCACTGCTGTCTCATAGTTTTTAAAAAAGAGAAAACTGCCTACATTCAACAAGTTGTTGCTCTGGCGGCTTGAGTAAAGCCAGGAGGAGATAGACACAGAGCGCTATCCATATCTGGGTGAGTACCGCGTTCTTCGAGGTGCCCAGGAAGGTCTTCACCTTGAGGTTCTGCCTGATCCATTTGAAAAAGATCTCGATCTGCCAGCGCTCCTTGCACAGATCGGCAATGGTTTTCGCGCTCAGGTGATCGGCGTTGGTGATAAAGCGCAGCTCTTTGCCAGTCTCGGGGACACGGTAGCAGACCATTCGGAGCGAGTCGGGAATCTTACCAAGAAAAATCTCCCGGTCTTCGCTGAAGCCGCGATCGAAGACAACGAAAGAGCCACGCGGAAGTTTCAGGGCATTGGCCCAGTTGCTCTCATGAGTTTTGCCCTCGCTGAACGAGACAAAGGTGGCCCATGGGAAAAGAGAGAGGCAAAGATCGATGGTGATGGCGTCAAGCAAATAGAGCTTGCTCTTGAATTTGAACCGATGGGCCGGAGCAAACTGGCGGCAACGCTCAAGGAGCTTGAAAAACACTCCCCCAAAGAGAGCGGCGGGCTGCTTTTCGTTCACCCTGGCCAGGATAGCCCGGGAACAGGGCTTGATGGCCAGATGATACAACTTGCTCGATTGAGCAGCCACGTTCATGACAATGCCCCTTAGACTTTTGCGACCGAAAAACTTGCCGATGAACATAACCATGAACTGAGTCCAGCGGGTAAAGGACCGGATTTTTTGGCCCTGATGATAGTCTTTGGCAAGAGAGTCGAATTCATGTCTCGAAAGAGATATAACAATTTGCCCGAGGATTGTATTATTGTGTGACACGGTTCGGATCTCATTGGTATGATTAATGTTTTTCGCAAACCCATCATACTCCGAAGAGACTCCCTAGCCGTTATTTATTTGAATTCCTTTACAATTTCATGAGACAGCAGTGATATTTTCTCCAATAACCGGGTTATGACACCCAGAAGAAAAAACCATGCCCAGGGTGGGAATTATGCAGTTGGCGCTCATCGTCAAGGGCCGCCAGGCCGAGAGGACAAACAAAGGAAATCCGGCACGGCGTACCAGTGAATGACCAAGCGCATCCTGCGCTGCAAATCTACTCCAAATTCATCTGTAGTAACACCTCTTTTTTCGTTTCCAGATATTCCGGGCGGCGCCCTGCAGCAAGGGTGAGCGCCTTTTTCCGGCAGAATCCCAGGCAGAGTCCGCAGCCGCTGCATTTGGCCCAGATGAAGATGAGTTGTTTCACCTCATCCTCCCTGGTGTTCTTGAGCGCTCCGGTGGGGCATATGCCAACGCAGGCACCACAGAAATTGCATTCCGTGTTCACCGTAAGCGTAAAAAAAAGCGGCAGCAGGGCCAGCCGGACTGCTTCATCGTCGGACTCCGCCAGGGCTTGACGGAGTAAGATCAAACGAGAGGGCGGATGTTTGTGGGCATGCTTTTCCTTGGGGTTCGGCTCCGACTGCAGGGTGGTGATGGTCTCGGTGGCGGCATGAAGGGACATATCCCAGAAGGCGCGAAAAAAGGACCGTCTGCTCGCTGATGTCTCCTGCTCGCCCTCTTCCTCCCGCGTCATCATCCGGATGCGGGAGATGACGCCCTCGCGCCCCAATTTGCTTGTAAGGACCTTGAGGCGGCGCGCCAGAATCGCCGGGACAAACGAAGCCCGGCAATCGGGGCACTGGACAAGGATCAGGCAAACATCTTCCCCCGATCGGGCGGCGAAGGCAACCAGATGTTCCTCGGAAAGTGCGCCAAGGCAGGGCAAAACGATCTCCTCTCCGCTGCGGATAGACTTTTCGCAACAAAAAACCAAAGTTGCCTGCCCGGTGGCTTTGGCTGGGGCTGCGGCAAGGCGATAATCCTTGCCCACCAGCGCCTCGGTCGGACAGACCGCGGTACAGGCCAGGCACCCCACACAGCGCTTCGGATTCAGACGCACCCCTCCCGGTTCCTGGCCGCTGATGGCCTGAACCGGGCACTCGTCGATGCAACGGGCACAACCATTGCCTTGCAGCCGGTTGCGCAAACAGCGACGGGAGATGAATTCAAGAGGTGGCGGTTCGCTGCTACAAAAACGCTCAGCCAGGCGGTCGGCGAGGGTCATGGGGTCTGCAGAGCAGGTTTTTGGAGGCGTTGCTGTTCCGCGCTGATGAAACCGACCAGACATTCACCAAGGTCGCGGTAAAAAGCAAGCGTAGCCTGCTCCTTGAGGATACTACCAAGGATGGGCGCCCACGAGGCGAGCAACCTGTTAAAAAACCGGACCCGGATCGCGGAAAAATCGGCACGACCAGCCTGGTTCGATTCGCTGATAGCCTGGGCGATCTTGCCTTCGAGAAAACTCATGAACTCAAGCTCGATGGCAATATGATCAGGCGGCTCGTCACCTTCATGCTTTACACCAGATTCCGCATAGAGCTGCAACACTTCCATGGTCGAATCGCCCATCAACTTCCTTCCCTGCTCCAGATACACCGAACCATAGGGATGGGCCGGGGCGCCGAAGGGCCCCAGGAACAGACCGGAATACTCAACCAGCAACTCTTCCTGGCTGTTTTTCGCAAGGGACTGCGCCATCCGCCGGCAGGCTTCCCCCACCGCCGGCAGCGAAATCTCCTGCATCAACCCTGCCAGATTGGCACAAAGATTCTCCTCGACAAACATCTCCCGGTCCGGCTGATAGAAACAGGCGGCAAGCAGGCGGTAAGCATCGCTTTGGCGCTGAGCGGCTTGCATAAGGTCGGTGGTCATATTGTTTCCTTGAAAAGAGTATCCCTCGAAAAACCGCACGAAAGAAGAGGGGCGGAATGCCTGAGCACCCGCCCCCCCCGGACTTCCGGCTCTTCTGTACCCAGACTACTTGGCTGCGCTGAAGCTCCGGATGTAATAGACATTGGGCTTGGTGCCTTTTTCGGGCTTGAGCACCGTGCCTTTGTACTTCTTGACCAACTGGGCGACCTCGCTGTTTGTGTCCTGGATATCGCCGAAGGTTCTGGCCTTAGCCGGACAGGCAACCACGCAGTTGGGCAGCTCGCCCTTTTTCACCCGGTGTTCGCAGAATATGCACTTCTCGGTGATGTTGCTGCGCCGCGCATCCTGATAATCCGGATGGTCGTACTTGGTCCGATGGGGCGGATTGTCGATCTTGGCCGCCATTTCCGCCGGCGACATGGTGCAGCCTGGGATCATCTCACTCCTGTCGGCATAAAAGGGCTCATAGGGCTTGCCGTCCTCGTTGTAGCTGATGACGCTGGTCTCTTCGCCCTTGATCTCCATCTTGGAATAGGGACATGCCTGCTGACAGGCGCGGCAACCGATGCAGCGCTCGTCGTTGTGCATGGTGATGCCGTCCTTGGTCTTAAACATCGCCTTGGGGGTCACCGGGCAGGCCTTGACACAGGGCGCATTGGAGCAGTGATTGCAGAGCACCGGTCTGGCCGTGTATTTGGTATTGGGGAACTTGCCGCTGGTCTCGTACTGGAAATCGGCCCAGTTATGGGCCTGCCCGAAATTTCTGCCGGCGGTGTTGTTCTCCGTTTTGCAGGCCAGGGCGCAGGCCCCGCACCCAACACATTTCTGAAGATCTATTACCATCGCATATTGCGTCATTTGTCATTTCCTCCTGTGAATCCCTTAGGCCTTTTGAATTTTTACGCCGGTGAAGCCGCCGTTTCTTGCCGTGGCGCCGCTGAGCCGGTCGTAATCATCGGGCATGAGCTCATTGTTGTTTCCGCCTCGCGGGATCGCCTTGGCATAGTCCTTCGCGGCAACGCGGCCATAAGCCCAGTGCCCCTGGCCATAGCATTTTGCGATGGTGCCGGGCCGCACCCCTTCCCAGAGTTTCGCTTTGACAATGATGCTGGCGTTGGTCGAGGTGAGCTTGACCATGTCGCCGGACTTGATACCGAGCTTTTTACCGTCCGCGGGGTTGATTTTCACGACATCTTCCCAGCTCTCGTCACCCACATCCACCTTCTTGAACTCTTGGTACCAGACGGTGTTTTGGCTCCGGCCCTCGCGGTTGAGCCTGGACTTGTAGTCGATGAAGGTAAAGGGGTATTCCTCTTGGCTGCCGTGCCGTTTCGGCGATTCATAATGCGGCACGAAGACCAGTTCGCCCTGGGCTTCGTAGCCGCTGGCCTTGAGAACCTCGTCCACCGTGATCTTGTTCTTTTCCGCGAACAGACCCAGGGTCTTTTTCAGGGTCTCGCTGTAAAATTCGAACTTCTTGGTCTCGGTCTTGAACTTGCCCCAGTTCTTCTTGTAGGCATAGGTTTCGCTGTTGTAGAGACCCTTCTTCTTGAAATCATCCCAGCCGGAGAGCTGGTCTCCCTTCATTTTTTCCTTGCCGTCCCAAACCTTGTGACTGGAGATCTTGGCGGCGATCTCCGCGAACTCGGCGGCGTTGGCGGGTTTTTTCTTGGTTTCCGGATCTTCGAGAGAGGCGTAGTAGTCGAAGAGATTCGCAAAGCCCCGGGCCTTGAGTTTCTCGGCCAGCATCCACATCACCTCGGTCTCCTCGGCCTTGACCTGCCCAAGGGGTTTGATGACCGGCTGTTGGATGGACATGTGGCCATGGAGATTCGCCATGTTGGTGATGATCGACAGCTTTTCGGTCGGCGCGAAGGTGGCCGGCAGCACGAGGTCGGCAAACTGGCTCATCTCCGAAGCGTTGGTGACCAGGTGGGCGAAGAAGGGAAGCGCGGAAAGCGCCTTTTCCCAGCGTTGGGCGCCGGTGCAGGAGAAAGCAAAGTTGGTCCAGGTGCTGATGCACACCTTGATCGCCCCCGGATCCTTCAACATGCCGTTGGCCACGTTGTTGGTGACCACGTTCGCCTTGGCGCTCTCGGTCACCTTGCCGTCTTTCTCCTTTTTGTCGATACCGCCCATGATGGCCGGCATGTCCTTGGCTCCACGGCCGTCGATTTTTTTAGTTTTTCCGGATTTCTGTGCCAATTCGTCCAGGTACTTGTCGATGGAGGGGAATTTGTCCGTCGGCACGCTTGAGCTCTGCATGACGCCACCTTCGGTCTCAATCGAACCGAGGATGCCGTTCAAGGCATAAACCGCCATGGAGGCATAGGTGCCGCGTGGCATCATGGCTACGCCGGGGCCCATGTAGACAGCGCAGGCAGAGCCGGCCTTGCCCATGGTGCGGGCAACGCTGACTATCTTTTTTTCCGGGATCAGGGTGATTTTGGCGGCCCAGGCCGGTGTCTTGTCTTTCAGTTCCAGATTCCACCATTTGACTATACCGTGGGTCTCCTTCTCGGCAAAGGCAGCTTCGTCCACAGTGGCACCTGTTTTGAATAGATTTTTGCCGTCCTTGAAATCGCCGACAAAATCCTTGCTCCACATGCCTTCAGTGAGGAGCACATGGGCAATGGCTGCAGCCAGAGCGCCGTCTTCGCCGGGCTTGATCGGCAGCCACTCATTGGCCTTGGCGGCCGAGGCGGAGAGGCGCGGATCGACAGCGATGACCGCGCCGCGATCGAAGATATCACCGAACTTGTTGATGACATTGGGCACCTGCCGGTTGGAGGAAAGCGGATCACAACCCCAAACCACCAGACACTTGGTCTTGGCCATGTCGTAATCGCGGTAGCCGAAGAAACCCTGGGTGTACCCGGGGCCCATCTTCTCCGCCTCGGCGCAGATGGCGCTGTGCGAGATGGCATTGGGGCTGCCGAAGATCTTGGGCATGGTGCCGTAGCACAGGTCGGTGGAGGTCGGGGAGTAACGGCCGCGCATATAGAGGAGCTTTTCCGGCTCGCCGGCCTTGCGCAGTTCCATCATCTTATCGGCAAGGGTATCCAGGGCCTCATCCCAGGTGATGGGCACGAATTTGGGGTCGATGCCGCGTCCCTTGACCGGGTTGGTCCGCTTCATCGGAGTAAGAACCCGATCCGGATCGTATGTCTGCTGGAGCATCAAGTGGCCCCTGGGGCAGCAGTAGCCGTTGTTCGCCTTGCTGAGCTGATTGCCGCGCACCTTCACGGCGCGGCCGTCCTGAATAAAGAACTCCACCGGACACCAGGCCGTGCAGCCCTGACAAGTGGAGGGCATCCACACGCCGGGTTTCTCCCCGATGGCTCCCTGCGGCGTTTCGGCCAGAGCGTTCAGGGTGGACCCCTTGAAGGCGGCGGCCGCCAAACCGGTTGCCGCGCTCAGTTTAAGAAAATCCCTTCTTTTTATCTTCATGCGTTTCCCTCCGTTGTGTGCTAAGCCATGCTTCCCGTGTTGCATTCTTTTTCAATAACAAGACCAGCCGTGACAACTCCGCCGTGAATAACCTTGGTAAATATCCCTTCCTTGGGCATGATGCAGTCCCCGGTGGCCCTCTTAATGGCACACCCGTCGTTGTGGCATTTCTTGCCGATCTGGGTGACTTCGAGCACCACCCGGCCGTCGATCACCAGACGGTCGCCGACGGCAAGCGCAGTCAAATCCACCCCCCGGCAGACGATGTTCTCGGCAAACACCCCGTGCTTCAAATTCGGCATCTTTTTCTTCACCGCATCAATGCTCTCCCCGGCCAGCAAGGAAACCTGACGGTGCCAGATCCCGGCATGGGCATCCCCGGTGATCCCCCAGTTCTCCTCCAAGAGGATCTCGTTCACCTCTTTTTTCACCATGCCTTTTTTTTCGCTGATGCAGACCGCTTCGACAACTCCCATGCGCACCTCTCGTGTTATTGATGAATACGGCCTTTACCCGCGGACCGGGAACACCTCCAAATACAGATCAGGATAGAGGAAGAGGGAAAGGAAAACAAGCGGGGATTTCTTGATTTCTTTGTAGGGATTTTCCCGACAACCCTCTGTCAGAAAAACGGGCTATTTCTCGGGACGTTTTTGGCGGGAAACAAACTCAACCAGCTCGGCCCTGGTTTCCAGGCCAAGCTTGGCCATGGCTCTGGAACGATAGGTAGCCACGGTTTTTTCACTCAAGAAATGCTGCTCGGCGATCTCCCTGCTGGTGAACCCCATGGCCACGGCGAGCATGACCTGCTGCTCCCGGTTGCTCAGCAAAAGCCAGAGCAGCTCCTCGGGGGTGGCTGAGCCCTTGTCTTGCCCGGCCAGGATATCGGGCATCATGGCGGGATGGATGTACATCTGCCCCCGCATCACAGCGCGGATGGCATAGAACAGATCGACATCCAGGCATTTCTTGAGCATAAAGCCCTTGGCCCCCTTGGCCACGGCTTCTTTGACATATTGATAATCCTCATGCATGGTCAGCATGAGGACGCGGGTCTTGGGCACCTGCCGCAATATCTCGGGCAAAAGCAGAAGCCCGCTGATTCCCGGCAGGGAGATATCGAGGAGCACGATGTCCGGTTGCAGCTCCTTGGCAAGCGCCAAGGCCTTGGGCCCCGAATCGGCGGTTCCCGCCACCTCCATGTCCGGTTCGGCATTGAGCAGCAGACTGAGGCCGGAGAGAAGCACCGGATGATCATCGACCACCAGAATCCGAATCCGTTCAGTGTTCATGGCACACTCCCGCCTTGTCAGGCATTTCAAAAACCAGCATGGCGCCCTCGCCCGGACTGCTTTCAATACGGAAAGTCCCCTGCAGCAACTGGACCCGTTCCCGCATCCCCAGCACCCCGAGCTTGGCCTTGGCGTCAACCAGCTCCGGCGCGAAACCGATCCCGTTATCCTCGATCACGCCCCGGATTTTCTCCCCGCGCCATTCCAAAAGCACGCTCACCGCCGTGGCCTTGGCATGCCGCGCCACATTAGAAAGGGCCTCCTGCACAATCCGGTAAATGCAGGTTTCCGTGCAGGCATCCGGCCTTTTCTCGGCAAAACCGATAATGGTCAGCTCCACCGGGATGGAGTGCCGGTTGATAAAACCCCGCACCAACATCTCCACCGCCGGAACCAGACCAAGATCGTCCAGCACGCTGGGCCGTAGCGCCACAGCCAGATTATGGATCGCCTCCATCTCCTCGGTTATGGCCTTGCGCAACCGGCTGATACTCTGATGGGTCTCGCCCTCGTCTTTCGCGTTTTCCAGCATCTTGAGATCGACCATGACCGAGGCCAAGGCTTGGCCGGTCTGGTCGTGGAGCTCCCGGGCGATACGTTTTCTTTCCCCCTCCTGCCCGGCCATGACTCGATGCAGGAAGTCCCGCTGGAGCTGCTCCTTTTCCAGCCGGGCCCTATCGGCGCTGGCAAGGGAACACACCATGGCGTTGAAGCCCTCCATGAGTTTTCCCAGTTCGTCCTGGCTTTCCGACGGGGCCAGGCGCACGGAATAATCCCCGCGCCGCACGCCCTGGGTGGCTTCGAGCAGCTTGGTCACCGGCCGGGTGATAATCCAGGTCAGCCCCAGGGATAAGAGCACCCCGAAGACCGCAACCAGCAGGGTGGTCCGGGCAAGGGAGCCGGTGATCGCCCCGATCTGGCGGTGCAGGCTGTCGCCCTTCACCCCGACCACCACCGCGCCCTCGTTGCCATTGCTGATGCCCGCCGTCGCCTCCCAGATGCGGCCCTCGTTGGTGCGGAGCAGTTTCGGCCCTGATCCCTGCGGGGAAAGGCCGGGGCCTTTTTCCAGTAGATCTGCGGGGAACCCGCCCTCAAAGGTGTGGGCAACCACCTGCCCTGCACTATTGCGGACAAAGACATAGCGCAGATCGGGACGATTCTGCACCGTATTCCTGAGCGTCTGGGTCAGGCCGTAGAGATCGTTGATCAGCAGATAGTCATGGGACTGATAGGAGAGCTCCGTTGCAACGAAGCGGCTTTCTTCCCGGAGAAAAGCGTCAAAGTTCTCGCTGAGCGCCGCCTGCACCTTATAAATGGTAACTGCGCCAAAGAGAAGGATCAGGGCCAGGGCCAGCCCCAAAATCTTCAGCTTCAGCGGCACACTGAGCAGGACGGACTTGCTCTTGCGGGCAATTTGCCGGAAAAATGCGGTCACGGAGGTCAGGGTAACGGGCACGGGCTCTTTCCTAAAATCCATACAATCCTGGCGCTGGCTCCGCGAAACGTTCCACCCCGAGCTCGGCCAGAACTCTTTCGCCCTCCGCATCCTGATGCAGGCCGAGGAGCAGCTCTTTCAGCAAGGTTTTCTTTTCCGGGGAGATGGTGCGCGGCACCACCACCGGGGGGATGCCGAAATCCGGCGATTCCCAGATCACTCTCGTCCGCCTGAAAATTTCCGGATTGCGCTTCCCGGCGAAGTCATAAACCAGGCTGTCCACCGAAGCGCCGTCGGCAAGACCCTCCATCACCGCGGCAATGGAGCGGTCATGGCTGTAAGTGAAAATCGTCCTGCCAAAAAAGGTTTCCGGCTGCCGCCCCATCCCCTGCAACAGCGAAATGGGGTAGAGATAACCGGTGTTGGAGAGCGGATCGGTGAAGGCGAACACCTTGCCGCGCAGGTCTGCAAATTCCTGGGACGGGGAAGCGCCAGGCACGATGACAAAGGCCCGGTAGGTGCTCTTGCCATTGATCAGCGGGACAACAAGCAGCGACATTGCCTCTTTCCGGATGCCTTCGACATAGGCCCCGGTGCAGATGAATCCCAGGTCCACCACGTTTCTGGCCAGCAGGTCGTTCAACTCCTGATAGGTTTTGCGCTGTACCAGGATTGCCGGTTTGCCCATCTTGCGGCCCAAATAATCGATGAGCGGCTGATAGGAAAGCGCTGTTCCCTGGGGAGAAAGGATGGCCCCCACTCCGATCCGCAGCGACTGCGAATCAGGCTCGGCCTGCCCGGCAGGGAGTTGCTGGAGTTTGTCCAGCCGGACCAACCGCTCCTGCTCCGCCTTTTCCTGCTGCCCGCCTTCGCATCCGGCCAGCAGAAAAAAAAGAAACCCCAGCCACATGGCCTTGCGCCAGACACAGCCAAACCTTCTTTGCGTAAACACGGTCATGACAGAATATATCACATCGGGGTTATATTTTTTCATCAAAATAAGGACATACTGCGACCGGGCCTGCCCTGCCGGACGTCACTCAAGGATAAACCCGGCCACCGGAAGCCCTTTTCCCCAAGCCCCCCATGCCCCGTCATGAATATCCAGGATCCGGGCCGCGCTGTCGTAGGTTGCCCTGATGTTTGATTCCAGGCTGCAGCGACGGTCATAGTTGGTGTGGGTAAAGGTCAGCCGGTAGATTGTCCCGCTTTGGTCGACAACCTCCTCCACATAGGCGACATGACCGGTGGGCATTTTGCGCCGGGTATTGGCGCCAAGGATGAGGATGCTTCCGGATCGGGGCGTAAGCGAGGTGTTGCCGCGCTGTTTTTCACAGGCAAACCAGGTGAGGGGGCCGTTTTCATAGCCAATGCGGCAGCTGTCGATGCCGCTCCGGCAGCGGGCAAAGGGGAGGCTTTGGGGTTCGCAGCGGCCGACCTTTACTCCCTTACGAGAAATCCCTCCTGGTCTAAGCTGAAAGCATTCTCCGGTGGAGCGTCCCTGCTGCTTGGCAATGGCTGTAATGAAATTCTCCGGTGGCGCGGCTTGGTCGGGAAGCGACTCCTTGACCGGAGCAACAGAACTTTCGTTCTGGGTTTTGGCCGGGGCTAACGCTCTGGTTTCCTGCGTTGCTGCCCGGCCCGAGGGGAGGTTTGCCGAGGGTTCGTGCCGGGCGCAGCCGGAACACAACAGGACACAAAGAAAAAATTCGCCCGCCATCCGGATTGTGCTTCGCTGCATGGACTTTCCCGTCATCACTGATTGCTCTGGGGCGCACGCGCCCTGCTCCTTGCGGCATCATAGCAGACCTGCCAGCCCTTGACAATGCAAGGGTCTATCCTGTGAAGTTTGAGGCTCATGCAAAAATCTCTGGTTCGACGGGCTCACCAGGAACTGAAAAAACCAAATGATTTCAGCGTGATTACCGTTCGCCCTGAGCTTGTCGAAGGGTGTTTTCGGAGGTTTGCGAGAGACTCGATTGCGGCAGAATAGAGTTGCACCGCCTTGCCCGTCATGCTATAAATGCCGTTTTTTCGTGGAGATACCATCGGACATCCGTCCTTTTCCCCTTTTTGCGAGTGCATCATGATACACCTTACCAACATCACCAAACAGCATGGCTCGCAGATCCTTTTTGCCAACGCCAGCCTGCAGATACTCCCGGGCGTACGCACCGGGTTGGTCGGCCCCAACGGCGCGGGAAAATCCACCATCTTCAGGCTGATCACCGGCGAAGAGGAGGCGGACAAGGGCGAGATCTCCTGCGCCAAGAAAACAGTGATCGGCTATTTTTCCCAGGAGGTGGGGGAGATGTCCGGTCGCTCGGCATTGGAAGAGACCATGTCCGCGGTGGGCGAGGTGGTGCGGTTGGGCGAACAGCTCCAGGAGATGGAGGCTGCCATGGCCCAGCCCATGGAGGACGATGCCATGACCGCCTTGCTGGAAAAATACGGCGACGCCATGGAAGAGTTCGAGCATCGCGGCGGCTACGATCTCGAATCACGGGCCCAGGCAGTCCTGACCGGGCTCGGCATCGGCCCGGATGATTTCAACCGGCCGGTGGAATCGTTCAGCGGCGGTTGGAAGATGCGCATCGCCCTGGCCCGAATCCTGACCCTGAACCCCGATGTCCTGCTGCTGGATGAGCCCACCAACCATCTGGATGTGGAGTCCATCGTCTGGCTGGAGGAATGGCTGGCCAAGGATTTCAAAGGCTCCGTGCTCATGACTTGCCATGACCGCGATTTCATGAACCGCCTTGTCTCCCGAATCATCGAGGTGGCCAACGGAACCATCACCACCTACAGCGGCAATTACGACTTCTACCTGCGCGAGCGGGAGATCCGGCGGGAACAGCTGGCCGCCAGCTTCCGCCGCCAGCAGGAGATGCTGGCCAAGGAGGAGGATTTCATCGCCCGCTTCGCGGCCCGCGCCTCCCACGCCTCCCAGGTTCAATCCCGGGTCAAGAAGCTGGAAAAGATTGAGCGCATCGAACTGCCTGCGGAACAGCGGGTGATTAATTTCGAATTCAGCGAACCGCCCCGCAGCGGCGATGACGTGGTGTCCATAGAAGGTTTGGCCAAGGCCTGGCCCTTGGATGAGGGCGGAGAGCGGTCGGTATTCAGCGGCATTTCCGGGGTAATTCGGCGGGGGGAAAAGGTCGCGGTGGTCGGGGTCAACGGCGCGGGCAAGTCAACCTTGCTTAAAGTCTTGGCCGGCCAGACCGAGCCCAGCAGCGGCAGCGTCACCATTGGGGCCAATGTCAGCCTCGGCTATTTCAGCCAGCATGCCATGGATGTCCTGGCCCCGGAAAGAACCGTTTTCGATACCGTGCAGGATGCCCTGCCCCAGGCCAACATCGGCACGGTGCGCAACCTTTGCGCCGCCTTTCTCTTTCAGGGTGACACCGTGGACAAACAGATCAAGCTGCTGTCCGGCGGCGAAAAAAGCCGGGTGGTGCTGGCCACCATGCTGGCCCGACCGTTGAACTTCCTGATCCTGGACGAACCCACCAACCACTTGGACATCCAGTCGCGGGAAGTCCTCCTGGGAGCGCTGCAAAAATTCACCGGCACCGTGGTGCTGGTCAGCCATGACCGGCATTTTCTCCGCTCGCTGGTGAACCGGGTCATGGAGGTGGACCACGGGGAAATGCGGTCCTACGGGGGGGATTACGAATACTACCTGCGCAAGTCCGGGCATCTCCCCGCCTGAGCGGAAGAGTCTGAGCGAACCGCTTCCGGACCCGACCAGCTTAGGCGGTGAGTCCTTTCTGACGCGCCGCCCGTTCAAAGCAAAAAATAACCTGGGACAATTGCCGCTCCACGTTAGCGGTCGGCGTGAAATGGATGCCGTAGGTAGCGAACTTCGTTGTCCCTTTGTCTGCCCTTCGGGCAATGGTTGCGGTCTCGATCTTGACCAGAAAGCTCTCCATTGCCCCGGGAAGGGTAAATTCGCTTGCGGGCAGCGCATGGTTGAGCTGGAGGCAGAGGGCCCGGATCTCGCTGGGGACCGTAACCGGGGTTGCCTGCGGCAACCGGACAAGGATTCCGGTTGTGCTGATATCTTCTATCCGACCGGCAAGAATCCATTTCGCGGCGGTTTGAAAGATGGCGACACTGTCGGCGGTGGGCACGACCCGGTACGCATTCCGGCGCTGGATGATCGAAACCTGCGTAGGGAGAGCGAGCTCCAGATACTCATCATTGAGCCGAAGAATCCGGCTCTTGCCGACGATATTCCGCCCCAGCACGCAGCGAAACTGAAACTCCACCTCGCCGGCGATGAATTTCGAACCCTTATCCCGCTTGGCCAGGATCAGACGCGAGGTTGAGGCCTTGACAACCCAGGCGTCACAGCTATGCCCGTGCTGGACAATGCCCAAGGGTTTGCGCCGCTCCAACATCAGTTCAAAGATCCGGCTGACCGCACCCGGCTCCTGAACAATCTCAACGTCAGAATCTTTCATCCTACCCAAACTCCCTGCGGCCCAGACGCCCTCTTAGAAAATAAACCGACTGTAATTTTTAACGATACCAATATTGATGGTCTCGGACAACGGGAAAAGAGCAACGGAAGTACTTGACCAACTCCGCGCCTATCCGCGACTTCAACAATCTTTGTCATAGCCGACCGACACCGATCCTGCCCGCGACAAAAAAAGTTTTTTCCGCTTGCTTTTTCCTGGTGCTTTCACCGACAATACAAGTACGCCCCGATGGCCGCTTTCCTTCCCACTGAATCCCCCTCTGCTCAGCGGCGAAGCCTCATCGGGGCTTTCTTGCGCCCTGGACTCAGCTGTGCTCGCGGGTCTTGCGAAAGATAATCTCCGGAAACAACTCCTGAACCCTGCCCAGCCGCCACTCGCTTTCAGCCAGATAGGCCAGATGCCCTTCGGCGTCCAGAGCCAGATGGGCCTGATTCTTGCTCTTGAACTCATCGAGTTTCTTACGGTCATCGCAGTCGATCCAGCGGGCGGTGGCGTAGGTCACCGGCTCGTAGACCGCCTCCACCCCGTATTCCGCTTTCAGCCGGGACATGGTCACCTCAAACTGGAGCACGCCCACCGCACCCAGAATGTAGTCGCTGCCCATGGTCGGTCGGAAGAGCTGCACCGCGCCTTCCTCGGCCAGCTGCACCAAGCCCTTGTTCAGCTGCTTGATCTTGAGCGGGTTCTTGATCAGCACCCGCCTGAAATGCTCGGGCGCAAAATTGGGAATGCCGGTGAACTTGAGGGGTTCCTTGTCGGAGAAGGTATCACCGATCTTGATGGTCCCGTGGTTGTGGATGCCGATGATATCGCCGGGCCAGGCCTCCTCCACGTTGGTCCGATCCTGGGCCATGAAGATGGTGGCGTTGGCCAGGGAGACCTCCTTGCCGAGCCGGTGGTGCATGACTTTCATCCCCCGGGTGAACTTGCCGGAGCAGATGCGGAAAAAAGCGATCCGGTCGCGGTGCGCCGGGTTCATGTTGGCCTGGATCTTAAAGGTGAATCCGGAAAAGGCCTCCTCGTCCGGGGAAACCATGCGGGTCGTGGTGGCGCGGGGGCCGGGCGAGGGAGCCAGCTCGACAAAGGCGTCCAGCAACTCGCGCACCCCGAAGTTGTTGACGGCGCTGCCGAAGAACACCGGGCTCTGACTGGCTTTGAGATACTCTTTATGGTCAAAGGGACTGGCCGCGCCGGCCAGGAGTTCGATATCCTCGCGCAGCCGGTCTGCTTGGCTGCCCAGCATCTGGTCCAAAAGAGGATCATCCAGACCCTTGACCACGATGGAGTCCTGGGGCCGCCTGTCCTTGCTGGGGGTAAAAAGGTTCAGTTCCTGGCGCATGATGTTGTAGACCCCCTTGAAGCTCTTGCCCATGCCGATGGGCCAGGTGAGCGGGGTGCACTCGATCTGCAGCTTCTCCTCTATCTCGCTCAAGATATCCAGGGGCTCGCGACCCTCGCGATCCAGCTTGTTAATGAAGGTAATCACCGGGGTGTTGCGCATCCGGCAGACCTCCATGAGCTTCTCGGTCTGGGCCTCGACCCCCTTGGCGCTGTCAATGACCATGAGCGCGCTGTCCACCGCGGTGAGCACCCGATAGGTGTCCTCGGAAAAATCCTTATGCCCTGGGGTATCCAGCAGATTGACCTCGAAGTCGCGGTAATCGAACTGCATCACCGAGGTGGTCACCGAGATGCCGCGCTCCTTTTCGATGGACATCCAGTCGCTGACCGCATGGTTATCGGTCTTGCGCGATTTTACCGCCCCGGCCATCTGAATGGCCCCGCCAAAGAGCAGGAGCTTTTCGGTGAGGGTGGTTTTACCCGCATCGGGATGGCTGATGATGCCGAATGTCCGGCGCCGCTTGATTTCTTTCTCCAATATACTGCTCATGTGCTCCTTTTCCTCTGTGCTTTCCGGGCCGGAACCCGGCCCACGGAACAGGGTATATACCGCAAAAAACACAGTTTGTCAGCAAGTTCCACACAGCCAGGCCGGCGCAAGCAGCCCTGCCCTCGCTCCTCGTCAGCACAACCGGACACAAGGAAACGCACCCGCAACTCCCTTGGCGCCCATGCCTCCGGGACGAATTTGCTTTATGCATCTCCGGCTGGAGTGTATACTTTTGTGACTATCCAGCAGCACCACATCTGCTGAACAATTACATTTCGTGGTTTTTATCCAATTCCGGCATCAAGCTGGACAGTTACATACTTTTTTTTATTTTTTCCTTCTTTCCTCTTGGTGATCCCTTGTCTCTTAAGAAAAAAACGCCGACCAGAAAACCAACCGGGCCCGTCCGTCCTGCCAAGGCCTCCACCCCAGGTGGCCCGCCCAGCGGCAAGAGAAAATCACCGCCGGAAAAATCCTTCGACAAAAGGGATCACCACCCTGGTAAGCCTTCCCCCCGTGGCCGCGCTTCCTCCAGCGCCAGGAAACAACGCCCGGAAAGATCCGAGGAAGAGGTATTCCGAACACCCGAATCCGCAACCGGGCGCCCGTCCAGCCGCAGAAACAATGCCTCGCCGGAAAAAACATTTGGTAAAAAGGACCACCGCCCCGGCGCTGCTCCCCCCCGTGGCCGTGCTTCCGCCGGCGCCGGAAAACCGCGCTCGGAAAGATCCGAGGAAGAGGCATTCCGAACGCCCAAAACCACAACCGGGCGCCCATCCAGCCGCAGAAGCAATGCCTCGCCGGAAAAACCCTTTGGCAAAAAAGACCACCGCCCCGGCGCTGCTTCTCCCCATGGCCGTGCTTCCATCGGCACGGGCGAAGAGGACGAGGATGAAACGTTCTGGGCGCCAGCCACCCCAAACGACCGCTCCTTTGCCAGTTTTCTCAAACCGCTCATTCCAGCAACGGTTTTTCCGGAAACCCAGTCAATCCTGCACAGCTCTCCCCTGGCCCATCTCGATTATTCCGTGGAGCTTCAGGTCAAGGACCAGGGGTTGCTTGCCTTCTGGAAACAACACCGGCTGCCCGGCCACCCGGAACAAGTAATCCGCTCCCCCAGGGCCCGGGGCTATCGCACCACCTCAAAACGCAAGGGTTTCCTCCACGGTTCCACCCTGTATCTGCTGCTGGGGGACAAGGGCGCCCTGCCCAAGAACCGCCAGTATTTTACCGCCTCGCCGCTGGAACCCAAGGAACATGAGATCATCTACCGCTTTCTCCAACAGAAGCTGAGCGAGCCGGCCTTCCGGCTCATCGCCGGCCATCTGAACTATCTCATCATCCGTGGCGGCTACACGGAACAGGCGGTGATCTTCAATGTGGACCTGATGAACGGACCGCTGATCCGAAAAATGAAACTGCTGGGCGGTCATCTCCAAAAGCTTCCCGTACCTGTTTCCGCGGCCTTTGTCTATCTTGACCCAAGCAAGTCCGACTACTATCTGGAAGCCAAACGCCCGGCGGAGACCCTGCATTTCAAGAAGCTCTTCGGCCCGGACCAATTGGGGGCAACCTACGGCGACTGCCGCTACCAGTTTCATCCGACCTCGTTTTCCCAGATCAACGAATCCATGGTGGAAACCATGCTGGAGCGGGCCAAGGAGTTGCTCGCCCCGGCCCCGGACCAGTCGCTCCTCGACCTGTACTGCGGCTACGGCCTGTTCAGCCATTTTCTCGCCCCCGCTTACCGGCAGGTGCTGGCCGTTGACGGCGAAGGCCCTTCCATTCGGGCCGCAGAGGCCAACAGCCGATTGAACAAACATCGGGGCGGCCAGACCCGCTTTCTCGCCCACCGGATCACCGTCGGCTATCTGGAAAAAACGCTGCCGCCACCCATGCCCGACGAGGTGATTCTCCTTGACCCGCCCCGTCAGGGGACTTTGCCGGGAGTAATCGCCTCGCTGGCTCGCCGAAAGGCGAAAAAAATCCTCCATATCTTCTGCGGCGTGGACCAGATCCCCGCCTCCCTGCGGGAGTGGCAGACCAACGGCTATCACGTCCGGCGCATTGCCCCCCTGGACATGTTTCCCGGCTCGGCCAATCTCGAAGTCCTGGTTCTCCTGGAACCAAAGGCGTGATTTTGATGGCTGAAGGTTTTCAGGACAAATGATGGTTGATATAATTCAGTCGTCCGTCTTCAGGCTTCGGTCTTCAGTCTAAGATACCACCACGAGGCATCCCATCCATGGCGCAGAGCGTATATATCGTGGCAATCGGACCCCAGAGCGGCAAATCGCTGGTCGCGCTCGGCATCATGGAGCTTTTGTCCCGCCGTTTGCGGCGGGTCGGCTATTTCCGCCCCATCATTCCCTCGCGTACCGTGGCAGACAACAATCTGCAGTTGATCAAAACCCGCTACCGCCTTGAGTTCGAGTACGACGAACTGTTCGCCCTGTCCCACGAGGAGGCCCAGCATCTTTCCGCCGAAGGGCGCACCGATCAGATCATCAAAACCATTCTCGACAAATACAGGCAACTGGAAAGCAAGTGCGATTTCGTTCTCTGCGAAGGCACCGATTTCAGCGGGCTTTCCCTGCCCTTTGAGTTCGAGTTCAACGCCGAGGTGGTCAACAACCTGGGCTGCCCCATCCTGCTGCTCTTGAACTGCCACGCCAAATCCCCGGAGGATATCCTCGATGCCTTGCATGTGGCCCAGGAATCCTTCCTCAAAAAGGGCTGCACCATCCTGGCAAGCGTGCTCAACCGGGTGGAACCCGATCTCATGGAGACGGTGCGGGAAAAAGTCCGGGAATTCGGCCAGGAGACCGGGCCGATCTATGTCCTGCCCGAAGAGCCGTTTCTGGGCAAACCCACCGTGGGAGAGATCGCCAGAGCTCTGGACGCCAGGATCATCATGGGAGACCCGGAAGAGATGAACCGGGAGGTGACCGATTTCAAGGTGGCGGCCATGAACCTGCCGCACTTTCTCGACCATCTTGAGGAAGGCGATCTGATCATCGCGCCCGGCGACCGCTCGGATATCATCCTTGGCTGCCTGGCCGCCAACTTCTCCAGCACCTACCCGAGCATCGCCGGGCTCCTGCTTTCCGGCGGCTTTGTGCCGGACGCGCAGATTTCCTTGCTCGTCCAGGGCTTGAGTTACCGGGTGACAGTGCCCATTGTCAGCGTACAAACCGACACCTTTACCACGACCATGAACGCCAGCGGTGTGCCCCCAATGCTCATCCCGGAAAACAACCGCAAGATCGCCACCGCCCTAGGGCTTTTCGAGGCGCATATCGACCTGGCCGAGCTGGAAAGCCGGATCTCCCTTGTGAAATCCACGCGGGTCACCCCGATGATGTTCGAATACAATCTGGTGGAGATGGCCCAGAAGCACCGGCAGCACATCATCTTGCCCGAAGGCGCGGAAGAGCGGGTCCTGAGGGCCAGTGAAATGCTTATCCGGCGCGGAGTCGCGGAGATCACCCTGCTGGGCGACCCGGCGGAAATCCGGTGCACGGCCAGCAAACTCGGCCTTGATCTTACAAACATCGGGATTATCGATCCAGCCACCTCCACCCTGCGCGAGGACTTTGCCCAGACCTACTTCGCGCTCCGCCGGCACAAGGGGATCACCGAAAAAACCGCCATGGACACGATGACCGATGTCAACTATTTCGGCACCATGATGATCCACAAGGGACTGGCCGACGGCATGGTTTCCGGGGCGGTGCATACCACCGGGGACACCATTCGCCCGGCCCTGCAGATCATCCGCACCCAGCCGGGGGTTTCCATTGTTTCCAGCGTCTTCCTGATGTGTCTTGCGGACCGGGTCCTGATCTATGGCGACTGCGCGGTCAATCCCGACCCCAACGCCCAGGAGCTTGCGGAGATCGCCATAAGTTCGGCGGAAACCGCAAAGATCTACGGCATTGAACCCCTGGTCGCCATGTGCTCTTATGCCACCGGCTCCTCGGGCAAGGGCGCCGACGTGGATAAGGTGCGCGAAGCGACCCGGATCGCCAAGGAACTTCGGCCCGACCTCAAGATAGAGGGGCCGATCCAGTACGATGCGGCGGTTGACGCCGGGGTCGCAAAAACCAAACTGCCGGACAGCCTGGTGGCGGGCAAGGCCACGGTGTTCATCTTTCCCGATCTGAACACCGGCAACAACCTGTACAAGGCCGTGCAACGCTCGGCCAACGCCGTGGCCATCGGCCCGGTTCTCCAGGGGTTGAACAAACCGGTTAACGACCTGAGCCGGGGCTGCACCGTGCCCGACATCGTCAATACCGTGGCCATCACCGCCATCCAGGCCCAGGCCGCCCGTAACTGAGGAGCAATGGTGCATCTGCTTTGTCATCGGTCCGCTCGTGTGCAACAGCACACTTCGCCGACCTTTTCCGCGCATCTGCACCATTGCTTCTCAGTTACGACAAGAATGTTTAAATTTATTTTTAGTTTTAGCTGAACAGTTACCAAGGAATAATACCATGAAGGTTCTGGTGCTCAACTCCGGCAGTTCGTCCATCAAGTATCAGTTGTTCGAGATGCGGGACGAATCCGTGTTGGCTGCGGGAAGCATCGAACAGATCGACGAACCGGGCAGCCATCTCAGCCACTGTGTCCGTTCACCCCAGGGCGAGATGACAAAAACACTCCGGACTCTGCCGATTAACGATCACCGGCAGGGCTTTGCCTTGATCGCTTCGGTCCTGAAGGAAACCGGGGCGCTGGCCGACACCGGAGAACTCAAAGGCATCGGCCACCGGGTCGTGCACGGCGGCGAAAAATTCAAGGAACCAACCCGCGTTACCCCCGAGGTTCTTTCGACGATCCGGGCCTTGATCCCCCTGGCACCGCTGCACAATCCAGCCAACCTCCTCGGCATGGAGGTGGCAATGGAAAGTGCTCCGTCCGTGCCCCAGGTTGCCGTATTCGACACCGCCTTCCATCAATCCATTCCGCGCCATGCCTACCATTACGCCATTCCCAAAAAACTGTACGAAGCGCATCAGGTCCGCCGCTACGGCTTCCACGGCACCTCGCACCGCTATGTGGTGAAAAAGGCTGCGGAATTTCTGCAAAAACCCCTCGAATCCCTCAACCTGATCAGCCTGCATCTGGGCAACGGCGCCAGTGCCGCCGCCATCCGGCAGGGAAGATGCATAGACACCTCCATGGGCCTCACCCCCCTTGAAGGGTTGATCATGGGTACCCGTTGCGGAGATCTCGATCCGGCGATCATTTTCTATCTAGAACGGGAAACCGGACTTACCTCCGGGGCCATCGAATCGATCCTCAACAAAGAGAGCGGACTCAAGGGAATCTGCGGGGTCAACGACATGCGTACGGTGGGGGAGATGGCCAGTGCAGGCAATCCGGAAGCGCAGCTTGCCATCACCATGTACTGTTACCGGATCAAGAAATATATCGGCGCCTATTATGCGGTGCTGGGAGGGCTGGACGGGCTGATCTTTACCGGCGGCATCGGGGAAAACGCTGATTTTATCCGGGCGGCATGCTGCGAAGGGCTTGCCCATTTGGGTCTAAAAATGGATAATGGGAAAAACCTTGGGCGGCCGGAGGGATGCTCCGCCATGGAAAGCAAGGACAGCCGGGCGAGAATCCTGGTTATCCCCACCAACGAAGAGCTGGAGATTGCCGAACAAACGGTTGCCTGTCTGGAAGCTGAGCCGTTGTAAACAAAGAGCGGTGTTAACGGCGTCGGCATAAAGGATTTGCAGAAATAGCCAGGGAGCACACCATGTCTACCAAAACAATTGCAACAAAAACCCTAGCCTTACTGTACGGCTGCTTCCTCTTCAGCCTCGCAGCCTGCAGCCTGAATGAAAGGGGCCCGCTTGCCTCTTGGGAAAGCGGAGTGTTGCGGGTCGGGGTTACACCGAATTATCCCGGCCTCATCCATAAAGAGGATGAAACCGGCCTGATTTCAGGCTTTGAAGCCGATTGCGCCGCACTGCTTGCCAGGCGTCTCCACAGCAGGCTCCAGTTTGTTGAGCTGGAATGGGAAGAGCAGATTCCCGCCCTGGAACGCAAGGAGGTTGACATCATCATGTCCGCAATGTCCATTACCGAGATGCGCAAGCTCCGGGTGGCCTTCAGCGAACCATACCTCACCATCAGCCAGATGGCGCTGACCACCCAAAAATGGGCGGAAGAGTTTCCATCCGCCCAGGCGATTCTTACCACCGGCAAAGCCATCGGCGTGGAAAAAGGAACCACCGGGGATATCTATGTCCAACGCTATTGCCTTGCGGCGGAACCGTTTTTTTTCTCGTCCCCGGATGCTGCGATAAAAGCCCTCCGTGACAAGCGTATCGCCCTCTTTATCCACGATGGCCCGGTACTCGGCGCCTATGCCGCCTCAAACAAGACAAACGGACTGGTCCTGCTTCCGACCCCATTGACCAGCGAAGAACTCGCCTGGGCTATCCGGAGCGATGAGCCGGACCTGCTCAAGACGGTGAACTCCGCCCTTGCCGCCTGGAAAGAAGATGGCGTGCTCCAAGGACTGCTCAAAAAGTGGCTGCCCCAATGAGCAAGGGCCGTCTTGCCGAGTTCAGGCGTGCTGGGCCTTGCGCCAGCCGGCAGCCTTAAGTCGCGAAATACGCTCGATATTCCAGCTCTGGATTGCCTGAAGATACTGCCGCTGGTCCTCGCGCAGCAGGGCCATGATCTTTTCTTTTTCTTCCCGAATATCCTCCCGCTCGCCGGGATACATCTCCAGCCAACAGGCATAGCCCTGATCAAAGATAAATTCAGGACGCACTGAATCGGGCTCCACCTGCAATTTTGCCGTGAGCAGCATGGTGGCAAGGATTATGTCATACTCAACCACCCAGCCATTGTCGTTGAGCATGCTTCGTTCATCAAACGGAGTATCTCCCGGACACTTCGGGCAGAATAGCCGCTGGATAACCTCTGACCGCAAAAGATTATCACGAAGATGAAACTGAACGTTTTGAGCCCCGCATTCACAGGTTTTTCGCACATCAATACACATATCGTTCCTCTTGTTTTCTTTGCCGCGCCTTTTTTCTGCTTTCAGGCCTCCCGCCATACAGCGGCCCTGAATATTCAGAACCTTCTCGGCAGAGGGGAAGAATCCTTGCGGCCATCGATCATTTTCTGGAGTTGCCGACGTTCATCCCGCGCATCCTCCAACTCGCGCTGAATCGCCGGCTCCTCCTCCGGCGTCACGGAAAGCAGAAGCTTTTCCAGCCGTTCGACCTGTTGCTGCGCCCGATAGAGCTCCCGCGCCAAATCCCGTAAAGACATACGCCTACCTGTATCCGTGGTGTTTTTGCATTGTCTGAAAGGCGATAATGGCCGCCCCATTGAGCCCCGCCCTGTCCGTCATGATAATCCTGACCGGAATGGTTGCAAGGATCCCCGCCATGCGCCCTTTGCCCGCGAAACGTGCCATGAATCTCTTCGAGTCGAAAGCGGGAAGAAGGCGGGGCAGCATGCCGCCGCCGAGATAAAGCCCTCCTGTGGCAAGAAACTTGATCGCCATGTTGCCGGCCTCTGCCGCCAGAATCGAGAAAAAGATCTCCAAGGTCAACCGTGCGACCTCACCGGTTTTTCCCAGGGCCTGGCCCATGAGAACCGGAGTAATATCCGTGACTGCGTCCAGCGCCGCCTGCAAATCCGGAGGAACCTTCATCCCGGCCCCCTGGGTCAGGTAGCGATAAATATTCGGGATTCCCGTGCCGGAGCAGACCATCTCGTAGCTCACATGGTCCTGTTCCGCCAGCAAAAAGGAAAGCAGCGCCTGCTCCATCTCCGAGGTTGGGGCAAAATCGGCATGCCCCCCCTCCGAGGGGTAGGCGCTGTAGCCTGCTCCATCCCAGCAGAGATAGGCCTCGCCAAGCCCTGTCCCTGGGGCGAGCACCGCCATGCTCCCTTGGGGAACCACCGTTCCGGCATTGACCACCAACAAGTCTTCCGAGGCCAAACTTGACACAGACTGGGCCACCGCCACCAAATCATTCAACAACCGAACCTCGGCAAGCTGAAACCGTTCCCGCAGAACCTCCTGGTCAATAAACCAACCCAGATTGGTCATCCGGACCTTCCCGTCGGCAACCGGTCCAGCCACGCCAAACACGGCGACTTGGGGATGATTATCGGAGCCGCGGAGAAATTCGGCAATTATTCCAGAGAACTCGTCATAATCGCCGGAGAAAAAGCGTTGCTCCCTGATCAGGGTATAACCCTGCTCTGTTGCGGCATAAAGAGCCAAAATGGTTTTGGTCCCGCCCAGATCTCCCGCCAAAAAATAATCCATTTTGCTCTCCCGAACATGGGGCAGAACCCTATTGCAAACAGGATCGGCTATACGCCCTGCCCTAGAAGAAAAGGCCGCACCCGATACTCGGGTGCGGCCTCTTGCCTACACTTTACAGTCCCAGGACTTTTCAGACAAGACAACCGCCCGCCCCCTTAACTGTTTTAATCCTTCCCACCCTCAACCAGCCGAACCAGATGTCCGATATTGTCACGGAGCATCATGGTCTGGGAGGTAACAGCCTCGGAGGCCGCAGCCAGCTCCTCGGCATTGGCCGCCATCTGCTGCGTGCCGGTGTCCATCTCGGTCACCGCCTTGTTGATCTGAAGAATCCCCTGGGTCTGTTCATGGGAAGCGGTGGAAATCTCTTCCACCAAAATTGCGACCTTCCGCGAGCCGGCAACCACCTCCGTGGACTCGGACACAACCTCATTCACCTTTTTCAAACCCTCATTGACATTACCGATGGCCCGCTCAATCAGATCACTGGAGTTTCTTGCCGATTTGGCGGTACGCTGGGCAAGATTGCGCACCTCATCGGCAACCACGGCGAAGCCCTGGCCCTGCTCCCCTGCCCTGGCCGCTTCCACCGCCGCATTCAAAGCGAGAAGATTGGTCTGAAAGGCGATCGCTTCGATCTCACGAATGATCGAGGCGATCGCATCACTGTCTTTTTTGATGTTCTGCATGGAAATCTGCATGGCCGCCACATTGGCGTTTGCCCTGGAGCCGAGTACCTCATTCTGCTTCATTGAGGAATTGGCCTCAGCGGAATTGGTGTCATTCTGCTGGACCATGGCGGTGATCTCTTCCAGGGACGCGCTGGTCTCCTCCAGCGATGCCGCCATCTCCGAAGCCATTTCCGCCACCATCTGCGAGGTGCTGGACGTGGCATGGGCCTCATCGGAGATACTGTCGGCGCTTTCGTCCAGCTCGCCGACAATGGTGTTAATGGACCGGACCAGCATCTGCACGAAAAGAAAGGCAAAAAGACCGACAGCCACAAGCGAGATACCCCCGCCAATGATGAAGAACAGACCGAACCTCTTCACCTCGGCCATGGCCTTTTCCTTGGTCAGCTCCTGCCCCCCGCGCAACTCGTCAACCGCAGCCTTGGTGCTGCCCATCAGGCTGTAGTATTTCTCGAAAAATTCTCCGTCAAAGGCCTCCAGGGCAGCTGCCTTGTCCCCATTTTCCAGGGCCGGCAAAATCTTTTTATTGATGACCTCGGCCATCTTCGGCCAGGAGGCGGACAAGTCGTCATAGGAAGTGACCACCGCCGAGGCCCGCTCCACCGCATGGCAGGAACCGCAATACAGTTTTCCGCCGCCGGGATTGGTCACTCTTTCCCGCATTTCGGCAATGGCCTCGTCAAACTTATTGCTGGTGGTTTTCAGGCCGCTCAAGTTGTCCGGATCATATTCCATGATCTGGCCCTTGAGGATGCTGTTGAGGAGGTTGAGATTGAGGCGGATCCTGGCGATCTTGTCGATGTAGTCCATCTTGAGTTCAATGCCGGTGTACATCTCGCCCCCGATCTGCACCCGCTGGATGATGAACTGGGCAATACCGATGCTGGAAACCATGGAGAACGCAACAAAACCAACGAGAAGAAAAAGTTTTATCCGCAGACTCAAGCTACTGAACCACTCTTTCATGGCGACTCCTCATAGCTACATCATTAACCCCAATACCAACCGATCTACATAGTATAAAGTATACTCTCGTTTTTTTTACCACATATTTTTTACAAGGATTTTCCGATGCTTACAAAAAATGGTGACCGCAACGATGCCGACAAAAAAAAGCAGCTTCACAATACCAAGTCATTTTTCTGAAACGTCCCAATATAGCGAAGGATTCGCCACCGGTTCACAAGCAGGAAACCAAGGGGAAAGGCTGTGTTAACCGGCACTGATATTTTCCCTGGGCGAAGTATAATTTTTTGTACCCCTCTCCTTCAAGATCTCTCCAGGCAGACGACCATCCGGGCATTTGCAAGCTGTTTGCCAAAAAACATCTTTTTCTCGCTGGTACAAAAAAACTTTTACCAGCACAACAGCTTGAAACAACATCATAAAACCCACAACGCCTTCTCCAACGCCGCTCTCCCCGTTCAAAAATTTGTACACCCACCACTTTTTCACTCCCACGCCCATCCCCTCGAATCGCCCATCAATCCAGCAGATAAACAAAAAAACAAAAAAATTCACGCATTGGCACACTTGTTGCTATAATACCAAGACAGTAAAACAACTCCTATCTCCTTTCTCCTTAAAAGAAGATCGACTTTCCCGCAAAGTCGATCTTCTTTTTTTTGTGCAGACTGAATAGCCCTGCCAATTCACGCTCTGCCCGAGCAAACACTTTTTTCGTACAGATTTTATTGCTGTTTGCACTCCGCGCCAAAGCCCGATATAATGCGCGCCCTGCGACAGTCGGCGCCTTGCCCACCAATAAGACTCCGCAGCCAACCCTCCCGAACCCGGCAAGGGGGTTCGGTTTAAGCGCCGTTAACCGCAGCATAATCGGCACCGCTATTTTTTTAAACGACGGCTCACCCATCTTCCTTTTCCGCCCCAACCCGTCACCCGGATTCGAATCTCTCGCGGACGGAGGCAGGCGATGTACACCACTGCCCGACATCCCCGTTGTTTCATTCATACGATACCACCAAACACTATGAGCCGGTAATGATCTTTCCCTTTGGGACAACCCACATAAAAAACCCATTTGTTCTTGCGCCCATGGCCGGATGCACCGACCTGCCCTTTCGCCTGCTCTGTAGAGAACACGGGGCTGCCCTTTGCTATTCCGAGATGATCGACTGCCATGGCTTGGTCTCGCAAGAGCAAGAGTGCCTGGATTTACTTCTCACCAATGCGGCGGAACAGCCGGTGATCATGCAGCTTTACGGCAACGATCCCTTCATGATGGGAGAAGCCGCAGCCATCCTCAGCGAACAGCCCATTGCCGGTATCGATATCAACATGGGCTGTCCCATGGAAAAGATCGTTCAGACAGGCGCCGGAGCCGCATTGATGAAAAACCCGCGCCTCGCGGAAAAAATTATCACCTCCGTTTGCAACACCTCCACAAAACCGGTAACCGTCAAAATCCGCACGGGCTGGAACCAGCACACCATTACCGCTCCGGAGATTTCCAAAATAGCGGAAGGTGCCGGCGCACAGGCCATTGCCATCCACGGGCGCACCTGGACCGACGGATTCACCGGCCCCATCGACCACGCGGTAATAGTGCAAACCATGAAAAGTGTTGCCATCCCTGTTTTTGCAAACGGCGACATCACCTCCCATGAAGAGGGGCTGGCCCTGCTCAGGAAAATCGGCTGCGCCGGGGTGATGATCGGCCGGGCCGCCTTGGGCGCACCCTGGATCTTTTCCGGGGGTGTGAACCAGCAACCCTCAATGGCCTATAGAATCAAAACCCTCCTGCGCCACCTGGAACTCGCCGAGACCCACCTTGTCCCGGAACCAAGCCTCTCCAAAATCAGAAACCATGCCTGGAAATACTTTCGTGGGACAACCAATGGCCCTGCCATCCGCAAACAGATCGACGCCACCACAACCTACCCGGAGCTGAGGGATTTCATCCACACCCTTGCCGAGCGTGTGTTTCAGCAATGATCGTCCTGAATTACAGCAATTACAGCGGGGATTGCATACACGGAAACAGCAGAAGAGGACAGCTTGAGGGTTCAGCCCTGAAAATTTTCAAATCAAAAAAAAACCCGACAAGCACTATAACTTGTCGGGTTTTTTAGGTTTTAATGGTGCGCCCGGAGGGATTCGAACCCCCGACACCCGGCTTCGAAGGCCGATGCTCTATCCAGCTGAGCTACAAGCGCACAAACACAACTCTTTCACACAAACCAAGCCTACCACCCCGAAATATTTCGCGGGTCGGAAAGTACCTGCCAGGCCCTTTCCGTGATCTCGTCTATTTCGGTCAGGGTGACGGAAAGCGGCAACCAGAGATAGATTACATTACCAATGGGTCGCAGCAAAAGCCCCTGCTTAAGCCCGGCCAGATAAATCGGCCAGCCGACCCGTTCGCAAAAATCATAGGGAACCTTGGTCTCTCTATCCTTCACCAGTTCCATGGCGGTGATCATCCCGATCTGCCGTAGATCCCCTACCCAGGGCAGATCACCAAAACGGAGCATCCGCGCCTTGAGATGACTGATCTTGGCCGGCAGCCCGGCCATGGTCTGCTCTTCGGCAAAGACCTGCAAGGAGCCAAGGGCCGCGGCAGCTGCCAGGGGATTGCCGCTGAAGGTATGGCCGTGGAAAAAAGTTTTCCCCGCCCCATACTCTCCATAAAAACCCTGAAAAATCTCCTCGCTGGTCAGCGTCGCCGCCATTGGTAACATACCAGCAGTCAGCCCTTTTGACAAACAGAGAAAATCAGGGGCAGCCCCGGCCTGTTCCAGGGCAAACATGGTCCCGGTCCGGCCAAACCCGGTGGCCACTTCGTCAAAAATCAAATGCACCCCATATTCCCTGGTCAAGGCAGCCAGCTTTTGCAGATACTTCGGAGGATAGACGATCATACCTCCGGCGGCCTGGATAAGCGGCTCAATGATCAGGGCGGCAATCTGCCCGCCCTGATCGGCCAGAAGTTCCGCCAGCGGTTGCAGGCACTGGCAGGAACAACTCTCTTGTTCCTGGCCGACCGGGCAGCGATAACAGTAAGGAGATGGCAGCCGATGGGAGGAAAAAAGCAGCGGCGCAAAAGGGCCATGAAATTCCGGCACCCCACCCAGGCTCATGGTGCCGATGGTGTCGCCATGATAGCCGCGCTCTATCCCCACCAGCCGGCAGCGGTTCGGCTGCCCGATCTGCCGCCAGTACTGGAGCGACATCTTGATCGCGATCTCACAGGCCGTGGAACCGTTATCGGAATAAAACACCCGGGAAAGATTGGGCGGCGCCAGAGCCACCAGCTGTTCCGCCAAGAGAATCGCCGGCTCATGGCTGGTCCCGGCCAGCAGGACCTGATCGAGGCGCGTCAGCTGAGAGCGAATTTTCTCGGTTATGGTTGGATGGCTGTGCCCATGAACAATGCACCACCAGGAAGAAATAGTATCAAAATAGCGCTTCCCCTGATGGTCAAAAAGGGAAATGCCCTCGGCCCTGTCAATAAGAAGCAGATCGCGCTGGGCATAATCCTGCATCTGAGTATAGGGATGCCAGAGGAACCGTTTGTCCTTCTCCTGGAGGGTTGCCACGGGATTCACACGCCACTGACAATCTTATAGATTGCCGGGTATTGACGGTGGTGCTCCGCATGATCAAGGCCATAACCAACCAGAAAGCCTTCCGCCACCACGAACCCGGCATAATCAACCACCACCTCGACCTCACGCCTTTCCTTCTTGTCGATCAGGGCGCAGATCTTTACGGACTCCGCCTTTCTGGAAGACAAAAGATCCTTAAGACAGGCAATGGTTCTGCCGGTATCGACAATATCCTCCACCAGCAGAATATCCTTCCCTGCCAGCTCAAGCTCGGTATCTTTGGTACATTGGATGGTGCCGGAGGAGCAGGTGGAGGAGCCGTAACTCGACACCCGGATAAAATCTATCTCAATGGGAAGTTCGATTTCCCGAACCAAGTCGGCCAGAAAGATAAAAGACCCATTTAAAATCCCGATCAGAACCAACCGGCGCCCGGCATAATCACGAGTAATGGCCTGGCCAAGCTCCTTGACCCTCGCGGCGATATCATTCCTGGCAACAACCTCTTCCTTCTCAATCATCTGTCCCTCTCTTTCCGCTTCCCCAGACAACATGCTTCATAACGAAGAGTAACGCCTTATGTCGACAAGGCGTTGCAAGACAATAAGAGCTGCTCGTTTGCATGGCCAAACGGGATAAGGAGCCGCAACGAACCGCTCAGGACGGCAGAGGCTTTTCGTAACCGCTTCTAAAAAGCGTTGACGTCGGCCAAAGCGAACACCTATAAATAAATAATGCCGCCTCTTGCCTGAAAGATTTCGCCAGGCAGTTTCCATGCGTGCCAAAATATAAACAGGAGCGCCTCCATGAAACGCTATGAATGTTCGGTCTGTGGTTACATCTATGATCCGGCGGACGGAGACCCGGACTCAGGCATCGCCCCCGGCACCTCTTTCGAGGATCTGCCGGAAAACTGGGCCTGCCCCATCTGCGGAGCCCGCAAGGATCAGTTCACCCCTATCGATTGAAAACTTAAGAGACGTTACGAAAAGCCCCTGTTGTTCTGAGCGGTTCGTTACGGCTCCTTGTGCTGTTTTGGTCATCCAGATGACGATAGTTGGTCACTGCAACGATAGCGGCGACGGCTACAGCAGGATATCACCGGTGATGACGGCCCAGGTCTTGTCGAGTTCCGCAGAAAACGAATTAACAAACTGCTGGACATTGACCTCCTGAAAGGGGCGGTGGTGTTCTTCGATCAGCGCCCAAGAAAAAGAGCGCAAGACATCCTGCATTGTCACCTGGGGTTTGCCCAGACTGGCGCCCTTCATTGCGGCGAACATATTGGCCAGATTCACCAAGGCCACAGGTATCGGGTTGGTCGTAGCCTTTTCCGGCTGATGATGGAAGCGCATCACATCCAGATAAGGTTGCGGCAGGCCGATGCCTTCGGCCAGCCAGACACCGGCGTGCCCATGATCCACCCCGATATACTCCTTTTCCGCCTTGGCAATATCCTGCAACTCTTCCGAAGGCTGAACAAACTGCGGATAAAAATTTGGCGACATTCCATCCAGCGCCAGCATGCCCAGATCATGGAAAAGGCCACACAAATAGAGATCCGCCGAGGTGCTGATTCGAATTACATCCCGCAACATCTCGGCAATTCTGCCGACTACCACCGCATGTTGCCAGAAATCTTTGGCCACCGAGGTATAACCGCTGAAAGCCTGCGTTGACTTGGCCGCCCTGATCGTATCAACAAGCACCTCCTGAACCTGCTTGACTCCGACAATAACCATGGCAAGAGCGACGGTTCCCACCGTGTTGGCCCTTCGGTAAAACGGCGAATTGGCTGTCTGGATCACCCGGCAACTCAGCACGGGATCAAGAGAGATCAAGTCGGCCAGGCGCCGGGTATTATCGATGCCCGCGCCGCCTTTCATCATGGCGGTCAACTCGGCGGCCACTGCGGGGTTCACCGGCAAAACCGCCTCCGGATGGACTCGGGGGTACAGCTTGGCCGGGGTCTGGCGGTTATCCTTGTCGGGCATTGGAGGAAGGGGGATGCTCGCCCGGGCCTTTTCCTCCTTTTCCGACCGTCCTATTGTAGATTCCGGTTTGACCTGGTGCCTGGACGGCTTTTCTTCGCCTTTCGGAGGGCTGTCTCCGGAAAACACTTTTTGCAGAATGGAAGGATTTGCCTCTTCGCCATCACGCCCGGCAACTCTTTTATTGGCCAGATCCAGCCTGGTGACCAATCGTTCGCAAAAGCGCTTATAAAATTTCAGCTGCAAAAACACATTTGAAGTACTGACAATCTCGGGTTCAACCCGCAAGATAAAGGATTCCGTACTCGCCACCACATCGGCGGTCCTTTTTATCTCGGTGACCAAGGCCATTTCCCCAAAACAATCCCCGGTGGTAAGGGTGGTAAGCAGGATTGGTTTTGCTTTACCCGATAATTGTTTTTCGACCCGGACTTCGCCCTTGACCAGAATATAAAAGGCCCGTTCGGTTGTATTTTCCTTGATAATCGCTGTGTTGGGAGGAACACGGAGCCATTTGCTCACTTGGAGGAACTGCTTGAGTTCATGATCATCGAACCCATGAAAAAAACTTACCTTTTTCAGAAATTCAATCTGTTCGTCAAGATCGATCTCTTTGTGTTTTTTGCCTGAGGTCATGACTTTTCCTTCGCCGATGCACTGCTGTTCCGCGTTAACAGCTATTTTCCGAGACAAAACTCCGCAAAAATCATATCCAACACATCGTCCGTGGTTGTTTCCCCGATGATGTCACCAAGATACGCCAGAGCAGCCTGGAGATCAATAGCCAGGAGGTCAGGCGACAAACCCGCGCCCAGCCCCTCCGCAACCTGCCGCACCGCGACAAGAGTACGCTGTAAGGCAGCGGCATGCCGCACATTCGGCGCGGCAACGCAGGTTTCCTGAAGACCATGCCCACCGGTGGCAGCTTCGTACACCGCATCCTCCAAGGTGCGGATGCCCTCGCCGGTTGCGGCGGAAATGGCGACGACCGGGATGCCAACAAAAAAATCGCCATACCGGCCAATATCCAGGGAGGGCGCCCTGTCGATCTTATTGACCACCACCACGACCTTCTTGTCTGCGGCC